>NZ_DASPIS010000057.1:0-176055 GCF_035628975.1 Azospirillum sp. | reverse complement strand
GCTGAAGGACAGCACGCTCGCTGCTTACGCCGCCAAAGCCGAGCGCCGCCTCGATGCGCTGCTCGGTGTGCCCGCCGCCCATCCGGCCGGGCGCGAGTTGCAGCGCCAGGTCAAGGCGTGGCGTGGCAAGTTCTTCGTCTTCCTCAGCGACCGCCGCGTGCCGCCCACCAACAACTGCAGTGAGCAGGAAATCCGCCCGTCCGTGATCTTCCGCAAGGTCACCAACGGCTTCCGGTCCGACTGGGGGCCGGGCATCCACGCCGGCTATCGCTCCGTCACCGGAACCGCGCGCCGCCAAGGCCAGTTCGCCTGGACCGCCATCCGCAACCTCATCGACGGCACCTTCCTCGTCGCTTAATGGCTAAGCTGGCGCCAGCTGGGTGAGGAGTTACGCTTTCGCGCGTCCATTTTTGGTTCTTGATAAAGTCGGCCAACGCCCAGCCCGCCATAATGGCGGAGCTGTGCGGCCCGGCGGCCGAGGCTGGCATCCCCAAGGTCGCCGAAGCCGCTTCCAGCTACCACTATGCTGGCGCGTACCGGGTCTAGCCGGGCGCAGGCAGTTTGGGCGACCAAACGTCACCCCTACCTTGTTCGTCAGCGTGGACTTGCCGGGTCTTTAGCCAGCGAGGCAGCAGCACCCAGCACCGCCAGACCAATGCCCAGCCATCCCTGACCGGAAGCCGCGCCCTGGGCGGCGGCATCGGCAACGCTGGCCGCCGCCGTCACCCACGGGGACGAAGCGATCATCCCGACTCCGCCCAGGATGCTGGCGAGACCGGCATAGGTGCTGGGTTCCTTCAGGCGCTGCATGTTGATGGTCTTCATGGTTGTGCCCCTCCTTTGGGCATCAAAAATGCCGCACGGCGGAATGCAGGCGGCAGAACGGTGGATCAGGGGTGCGGGCAGGATCAGGCGAGCTACTTCAGCTCCAGCCGGAAGAAGCGGTGATTGCCGATCACGGCGACCGGTTTCTTGCCGCCCGACCATGCCGGCGACACTCCGGCGGTGTGGTAGTGGTCAGCACCGTTGGTGACCTCTGCCAGCCGGCCGGACAGCAGCGAATCGGCAATCTCCAGTGCCGCGCGATAGCTGGCATCGCGGTCGGTCACCGCCAACAGCTTGGCCCGGTTGGGATCGTCCGCCAGCCAGCAGGAAAACTGATAGGGCTTCAGGCACACGGTGATGGGGGAGCTGCCCCACCAGCGCGGATTGCGCACCCGGTTCTGGATGACGCAGGCAACGGCGGCCATGCCATTGCGGCCTTCGCCGCGTGCTTCACCCCACAGGGTGCGGGCGATCACCTCCCGCGCCGTCATGGCGGGGAGCGGGGGAGACTGGGTCATTGGTCGAATTCCTTCACTGACGGAGTGGAGGGCCAAGCCGGAGGAAACCGGCGGACATGCCGCTGTTGGCGGCGAGAAGCAGGCGGGCGAGCGTGAGACGGGCGAGGGCTTCATCCCCGCTGCAGTCCATCAGCACGCGCGCCGCGAGCTGCTGCACGGCGTCATGCGGCGGAGGCATGATCCACCTCGACATCCGCCAGGGCGCGGGGGGCCATCGCACGGAGGGCGGCCACGTCCACCCCCAGCGCGGCGAGCTGATCGACCAAGGCGACGATGATGCGGGACTTCTCTTCGTCGCGATGCTCCAGCCCCACGAGCTGCGCCCGGATCGCGTCCAACTCGCGGGCGAGCGCGACATTCTCCGCGCGCAGTCGTTCTTCGCGCCGAGTCGCACCGCCTCGCATGGTGGCGTAGGCATCGGCCAGTGGCCGGGCGGCCCGCGGCAGCGCCTGGACCACGGTGACGAGGACGAGCACGACAGCGGCCAGGGCGGCGAGGAAGGCAACGCCTAGCACCAGCTCCAGCGCCACCACGGCAGTGCCGCCGCGCTCCAGCAGGTCAAGAAAGCGGTTGAGCTTCCCAGCTAACTGGTCGAGGGGGGGCGGGTCAGTGGTCGCCATAGCGGCACCACAGGTCACCAGCACAGAGCCGGCGTAAGTAATAGCCCGAAGAATGGTCACAATGCCCTCCGCGCATGAAAAAAGCGCCCTATGGGCGCCTGTGTGATCTTAGGTTTGGAGTGTTGTCGCGGACGGGGTCAGCGCAGCAGATCGCGCATGCCCTCGTCCTCTTCGATGCTGGACGCACAGTGCCCCGACTGGCCGAAAGCGACGCGGAACACTGCATCCACTGCCCAGCGGATCGGGGCGGTGATCCAGCGCCAGCCCGGCCCGAAGTCACCGCGCTGCGCCTTGCCCAGCCGCGACGACAGGGTTTCGTCGCAGTCGCCGCCCAGGACCGCATTGGCCAGCTGATCGACGGCAACAGCGACGTTCAGCGCATAGCGCCCGATCATTCCGGCCAGCCATTGGCGATGGAGACAGCGTCAGGGTCTGGGCTGGTCAGCACCTCGTCCTTCAAGTCGCGAGCGAACTGCATCATGCGCCCGTACCAGTCCCCAACAGCGGCCGACAGAGCCAGCCCAGCGGCCGGTGTCGGCAGGGGGAGGCGCGTGTTGTCCATCGTGATCCAACCGGTGGAATAGCCTTCAGTCCACGGCACGGTGCCGCTTTGCGCCAGCACCGCCGCAATTGCCATGCCGCCAAGGTCAGCGCGGCCACGGTCCGACACGTCAATCCGCTTGGTCTGGTACGGAGCGCCTTCGGCCAACCGGCGGTCTCGCTCTGCGTTAATTTCAGCCACCCGCTTGGTGCGGGCCTCCGCTGCCTGCGCAGTCTCTTCATGGGCGGTCAGAGGCAAAAGCCGATACGCCACCGCGACGGCACCAGCCCCGACGACCCATTCGTCTTGCGGCAGACGCTCCACCCGCTTGCCGATCCCAGATGGCGGCGTGTCGATCAGCGGCAGCACGCGCCACGATGGGCACATAGCCGCCCAGTCCTCTCTTGTCCAATGAACCCACACTTCGCGCGGATGGTTGATTGCGTCGTCTCCATCACCATAAGTGATCGGTTCAGCCGTGTAGTAAGTCGCAATGATACGATTGTCAGCGACAATGGCCGCAGGAAGCATTCCCATCTTGTCCCCCATTATGGCACGGTAAACCGCACACCAGACCCGGTGTAGTCGAAGACATAAACTTGCCCGGTTGGCGAAATGAGCACACAACGGCCAGGGCCACCGCGCGTGTAACTGGTAGCCGCCGGCGTGGCTGCATTGTTGCCGAAATGCGGGTCTGTGCTGTTTGGCCCGGTTATGTTGACGGCGTTGCCCAACAGCCCGGAATAGCTCGACCCGCCACCGCCGCCGCTTTGCCCGCCACCAGCCGAGCCGCCGCCACCGCCACCCCAATAGCCGCCGCCACCGCCGCCGCCGACGCTATCGCCCCATGGCGGGCTCGCACCGCCGTTCGGCCCTTGCCCTGGCTGGCCGGGCGCCTCAGAAGTTCCCCCGCCAGGGCCAGGGCCGGTTTGCGTGCCGCCCAACCACCCCACGCCCGTCAACCCGCCGGCATCGAAGCCGTTAGGGCCGACGTTGCGGTTTCCCGCACCACCGCCACCGCCGGCCACGGCAAGAAGCACACTGTTCAGGTAGAGCGACGTTCTCGCCCCACCGCCGGCGCCAGCAGTCAGAGGCGGGAAGGCGTACCCGCCGATGCCGCCGCTGCCGCCGTTGGGGTCCGGCGTGGCTCCACCAGCCGACGGGACGTAACCTTGGGTCTCTGCCGCGCCGCCATTGCCGACGTAGATGTCGAGCACGTCGCCGGATTTGAGCGACACCGTGCCGGATACAAAACCACCCTTACCGCCAGTGGCGAGAACATTGCCGCCCGCCGCCCCCCAAAGCTTGACGGTCCAAATACCGGAAGACTTCCCAGCACCCATCAGCAATTCATCGAACAGGTTGCAAAGCGTTTGCCTGTCGTCCTGCCACTCCGGCATGCCGGGCAGGATCAGCTTTCTGGTGTTCGGACGGATCAGCATGGCTAGGAGGCCTGCTTTACAATGGAATAGTAAAACTTTCCGTCCGGGTAGACCTTGCCCGTCGCGAAATTGGTCTTACCCGCTGCTGTGTTTGCGGAGGTTCCGCCGATGTTGATGCAGTTGGCGCCAAAGCTCATCGTGCGGCCACCAATGCCATCCTGCGTCCATTTGATGGTTAGTGAGTGGACGGTATTGCTACCCGCAGCCGGTGGATTGAGCGGATTGGCGATGATCGAATTGGCAGAGATAACGCCGCAGTCGAAATCGATGCCCGCATCGCAATCGGAGGTGAAGGTATTTCCGACCGCCGCCAGAGATACCAAGCTGGTACGCGGCGGCTTCATGAAGGTCAGCACACCACTGGCCGCGGTGCGGAACACCTCGACGCCACCGACGACGAAGCCCAGCACACCCGCCGCCGACCGATAGAAGCCGCTCGTTGCCTCGCCAATCCGCAGACCCAGCGTGTCCTTGTCAACGCCAGCATAGGTTTGCAACCATCCCGTCAAGGTGCCGCCGGCCAGCTTGAGGAAGGTCGCCACCGCGCCGGCCGGCGTCACTGCTTTGTCGGTTGCCGTCCCTGTTGCGGTCTCGGCATTCGTCGCAGCCGCCATCAGCCCATCCGCGCCGTTGGCTCCATTTGTGCCATTCAGCCCAGCCGGACCGCGGATATTGCCCACGGGGGCGCCCCAGGCGCCAGCCACCTTGGCGTAAACGTCGCCATTGGTCGTGTTGAGGTACTGATCACCATCGTTGCCCAGGCCGGCAGCTGGCGCCCCGGCACCGGACAACCACCGCGTGGTGTCACCGGTCCGAAAAAAGCCCACTGCCACCGGATCAGCAGCGGAAAACCCGCCCGGCCCCGCCATATAGCTCACGGGCACCTTGCAGTAGCCTGCGGCGACCGTCACAGCTCCGGTGACGGTGAAGAGTGCCCACTTGGTGGCATCTGTCCGATGCCCGATCCGCAGCAGCCCCTTGGCCGTCGAAGTGCTGTCGTCGAACAGACCAATGACGGCGGACACATCGGCACCAGCAGCATCGGCAGTGGACACATAGACCTGTGTCGCAGTCGCTACGGTGGCGGCGTTCACGCGCACCGCGCCGCTGCCAGGATTGGCATCCGCCGTATCGGCATTCCAGACATTGGTAATGGCTGGCACCGCCGCACCCAACGCTGCTGCCCGGTTCGTCAGTTCTACCAGGACGTTGTCCCAGAACTGATCCCAGATCGTCGCGTAGGCATAGGGGGCGAAGCTGGCAAAGGTGTAGGGCACACCGTTGAAGGTCGCCATCTCAGATCAGCTCCTCAGCGTTGATGCCCCAGCCGTAGCGGCGGGGCATGGTGGCGGTGGTAGTGGTGATGCCAACCGTCTCCGTCAGGGCGGCGTAGACGGTGCGCCGAAAACGCACGGACGGCGCATCGTCAGGGTCGTAGACCAGAAGGAAGTCCCCGGACTTGCCCAACTGACGATCGATTTCGAAGCCGGTGGCATAGGCTTCCGCTTCGGTCATGTGCTCGAAGGTGATAGATACTTCCCGGTAGCCGGGCCGCCTGCGCACCAGCCGCAGCCCGCCACGCGTGCGGCGGCACTCGCTGGGGTCCACCGACCGCACCTTCACCCCAAACGCCATCTTGTGCTGGGAGGCCTCGCCGGCCATGAAACGTCCGGCCTGGAAGTAACCGGCCGGGTTTGTCGCGTCGGACACATAGGTGAAGAGATAGCGGCCATAGACGGTCGACGGGGCGACATGCAGATCGACCGTGCCGCCGGGATAAGCCCCTATGTCGATGCCGGAGAATGGAAATGCGCCGAAGGGCTGCTGGCCCCACACTTCGGTCGGCGTCCACATCAGCTCGAAGCCGGTGTCATAGACCGGCGAGCTGCCGTCCGCGTGGTTGGAGACAACATGCCGGCGACGCGCGGTCTGGGTGCCGTTGTGGTTGAGCACAGCGAACATCGACAGCGGTACCAACCGTCCGAGGTCAAGCCGCCACCATGTCGCCGCTTCGGCTGTACCAATGGAGCGGGCCAGTTCCATCACGTCCTGGGTCGCGAGGTTGGACAGCGCCAGCCCCCCACCATCAACCCAAGCGCCACCGTCGAAGGCCCCGCCATCGCTAGGCTTCTTCCAGAGGACATGAAGCGGCTTCATCCCTGCACCGTCATCTTGAGGGTTTCGTCGTTGGCGTCGCGCTCGATTTCCAGCACCAGCCCACGCCAGCCACCGGAGAGGCCGAAACGCGAGTCGGTCAGCTTCACCGTGTGCCCCACCGTAAGGCCGGGGGTCAGCGGCACGACCACGTCGAAGGCCTTGCGCTTAGCGCTGAAGAGGGAAAGCCGGCGGTCACGCTCTGCCGTGGCCGCCACTTCGGTATCGAAGAGGGTCTTGCCCTCCTCTTCCGTTGCCAGCAGCGAGGCGCCAGCGGCGGCAGCGTTGGTCGCCACCGCGGTCCAGCGGTATTCGTTCTGGAAGGCCTCCAGATCGGCAGCGCTAACGTTGACCCTGTCCAACTCGTCAGCGGTGAAGATCACACCGAAGGGGCGGTAGCCCAGCTTCAGCGCCTTCATCCGTCGATCCACCGGGCGCGGCGTCAGGTCGATGATGGTGCGTTCTGTGAACTCAAAGTCCGCCGTTGCGGCCGGACCATCGTAACGGCCCAGCGACAGCAGGCGGTCTTCACCGAAGCCCCAGTAGGCCCCGACCGAGTCGGCGAGCTGGTCGATTACGTCGCGCACCTTGGGCACGCTGGACCCGTCACACCAGTAGCCCAGCACCGCCGGCTGAAGCCCATTGAAGGCGGCGAAGGACACGTCCAGCAGGCTTGCCCCGGTGACCGTCGTCATGCTGGTGACGACATGGCGCACCAGATCGGCGAAGCGATAAACCCAGGCACCGGAGACCTTCACCCCCTCCGCGTCGATGGTGAAGCGCCCATTCGGTTTCTGCCCCAGACGGATCAGTCCGGCCGTCTTGGATGTCGCGACGTTGGTGCCGGTCAGCGAGGCCGCCACCAGGGCGGTATAGGAGGCGAAATCCCCCACCGCAGCCGGATAGGTGACGCCCATGTCGCGGGCCGCCAACAGGGAGCTGAAGCCGGCCGGATCGACCATGTAGACGTTGTTCGCCGCATTGATCAGCACTGGCTCTATCTGCCGCCGCCGGCCGATCAGCCAGGGCTTGTCCCGCCCCCTCAGCTCTGCGGTGCCATCGACCCCGCCGGTTCCGCCGAACTGCCCGCGCGAGGCCGGCACGTCCAGCAGCACCAGCAGGTCACGCAGCTGGATTTCGATTTCATCGCCCGGCACCAACTGTTCGGCCGCACCGGAGAACAGGACGGTGAAGTCAGCCAGGGCAGGCCGCTCCTGCGGGCTGTACAGGATCTCCACCAGCCGGCCATCCCAGTCCAGATCGGACAGCCAATCCAGCTTGCCGTCGTCATTGGCGAGGGTGGCGGAGCCGAAGCTGGTTTCCGAATAGCCGCCGATGGCAGAGCCGCTGAAGAGCGAGCGGCGAACCGCCAGAGGGGTTTCGATACGGCGGACGAAATAGGTGTTGGACGGACTGTCCGCCGGCTCGGAGGTGAAGCCAAGGTCGGAGAAGAAGAGAGGCCGCACAGCGCCTATGCTGGCGTCGTACGGCTCTGCACGCATCAGGTAGGGCATTGGATCACCCGTTCACGGCACGCCGCTGACCGACCGGCGCAGCGGTGCGGACGAGGCGCTTGGCAAGGTTGGAGATGGCCGACACCGTCTCATCGTCTCCGTCTTCGATAGCGCCAAGGATGCGCTCCAGCACGGCGACCGCACGGTCGAGCCGCTGCTCCAGCCCTGCGGTGTTGATGACGATGGGGGGGATGCTGGGCGCGCGGAGGGCGGTGACGTTGGCGCCCCAGCGGTCATTTGCCGCCTGGAAGCGCCGCGCCATCGCCAGCGAGGTTTCGTGCGGATAGACCCGCTCGCCCCCGGCCATCCGCACCAGCTCTGGTCCGCGCTCGCCCACCCAAGCCAACCCCGGCAAGGCGGACGGGGTGCCCACCGCATAGCCGGGAATGCCCCGCTCGCGCGCCCAACTCCGCATGGCGGCTTCGTAGGCGTCCGCCTTGCCATAGGCAGCCAGCCAGCTATTGACCGTCCATGGGTTAGCCTCGCCGGTGTAGCCGACCGACCGCAGGATCGACAGCCAGTCCTCCGTGGGAACCTTGTCGCCCAGTGCCGCCACGTCAGCCGAAGCGGTGTAGCGGAAGGGGTTGTTGCCCCAGTCCAGCCGTTCGTCGGCGGCACGCAGAACCTGATAGGCGGTGTCCGGTCCCTGCGCCCGCGCCCAGGTCATGATCCCCGGCAGGGTTCCGGTCGACAGGCCCGCGAGCATTTCCGACAGGGTTGCGCTCGACTTGGTGCCGGTCAGCTGTTGCAGCGGGGTCAGCGCCGCCTGCCACACGGCATAGCTCTGGCTCATGATGCTGTTGAGGTCGACCAGCGCCCCATATTGCTTCTGCCCCAGGCTGGCGGCTTCCGCCCGCTGGCGCTGAAGCTCCTTCAGCGCAGCATTTGCGGTGTCGAGTTGCTGCTGGGCGGTGTCCACACCCTGCGCCTGGAGACCGCCGAACTCGGCAAAGACCTGCCGCACCCGGTCATAGTCGCTGGTGTCGGTCGAGCCGAAGAAGCCCTTGGCGAGCTGCACCAGCGCCGGGCCGAGCTGCTGAAGGGTGGCGAGCGCCGCCGTCTTCTCCGCCTCGCTGGCGGCGGGGCTTTTGGCCGTCTGATAGGCAGCCTCAAACTGCCGGCGGGCTTCAGCCAACCGGTCGCGGGCGTTCAGCGGGCTGTTGTCGTTGACGGCAAGTGCATCATAGGCCTGCCGGAACTGTTGTGCCGCCTGCGCGCCCGCTTCCAGGCTTTCGACCAGCGCCTGTTGCGCGGTGATCTGGGCATCGTAGGCGGCCAGCACATCGGCCTGCGCGAGGCTGAATGCCTGCGCGGCATATTCGGCCGCCTGCACCTGCCGCAGCAGGTCGGTGCTGTAGCCTGCCGCCTTGGCATCGGCCAGTTCCTTGGCCTGTTGCTGTTGCAGCGCCAGCAGAGCGGAGTCGCGGTCACGACCGAGCGTAGCGTACATCCGGCTGTTGATGTCTGCCTGATAGCTGGCGAGCGCCTGCGCAGCCTCCGTTGTCGCCGAAGCCGCATCCCGCAGCGAAACAGCCAGGTCGTGGATATCGTCGGAGAAGCTGGCCGCGACGATGTCGAGCTGCGAGGCGTCCAAGCCGGTCAGCAAGGATTTCAGCGAGGCGTCGAAAATCTCGGTGGCGCGTTGGGTGCTGAGACCGACCGCGGTCAGGTTGCGGGCGTTGATGTCCCGCGTCTTCATCAGATCGTTGATGGAGTTGAGGTAGTCCCGGCCCAGCGCCGTATTGAGCTGGCGGTTGGCATCGTCCTGCACACTCGCCTTGATGCGGGCGCGGGTCTCCGCCTCGATCTGATCGACAGTGGCAGCCAGGGCTGGGTTGAGCTGCTGATAGGCCTCCCGCAGCGCCTGGAACTGGCCGGTCAGGGCGGCCATGTCCTGTTCGGCCTGGGTATAGTCCGGCGGGTTGCGGAGCTGGTCGAGGTAAGCGTTCAACTGATCGGTGGCGAGCCTCACATACTCGCTGCCCAGGTCCAGCCCCTTCGCCCGCTCCAGTTCGTCCAGCATCGGCTTCAGCGATTCGGCGGTCGCTTCCTTGGCCGCCTTGGTGAAGCTGGCGAGCGACTTGTCGAGGGCGGCCAGGGCGGTGGTGCCGGCATCGATGCCGGCACCCAGCGCGATGTCCTTGGCGGCATCCTCGTAGCTGGTCGCCTTGGTGTTCCGAATGGCCTTGGTGACGGCAGCCCCGGCGTTGGTCAGGCCGCCGGCTTCAAGCAGGGTGTAGCGCAGCAGGTTGCCCAGCGCGTCGTCCCCTGTGCCGAACTCCTTGTAGGGTACGCTGCCGCCGACGTAGAGGCCCTTGGCCGCGGTCTGGCCGATGCCGAAATCCTGCTTCAGCGTGCCGCCGCCGGCCGCTGCCGCGGTGAAGATCGTGCTGAAGGCGGTGCCCAGCTTCTGGGCATCTTCGATCTTGCCGTCGTTGTCGACCTGGAAGTTGCCCGCCGTGGCGCTCTTGCCGCCGGCATTGATGGTGATGTCCGCCGATGCGGTGGGACCGACGGATGCCTTCTGGGTGCCGATCATGCCCATGATCAGACCGACCACGGCACCGATGGCCGCTCCCACCGGCCCGCCCAGCGACGACAGGCCGATGACGGTCGAGAGGTAGCCCGCCCCGGCACCGGCCAGAGCGCCAGCAGCCCCGCCCACGACCTTGCTGTTGGTCTTGGTGCCGAGCCAGCCGCCGACCAGACCGCCGCCCAGGGCACCGGCCCCGGCGGCACTCAGGTAGGCCGAGAGGCCGCCCGTGATGCCGCCGACCGTGGTGCTTCCGGTCGCCGCCGCGTTGCTGACACCGCCCAGCGTCGGCATGACGCCGATGTCGGCAGCCAGCCCGCCGGCTGTGGTGGTCATCATGGTTCCCTGGGTGCCGGCCATCGTGCCGATTCCCAGGGTCGAGTAGCCGAACTTGTCGATGGCGTTGGTAATGCCGCCAGTCAGCCCCAGCTTGTCCATAGCCCAGCCGCCGGCCTTCGACACGGCGGTGTTGGTCAGGCTGCCGGTCAGGCTGTTGGTGGCAGTGCCCGCCGCGCCCGTAGCCCCAGACGGCGCGGTGATGCCGAACAGCGACGGCATCGCGCCCACGACCTGGGTGACGATGGGCAGGACGATGTTGGCTTCCAGGGCGGCGATGGCGATGCGCTTGAAGATGGACTTGAAGACGTCCACCACGCTGGTGGCCTTGCCTGGGTCCATCAGCCGGTCGTACAGCGCCTCCGAGATGTCGCCGCTGATTTCCTTGGCTGTGGCTTGGACCGCCTTCAGATAGTCGATCATCGCCCGCTTGTCGGCGATCTGTTCCTGCCACGCCAGCCACTGCCGCGCCCCATCCTCGCCCAGTTCCGCCACCTTGCGGGCGGCTTCCTGCTGGTTGCGCAGGGCGGTCATGGCCCGCTCACGCACCGGCTCCGCCTGCCCCATCAACTCCAACTCACGCTGGGCAAGGGCAAGGTTGTCGTTGGCGCTCTGGCGTTCCTGCTGAAGCCGGTTGTTGTCGTTGGCCGCCCGGTTCTTCCGGTAGGCGTCCATCGCATCGTTCAGCGCCTTTTGGGCTTCGGTGCCGGCGACAGTGGCGTCGGCGCCGAGCTTGCGGATCAGGGCGAGCTTGTATTCCTCTTCCTGCGCCACCCGCACCGCCGCACCGCCGGACGCCATGGCAAGCGTCAGCGCGTTGGTGTTCGCCGTCTCCAACTCCAGCGTCCGGACCGTCTCATTCCGGATCTGAACGATGGCCGCGGCCTCTTCCCGGCGGTTGGCGGCGGCAACCGCCATGACGTTGCCGTTCCCCTTGGCGGCTTCCTGGGCCAGCTTGGTGGCATAGGCCGCCTGTCGCGTTGCAGCCTCGCCCAGCCCGGCGGCCTGCGCCATGACCATCTGGGCATCGGCGGCCAGCAAGATATCCTTGCCGGCCTGACCGGCGGCTGCACCGGCTTCGGCGATGGCGACGGCGTAATCCTGGGCGGCATTGGCTTCGGCAACCTTCCGGTCTGTACCGCGGGCCACCATCTGCTCCACCGCCTTCTGGCGGTTCAGATCGGCAACCTGGGCAGCGTTGCCGGCGGCCTGCGCCCGTGCGATCTGCTTGTCGAGGTCAAGCACCTTGGCGCGGGCGGCGGTGGCGGCTTCCACCCGCTTGGTTTCCACCTCCTGCGCCTTGCCCAGCAGTTGCAGATACTCCGGACTGACCGTGGTCAGCGGGGCCTTGCCTTCCTTCTCCCGCTGCTGATTGATGCCCTGAAGCACGGTCAGCGCCGTGCGGGCGGCACCCTCCGCCGCCCCGGCCTGGGCCAGTTCGCGGTTCATGTCGGCGATGGCCGATGCGACGGGATCGATCTTCAGCTTCAGCGCGGCCATGATGCCGGCGATCTGCTGGGCATCGGTGCCATAGGTGCGGAGGAGTCCCGACCCGGCCTTCAGCGCCTGCCCCAGTGCGGTGACCGCCTTTTCGGTTTCGGCCTGCTCGTTGGTCATCAGCCGGCCCGACTGGACGGTCAGCCCGGCCTGCTTCAGCGCATCCCCCGTTGCGGTATTCAGCGCGTTGAAGGCGGCGGTGCCGCGGGACAGCTTGCTCGCCAGCTCCAGCCCAACCGCGTCGCCGGTCTTCTGCGACACCGACATCATGCCGTCGAGCACGGCGGCAGTGGCTTCCACTTGCTTGCGCGCGGCGGCGAGTTGCGCTTCCAACCTCTTCAACCCTGCATCGCCGTTGCCGAAGAGGTTGGAGAACATGCCAGCGGTTCCGCCGGCTTCGGACGGATCGGCAGAGGCGCGCTGTTCGGCAATCAGCGCCTGAAGGGCAGCGACCTTTTGCGCAGCAGCATCGGCCGCCGCCTGCGCCGCACTCAGTTCGTTCCGCTGCTCTTCCCTCAACTGGTTGGCCCGCTCGCGCGACGCGCCGGTCAATTCGTCGATGCGGCGGCGACCTTCGGTCAGCGTGCGATTGTAGAGTTCCTGCGCCTTGTCGGCTTCCGACGTCCGGGTCGCCAGATACGCGACCGCTGCCCCCGCCGCCAGGAAGGCCGCACCCCATGGGCCACCCACCAGCCCCAGCAGTGAGGACAGCCCGGCCCCCGCCCGCGACAGCAGGGTCGCGGCAGCGGTGGTGCGGGCGATGGCGGAAGCCTGCGCCTGCGACGCCATGTTGACGGCGATGGAGGTCTGCGCGACGCGTTCGTCGGCAGCGGCGCGGGCGAGGCGGGCCGCTGCCAAAGCCTCTTCCGCCTGGACGAGGCGGGCGGTCTTGCCGATGGCGGCATCCAGCGCCACCGCCGCTTCATACTGAGCGGCACGGGCGGCCAGATCGGATCGGGCCTTGACCGCAGCCGCTTCGGCGGCGGCCAGATCGGCGGCGGCGGCCTGGGCGGCAGCAGCAGCCCCGGCCCGAAGCGCCGCCTCCTTCTGAAAGATATGGCCGGTGTTCCGCACCAGCTCGCCGCGAAGCGCAATCTGCGCCTTGGCGAACTCCAGCCCGGCGGCGATTGCCGGCACCAGCCCGCGCGCCACATAGACGCTTGCCATGGCCGTGCCGACCGCCGTCACCCCGGTGGCGACGGCGTTCAGGTTCTCGCCCAGCGCCTGGATGCCGCGGGCCAAGGTCGTGGTGGCACCGCCTGCTTCGTTCGCCTCGCCGATCAGCTTGCCCATGGCGTTGTCGAGGGTGGCGAGCGACCGGGCAATGGTCGGCACCGTCTTGTCGAACTCCGCCTGGATTTTCGGAATCTGCGCAAGGAAGGCGTCGAAGAACTGCTTGTTGGTGACCTTGCCGTCGTTGATGAGCTGTTTCAGCCGCGAGACGGAGCCACCCGCTTCGGTCAGCCCATCGGCGACCGCCTTCGCCACCCGCGGGGCACCATCAAGGATGGAGTTGAATTCCTCCGCCTGGACGCGGGTGGAGCCGAGCAACTGCCCGAGCTGCTGCGTCGCCCCGGATGCTGCGTCGGCACTGGTGGCGGAAACGGCAAGCGCCTGGGCGACGCCACCGGAGAAGCGGGTCAGTTGTTCCTGGGACGCGCCCAGCTCGCCCGCCGCCTGGGAGGCGCGGCTGTAGACGTCCACCACTGATGCCATCGACACGCCCGCCTTCTGGGCGGCCTGAAAGAGCTGTTCCTGCGTCGCCTTCATCTGGCCGGCATCCTGCGACACCAGCCGCAGGCGGTTGCCGACCTGGGTCCAGGCTTCGGCATAGGTGAGGGTCTTGGCCGCCATGGCAGCGAGGCCGCCAACCCCGATCACGGCGGCGAACTGGGTGAGCCGCTGCGTCACCAGGGACGCGGAGCGGTTGACCTGCGCCATCGCCTGATCCATCCGGCCGGCGGAAGCCGTCAGCGCCCGTTCGGCGCGGGCAACCGACTGCTCCGCCGACCGCATGCCGCGGTCCAGCCCGCCGGTATCGGCGGTCAGAGAGACGGAAAGGCCTTCGAGTTCAGCCATGGATGGATTCCGGATGGAGGAAGGGCGCCACGGCATGACCGGGCGCCCTGCGGGTCGGACTCAGGCTGTCGGCTTCCGGTAGCGTGGACTGCTCCGGAGGATGGCGATCAGCCGGTCGGCGGCTTCTTCCTCGGAGGCGGCGGCAGGGGTTTCCTCCTTCGCCGCGCCCCAAGGGTTGGTCTTCTTCAGGAAGTCGACGCGACCATCCAGGGCCAGCTCGATCTGGGGAATGGGAGTGTCCCAGAAGACATCCGGCACCCATCCGAGCCATCCCGTCGCGTACTTGAAGAGTTGTTCCAGATACGCGTCGAGGGTCAGGCCTCGCCGTTTCCCTCATCGTCCTCGTTGTCCTCGGTGGACGGCATGTCGTCCGGGCGCTTGCCGCCGTTCATCAGGATGACGATGAACTCGATCAGGGGGGCGGCCAGATCGCTGATGCCGGCGGTGAAGACCTTGTCGTTCAGGCCCTTGGCAGCCTCGCCCTTGATGCCGGCACCGGCCGCGATGATGAAGGAGGCGGCGGCGATGTCATGGCCGGCGACGCGCGGCACGGCACCCTGAAGGCCGGTGAAGTGGTTGCTGATCGCCATCGCGGCGCGCGGGGTCGGCTTCAGCACGACCTTTTCGCCGTCGAGGGTGATGGTGACGGTGCCGGAGTTCAGCTTGGACATGGTCGAATTTCCTCTTGGTCAGGGGGAAGAGTGTCAGGGCGGATGAAAAAGGCCGGTGGCGCCCTGACACGCCACCGGCCCGCTGAACCGCCACCGGAGCGCTGCCCCGGCCGGCGGTGTGCCGTCAGGCGACCCCGCGGGCGCCTTCGATGATCCCGCCGTCGATGCCGATATTGATCACGGCCTTCACGACCTGATTGGCGTCGCCGAACTGGTTCTTGTAGGAGAAGATTTTCGCCGGGAAGAAGAAGCGGGTCGGCTTGGCACCTGCTCCGGCCGGCTTGTCGTTCATCTCGACCTTGATGTTCACGTTCTCGTAGCTGTCGAGACCGACCAGCACGTCGCCCTGACCTTCGTCTTCCGGGTTGCGGGCGACGGTGATGGAGAAGGTGCCGTTGTCCAGCGCGCCCTTCAGGCGGCGAACGATGCCGTCGTCGATGGTGGTGTAAGTCACTTCCTGGAACTGCGCGCCGAACTCGCCGACGTCCAGTAGGTTGCCGACGCGCACCCAGGTCAGCGCATCGAACTCGGCCAGCGTGTCGGCGGCGGTACCGGCTTCGATGAAGACCTTCATCTTTGCGGTGGAAATCGCACCCATGGGGGTTCTCCTCAGAAAAAGAGCCGCCCCATGGGCGGCCCGGAAGCTCCGGCAATGCCGAAGACGGTCAGGCGCTCTGAAGCAGAGCGCGGAAGCGGATCACGCCGTGACGGGTCAGCCCGTCCGGCTCCAAGAAGACGGCTTCGAAGGCGAAGCGCAGGGTCACCAGTTGCGGACCGTCGACCGGGAGCGGCTGCTGGTGCAGCGCTGCCTTGATGGTGCCCATCAGCTCCTTCACCTCACGCTTGCCGGAGTAGCGGCTCCAGACGTGGATGACGGTGTCGATCTCTTCGGCTTCGTCATCGCCCAGCATCGGCCAGTCGGTGACGGTGTCTTCGCCGATCACGACATAGGGGAAGGCCTGCCCTTGCGGCACGTCGTCCAGCACCGGCACGGCATCGCCCAGCGCCGCCGTCAGCGCGGTGAACAGGGCCTTCTGGAGCGGCCAGGATGCGGCGCTCACGGCTTGCCCCCTTGCCGGGCGGCGGCACGCGACAGCGCCTCGTTCACCGCGGCGCGGATCAGCTTGACGCTGTGCGCCCGGTGTCGGCGGTAGGCCGGGAACAGGAAGGGCTGGGCCGGCGCACCGGGATGGTGGATCACCCCGCCGTCCGGCATCCGGATGTCGTGCGGGGCCGCACCGAACTCCACCAGATGGATGTGCCGGGCGCGGCGCTTGCCCCAGGACCCGACGCGGGCTTGAAGGCCGTTCCGGCTGATCATGAGCCGCAGCTTCCGCTTCAGCTCGCCCGTGGCATAGGGATGTTCCGGGCCGGGAGCGGCAGCCAGGGCATCGGTGAAGATCGCGGCCCCAGCCTGGGCAATGGCCTGGGTGACGCCGTCCTTGATGTCGATCGGCAGCTTGCGCAACGCGGCGCGGAGCGCCCGGCCGCCCGACACGGCGGATTTTCTAGCCATCAGATCGCGACCCCTGCTTCGGCGTCGATGGTGAGGAAGCCGGAGCGCGGCCCGGCATCGGCGATGAAGCGGACGTTGTGCGCCCGCCCGTTCCAGACGATCCGCATGCCGTCGGTCAGGTCGCGGCGGTGGCGCAGCTTGAAGCGCATCATGGTGGCGGCTTGGAGCTGCTGCGCATCGGCGCGTTCCTGCCCCGACACCGGCCAGACCTGCGCCCAGACAGTCGCCACCGGCACCCAGGCTTCGACGGCACCGCCGCCGCCATCGGCGACCCGGCTCTTGGTCTCGATGCGGATGCGCTGGTCGAGAGCGCCCGCACCGGTCTTGGCCCCAGTCATGCGAACGACCACTTGCGGTAGGGGGACAGCAGCCATTCAACGGTTTGGTTTTCCGTGCGAATGGTTCCCGTCACCGCCGCCTCTCTGGTGGCGTAGAGGTCGCCCAGGATCAGCAGGACAGCGGCCTTGACCGGGGCAGGAACAGGCACCTCCGCGCCGGCCTCGTCCGTCCAAGGCACAGATCGGTTCAGCGACTCCGCTACGGCACCTTCGGCCGCCATCAACTTCAGCGTGATGTCTGCGTCGTCGGCGTCGCCGTCGACGCGCAGATGTGCCTTGGCTTCATCCAGGGTGATGATCGTCATGGAGAGCGCTCCAAGAGAAACGGGGGTGCCGGACAGCACCCCCACACAGATCAGACCGGCGGATTGGGCGTCGGGACGAGCTGCGGATGCCCCAGAACGGCGATGGCCGCCAGATAGACGTTGCCGCTGTCGTTGCCGGAGGGGGTGACGGTCAGGCGGACATACCGCTTGCTGCCCAGGTAACCGATCTTGCGGGTCTCGCTGTCGTCGGCATAGGTCATGTCGGCGAGCACTTCGGTTCCCAGCAGGTTATCGTCGGGAACCGCCATGGCATCCGACAGGGCCGCGTCATCGCCATGCTCGACCAGCACAGCGAAGGTGGCGTTCGTGTCCGTCAGCGCTCCCGAGAGGATCACGAACGTCAGGCTGTCAAAGCCCTGCACGTCGATGATCTGGGAGACGAAGGCGGTGTTGTCCGTCCCAGCAGCCTGCGGGCTGATGGCCCGCAGGGGGTGGATATGGTTCATCAGGTCGCGCATGCGTTGGCCTCCTTCAGGCCGGAAAGCGAAGCGGCGCCACGAAGGGCGCCGGCTTTGCAGAGATAGCGGTGATGGGGATGGATCAGCTTGCCGCGAACTTCAGCAGCTTGATCGCATCGAAGTTTTGAACGTCGCCGCCGACGCGCTTGGTCGTGTAGAACTTCACGAACCGCTTGTCGGTGTAGGGATCGCGCAGCACCCGGATGCCCTGCCGGTCCACGACGATGTAGCCGACCTTGAAATTGCCGAAGCCGATGGGGAAGGCGTTGGCGGCGATGTCTGGCATATCCTCCAACTCTTCGATGCCATACCCCAGCAGCGACTGAGGCTGGCCGGCGGCGATGTTTCCCATCGACCACAGATAGTTGCCGTCACCGTCCTTCAGCTTGCGCACTTCCGCCACAGTCGCCCGGTTCATCGTCCAGACAGCCCCCGTCCGGTAAGCCGGATGGAGCGCATGGACGAGATCGATCATCTTGTCACCGGGATTGGTGTCGGCAAAGCCACCCGCCTTCCCGGTCGCGATGTACTGAAGCTTGCCCCACGGCCGGCTGGTGTCCTTCGTGGTCACCGCATTGGCACCATAGCTGAGGAAGCCGCGGGGCTTGCCGACGCCGTCGCCCAGCACGAACGCGGTGTTCTCCACCCGGATCAGCTTGTCCGCGATCTTGCCCGACAGCCACGCCTCGACGTTCACCGCCGCATCGTCCAGCAGGCGCTGGGTGATGTGCGGCTCGGCATACTGCTCATGCACCGGGATGCGGTGGGAACCGACCTGCGGCGTGCCGGTCTCCGAACGGCTGTCCTTCTCGCTGACCCAGCCCCCGGTGGATGCCTCGTCCTTGTCATACGGGAACTCATAGGCATCGGTGGTGATGGTGATGTTGTCGGCGATGCTGCGAACGGGGGAGGTCTCGAACAGCCGGGTGCGGACATTGCTGTCCATGCTGGCCGGAACCCACAGACCGCCGTCCGGGTCCGAACCGTACGACAGCTCATTGCGCATGCCTTCCGGCAGCAGCTCGCCATTGGCACCGCCCCGGCGGACATGGGCGAGGAAGGCAGCGGTGTAGGCGTTGTAGCGCTCCACGTCGCCTTCGGGCACAGCCTCGACCGGCTTGCCGGTGCGGGCGGCGATGAACAGGCGGGCTTCGTTGCGCAGATCGTTGCCTTGCGGATCGCCGTTGCCGCCACCGACGGTCAGACGGCCGATGTCCTTTGCCTGCTTGTCCAGCGCCGCCTGAAGCTCGGTGATGGCAGCGTTGATCTTGTCCACCTTGGCGAGGGTCTCGGGAAGGGCCTGTCCGCCCTTCTCAATCTCCGCAAGGCGCTGATCGTTCGCGGCCTTGAACTCTTCGAAGGCCGTCCCGATGGCGGCAACCAGTTCCACCGGATTGGTCGGGTTGTTGTGCGGGGCAGCCGGGCCGGCGAAGACGGCGAGCGAACTGCCCCGCTTGATGTCGAGAAGCGTCTGCATGGGTTCTTACCTCTTGATGGTCGCGTGGAGCCGCGCGAGGGCGGCGGTCAGTTCAGCGTCGTCTTCACCAGCGTCCTGCATGGCTTCGACGGCAGAAAGGCCGGAGCGCAGCAGCGCCCGAGCCTGGGAGCGGGACAGCCCAGCGTCACGCGTGAGCACCCGCTCGAAATCCCGTTTGGTGTTGGCCGGGCCAACCTGAAGCGCCCGAAGCGCGGCCGGCACGTTGGCGAAGACGGTCAGATCGAAGGCCGCCTGGGCGGGGGTCTCGCCACCCTTGGCCTGGGCAAAGCCCAGCTCGACGGCCTGATCGCCGCTCATCCAGGTTTCCGCATCCATCATGGCGCGAACGGCGGCAGCGTCCTGACCGGTTCGCTCCGCATAGGTTTTCGCCAGAGCGGTATCGATCTGCTCCAGCACCCCGGACGCTTCGGTCATGGCCCTGCGGTCACCGGCCACCACGGTCCAGGCGTTGTGGATCATCAGGAAAGCGTTGGATGGCACCGTGATATGGTCGCCGGCCATCGCGATCAGGCTCGCCGCCGAAGCGGCAAGACCGACCACCTCGACTTCGACACGGGCCGGATGGGCCTTCAGATCGTTGTGCATGGCGATGCCGTCGAACACGTCACCACCGGGCGAATTGATCTTCAGGTGGATCGTGCCACCCCTGATGCCGGCGAGCTGGGCGCGCAGATCGGACGCACTGACCCCCCACATGCCGATTTCGTCGTAGAGGGTGATTTCGGTTCGGTCGCCAGATGCGTTGACCGCAAAGTCACGGCCGGCAGCACGATTGAAAAAGGGCCTGCGCGTTTGCGTCAGACCCTCGGGAGCGTCGATGCGGTTGAAGATGGCGAAGTGATTCATGACTGGGTGCCTCCGGGTTCGACCGGCATGCCGCCGGTTTGCCGGACCATGTTCCCCTCGACGATGAATTCGTCGCCGCCCAGGTCCGTTCGCGGGTTGCGGTCTTCCAGCGCCCGCCACTCGTTTGCATTGATGACGCCGTTGCGACGCTGGATTTGCAGAGCTTCGGCCCGGCTCTTGCTGTCGCCACGCAACAGGGCATCGACGTTGTGTTTCACGTACAAAGACGGGTCGTTGTCGAGCAAGTCACGTCCAATGCATTGCTCCCAGCAAACCAGCCAGGGGGCCAAGCTGTCGGTGACGAATTCAAGCGCTTGGTGCTCGATGTTGTTGTTCGTGGAACGGTCAAGGTCCGCGATCTTGTGCGGCGGAACGCCGAAGATGCCTGCGATTTCCGAACGGTTGAATTTCCGGCCTTCAAGATACTGCGCGTCTTCCATGGAAATGCTGACAGGCTTGTACTCAACCCCTTGATCCAAGATCGCCACCCGGTGCGCGTTCTGCCCACCGGCATAGAGGGATTCGAAGTCCTGCCGCATCTCCGCCTTGTTGCCGATCTTTCCGGCGGCCTGAAGGATGCCAAGGGGCTTTGCCCCGTTTGAGAAGAAGCGCGACCCGTGCTCACGCATTGCCAGACCGTCGCCGATGGTCTCGCGATGGAGCCGAATTGGGTTAAGGCCGGTCACGCCATCATCACTGTCCGACCAGAGATGCAGGACGTCCTGACGCGCCAACTCCACCCGCCGTCCATCGGCACGGGTGTAGACGTAGGAAACGGCGAGGGTGCGCTCGTCTTGCTTGGGCTGGACACGATCCGGATGCAGGCGTAGCAGCTCTTGGACATCACCCCGGAAGCCACGGACCTTCAACGAGAAAGCATTGCCCCGGTACAGCAAATCGCGCTGCTTCAGCTTCCGCCACTGGAAGCTGGTCTGCCATTCGTTCGGGCGGTCGTGCAGCAGGCGGTAAACCGGCAGGTCGGTGGCCGGCTGCCGCTCCGAAGAGGTTTTCCGGAACAGCACCAGGGGAAGGTGCGCGATGCTGTTGGTCAGCACACGCACACAGGCGGCCACCGCGGCGAAGCGCTGGGCGGAATCCACCGTTACGGCAGCGCCCGACGCCGACGTGTAGCCCCCCAGAAGCTGACTGATCACGGTTTGCAGATCCGTGGGTTCGGTGATTTCGGCCCGGTGGCGGCGGGGGCCGTTCCGCTTCGTCTTCTTCATGCGGCTTCTGCTCCCATCACCCGAACATGCCACCGGACTGGTAGTCGATCTCTGTGCCGCCATCGGCGTGGAAGACGATGGCGCGGCCAAGCGCCATGACGGCGGCGACAATGCCGTCGATGCGCTCGCCGCTGGTCGCCTTGTTCGGCTTGATGTTGTCGGCGGCGTCCCGGTCGATGGCGACGTTCTCCGCCATCCAGTCCAGCACCGGGTGGCCGCCGTGCGCCAGCTCGTGCCCCACGACCATGGCTTCGAAGCGCTTGGCCGGAGCCGACATCGATGCGAAGCCCTGCCCGAACGGCACCATCGGCAGACCGTCCGCCGTCAGGTTGGTGACGAGCTGGGTCGCGTTCCAGCGGTCATAGGGGGCTTCGATCAGGCTGTAGGCGCCCGCATCCTCGCGGATCGCCGCTTCGACCGCGCCATAGTCCACCACGTTGCCGGGGGTGGCGGTCATGGCCTTATCCCGCGCCCATAGGTCATACGGCACCCGGTCCCGGCGAGACCGCAGGTCGATGTTGCGTTCCGGCACGAAGAAACGGGGCACGACGAACCACGGATCGTCGTCGCCCTGCGGCGGGAACAGCTTCAACCAGGCGGTGATGTCGGTGGTGCTGGACAGGTCCAGCGCGCCGAAGCACGGACGGCCAAACAGGAAGCGGGGCAGTTCCTTCCAGCCGACCGGGCCGACGCATTGCCGCCAATCGGCCATCGGCAGCCAGCGGGTGTCCTGCTGCGTCCACATGTTCAGATGCAGGCGCTTAAAGGTGTTCTCGTAGCCCGGCACCCGCTTGGCGTGGGCGCATTCCTGCATCAGGTATTCGAGCGACACGGCATCGCCCACGGACGGGTTGGCCTTCGCCCAGGTGCGCGGATCGGTCCAGTCGTCCGCCTCGTCCGCCATGAACAGGATGGGCAGCAGTGACGGATCGTCATCGACGCCGTCACGCACCCGCACAGCCTGTTCATGCACCTCCCAGCAGATGCCCTGACGGCGGGAACCCGCCGTGGTCATCAGCGCCTCCAACGGCTCTTCGCGGGCGCCCACCGCGGTGTGCAGAACGTCCAGCAGATCCCGGTTCGGCTGGGTGTGCAGTTCGTCGAAGATGATGCCGGAGGGGTTCAGCCCGTGCTTCGTCTCCGCGTCGGACGACAGAACGCCGTAGCTCGCCATCAGCCGGGCGCAGATGACGGACCGCTTGAACACCTCGCAGGCGCGCGAAAGCTGGGGCGAAGCCAGCACCATGCTGGCCGCCTCGCGGAAGACGATGCTGGCCTGTTCGCGGTCTGCGGCGGCGGAATAGATTTCGGCCGACCGCTCGCCGGCCAGCAGCAGCAGCAGCGCCAGACCGGCGGCGAAGGTGCTCTTGCCGTTCTTGCGGGCGATGAACAGGTACGCCCGCCGCACCACCCGCCGGCCGGTGGATGCCCACTTGAAGCCGAAGATGATGCTGACGACGCGGCGCTGCCAGTACTTCAGGTGGAAGGGCTTGCCGGCCAGCCGGCCCTTCGAATGCCGCAGGAAGGTGGGGAAGAAATCGCATGCCTTGTCCGCCGCAGCCTTGTCGAAGACGAAGCGGGGATCGTTGGCATAGCGCTCCCAGAGCCGGTCCACCACGGCGGCGGCGTGGGCTTCCGCAAACGCGATCACCTCCGCCTCAGTGGGCGGGGTGACGGTCACGGCATCACTGGAGCCAGCCGACTGGATCGTCATGATTCGCCTGGGGCTTGGGGGCATCGGACGAATGCGCCGTGGGGGACGGCGCATCGGGGAGCGGCAACTGGTACTGGCGCGCGGCGCCGAGCTGCGCCGCGGTGCTGATCCGGGCCTTGGTGTTCTGGGTCAACTGGTCGCTGTACTTCGCCATCAGCCGGGCTTGGGCGTTCATCACGCCCACCTCCGGCCGGGTGCGCACATAGCCCGTCTCGGTCGTGTAGGTGATGCCCTTGCGGTCGACCACCTTCTTGCAGCGCAGATACAGAGCGCGGGCCTCGCAGTAGGCGCGGAAGGTGGTCAGGTCGGACGGACGCCCCAGGCCGGTGGACAGGAAGCGCGGCAGCTCTTCCAGCCACACCTCCCGCTCGCCCTTGGTCAGGGAGGCGGGAGGCGCGAACTCCGATGCCGGCTCCGTCGACGCGACGGCAGGCGGGGCCTCCGTCGCCGGGGCCGCCGCTCGCTTGCGCCGTCCGGGGTTGCCGGCGAGGGCATTCAACGCCTCCGCCTTTGGCTTCCTTCCTCTCGTCACCGCCTTGGCTCAGAAAAAAAAGTTATTTCCCAATTTCGCGAACGTGCGCGCGGGGTTAAGGCACCGGTCCGTGGGGCGAAAGGTCCCAAGGATCAGACTCCCCCCATCCGCCGGGGGCACCGGCCGGGAGCCGGCTGCCCAGCGCGGGCCGCCGCCCGCTCCGCCGCCTGTTTCGGCCCGTCGTGGCAGGGCTTGCACAGGCTTTGGGTGTTGTCGCGGCTGAAGAACAGCGCGCGGTCGCCGTGGTGCGGCTTGATGTGGTCGACCACAGTCGCCGCGACGGTTAAGCCGTGCTCCCCGCACATGCGGCACAGCGGCTCCACCGACAGCCGCCACGCTCGGATGTCCAGCCACGACTTGACCTTGTACCAGCCGCGCCACGGCTGCGCTTCTTGACGGGCGCGGTCGTGGCGTTGGCGGTCTTCGGCAGCGTGGGCATCGCAGAAGCGGCTATCGGTCAGACGACCGCAGCCGGGACGGGCGCAGGGTTTTTTTGGCTTCCAGGGCATATCGGGGAGGGTTGAAACGCAGTGCGCCCGGCTCGGGTTACCCCGGCCGGGCGCACTAACTCAATCTAGTGGGGAAGCTAACAGAAAACCGCCCGTGTCCGTCAAGAGGGATTTTTTGGCACAGCGAGACCAAATGTTGCGGCGTAGCCCGCCAGCACCTTCAACACCGCGTCGCGGGTCCGGTCTTCCCGCACACCCAGAAGCTTGTCCAGCGCGGCCGGTGACGCTTCACCGGTCAGCACCTTGACCGTGACCACGTCGAGATAGAGCGCGTCATGCCGGCCGCGCAGCAGCCCCGCCTTGCCGGATGCGCGCACCGCCGCCCGCCACTCCGCCACCCGTCGCGCCGGAGCCGACACCGCCCACGATACGGTGCCGCCGGACGGAGCCAGCGGCGGGCTGGTGCGGTTGCCGCCGTCGACCGCCAGCCGCGACGGATCAATCGCCCGCAGCCCCGACGCCGTCCCGATCTCGGTCGCCAACCCACGGCCGATGTCGACGGCAGCAGCGAGCTGCGCCACGTCCATCCGGCCACGGGCATACATCAGCGCCACCCAACCGCGCCCACACACCAGCCCCGGCACCGCCGGGTCGCCCCGCTCCGGCAGGTCGCGCAGCCGGCCGGTGATCAGCCCGTCACTGTCGCCTTCACCCCTGCCCGGTATCACCGCTCCGCCATCCATGCCCGAATGCTCCCTGTTGCTCCCCGCCCGGCGGGAATGCTCCCTCTCTGAACCCCTTGGAAAATCTCGTTTTAGGGAGGATAGGGAGGATAGGGAGCAATAATCGGAGGTCTGCCATACGCGCCCGCACGCCCCCGCGCACACACATATGTGAGACCCCCGAAAATCGCTCCCTATCCTCCCTATGCTCCCTAAACCCAGCATTTCCGCGCCTTTCCCCAAGGTAGCCATGCCCGCGATTGCTCCCTCTGGGGTCGATTGCTCCCTGTCCCGTCAGAGTTCGGGGGGCGGGGCATCGACGTTCTGGGGCAGCCCGTCCAGCAGGCACAGCCCCACATACTCGTTCACGCCGCAACTCTTGACTGTGCGGAAGCCGCGATCCTTCATTTTTCGCCCGAACCCGTTTTGTTTGAGAGGTTCTTGTGCATTTCTTTCGCACCACTTCGTGTAGGCTTCGTACAGCGCCGTAGCCGTGACGCGCCGATCCCGCAGGGCCGCCGTCTCCGCTTCGAGGAAGTCGCCCAGCGGGTCCTGATCGCGCCGGTACTCTTCGACCGCTGCCATGATCTTCTCGGGCGGGTCCAGGCCCTCTTCCAACCACAGCCACAGCCCATCCAGCAGCCAGTTCAAGACCCCGTCCTTCTCCGCGACCAGCTTGTCAAGGATGTGCGGGTCGCGCTCATCCGGGGTGATGAAGACTTCGAACGGCACCAGGATCACGCGGCGCCAGATGCCCACGTCCTGTCCCCGGATGATCGGCCGATGGTTGGTGACCATGATCGGCGTGAACTCCGGCCGGAACTCGAACGGGTCCTTGTTGAGCTTGCGCGTCTCCATCGGTTCGCCGCCGGTCACCTCTTTGACCAGACCTTCCGACAGGGCCTCACCCTTGTCCGGCTCGTTCATCAGCACCAACCGCACGCCCGGCAGCTTGGCGATGGAAGGCTTCGGCCCGTCCGCCTTCTTGTCCTTTCCGTCGAGGAAGACGCCCACCGGGATGGTGGCGGCATAGTCCCCGAAAACCTTCCGGATCAGGTCAACCAGCTTCGACTTGCCGTTCTTGCCGGTGCCGTAGAAGATGACAAATATCTGTTCAGATGTGTCGCCCGTTAGGCAGTATCCAAGCAGCTTTTGCACGAATTTCCTCACATCTTCATCTGGAAGAATGCGCTTGATGAAACGGTCGAACTGCGGCGCACTCGCCTGTGGGTTGAAGGCGGCACCGGCAAGCCGGGTGATCAGGTTCGCCTTGCGGAAGCCGCCCAGGTGCATCTGGTCACGGCTTTCCGGCTTCTGGCGCAGGTCCAGCGTGCCGTTCTCAGCCGTCAGCAACCAGGGGTGCGCGTCCATCGCCCGCATCGGCTTCGACAGGTAGGGCTTGGCCTGTTCCAGCGCGCCCTTCACCTTCGGCGTGTCGCCGCTCTTCACGGCGAATTGCTCGAACGCCTTCAGGCCGCGTTCCCAGTCCTTGATGCGTTCCAGCCGCAGCTTGCCCTGGACATTCGGATCAAGCTCTTCGGTCTCGGTCGGAGGTGCCGGCGGCGGCCCCAGGTCGCGCAGCTCCTTCACCTCGTCCCGCAGCTTCTCCACCATGCGGTGGCACAGCTTCGTGGCTGCCGCCTCGCCCAGCTCGTAGCCGAAGCGCTTCCCGTCCCAGACCGCCCAGCCGTTCTGATCGACGAAGACAAGGTCACGGCCGAACCGCTGAATCAGCCGCTCCCCATTGCCCTTGTCAGACTTATCGTAAGTTGCAAGCTCTCGGTCAGGCGGCGGTTCACCCTCGTCATCGTCCGGCGGCTGGGCGACGCCACTGCCGCCCGTGCCGGCATCGACCACGACCGCGCCGTCGATCTGCTGTCGCAGGTCTTCCAGCGTGTCGGGCAGGTCCGCCGGCACGATCTTGGAACCGTCATCGGGCATCACGCACCTGAAAGCCTCTGGCACGCCCATCGGGCGCCCAATTTGTGAGGGGGGCGGGGGGAGGCGCGGAGGGGTGCCAGCGGGTCATGAACCCACCTCCCCGGCGTCCGCCGTGAATTTGTCCGTCTGGTTCCCCCAGACGTCGAAGCCCAGCCAGGATTGGCGGGCGAATAGCTCGCACGCGGGACCGCTGGGGATCAGCCGGCGCGCCATGGCGTATTGCTCATCAGGCTTCCGGGAATGCTCGCGCGTGACCGCGTCCAGAGCGTCGCCACCGTCCAGCAGGATGCCGCGTTCCGACGTGCAGCCCGGCCCATAAGGCGGTTCACCGATGGCCCACAAGGTGACATGCTCGGTCGAGACCCGGACGACATAGCCGGGGCCGAAGGCCAGCTTGCCGGAGGGGGTGCGCTTCACCCAGGGGAAGCCGGTGACGTACCGGAAGCCCCACACCTCCCCCACGGCGATGGCCTGGGGCAGCATCGCCCATGTGCCCCACATCCACAGCAGGCAGCCCCGCGGGTTGGCGAGCTGCTGCACCGGCAGAGCCTTGATGGCGTCCACCGGCATGCAGGCGTAATGCGCCACCGGGTTCTTGCCCTCGCCCTTAGCGGAGCGGTTGTAGAAGCGCCACGGCGGGTCGGCCATGATCAGGCGATACGCCGCGGGGGCGAGGTTGCCCCACTGCCACGATGCAGGCTTGCCCGACAGCGATACCGCCCGAGAGGGAGCATCGCCCCCAATCGCAGGAAGATCGAACAGGAGGGGGCCAGGGGAGGTTGACTTGGTCACGCGGCGGCCCTCGTTCGGTCTTGGTCGAATGTCACCGCAAGCTGTTCAGCGGCAGCCACCTGCCGGGCGATGCCGGCGGCGAAGGTCTCGGAGTCGGCGATCAGCACGACCAACAGGTCGAAGGCATCCGACCACAGGGCGGCGCAGTCGCGACGGCGCTCACGGTGCCCCAGCAGCCGGCGACACCAGCAGTAGACGTCGGGCGCACGGCGTGCGGTCGTGCTCATGTAGCGGAAGGCCAGCAGGCGCGCGGCGGCGTCATCCATGGCCGCCCCCATTCCGCGCCCGGCGGGGAGGGAAGCGCACCGTCACCCGGCCATCACCGCCCAGCGCCCGCGCCACCCGGCCGCGCAGCTCGTCCGACGCGGCGTCCGCGCCGATCACGATCACGTCCCGCACCGTCTCCGGCAGCGCCAGATGCAGCAGCGCCGACACCGGCCCGCCGATCCACACCGGCACGCCCGGATAGGCGTTGCGGGTCTGAAGCCCGATCACGGCCCCAGTGGTCAGGTGCAGCCGCTCGCCCGAGACCTTGCCCAGGCGCACCGCCGCGCCCTGCCAAGCGCCGATCAGGCGGCGGGACGGCAGCACCTCCCCTGTGCTGGGATCGGCGATGGTCGCCATCCGGCCATCCGGCGACAGAAGGGTCGCCAGCACGGCGCGCACCTCCGGCTTGCCGTCCCGGTCAGGCCACCGCGCCATGCCGGCCAGCAGAGCGGGCCACCGGCCGATGCACACCGGCTCCGCCCCGTCCGGGCCATGCAGGTATTCCACCTCTCCGAAGCCGAACCACGGGCCAGCGGTCGCCGGGTCCACGCCGCTGGCAGCGAGGAAGGTGGTGGCGGGCGTATCGGTCAGCGATGCGGCGCGGGCATTCCACACCGCCCGGCCGGCGGCCATCTGCACGCCCAGGGCAGCCGGAGACGGGGCGCCGCCACGGTGCCGGCGCTGGGGCTGATAGCGCCGCTGTTGCCGCTCCGGGCGTTCTGGCACGTCGCGCGGGTGGTTCCGTCCGGCCGCAATGCCGCCGTCGATGATCTTTTCCAGATGCGCCGGGTCCCACCCGCCTTTGCGCGGGTCGATGCTCCATTGCAGAGCTGCCGCCATCAAATGCTGGCGCACCAAGTCTTCCGGTAGGGCGTTCGTCGCCACCAGCCCGCCCAGCTTGAAGGCGGCTTCGTTCAGCGCGTTGTTCTGGTTGCCCGGCCCGGTCTGGCGGACGGTCTTCACCTCGTCATCAAGCGCGGCGCGGGCATAGGCGGAGATGCGTTCGGTCTTGGTCGAAGGGGCACGTGCGGCAGCCTTCGGCACCGGCTGGCCGATGCGCTTGGCGAGGAAGGCCGGCAACTCGCGCCCATCGAGGCGCAGGCGCAACCAGTCAAGGTCTTCCGGCTCTCCCATCAGCAGCCGGATCACCCATTCCGGGGCTGGCACGACGGGGGTGGAGTCTGGGCTGCCGATCCAGGCATATCGCCCGCCGTTCGGATGGATCGACGGGGCGGCGAGGATGTACCCGCCGGTCGACCGGGTGTCAAGACCCGGCCCCAGGCGCGACCGCGCGCTGTTCTTCACCGGGCGGCCCGGCCAGCGGAACAGCCAGTGCCGCCCGCCGCTGGGGGTGTTCTGCCCCAGCGTCTGCGGCAGCGGCTCCCCGAACAGCTCTTCCAGGATCTGCAACGTCTCGAAGCCGTTCTCCGCCGGCTTGTCGCCCACCGCGTCCTTGATGTCGGCGTCCATCACCCAGAAGCCGGACTGTTCGCCAGCAGCCAGCCCGACATTTGCCCGCGGCCAACGGGTCCAATACTGTTTCACCCAATAGGGGGAGGTCTTGGCGTCATTGACGCCATGTTCGAAGAAGTCCTTTTCCTTGTAGGGCAGCTTGTCCCCGGCCACGCACGGGAACACTGCCCAGCCGCGGGCTGCGTAGGCCGCCGCCGCCTCGAACAGTTCCGGCCCGGCAACTTCGGTCATGGCCGGTTACCCTCCGCCCGCTCGCCCGCACGCAGGCGGTAGGACACTGCGGCGATACCGAACACGCACCCGCGTACGGCATCGTCCATCGGCTTCGTCGGCTGCCAATCCTCCGGTTCCAGCGGCCACGAGTCGGACGGCTGACCCGGCGGGAAGTCGTCCCGGCGGTGATAACCGGCATGGGACAGATATTCACCACCGGCCGAGTCCAGCGTGCCGGGCGACAGTTCGTCATCGGCCGCCGCGCCGTCGTCTACCGCTTTCTGAGCGGCGGCCAGCTCGCGCACCACGATGGACAGAGCGTTAATGTCGGACCCCGTCAATCCCTCCGGCAGCGTCAGCACCAGGCGGCTCTGCACCTTCGGCAGGCCCGGCAGTGACCGGACACCGATCCCCGACACCCAGGTGTGGCCCTGCTGATCCAGCTCGGGCTTATAGCCGTGACGGGACAGGCTCCGGCCGAAATTGGCCCGCGTCAGGGGGCGCAGACGCTTGCTATTGCAGAAGACGGAGTAGGCGTTGAACAGATCGCGGACACGAACGGAGGCTTCGCGTCCCTCGCATGCACTGCGGAGGAACGCGTTCAACGTGGCGGGCATGGGTCAATCCTCCAGGGCTTGGGCCACTCTCGCGGCGTGGGTTGCGGGCGCGAACAGCGGCATGTCATCGACAGCGCGTTGCGCCGGATCGAGGCGCCGGTTGGCGCAGAAAGGGGCGTTGAAGTTGGCGAGCGCCACGGCCAGAGCGTGGTTGTCGAGACCGCCGGCCAGCCAAGCGGCGGCGACCTGGGCCAGTCCGCGCGCGGCGCTGTCGATGTCCGGCACCGCGGCGATTGCTCTAACCAGGGCGTCGCGGTCGGCGTCCTGGGGACGGCCGATCAGCACCCGGCCGCAAGCCAGCGACAGGGCGATGCCGGGATCGAGATCACGGGAGCCGGCCGGGGCGGTCATGCAGGCACCTCTTGCGCCGCATGATCCGGCCGGCAGGCTTCCAGATGGCCGGCGAGCGCCGACACCATGCTGTCGGCGTCAGCCCAACCGGACGCCCAGCCCCAGCCGCTGACGGTGTCGGGCAGATAGGGATTATCGGTCAGGGGACGACCAGAGAGGCAGGCGGCAGAGCCGTCCCCCCAGGCCGTAAGGAACCGCACGTCGGTCGGATGCTCCATCCTGCCGGACAGCATCATGGCAACGCCCCCGGTGGTCAGCAGCGCGGTCATCACGCCACCTCTACGGCACGGGGGCCAGCCGGAATGGAGGCGGTCACGTCCCTCTCCAGGGCGTCGAGCACCCCGCGCAAGACGGCCAGCTCGCGCAGCACCTCGCGGCCTTCTTCCGCCGTGATCTGCCTGCCGCCGTCACTCTTGGGGCAGCGGGCCTGCCGGACGGCTTCGGCCACGTCGCCCAGCTCCACCATGGCTTCGGCAAGCCGCGCCATCGGGTCGCCCGGCACCGCGGCACCATCGGCCGAACGGCGCAGCTCCGCCTTATAGGCGGTCAGGATCGGCGGGGCCTCGCCACGGCCAATCATGGCACGATCCAGGCGCAATGCCTGGAACAGGGGAATGCGGTGCGCGTCGTCGTCGGGGTCCGACCACATGCGAACGAGGCGCGCGCTCTTGCTGGTAACGGCCTCGACCTGGGCGTCACCCAGAGAGGCATGGACGAGAAACACCGCGTCCTCTAGGGACAGCGGATCACGGCGCTTGGTCATTGTCCGGTACTCGCGTGTCGATGGAACAGGATATTTTTAGTTCGCGCGTTCATACTGCGGTTCTGTCGACAGCTGCTCTCCACCCAGGACAGGGGCGGCGCAACGCGGCGCAAGTCGCCGTGTTCGCAGCAGCTTCGAGACGAAGCGTCGTCGCGAATGGGAGCCGTGGTGATGCGAGGCGATAGCGTCGGTTGGAGCAGCGGCGGCCATGTAAGCTTCAGCGCGCTCAATCACGGTCAGGGTGATGCCTGCACCTTCGGTGAGACGCTTCACAAACTTGTGGTCGCCTACGGCATCGAGTCCGAAGCGGGCTGCGGTGAGTCCGTGCAGACGCAAAAACGCCTGAACACGAACCAATATGTGCTGTCGCGTATGCATGGTCCCGGATGTTCGGATAAATTTACCCCTTTTGGCAAGGGTAAATTTATCCGTTCGGGTATCGAGGATGCTCGGGTAAGTTTCCCCAATGGCTAAGAATCAGGTTAGACCTTCCGAGACACCCATTGGCCGCGAAATTAGGCGCCGAATGGATATCTTTGGCTGGAGTATCGCAGAGTTAGAGCGCCGGGCCGAGTTGAGTGAAGGCGGCGCTAAGAACATTATTTACGGAAAGTCTAAGAACCCCCGCGCAGATACGTTAAAGAAGATTGCAAAAGCGCTGGGCTGCACGACTAATGACTTATCTCGCGATGATATCGGCGAGGACACTATTGCTAATACTCCAGATGTTCCTGCGGATGTATTTGGCGGGTCGAGCGACCACATCTTAAACGGCGGGATGCCCATTACTGAACTTGATGTTCGGGCTGGAGCTGGCCCAGGAACTCTAACCGAGGAAAATACTGCGACGCACACATGGCGTGTGCCCACGGAAGTAATTCGCGGGTACACGTCTGCTCCATCTGAAGAACTCAAGATCATTACGGTTTATGGTGACTCAATGGAGCCAACCTTGATGCCAGGGCAGCGCATCATGGTTGACATCGCTGACAGAACACCGTCACCACCAGGGCTATTTGTTGTTTGGGACGGTCTTGGCCTTGTGGTGAAGCGGCTGCAGGTTATCCCTCACAGCGATCCCGTTTGCGTCCGCATTTCCTCGGACAATCCCCGATACGAACCTTATGAACGCACGCTAGAGGAAGCTCATATCCAGGGACGTGTCATTGGTGGCTGGCGTTGGATGTAGTGTGTTCACCGGTAGAGTTGATGGTTTTGAAGGGGCGTGGAGAGTCAGATAATGGATTCTCCACACCCAGATTTAAATTTAAGCTTTAGACACTCCGACGATTTCTGCAACTTTATCCACAAAACACACCGTTCCATCGTCGATGGAATACCGTAGTAATCGGATTCCTAGTTGATGCAGAACCTCGCGGTCTAACGGTGTGGGGTCGCCGGGTAATACAACAACGAGGACGCCAGGACTGCTAAGTAGGGCTTTGTAGAAAAATAATTGTCCAATAGCAGTGTATATCGAATATGGCGTTACCTCCGTTTTCACTTCAAACAAACCAATCGCTTTTCCCTCGTCTCCGTAAAAGAGGTCAGGCCCACGCCGCATCTGGCGTTCATCAGATGGGGAAAGGCCTATTATTGTTAGCTCCTCCGCTAGAGCATTAACAACAACATCGTGAACTGGATCGACAGTTCTAGGATCTCTCGCCGGAATTTCATATCTCTTCGGCAATTTGGCTTGAAACAAACTGTGGTTTGTTTTTCCCTCTGCACCCGCTTCAATGTCTTCCCAATAACGCCTTACGCGGGCGCAAGCTTTAATATAGTCTTCTATATCATCAAGAAAGTTTTCATCATCTAAGCATGCAACTTTGTAGTATTCTCTCGAAACTTTGCTGCTAAGCTGGACATTTTCTCTCTTTGTCCCAAGGTCAAATGCCCTATCGAACATATCTGTTTTGATCGCCTTAGGTTTAGCTTTTAGGTACCCCCAGTGCAGTAACCAGCGTTTAGCGCCATCCTGAACAAGCTGGCCCGTAAAACCTTCGCGAGTCCCAGAAAATGGCATATTGATCTGAACAACACGTTTAGTAGGCTCATTACCGCGTAGGAGACCGAACTCAAACCAGTGCTTTTCACCATTCTTGTCTGCCCAATAGTCCATCCAGATTCCACGATCTGGTACCCCAAAACGCCCGCTGCGGCCAAAGCGGAATGCACTTGGAGCGGTGCGGAAAAGGGATTTCAGATCATCAGCGGCCTTAATCAGGCTTCTTTCTGCGCTCACGGGCTTCAACATGCTGCATTTACCTATTCTGAGTTGCTATTAACGAGATAGGTACACATTAATTTGCTTTCTCTTGTCCGTCTACTCCAACGATGTAATCCGTTGGCTCGCACGATCTGTGCGTGCTGTAGCGGTCTGATAGGCTCAAGCCTTATATCTCGAACACACGAGCTGGCAAAAATTGGGTATAGATACCCCAATCACGCTTGACAGGGTATATTTACCCGAATTAGACCTTGCTTGGTCGCTCGGCTTAGCCCCGATGCGTATCGGCTCTGAGACCACTCATAGATATCAGGACATTCAGCATGAAGCACCGCCGTATAATGCGCAGCCCTTCCGCCCTACATGCCACCGCCCGCGCCATGGGCCGCAAGATTGCCGACCTGGGCGGCTCCGGCGACGCGGTGACGGAAGCCGACCTGCTGACCGACTTCAGCGCCGCCGACATCGCCGCCCATGCCGAAGCCGCCCGCGGCTACGCGCGGTCAATACTGGGCAGTCGCTCCGTCGCCTGACCAGGCCGGCGACCCGAGCGGGTGCGGTTCAGCCGCGCTCCCTCTGACCGCCGCCGCAGCAGGCAGCGTGCGCGGTCGGCGCTATCCGGCCATACGAGTGCCCCAGCGTGAGACCCCCGGTTTTCGGCGAAAGTGCCGGGGGTCGCTGGGACCATCCCCGAGACATCGACAATGACCGACGCCACGGTTCCGGTGGACGGCGGAGCTTTGCCCGCCGTGCCCCAGACGCACCACCCCGACTTTGAAGCGATTTACCGCCTGTGGATCGACATCATCCGCGAGGCGCGCATGCTGGGTGGCCGCGACGCCGCCCGCCGACTGTGGCGGTCTTCGCCCCTGCCGCCGTTGGACGCGCACAGCAAAGGGAAGGACACCCCTGGCTGGGTCGAGTCCTTCCTCTCCGACAGCACGGAACCGGCTTCTGGTGCCCGCCTGAAGGCGGAGGCGCTGTGGACCGCCTATGTCGCTTGGTGCCAGCCGCGCGGCCTGGAACCGATCACCCGCGCCGGGCTGATGCGCCAGCTCGCCCGCCATGGCCTGCGGCGCCAGAAGGCAAGCTGCATCTACTTCCTGAACCTGCGTCTGCGGGTCCAGTGATGCCGAAACCCAGCAAATCCGCGGCGTGTACACGCGTTCCGTCAGATGCCCCAGGAGTGGCCTCTGCGCGCCCGGCCTGTGGATCGGTCTGCCGCGAGTGCGGAGCCATCTACACGGCCTCCGATCTGGCGCAGGAATTCTGCCGACCCGCCTGCCGCGTCGCCTGGAACAACCGGGCGCGGCTGCGCGGAGCGAAGCTCTACGAAGCGGTGATGACGTGGCGCGTCCTTCGCCAGCCCGGCGGCTTTGCCGCGGTCACCGCACTTGTCTCTGCCTTCCTCGACGAAGACCGCACCGCCGGCCGGCGGTGGCGGCCCCGCACCTACGACCCCAAGACCGGCCGCCGCACGCGCCGGAAGTGAGGAACCATGACTGTGATCGGCCATTGCCATGACTGCGGCGAATACACTCTGATCAACCGCACCACGCGCTTGTGCGACGTGTGCACTGAGGAGGCGGAGTTATTCGCCGCCCTCCCGTCGCGCGAAGACACCATCGCCCTGATCGGCCGTCAGTTCCTTCCTAAGAGGGGCGATCACCATGCCTTTTGAGCTTCTGCCCGCCCTGATCTTTACCGCGATCCTCGCCGGCAGTGGTGGCGGTTTCGTGCGGTTCATGCGTGCGTGCGGGCGGTGAAGCCATGACCGCCGCCAAAGCACGCCCTTCCGAGTTGCCCGGCTGGCCGCGCCTGCTGTCGCGCGAGTTGGCAGCGGCCTACATCGGCCAGTCGCCGAACGTGCTGGACCGGCTGGGCATCACCTTTCACAGGATCGGCTCCCGGCGGATGTACGACCGGACCGATCTGGACCGCTGGGTGGACGATTTGGCGGGCCACCGGCAGGATGGAGCACCTCAATCCTGGACGGAGCGAATTTCCCAATGCGGAACGTGAAGCGGGTCACCGCCAAGGGGCGGGCCTACTACTATCACCGGGGCACCGGCATGCGCCTGCCGGGCGAACCCGGTAGTGCTGAGTTCGAAGCCGAATACCGGCGGCTGGAAGGCATCGCCGTCGAGAACAGCGACGCGGCTGCCCCGGTGGTCTGCAAGACGCTAGGCGCGCTGCTGATCGCCTATCGGGGCAGCCCGACCTTTGCCGAGAAAGCCGATTCAACCAAGGCCGACTATCACGAAGCGATGGATTGGTTGAAGCCGCTGCACGACATGCCGTTGGACCGGATTGACACCCCGACCATGACCCGGCTGCGCGATCAGGCGTACAAGACGCGCAAGCGGTGGTTCGCGAACCACCTGCTGCGCTTCATGTCGGCACTGTTCAACTGGGGCCGCCCCTACGGCTACATGGACGCGAACCCCTGCGAGAAGGTTCCGAAGATCCGAAAGCCGCGCGGTGAACGCGTGGTCAACCGCCCGTGGACCGACGAAGAGTTCGCCAGGGTTATGGCAGCGATGCCGCCGGAGCTGCGCGTCGCTGTGGCGCTGGGTGCACATGCCGGCCTGCGCGAGGGCGACGCCATCCGCTTGACGTGGTCAGCCTACCGTGGCGGCGTGATCGAGTCGCGACAGGCGAAGACCGACGACCCGATCTGGGTGCCGGTGCATTCGGAGCTGAAGACGATCCTCGACGAAGCACGCGCCCGCCTGCCGGCTCTGTCGGCGAAGCTGGCGGCGAAGAACCGCCCGGTGCCCATGACCATCGTCGTCGGACAACGCGGCGAGCCGTTCACGGAATCTGGCTTCCGTGCCCGGTTCTTTAAGGTGATTCGGCAGCTGGTGGCTGAAGGCAAGGTCCAGCCCGGCCTGACCTTCCACGGCCTGCGGCACACGGCTGCCACAAAGCTCGCGGATGCCGGCTGCGACACCCGCGACATCATGGCGATCACGGGGCACAAGACCGAAGCGATGGTCGCCCGATACACCCGGTCGGCAGACCAGAAGCGGCGCGCGACTGCGGCGATCATGAAGCTGGAAGGGGTGGGGAGGAAGGCGTGACCAGAGCCAGAACAACGGTGGAAAACCGTTTGGAAAACTCTGGAAAACTAGGTCAGAAGCGCTGACCGTTCGACACCATCCAACCCGCTGATTTTAAAGGAGGGAGGGTGGTGCCCAGGGACGGAGTCGAACCGCCGACACGGGGATTTTCAGTCCCCTGCTCTACCAACTGAGCTACCTGGGCATCTCTGCGCCGCTTGGTGGGTGACCGTTTCGGTCGGTGCGGCGCGTCGTGTGGGGCGCTTTTTAGAGAGGTTCGGACAGGCTGTCCAGAGAAAAATTCAGAAAAATTTGGACCCCCTTACGGCTCGTCGTCAGGGTCGGAATCGCGGGGCGGAAGCGGGGATTCGGAGCCCGGAATGCGATAGCCCTCGCCCAGCCAGCGCGACAGGTCGATATCGGCACAGCGCTTGGAACAGAAGGGGCGGGTGGCCGGTTCGGTCGGGCGGCCGCAGATCGGGCACTGGGTGCCTTTCTCGCCGATGGAGCCCGCCTTGGCGCCGGCATGGGAATGCTCATGGGAATGGGGGCGCTGTTCGGCGCCGAGGGATTGGGGATCGGACAAGGGACGGTCTCCGTAACGAACTACTGCTGTAAGCGGCTAGGGACGCAGCAGGGCGGCCAGCGGCGTGCCGCGGCGGGCGCGGGTCAGCTCCACCAGGCCAAGCTTCGACATGCCATACACTTGGGTCTGCACCGGGTCGCTTTCCACCGCATGCGACAAGGCGGCCAGCACGCGCTCGGCATCGCCGCGGCCGCGCATGTTGACGAAATCCACCACCACGATGCCGCCGACATTGCGCAGGCGGAGCTGGCGGGCGATCTCCGCCGCGGCGTCGATGTTGACGTCCACCGGGTTGCCGCGCTCCCCGGCATTGACGTCCACCACCGTCAGCGCCTCCGTCCGCTCGATCACCAGCGAACCGCCGAGCGGCAGCGGCACCCGGACGTCCAGAAGCTCCGCAATCGCAGAGTCGAGGTCGCGCAGGTCGAACAGGCGCTGGGAGGCCCTGTGGGCGGTCAGCCGTGGCAGCAGGTCGGGGGCGTGGCGGTCGCACCAGCCGCGCAAGGCCGACAGCAGCGGACCCTCTCCGACGGCGATGCCGCCGGCCGGGGCCGGGTCGTCGACGATGATCGACTCGGGTGCCGCGGCGCCCTGCTCGATCAGGGCGCGGGTGGGGGCGTCGGGGCCGGGATGAAGCAGGCGTGGGGCGGAACCGGCGCGGGCGTCGTCGCGGATGGCGCGCCATTGCAGGTGCAGCGCCTCCGATTCGGCGGCCAGAAGATCGTCGGACACTTGGGCGGCCCCGGCGCGGACGATCCAGCCGGCGCCGGTGACAAGCTCTTCGATGCGGCGGCCGAGCGCCGCGCGCTCCGGCCCGCTGCCCAGGCGCTTCGACACCGCGATGTCGCGGCCGAGCGGCGCATGCACCAGAAAGCGGCCGGGCAGGGTGACGTCCATCGTCAGCGACGGACCCTTGGCCCCCGCGGCATCGGCCTTCACCTGCACCACCACCGGCTGGCCGGCGCGCAGCAGCGCGCCGATGGCGGCCGGCTTCGACCCCGGACGGGGATGGGAGCGCGATTGGGGGGAGTCGTCGTCGAGAACGGGGCGGCGCACGTCGGTGGCAGGCAGCAGGCCGGACAGACCGCCGCCAAGATCGATGAAGGCGCCGTTCAGGCCGGTGGCGATTCGCTCCACCCGGCCCAGGATGACGGCGCCCAGCAGCGACGGGCGGTCGGCATGGTCGATGTGCAGGTCGGTCAGGCGGCCGTCGGCCAGCACCGCCGCCCGCGTCAGCGGACCGTCGCGGTCGACCAGCAGCTCAAGCCTGTTCATTGCTCAGGCGGGGCAGGGGGAGAAGGCGGGAAGCCGGCGCCGTGCAGCATGCCGGCGACCTCGTGGAGCGACAGCCCGACGACATTGCTGTAGGAGCCGCCGATCCAGCGCACCAGCGCACCCGCCCGGCCCTGGATAGCATAGCCGCCGGCCTTGCCCTTCCATTCGCCGGACGCGATGTAGGCATCGGTTTCCGTCCGGTCGAGCACCTTGAAGGTGACGTCGGTGCGGACCAGCCGGTCGATCCTGCGGTGGCCCTCTCCGCCAGCGTCGGGGACCAGCAGGACGATGCCGCCCAGCACCCGGTGCCGCCGGCCGGACAGCAGGGACAGGCAGCGTCGCGCCTCCTCCTCCCGCTCGGCCTTGGGCAGGATGCGGCGGCCGCAGGCGACCACGGTGTCGGCGGCGAGAATCCACGAATCGGGATGGCGCGCAGCAACGCACGACGCCTTCTCCGCCGCCAGACGCATGGCGTGCTGGGGCGGGAGTTCGTCGCGCAGCGGCGCTTCGTCGAGATCGGCGGGATCGACCGCGTCGGGCACGATGCCGATCTGGCGCAACAGGTCGAGCCGGCGGGGCGAGGCCGAAGCCAGCACCAGCCGGGGCGCCTTGGACGGGATCGTCACGGGGAACCGCGATGCAGCAAGGATGCTACTTGAACCGGAAGGTGATGCGGCCCTTGGTCAGGTCGTACGGCGTCATTTCCACATTGACGCGGTCGCCAGCCAGGACGCGAATCCGGTTCTTACGCATCTTGCCCGAGGTGTGCGCGAGAACCTCGTGATCGTTGTCGAGCTTCACCCGGAACATCGCGTTCGGAAGCAATTCGACGACGGTCCCGGAAAACTCGATCAGATCTTCCTTTGCCATAGGCCCTTATGTCCGTCCTAATAGTTTCGCGGCAATAACTGACCTTCCAAAGCCGCCGGGTCAAGTGGGATTCCCACCGCCGATGCGTTCGGCCGCAGCCCAGCCGCGCGGGGCAGCCCCGCGTTGCGGGTCGGACAACCCTCCGGCACCGCTTCCGCTGGCCCTTCGGTCAGACCGACTGATGGGGGTTGAGCGGCGATGCGCTGCCCTCGTCCAGGCGGCGCGGCCGTTCCAGCGCTTGGCCGATGGCCGCGAACATCTCGCGCTGGTCGATCTCCATGCGCCGCGTCAGGCGGCTCACGGTTTCCGCCGCGCTCAGGGCGCGGCCGCTGGACCGGTCGTGAAACAGGTTGTGATTCGACTTCGCGGCGCTGGGCAGCAGGTCGGCGGCGACGGCGCCCGGCGTCGATTCGGCGGCGCGAATCAGCTTCGCCGCCCCGCCGGAGCCCAGAACATAGGCCATGCGGCTCTCCGATTCGCTGGCCTGGCGGCCCAGCCGCTTCTCCAGCGCGTCCCGCCCCTCGGCCAGATAGCGGGCGGCCATGCCGGCCGACAGGTCGACATCGTGGCGCAGTTCCAGGATCTGGCGGCGGATCGCCGGGTCCTTGACGCTGGACACGCCGTTGCGGACCTGGATGTGCGAGGCGAGTTCACCTTGCCCATAGGCGGCGCCATGGCGGCGGAACAGGTCGAGCCAGGTGGATTCCAGGAACTGGAACGGCCCGGCGGCGGAGCTGCGGCTGTTCTTCGCCGCGCTGTCCAGCCCGCTTTCCTGCGTCGCCTGGGCCAGGATGGCGGTGAAGCTGTGGCCGGACAGGCCGGCGACCTGCTGCGAGGCGACCAGCACCCGCGCTGCGGTCGGATTGTCGGAGGTCACCGCCTCCACGGCGTTCGCGACCCTGGCGGAGCTTGGCACCGGGGCCGGAACCGCCGGTTTAAGTCCGGGCAGTGGCGCGCGCGGCGCCCCCGCGGTCGCCGGGCCGGCCTCGGCAGCCAGCAGGACGGGTGCCGCGGGCTTGGCGGCGGGCACCGGCACGGCCGTGCCGTCGGCCAGCCGGATGGGTGTCACCGGCTTCGCCGCAGGAAGGGGAACCTGGGTGCCGTCGTCCAGCAGGACCGGGGCCGCCGGCTTGCCCAAGGGCATGGGCGGTGCCTTCTGGCCGTTGACGAGCCGGCCGACCGGAACGCTCGCCGAACGGCCTTGCGAGGTCTGGGCCAGCGAGTCGCGGAAGGACGGCTCGGCGCCGGCACCATCGGCCGGCGGCGGAAGGATTTCGGGCTTGCGCTCCGGAACAGAGCCGAGAGGGGGCTGCGCAACCTTCATGGCACACACTTCGCTGCAGGCCGGCAGAGCCTGCCGGGGTCGAGGCCCGCCCGGCCGCGCATCGGGAGCGTGAGCGCGGCCGGGACGGTGCAGGCACTATAACACCGACTCGTCAGCTGTGTGCGATCAACTGCGGGCGCTGGGCATCGGGACCTTCCCCATCCCTGGCCCCATCCCGGGCCCCATCGCGCCCCCCATCACGCTCATGGCCGAATTCGCCGCCGCCGGACCTGTCGTTTTGGCCGTCATCGGGGCGGGCCCAGCGGCCGACGGCGGCCAGAAGCTTCGACTTTTCGAGCGGCTTTGCCAGATGCGCGTTCATGCCCGCCTGCAGGCAGCGCTCGACCTCCACCTGCATCACGCCGGCGGTCAGGGCCAGGATCGGGATCCTGCCGACCGGAGCGGGCAGGGCGCGGATGCGGCGGGTGGCCTCCAACCCGTCCATCACCGGCATCTGCACGTCCATCAGCACGATATCGTAGGTCTGTTCCTGCACGGCGGCGACGGCGGCGGCGCCGTCGACCACGGCGTCGACATGATGCCCCGCCTTGGTCAGCATGGTCATCGCCAGATCGCGGTTCATCGCCAGATCCTCGGCCAGCAGGATGCGCACGCCGGGGCTGCCCGGCTCGATGCTGGAGACGGCGGTGCTGTCGGGCTGGACCGCGGCGCTGCCGGCTGACAGCAGCGGCAGCGAGAACCAGAAGGTGCTGCCGGCGCCCACCTTGCTGTCCATGCCGATCTCGCCGCCCATCAGCTCCACCAGACGGCGGCAGATGGCAAGGCCCAGCCCGGTGCCGCCGCGCCCGCGCTCCAGCTGGGTGAAGCGCTGGAACAGGTCGCGCTGCCGGTCGGCGGCGATGCCGATTCCGGTATCCGTGACGGTGAAGGTGCAGATGCGGTTCCCGCCCGGCCGGCCCCCGGACTTGCTACCCCCCAGACTGCTGCCGTCGTCCTCCACCGCCTTCACGGTCAGCCGGACGGACCCGCGGTCGGTGAATTTCACCGCATTGCCCAGCAGGTTCAGCAGGATCTGGCGCAGCCGGTCGGGATCGCCCATGACGAAACCGCGGGCGGTGGCGGAGATGGTGGTCTGGATCTCCAGCCCCTTCTGTTCGGCGGCAAGCCGGACGATGGCGACGCAGCGGTCGGCCAGATCGTCAAGCCGGAACGGCACGCTGACCAGATCGAGCCGTCCGGCCTCCAGCTTCGACAGGTCGAGCACGTCGTTGATGACGGTCAGCAGCGACCGGCCGGCATCGCGCACCTGCGAGGCATAGCGGCGCTGTTCGGTCGTCAGCGGCGTTTCCAGCAGCATTTCCGCGAATCCGATCACGCCGTTCATCGGCGTGCGGATCTCGTGGCTCATTGTGGCGAGGAATTCCTCCTTGGCGCGGCTGCCGGCCCGCGCCTCCTCCATGGCGGAGCGCAGTTCCTGTTCGCGCTGCTTCAGGCGGCGCGACATGTTGTTGAAGGCGTGGGAGACGACGCGGAATTCGTGCGGGGCGCGGTCGGCCTCGATCATGGTGCCGCCGCCGCCGTCGCCGATGCGGGTGGCGGCACTTCCCAGCTCCCACACCCAGCGCAGGACGGAGGCGCGCAGCAGCACCCACAGCGCGATGACGCTGACCAGCCCGGCGATGGCGAGCAGGCCCAGGCTTTGCCACAGGTCGCGCCGGGCCTCCGCGATGATCGGGGCGGTCGGCATGCCGACGGCGAAGACGGTGTCGGTCTCGCTGGAATGGCGGAAGGCCCACAGCCGGCCGCGGCCGTCGGCGCTTTCGGAATCGAAGGCGCCGTTGCGCTCGCGCAGCATGTGCTGGACATGCTGCATGTGGAAGACGTTGCGGTTCAGCCAGCCTTCCGGGTCCGGCTGGCGGGCCACGATCACGCCGTGACGGTCCAGAACCATGACGCGGGCGTCCGGCTGCTTCAGCACCTTCACCAGATCGGTCAGCCAGGTGAGGTCGACCGCCACGCCGATCACGCGGACGATCCGTCCATTCTCCATGATGGGGCCGGCGACGATGATCAGTGGCTTCAGCGAGCGCTTGCCGATGATGAAGTCGCTGACCACCCAGTTTTTCGTGTCGAGGACGCGCTGGAAATACTCGCGTTCCCTGAGCGAGATGCCGGCGCCGGGGCCGGTGGTGTCGCAGATGATGTTGCCTTCGGCGTCGGTCAGCCAGACGCCGGTGGTCCAGCGGTGCTGGCGCGGCATCGGCGACAGGGTGGCGACGCAGGAATCGGTGTCGATCGGCGTCGCATCACGGATCGCCGGAACCAGCGACAGCACGCCGAGCAGGTTGCGCGCCTCCCCGATCAGGTCGCGCTGGCGCTCCACCCCGTCGTCGGCGAGGTGCAGGGCCAGTTCGCGCGCCGCATCGATGCGGTCGTCGAGCTGCTGGTCGGCCAGATAGAGCGCACCCGCCAGCGGCAACGCCAGCGATGCCAGCACGACGCCCATCAGGCGTGCACGCAGGCTGCGCGGACTGAAGGCGCGGAGAAGGCGGGGCAGCAGACCGGCGGGCATGGATCAGGGGCTCTCCGCGGGAACGGGCGTCGACACACCCGAGCCTAGGCCGGCACGCAGTGCGTTGCGATGACACAGCTCAATAGCATTGCGCGGGACGCCATGGGAACAGGCTGCAGCGCAAAAAGTTGCAAAATGCCAAAATTATTACCGACCATGCCGTGTGTCCGCGCGGCGGCATTTGACGGCCGTCAAGGCCGGCCGGCGGGGCTTCCGGGATGGTTCGCCCACCGCACCGATCATCCTTGCACCGATCCATCCGTCAGGAGGCCCGCCCGATGCAAACCCACAGCGACTGCGTCATGACCCCGGCGAGACCGTCCGGCCGGGGCGCCGGCATGGCAAGGCAGCGAATCCGGCGGATCGTGCTGACCCTGCATCTGACGCTGGGGCTCGTGGTTGGAGGACTGCTGGCCCTGACCGCGCTGACGGGCAGTCTGCTGGTCTTCTACGTCGACATCGACCGCATGCTGACGCCGGAACTGGTGGTCCCGGCCGGGCAAAGGGATGGGCGGACGGCCCCGGCGCCGCTCGACCGGGTGGTTCAGGCGTTGCGCGAGGCCCATCCGCATCGGACCGGCGGCTGGCGTCTGGAACTTCCCCATGGCCCCGACCATCCGATCATGGCGCGCTACATGAAGCCGGAGGAGACGGCGGGGAAATCCTTCGCCCCCCTGATGGTGGCGGTGAACCCGTATAGCGGGGAGGTGCTGTCCTCCCGCTTCTGGGGGCGCACCGCCATGACCTGGACCTATGATCTGCATTACCTGCTGCTGGCCGGCGACACCGGCCGGATGGTGCTGGCGGCGGGCGGCATCGCCAGCCTGCTGATCCTGGCCAGCGGGGTCTATCTGTGGTGGCCGGCCGCCGGGAGATGGGGACGGGCGCTGATGCCCCGCATCCGCTCCGGCTTCGTCCGGCAGGTGTTCGACATCCATGTGCTGGCGGGCGTCTACGGCCTCGTCGTCCTGCTGCCGCTGATCGTCACCGGGGTGGTCATGGAACAGCCGGACTGGGTGAAGCCGATGGTCGAGAGGCTGTCGCCGCTGACCCCGCCGCCCGCCGTCGCGTCGGCGAAAGCGGGGAGGGAGGTGGGGGCCGACGCCGCTCTGGCCGCGGCCCTCGCCCGCTTCCCGCAGGCCGAGCCGCGCTGGGTCGAGGTGCCGGCGCAAGCGGGCGGCGCCTACCACATCCGCTTGTTCCAGGCCGGCGAGCCCGGCTGGCGCTTTCCGAAGACCAGCGTCTGGGTGGACGGCGGCGACGGCACGATCCTGGACCTGCGCGACCCCACCCGTTGGACCTTCGGCGACGCCTTCTTCGGCTGGCAGCATCCGCTGCACAACGGCGAGTGCTTCGGCCTGTGCTGCCGCATCCTGGTGGCGGTGGCCGGCCTGCTGCCGACAGTGCTTCTGGTCACCGGCGTGCTGCGCTGGCGGCAGAAGAAGCGGACGCGGCCGGTGGCGGCGCGGGCCGGAGGGTGATGCTTGCCTTGTCTCGTTTGGCCGCCCGCTTTTCTTTCGCTTCGCGCCATGGTAGTTCGCGGATACCTTTCTATCTCCAGGGCAGGCTGTGGCAGACGACCATGATCTGGAAAGTGGCAGGGGACGTGGTGTCCTGCCTCGGCATATTGCGGCAGCGCTTCATCACCATGCCGATGATTGCCATCCTAAACTGGATGGCGACGCCAGGAGCTATGTCGTCGGACACGGGAAAGCAACGGGATACGAGCATCTGTTCGCGTATGACCTCGATGCGGAAAAGGAGATCTGCCGTCATAGCGATGGCGAGCCCGAGCGGGTCGGTATTCCGGAGACCCTTGCCTGTGCCGGTGCGGACGCTCACCGCCGCATCGTCATCCACCACAATCATCCCAACGGCTCCTCCCTGAGCGCGGCCGACCTCCGGCTTTTCGATTATTTCCCAGGAATTGCCACGATTTTTGCTCATGGTCATGATGGCATCGCATACAGAGTGACCATTCTGCAGCGGGGGAACATCGGCAGGGCCCTGCGGCAGGTGCAGGGTGTTGTCACCGACTGGCATCGCTCCAACGCGCTGGTGGCGCCGGCAACCCGACTTGACGGTGCATGGATCACAACCCACGTGCTGTGCCTGATCTTGCAGGCTGCCGACATGATCGACTATCGTTTCCGCAAGGTCGCGGAGCGGCGCAAGGGGTACGAGTTCGCAACCCTCGCGGCGGACTTGCTGGTATCGAGGTCGGCAGCGGAGTTGCGGAATTCACTGGGGAGCAGAAGATGAGCCTGGGCGTCCCATCACCTCCCGACGATTTCTTCCATGTCGAACCCTGGCAGCAGTGGCGGGAGACGCTCGTCCGACTGCATGATGGAGCCGACGGCATTCAGAAGCGCCTGCTCTCCGATGCGATTGCCGACGCCGATGCCGAAATCGGTCGGATCAAACGATATCGAGCCGGGATCGGACCGTATAGGGCTGTTGCCGCCGGCTGACCGCCGTTACACCGTCGGTCCGCGCGTCAGCGGAAAGCGCTGCTTGACCTTGGCCAGCAGGCCGTCGCGGACGTGACGGTAGGCTTCCAGCATGGCGTCGCGGGTGCCGTCGACCAGGGTGGGGTCGAAGGTGTTCCAGAACTCCACGTCGCAGGCCATGGTGCGCGTCATCTCGATGGCGCGGTGCTGCGCCTCCGGCGACAGCGAGACGATCAGGTCGAAGTTGGTGTCTTCCAGATCCTCGAAGGTGCGGCAGCGGTGCTTGGACAGGTCGATGCCGATCTCCTCCATCACCGCGACGGCGAAGGGATCGACCTCGTCGCCCTCGCGGACGCCGACCGAATCCACATAGACGCGCGTGCCGTGGTAATGGCGCATCATCGCCGCCGCCATCGGCGAACGGATCATGTTGTAGGTGCAGGCGAACAAGACGCTCGTCACCGGCAGGGGGGTGAGGACCGGGGTCGCCGCCATGGCCTTGCGCCGCCCGTGTCCGTCAACCGCGGATATGCAGGACGCAGATCAGCGTGAACAGCCGGCGCGCGGTCTGCAGGTCCATCTCCACCTTGCCGGCCAGCCGTTCGCGCAGCATCTCGGACCCCTCGTTGTGCAGGCCGCGGCGGCCCATGTCGATGGCCTCGATCTGCGAGGGCGTCGACCGCTTGATGGCGGCGTAATAGCTCTCGCAGATCAGGAAGTAATCGCGGACGATCGACCGGAAGCCGGTGATCGGAAGCATCAGCCTGTCGAGTTCGCTGTTGTCCTCGCGCCGGATGTCGAAGACCAGCCGGTTGTCCTCGATCGACAGGTGCAGGTGGTACGGCCCGTCCTCCGCGAACTCGCAGGGGCAGAACTCGTTGTCTTCCAGCAGATCGAAGATGGCGACGGCGCGCTCATGCTCCACCTCGGGCTTGTGGCGGACGACACTCCGCTCGTCGAGCGTCACATGGGTGATGCGCCGCTTGCTTTTCGCCGTCGTCACGCCCCGCCTCCCCTGCTTCTTACGCTTTATAACCCGGCAGCCGCTGAGCGACGGAGCGCGCATGCGCCTCCAGCCCCTCGGCCATCGCCAGCGTCACCGCCGCCGGGCCGATGGCCCGCAGGCTTTCGGCGTCGCAGGCGACGAAGGTCGTCCGCTTCATGAAGTCCAGCACGTTGAGGCCGGAGGAGAAGCGGGCGCTGCGCGCCGTCGGCAGCACATGGTTCGGCCCGGCCACATAGTCGCCAATGGCTTCCGGCGTGTAGCGGCCGAGGAAGATGGCACCGGCATTGCGGATCCGGGCCGCCAGCGCGTCCGGATCCTCGACCGCCAGTTCCAGATGCTCCGGCGCCAGACGGTCGACCAGGGCCGGCGCATCGGCCGTCAGGTCGCCGACCAGGACGATGGCGCCATGCTCGCGCCAGCTCTCGCCGGCGATTGCCGTGCGTGGCAGCGTTTCCAGATGCTTGTCGACCGCCGCCGCGACCGCGTCGGCGAAGACGGCGTCGTCGGTGATCAGGATCGACTGGGCCGAGGTGTCGTGTTCGGCCTGCGACAGCAGGTCCATGGCGATCCAAGCCGGATCGTTGTGGCCGTCCGCCACCACCAGGATTTCCGACGGGCCGGCGATGCTGTCGATGCCGACAAGGCCGTAGACCTGCCGCTTGGCGGCGGCGACGAAGGCGTTGCCGGGGCCGACGATCTTGTCCACAGGCCGGATCGTCGCCGTGCCGTGGGCCAGCGCCGCGACCGCCTGGGCGCCGCCGATGCGGTAGATCTCGTCGATGCCGCAGCGCTTGGCGGCGGCCAGCACCAGCGGGTTGATCGCCCCGTCCGGCGTCGGCACCACCATGACGACACGCTCGACGCCCGCCACCTTGGCCGGCAGGGCGTTCATCAGCACCGACGACGGGTAGGAGGCGGTGCCGCCCGGCACATAGAGGCCGACGGCGCCGACCGGTGTCCAGCGAGCGCCCAGCCGCACGCCGGCGGCGTCGCGGTAGTCGGTGACCTCCGGGATCTGGCGGCGGTGGAACTCTTCGATCCGCGCGGCGGCGAGGTCGAGCGCCTCCAGCGTCTCGGCCGAGCATTTGGCCGTGGCGGCGTCGATTTCGTCCCGGCCGATGCGCAGGGTGTCGGCCGTCAGGGTCTGGCGGTCCCAGCGGGCGGTGTAGTCGATCAGGGCATCGTCGCCGCGCGTGCGCACCTGTTCGATCACCCCGGCGACCAGCGTCTGGACATCCTCGCTGGCCTCGCGCTTGGCGTGCAGCAGGGCCTGGAAGCCGGCGGCGAAGTCCGCGTCGCGAATATCAAGCCTGACGGGCATTCACCGCCTCCCGGAACTTGTCGATCCACTGAGAAATCTCGGCCGTCCGCGTCTTGAAGGCGGCGCGGTTGACGATCAGGCGCGAGGTGACGTCGGCGATATGCTCCACCTCCACCAGCCCGTTGGCCTTCAGCGTCGATCCGGTGGAGACCAGATCGACGATGCGGCGGCACAAGCCCAGCGTCGGGGCCAGTTCCATCGCGCCGTTCAGCTTGACGCACTCAGCCTGGACGCCGCGGGCGGCGAAGTGGCGCTTGGTAACCTCCGGATATTTGGTGGCGACGCGCACATGGCTCCACCGCGACGGATCGTCGCCCTCCATCATCTCCACCGGCTCGGCGACCGACAGGCGGCAGGCGCCGATGCCGAGGTCGAGCGGCGCGTAGATCTCCGGATAGTCGAACTCCATCAGCACATCGTTGCCCGCCACGCCCAGATGGGCGGCGCCGAAGGCGACGAAGGTCGCCACGTCGAAGGAGCGGACGCGGATGATGCTGAGGTTCGGCACATTGGTGGCGAAGCGCAGGAGCCGGCTCTTGTCGTCGTCGAAGGCCGGCTCCGGATGGATGCCGGCATGGGACAGCAGCGGGCGCAGCTCCTTCAGGATGCGGCCCTTGGGCAGGGCCAGCACCAGTTGGTCATCGACCGGTGCGGCCGTCATCGCTGCGGCAGTCACCCCTTGGGCGCTGGGATCGGCGGACAAAACACTCTCCTCGCATCGCTCGCCGGGGCGGTGTGCAGGCCCCGGATGAACCATCGACGCGATAGATAGCACATTCCGCGCGCCCGTCACCTGTCGGTGTCACGCCCCGCATCGTCCGCGTGGCCCGTTGGTCGCCGGCGGCTGCGGCACGACGGCGGCAGGTTGCCGGGATATGGTTACAATTTGACTCAGAAAATCCATCCGTAGGTGCATTGACAGGATTTATACAATTTTCGCCCATTCACTTTAAGGAACATCAAAGCAATGATTGCGTCTCTCCATCCCATTTCCCAAGGCGCCATCCGGCCGGCTATTCTGACGGCCTTGGCCCTGGCGCTCTCCGCCGCCCCCATGGCTGGCGCCCTTGCCGCCTCTTCCACCTCCTCCGGCAATTGCACCTATCCGCAGAGCGGTTCGGTGTCGCTGGCGCTCAGCTCGGGCGCATCGTCGGTTCTGAACGGGTACATGATCGACGTCGCGGTGCTCGACGCGAACAACGCGGCATCGGCCGGCGTTCAGCCGGTGATGGTCGACACCGGCTCCACCGGCCTCGCCCTGCCGTCCGGCAAGGTTCCGGCCAGCGTCTGGAACGCCTCCACCCAGACGACCCAGATCGCCTATTCCAGCTCCGGCAATTACTACGCCGGCAAGAACGTCAAGGCGGCGATCGCCCTGCCGCTGAGCGGTGGCGGCTATACCAACACCACGCCGGTCGACATCATCGCCACCAGCTGCCATTGCCAGGTGACCTCCAACCCGCCGACCAGCACCGCCACGGTGGATCCGAACAACTGCGCCAGCTATGAGGGCACCGCCCCGGTGAACGGCAAGAGCGGCACCAGCTTGGCGAACTGCGCCAAGGTCAGCGACGGCTTCGGCATGATCGGCGTCGGCTTCGACCGCGGAACATCCCCGACCACCACCAACAACCCCTTCCTGAACGTGCCGGCCGCGGCACATGCCGGCTATGTCTTCACCCAGCAGGGCATCGACATCGGCCTGACCCAGGCGAACGCCAACGGTTTCCAGACGGTTCAGCTGACCCAGGTGTCGCCGCAGCCGACGACCGGCGGCACGGTGTGGAACGGGGCAACCGCCTGTATCACGCTGAAGGATTCGAAGGGGACCGCGCTGGGCGCCCCGCTCTGCGGCAGCACGCTGGTGGATACCGGCCTGGACTACATGTTCATGGCTTTCAGCGACAGCGCCCGCCCGGCCGGTTCCGTGGACACCGTCACCGTGAACGTGCCCCAGCCCGGCGGCGGAACCAAGCCGGTGAAAGAGACGATCGTCACCCCCGGCCTGACCATGGAACTGACCGTGGCGGGCACCACGCTGAACCCGACCCTGACCGCACAGCTGAATCCGCCGAAGGTGGTGCTGCCGCTCGACCAGTCCCAGGCGACCTGGATCGAGCCGAGCAACGGCAACTTCATCAACACCGGCCGGCATTGGCTGAGCAAGGTTGACTATCTGTTCGACCAGTCCTGCGGCCAGATCGGCTTCAAGCAGCTGTCTCAGTAACCGGTACCATATCGTGCGCGGCGGTTTCCGCAGACCGCCGCGCATTTACCATTAGAAAAATGTATAAACGTGGAAAGTACACTTATTTGCGAAAAAGCCGGTTGACTGAATACCGATATCGGCAGTAGACATTATCCATCGGACGCCCCGCCGGGGCATCCCGCGGCAATTTGACTTCTGCAGCTTGCGCCGCGTCACCAAACGCTAAAGCGCCACGATACCGGTCGTGGACCTCTTCAAGAAGGAGAGACCGGAATGACATCGCGAGTTTCCGTTCCCCCATCCGTGCTTCGGACCGCTTTCCCGGCCTGCATGATGCGCCCGGGCCTGTGTTGCCGCTGACCTTGCGGCCCCAAGACACAGCGCCCATTCCGCACATCCGCCAGTCCTGAACGCATTTGCGCCGCCGTCCCGCCCCGCCCCAGTGTGCCGAGGGCCCGGCCGCGCCAGGGGGAGTCCTTCGCCATGTCCCACGCCAGCGCCTACGCCATCGAAGTCCAGGGCCGGTCCGCCGGCATCGTCGTCGCCGAGCGCGGCGGCTTCACCTTCTTCGTGTCCGACTGGGCTTTCCGCGATCTCGACCGCCGCGTCTTCCGCAATGTCGGACAGGCCCAGCGCGCTGCCCACCAGCATTACAGCCGGCTGCCCGACACCCGCCGCCGCTGAGCCCCGATAAATGCCCGCTGCCAAGAAACCCTGAGGAAAGACCCGATGAAGCGCATCCTGATGTCGGTGGCCGTCGCCGCCGGCCTGCTGACCGCCGCGACCTCTGCCTTCGCCGCTCCGCTGAAGCTGGGCGTGTCGGCCGGCCCCTATGGCGAGATCCTGGAATTCACCGCCAAGCTGGCCGCCAAGGAGGGCATCGAGGCGCAGGTGATCGAGTTCACGGACTGGAATATGCCCAATGCCGCGCTTCAGGCCGGCGACATCGACGCCAACAATTTCCAGCACCAGCCCTTCCTGGACAATCAGGTGAAGCAGCGCGGCTACGACATCGTCTCCGTCGCCAAGAGCGTCGTGGTGCCGATGGGCGTCTACAGTGCCAAGGTGAAGGCGCTGGCCGACCTGAAGCCGGGTGCGTCGGTGTCGATCCCCAACGACCCCACCAACGGCGCCCGCGCCCTGTTCCTGCTGGCCAAGGCCGGCGTGATCGGGCTGAAGGAGGGAGCCGGCCTGAACACCACCATCGCCGACGTGGTGAACCCGAAGGGCATCAAGCTGGTGGAACTGGACGCCGCCCAGCTTCCCCGCTCGCTCGACGACGTGGATGCGTCGGTCATCACCCTCAACTATGCCGTGCTGGCCGGGCTGGAGCCGAAGAAGGCGCTGGTGCTGGAGGATGACCAGTCGAAGTGGAACCTGGTCTGGGCGGTCCGCAAGGATCGCATGGAAGACCCGACGATCAAGCGCTTCATTGCGCTGTATCGTTCGCCCGAAGTGCGGCAGTTTATCGAAACGCGCTTCAACGGTTCCATCATTCCGACTTGGTGAGGGGGCTGGGGGGACGCTGGACGTCCCCTTTTGCCGAATAAAAGATGATAACGCTAACAAACATTCGCAAGACTTACGCCGCCCGCGGCGGCGGGGCTCCGGTCCACGCGCTGGCCGACATCGACCTCTCCATCGAACGCGGCGAGGTCTTCGGGATCATTGGCCGGTCGGGTGCCGGCAAGTCCACTCTGCTGCGCACGGTCAACCTGCTGGAAAGCCCGACGGCGGGCAGCGTCACGGTGGATGGGGTGGAGATGACCACCCTGTCGGCGGCGGAACTGCGGCAGGCCCGCCATTCCATCGGCATGATCTTCCAGCACTTCAATCTGCTGTCCTCGCGCACCGTCTTCGACAATGTGGCGCTGCCGCTGGAACTGGCGGGCATGGCCAAGGCGGAGATCGGCCGGACGGTGGAGCCGCTGCTCGACCTCGTCGGGCTGGCCGACAAGCGCAACCGTTATCCGGCGGAGCTGTCGGGCGGGCAGAAGCAGCGCGTCGGCATCGCCCGCGCTCTCGCCAGCAAGCCGAAGGTGCTGCTGTCGGACGAGGCGACCTCCGCGCTCGACCCGGAAACGACGACGCAGATCCTGCATCTGCTGGGCGACATCAACCGGCGGCTCGGCCTGACCATCGTGCTGATCACCCATGAGATCGCCGTCATCAAGGAGATCTGCCACAAGGTGGCGGTGATGGAAGGCGGCCGGGTGATCGAGCAGGGGCCGGTCTTCGACATCTTCGCCCATCCCAAGCACCCCACCACCCGCAGCTTCGTCGATCCCGTAATCAACCGCGGGATTCCCGACAGCCTGCGCGACCGGCTGTCGCCCCAGCCCGGCCTGGGGAGCAACCCGGTGCTGCGCATCACCTTCACCGGCGAGAAGGCGACCACCCCGGTCATCAGCGCCATCAGCCGCCACTTGAACCTGGACCTGAACATCTGGCACGGCCAGATCGACGAGATCCAGGGCGCCCCCTTCGGCACGCTGGTGGTGGAGGCGCTGGGCGACACGGCCAAGGTCGATGCCGCCATCGCACTGGTGAAAGAGAACAATCTGGGCGTCGAGGTGTTGGGCCATGCTCTCCCCGCAAATCATTGACCTGCTGATCAAGGGGCTGATCGACACGCTGCACATGGTGGCGGTGTCGGGCGCCATCGGGACGCTGATCGGGCTTCCCATCGGCGTGATGCTGGCCGTCACCGGGCGGGGCGAACTGCTGCAGAACTTCGCCTTCAACAAGGTGATGGGGGCGGTGGTGAACATGACCCGCTCCACCCCCTTCATCATCCTGGTGGTGGCGATCATCCCCTTCACCCGGCTGATCGCCGGAACCTCCATCGGCACCAACGCGGCCATCGTGCCGCTGACCGTCGCCGCCGCCCCCTTCATCGCCCGTGTGGTGGAGAATGCGGTGCGCGAGGTCGACCGCGGCCTGGTCGAGGCGGCGCAGGCGATGGGCGCCACGCCCTTCCAGATCATCCGCAAGGTTCTGCTGCCGGAAGCCCTGCCGGGCATCGTCGCCGGCCTGACCCTGTCGGCGGTCAGCCTGATCGGCTATTCCGCCATGGTCGGCGCGGTCGGCGGCGGCGGCCTGGGCGACCTCGGCATCCGCTACGGCTACCAGCGCTTCCTGCCGGAGGTGATGCTGGCGGTGGTGATCGTGCTGATCGTGCTGGTGCAGATTGTGCAGTCGACGGGCGACCTGATTGCCCGCCGGGTCAACAAGCGTAATTTGAAATCCTGACCCTGAAATCCTGGCCCTGAAATCCTGATTCAAAAAACCCGAGGAGTGTTCGAGATGCTGCGCTTCCGTTCGCTGGCTTCCCTGCTGGCCGGCGCCGCCACCATGGCCATCGCCTTCGGTGCTTCCGCCGAGACCATCAAGGTCGGCGTCACCGCCGGCCCGCATGCCCAGATCCTGGAAGCGGTGAAGCCCATCGCCGCCAAGGACGGGCTGGACATCCAGATCCTGGAATTCACCGACTACGTCATCCCGAACCAGGCGCTGGCCGGCGGCGACCTTGACGCCAACAGCTTCCAGCACCAGCCCTATCTGGACAACCAGGTGAAGGACCGCGGCTTCGATCTGGTCAGCGTCGGCAAGACGGTGGTCTATCCGATCGGCATCTATTCCAAGAAGGTGAAGAGCCTGGAAGAGCTGCCGGCCGGGTCCAAGTTCGCCATCCCCAACGACCCGACCAACGGCGGCCGCGTCCTGCTGCTGCTGCAGGCCAAGGGGCTGATCAAGCTGAAGGACGGCGGCACCCTGAAGGCCTCGCCGATCGACATCGTCGAGAACCCGAAGAAGCTGGAGATCGTCGAGCTGGACGCCGCCCAGCTGCCGCGCTCGCTGGACGACGTGACCGCCGCCGCCATCAACACCAACTTCGCGCTGGAGGCCGGCATCGACCCGGTCAAGGACGCCATCGCCCGCGAGGCGGCCGACAGCCCCTATGCCAACGTCATCGTCGTGCGCAAGGCCGACAAGGACAAGCCCTGGGTCGCCAAGCTGGTGAAGTCCTACAACAGCCCCGAGGTGAAGGAGTTCATCCTCACCAAGTTCAAGAACGCCGTGGTTCCGGCATTCTGAGACTGCTGAGGGCACGTCCGGCGGCGCCCAGCGCGTCGCCGAGCGTCTCGCCCGGTTTCGGGCAGACCAGCCGCATCGACGGATACCAGGGCCGGCACGCGGTGCCGAGCGCCGTCCAGTCCCCCGCCGGCCCGACCCGCCAGACCGGCACCCCAAGCGCGCCGGCCATCTCCGCCACCGACGTTCCGGCGGAGATCACCAGGTCCAGCGCCGCCGTCAGGGCGGCGGCTCCGTCGAGGTCGTTCTTCAGGTCGAGCGGCGGGCGGTGGATGGTGATGCCGAAACGCTGTTCGGCGTCGGCGAGTTCGGCCTCGCAGTCGTCGTATTGAAGAGTGATCAGGCGCAGGCCGGGCAGGGTGAGGATCGGCGCCCAGTCGGTCAGCGGCGCGTAGTTGGCGTCGCGCAAGGCACTGCGCAGGCCGCTACGCCAGCAGAGGCCTATGGTGAGGGGGGAGTTGGCTCCTTGTAGCGGTTGCCCCCTCCCCATCCCTCCCCCGCCTTTGGCGGTGGAGGGGGTAGGATGCTTGGCGGCGTGACTTGATTGCGAAGCGGCGGCAGTCCCCTCTCCCGCCAAAGGCGGGGGAGGGTTAGGGAGGGGGCCGTCATCGCCACCCAACTCCCCCAACCACCCCCGCCACCGCTCCATCGCCGCCTCGTCCGCGCGCAGCCAGCCGCTCCGCGCCGGAAAGCCGCCCAACCCCCAGCCCAGCCGCAGCGGCAGCGACCCCGCCGGGACGTGGCAGTCGGCATCCACCGGCTCCGCCGTCGCCGCCCGCACCAGCGCCTGCGGGAAGGAGCGCGCGAACAAATCCATTAGCCGCGGCTCGCACTCCACGATCACCCGGCCGCCCACCTGTTCCGCGCGCCCGATCAGGTCGGCGTAGCAGGCGCTGTACATCAGCTCGTCGCCCACCCCCTGTTCGCGCCAGACCAGCACCGTCTTCCCCGTCAGGTCGCCGCCGTCCCAGGCCGGGATGCGGAAGCGGCGGTCCGGCAATGCCTGTCCGGCGGCGAAGCGGGCCTCCAGCCCGGTCCATCCGGTGCCGAGTTCGCCGCGCGCCAGCGCCGCATAGCCACGGTTGAAGGCGGCAAGCGTCAGGCTCGGGTCGTCCTCCACCGCCTGCCGATAGGCCGCATCGGCCTCCTCCGGCCGGCCGGCGGCGTGCAGGGCGTTGCCCAGATTGTAGCGCCATTCCGCCCGCGTGGACTCCAGCGCCAGCGCCCGGCTCCAGCCCTTCAGCGCGGCATCCAACCGGCCTTGGCGCTGCCGCAGGTCGGCCAGACCGGCCCAGCCGGCGCCGATGCCGGGAGTCAGCAGGATCACCCGCCACCATGCCAGCCCCGCCGCGGCGCCGTCGCCCGCCCGTTCCAGCGCCAGGGCGAGGTTGCCGATCGTACCGAGGTCGCCCGGACGGCCCTGGAGTGCCAGACGCAGATGCCCCACCGCCTCCGCTGGGCGGTCGAGCGCCAGCGCCGCCAGCCCGAGATTGCCGACCGCCGACGGGTCGCCGGGCCGCAGGCGCAAGGCTCGCTCCGCCGCGCGATCCGCCTCGGTGGCACGCGCGGCGTCGCGGAGCGCCTCGGCCGACAGGGCGGTCCAGGCCTCCGCCAAAGCGGGATCAAGGACGAGCGCCCGCCGGAAGAACGGCACGCCGTCGCGGCCCATCGCCTGCCGGGCGAGTCCGGCATTGGCCCACAGCCCGGCATGGAAGGGGGCAAGGCGCAGCGCCGCCTCGGTCGCCTCCGCCGCCTCGACCGCCGCGCCGCGGGTCAGGCGGAGGGCGCCGAGATTGCCGAGCGCCTCCACATCCTCGGGGGCGAGGGACGCGGCGGCCTGCCAGTCGGCCTCGGCCTCCGCCATAGCGCCAATCTCCTGGTGGGCCAGTGCGCGGCGCTTGTGGCGGCCGGCACTCGGCTCCGCGGTGATGGCGCGGGTCAGCAGGGTGACGGCGATGTCGGGACGGCCGGCCTGATGGCCGAGCAGGCCGTAGCCTTCCAGCGCCGCGGGCACCTCGCCTCCCTGGTCGAGGATGCGCTGATAGGCTTTCTCCGCCTCCGGCCAGCGGCCGGACTCGTGCAGGTCCCGCGCCTCCGCCAGCCAGTCGGCGATGGGCAAGGCGGGCGCCAGACGGCGCAGTTCCGCCGCCATGCGCACCAGCACGTCCGCCAGCCCTTCGCCGGGCCGCGCGCTCCACAGCCGCATCGATGGGAACCAGGGCCGCACCGCGCTGCCCAGCGCCGTCCAGTCGCCGGCAGGGCCGAAGCGCCAGACCGGCACGCCGAGCGCGCCGGCCATCTCGCCGACCGAACTCGCCACCGTCACCACGAGGTCGAGCCCGGCGATCAGCGCGGCGACACTCTCCAGGTCATTCTTGAGGTCGGTATCCGGCCAGCGGTGGATGCGCAGGCCGAGGCGCTCCTCGGTCGCGGCGATCTCCGCCTCGCGCTCGTCATATTGCAGGGTGACCGGGATCAGGCCGGGCAGGGTCAGCAGCGGCGCCCAGTCGGCGAGCGTCGTGTAGGCGGCCTTGCGCTCCCCCAGCATGTTCTGGCTGCCCCAGCAGATGCCGACGCGCAGGCCCGGCCCCAGCGCCGCCAGCCGGTCGCGCCAGTCCGCCAGCCGGGCCGGGTCGGGCGCCAGCCAGGACCGCCGGTCGGGAAAGGCGGACAGCGTCGGCCGCAGCAGCCGGGGCAACGATCCCATCGCCAGATGCCTGTCGGCATTGATCGGGGCGTCGGTGGGGTCGGTCGTCTCCGCCCGCACCGTGAGGCCGGGCAGGGCGCGGCCGACCAGCCCGGTCAGCCGGGCATCGACCTCCACCACCAGGTTGTCCGGACCGATCCCGGCGGCGAGGTCGGGCAGGGCGGTGCCGAACATCAGTTCGTCGCCCAGCCCCTGTTCGCGCCAGACCAGCAGGCGCCCGCCCGCGGCACCGTCCCAGGGCGGCAGCGTGAAGCTGCGTCCGGCCGAAACGCGGCGGGAGGCGAAGCGCGCCTCATACTCGTCCCACCCCTCCGCCAGCCGGCCCTGGCCGAGCAGCCGCAGGGCGAGATTCCAGCGCGCCAGCGCGAAACCGGGAGACAGGGCGAGCGCTTGGCCGTAAAGCGCTTCCGCCTCCCCGCCGCGGCCCTGGGCCTCACGCAGCAGGGCGAGGTTCACCATGGTTTCGGCATCGCCGGGGGCAAGGCGCAGCGCCTCCCGATGCGCGGCCTCAGCCTCCCCGATGCGGCCGGTCTCCTTCAGTACGACGCCGAGGTTGGTTAGCGCCGTGGCATGGCCGGGATCAAGCCGCAGGGCGTGGCGCAGCGCCGTCTCCGCCTCGCCATACTCGTCCCGCGCCCGCAGCAGCGTGCCGAGATTGGCCCAAGCCTCGGCATAGCCGGCGTCGAGGTCGAGCGCGCGGCGGTAATGGACGGCGGCATCATCCAGCCGGTCCTGCTCCTGCAACGCGCTGCCCAGGCTGTTGTGCGCCTGCGGATAGGCCTCGCGCAGGGCGAGCGCCCGGCGGTATTCCGCCTCCGCTTCACCCAGCCGGCCGAGCGCGTGTAGGGCGAGGCCGAGGTTGGCGTGCTGCTCCGCCATCCGGGGGCGCCGCGCGATGGCCTGGCCGATCAGCCGGACCGCTTCGGCATCTTCCCTGCGCTGGTGGTGCAGCACGCCCAGCAGGTGCAGCGCATCGGGGTTGCCGCGGTCGGTCGCCAGCATCGCGCGGTAGGCCCGTTCCGCCCCATCCAGGTCGCCGGCGCGGTGATGGCCCAGCGCTTGGCCCAACAGGGCGGCCAGTTCGGCGGCGGATGATGATGACGGCATGGAACGGGGGCCGGATCGAAGGAAGCGGTCCGTCTCGATAGCATGAGTCGGCCGGCCGCCGCGCCCGCAAAATCCCGACGCCTATTCCCGGCTGCGATCAAGGGGACTGGCGTGACGACATTCATTCTGTATACTTGCGCACAATTCGGCTCTGCCGGTCGAGCTCTATCCAAAAGGCCTATATCTTGGGTAAGACTGTAATCATTGTCGACGATAGCAAGCTTTCGCGCATGCATGTGCGGGCGATGGTCTTGCGCAACAAGCCGGACTGGTCGGTCGTCGAGGCGGCGAACGGCGATGAACTCTTCAAGACGCTTCAGGACACGCCTGTGGATGTTGCGATCATCGATTACAACATGCCCGGCGACAATGGCGTGGAGAGCGCGGCCAAGCTGCGCCAGAGCCACCCGAACGTCCATGTCGCCATCATCACCGCCAACGCGCAGGACGCGGTGGTTTCCGGCATCCGGGCGGTCGGCGCCGCCTTCATGCCCAAGCCGCTGGAGGAGGAGCAGGTCGCCCGCTTCCTGAACTCCACCGCCCTGCCGCCCCGCCGTCCCTCCCAGGCCGCACCGGAGTGACCGCCGCCCCCATGCTGAGCGAGCTGGAGCGCGATGCCCTGGCCGAACTGGGCAACATCGGGATCGGCAAGGCATCGACCGCGCTCGGCCGCATGCTGGGCGGTCTGGTGACGCTGTCGGTGCCGTCGGTGGAGATGGTGCCGCCGGAGGAGGTGGCCGGGCTGCTGGACCGGGCGCTGACACCGCCGCTGGTGGGCGTTTCGGAAAGGCTGGACGGCCTGTTCGCCGGCTGCGCCCTGCTGGTCTTCCCGCAGGCCGGCAGCCTGCCGCTGGTGCGCGCGGCCCTGCCCCCGGGCGTTCCGCCGGACGACGTTCCCGAACTTGAGGACGAAGTCCTGGCGGAACTGGGCAACGTCGTTCTGAACAGCGCGCTGGCGCTGGTCGCCAACCTGCTGGGCGAGCCGGTGGACACCGGCCTGCCCGTGGTGATCCGCGGCAGCGGGGCGGAGATCCTGCGCAGCTGCGCCGTGGTGGCGCCGGCCATCGTGGCGGAGGCCGGTGCGGCCCAGTCCGGTTTGGGGGCTGCTGCGGTGCTCTTCCACATCGATCTGCACACCAGCCTGCCGGACGGCGATGGGGACGGGGCCTCGGTCGGGGCCTCGGTCGGGGTCGGTGGGCGGGTGGTCCTGCTGCTCGATTCTGGCTCGGCGGGCACGCTGCAGGCCACGCTCGGCCGCTATATCGGGCGGATGGTGACGTAAGAGCATCAAGAAGAACCGGCGCAGAAGAATCGGCCAACAAGAACCGGCCAAGAAGAACCGACTGGAAAGGCGGGGAAGGACAATGACACTCATCAAGAAGACCAGGATAGACACGGCACGCACGGCCCGGAACAAGGACGGCGGTGCCGATGCCGGTCCGGATGGGGGCGCAGTCGAAACCGCCGAAGCGGCCGCCGTCCCGACCATGAAAGCCGCTTCGCCGGAAGGTGCCGGTCCGAACGCTCCGCAGCGCCGCCGGGCGCGTGCCGACTCGCGCCGCCGGCAGGCCGCCAGCGGCATCGCCGCCGCCTCAACCGAACTGGCGAGCGGCGTCACCCAGGCGGCCTCCGCCGCCGAGGAACTGCGCCGGGCGATGGAGCAGATCGCCGCCGGGGCCGAGGAGTCGGCCGGCGCCACCCAGCAGTCGCAGCGCATGATCGGCCGCGCGTCGGAACTGCTGGCTCGCTCGCGCGCCACCGCCGAGCAGGCGGTGCTGCGGGTCGAGGCGCTGCAGGGCACGCTGAAGGACGTCAGCGGCCAGATCCTGTCCTCCATCGACGGCATCGTCCGCGCCGCCGAACGGCAGGAGGCCTCGGTCCGGCTGGTGCGCGACCTGGAGGCCCAGGCGCGCGAGATCGGCGCCATCGTGCAGAGCGTGGCCGCCATCGCCGACCAGACCAACCTGCTGGCCCTGAACGCCGCCATCGAGGCCGCGCGGGCGGGGGAGGCCGGCAAGGGCTTCGCCGTCGTCGCCGACGAGGTCCAGGCGCTGGCCGAACGGTCCGAACGCAGCGCCAACGACATCCAGGGGATGGTCGGCGAGATCCAGGAGGCGGTGGCCGCCATCGCCGCCGGCATCGTCGCCTCGTCCGATGCCGCCAAGGCCGAGGTGGAGCGCGGGCGCACCATCGTTAAGCAGTTGGAAGGCGTGCGGTCGGACATGACCGCGCTGGTGCAGGGCGCGCAGGAGACGATCCGCGCCGCCGTGGAGGCCGATCAGGCCGCGCGCGAAGCCCTGCGCGGGGCGGAAACCATCGCCGCCAGCGCCGAGGAGCAGTCCGCCGCCGCCGAGGAGGCCCTGAAGACCGCGGGCGAGCAGGCCGTCGCCCTGAACCAGAGCCAGCGCGCCGCAGGCCAGCTGTCGGAACTGGCCGAGGATCTGGAGGGCACCGCCGACCTTGCCGCCACCGCCGACGAGCTGGCCTCGGCCGCGGAGGAGCTGTCTGCCGCCATCGAGGAGATCAACCGCGCCGCCGCCCAGATCATGACGGCGATCGGCCAGATCTCCGGCGGCGCCCAGTCGCAGAGCGCCGCCACCCACCAGCTCGCCTCCGCCATCGCGGAGATCGACGCGGCGGCGACGCTGGCCGCCGGCCGGGCGCAGGACTCGGTCGAGCGCTGCTCCTCGATGGAAGCCCTGCTGGGCGAGACCCGCGACACCATCGGCCGGCTGGCCGACGGCATGCTGGAGGCGGTGGACTCGTCCCGCCGGGCCGGCGAGCGGCTGGACGCGCTGGAGCGGATCGGCCGGCGCATCGACAAGGTGGTCGACGCCATCGCCACCGTCGCCATCCAGACCGGCATGCTGGCGGTCAGCGGCTCCATCGAGGCGGCGCGGGCGGGCGAGTTCGGCCGCGGCTTCACCGTGGTCAGCGGCGACATCCGCAAGCTGGCCGGCGACAGCGCCGAGAGCGCCGAGCGGGTCAAGGACATCGTCCGCAACATCCAGGATCAGATGCTGCGGGTGCGCCGCGACATCGACGACGTCTCGGCAACCGCGCTGGCGGAAACCGCGCGCCACCGCGCCTTCGGCGTCACCCTGACCGCCGGCGCGCAGGAGCTGCGGGTGGTCACCGCCGGCAGCCGCGAGATCCTGGACGCCGCCGCGGAGACCACCGTTGCCCTGCGCGAGACCCGCACCGGGGTGGAGCAGGTGGCCACCGCCGCCGCCGCCGCCAACCTTTCCGCGACCGAGGCGGCCAAGGCCGCCCGCGAGCAGGCCAAGGGGGCGGAGGAGCTGGCGTCGGCGATCGAGGAGATCGCGGCGATGGCCGACAGCCTGCTCGGCGCGGTTTGATCGCCGTGGCGACGGAAGCCGCAGCCGGAGGGGCATCCGGCGGGGCATCCGACGGTGGCGGGGCGGGCAGCCTCGCCTTCGTCACCATGACGGTCGGCGACCTGCGCCTCGCCCTGCCGATGTCGTCCGTGCATGCGGTGATCCGTCCGCCGGAGCTGGTGCGCATCCCGCTGGGCCCGCCGGGGCTGGAGGGGCTGGCGCATTGGCATGGCGACGCGGTGCCGGTGCTGGACCTCGCGATGGCGCTCGGACGGGACGGCGGATCGCCCGACACGCGCGAGACCCGCGTGGTGCTGGTCGGGCATCGCGGCCAGCCGGTCGGCCTGCGGGTGGACGCCATGGCCGGCATCCTGCGCAGCGATCCCGGCCGCATCGACCCGGTGGCCGCCGAGGATGGCGGGCTCGACCCCGCCATGCTGGACGGCCTGCTGCGCGACGGCCCGGCCACCATCCTGAAGCCGGACGTCCTGATCGACCGGCAGTTCGGCGACTTGGGCGAGACCGACCGGGCGGCGACCGCGGGCGGGCTGATCGGCGGTTTCGGTCGGTTCGCAGGCCCGGGCAATGACCGGAGCGCCGGCGGCAAGGCCGCGGGCGGAATCGACCGGCTGGCGCTGCTGGTCTTCGAAGTCGCCGGGCAGGAATTCGCCCTGCCGGTGGAGCGCGTGCGCGAAGTGCTGCCGGCCCCGCGCGAGATCGCCCGCATGGCGCGGTCCAGGGCGCATCTGCTGGGGGTGATGTCGGTGCGCGACCGGCTGCTGCCGCTGGTGGGCCTGCGCGCGCTGTTCGGGCTGGACGGCGTTCGGGAACAGGAGGCTGGGGGGCAGGCGGCCGGGGGACAAGCGCTCGGACGACGGGTGGTCGTGGTGCGGCCCGGCCAGGGGCAGGCCCCGGTCGGCGTCCTGGTGGACGAGGTGCGGGAGATCCTGCGGCTCGACCCCGCGCAGATCGACCCGGTTCCGCCCTTTCTCGCCCGCGAACCGGAGTTCGAGGATTTGGACGGCATCGCACGTGCGGATGGCGGGCGGCGGCTGGTCTCCGTGCTGTCGGCCGGGCGGCTGTTCCGGCATGGCGCGGCGATCGGCGCGGATGGGGAGAGGGACGGCATGGAACCGGCAAGGCCCGCGGATGCGGGCAGCACGGGCGGCATGGCGGAGCGTTTCGTCGTCTTCAGCCTCGCCGGGGCGGAATACGGCCTGCCCGTCGCAGCCGTGCGCGAGGTGCTGCGCCGGCCCGACAGCATCACGCCCCTGCCCAACGCCCCCGATTTCGTCAGCGGCGTGCTGACGCTGCGCGGCGAGGTGCTGCCGCTGATCGACCAGCGCCGGTTGCTGCATCTGCCGGCGGCGGGCGGGGCCGCTCCCGGACTCGCGCGTGGCCGGGTTGTGGTGGTTGGCCGTGATGGGGCCGATGCCGCGCGGGTCGGGCTGCTGGTCGACGGGCTGTCCGGACTGGTGACGATCCCGGCGGAGCGGATCGGTCCGGCTCCGGCGGTGTCGGCGGCGCAGCGCCGTCTGATCCGCCGGGTCGCGACCCTGGTGCCCCGCGAACCGGAATTGGCGGGGCAGGGTGCCGGCGGCGGCGCGCGCCTGATCCTGCTGATGGATGCGGAAAGCCTGCTCGACATGGACCGGCTGGCCGGCCTGCTCGTTACCCAGCAGTGACGGCTCGATGGGGGACGGCGTGCTGACGGTGCTGGTGGTGGACGATTCCGCGTTGATGCGCCGGCGCATCGCGGAGCTGCTGAGCGAGGCCGGCTTCCGGGTGGAGACCGCCGCGACGGGGGAGGAAGCCCTGGCGCGCCTGCCGGCCGTCGATCCGGACGTGGTGACGCTCGACGTGACCATGCCCGGCATGGACGGGCTGGCCTGCCTCGCCCGCATCATGGTGGAGCATCCGAAGCCGGTGGTCATGGTCTCCGCCCTCACCGGCGCCGGCGCGGAGGAAACGCTGGAGGCGCTGCGGCTGGGAGCGGTGGAGGCGGTGCAGAAGCCGGCCGCCGGTGCCATCGGCCGCATCGGCGAGGAGCTGGTGGAGACGGTGCGCGCCGCCGCGTCGTCGCGCCCGCGCCGGGTGCATGGCCTGCGCGAGCGGCTGCGGCTGGCCCGCGCCCGCATCGCCGGGGAGGATTTCGTCGCGCCCCCATCACTTCCCGCTCCGCTGCCGGCTCCGCCCACGGGAAAGACCGCTGCGGGCGCGGAGGGAGACGGGGTGGTGCTGGTCGGCGTGTCCACCGGCGGACCCAGCACGCTGGAGGACATCCTGCCCCTGCTGCCGCCCGACTTCCCCTGGCCGGTGGTGGTGGCCCAGCATATGCCGGCCGCCTTCACCGCGACGCTGGCGCGCCGGCTGGACGAGATGTGCGCCCTGCGCGTGCTGGAGGTGGAGCGGGCGACGGTGCTGGAGCCGGGCATGGTCTGCATCGCCCGCGGCGGCGCCGATGTGGAGCTGGCGCGGCGCGGCGGGCGGCTGCAGGCGGTCTGCGTGCCCGCGGCGGCCGACCGGCCCTGGCACCCCAATGCCGACAGGCTGGTGACCAGCGCCATGCGGCTGCTGCCGGCGGACCGGCTGGTCGGGGTGCTGCTGACCGGCATGGGCAACGACGGCGCCGCCTCGATGGCGGAGCTGCACGCCCGCGGCGGACGGACCATCGCGGAGTCGGAGGACAGCGCCGTCGTCTTCGGCATGCCGCAGGATTTGATCCGGCGGGGCGGTGCCGGCATCGTGCTGCCGTCGGACCGCATCGCCGGCCAGCTGATCCGCTGGCTGGCGCCCGCCCAGCGGCGGGCCGGCGGGCATTAGGGAGGACGCCATGGGACTGGTGAAGAAGAAGGCCGGCGCCGCGCCATCCGGTCCTCCGGCACCCGACGCGCAAGCCGATCGGATGGCCGATCCGCTGGCGGCGCTGGAGGATGCCGACGCATCGGTCCGCCGCGACGCTGCCCACGGACTCGGCCATACGGCCACTCCGGGGGCCGTCGCGGCGCTCGCCCGCCGGCTGGAGGCGGAGGGCGATGCCGGCGTGCGGGAGGCGATCCTCACGTCGCTCGCCCGCATCGCGACGGACGAGGCGGCGGCGGCGCTGCTCCCCTTCCTCGACCGCGAGGACGCGGCCCTGCGCAACGGCGTGCTGGAAAGCCTGCAGCAGATGCCGGCGGAGGTCGCCGCTCCGGCCCTGCTGCCGCTGCTCGGCCATGCCGACCCCGACCTGCGCATCTTCGCGGTGCAGGGGCTGGGCGGCCTTGCCCATCCCGGCCGGGCGGACTGGCTGGCCGCGGTGATGGAGCGCGACGCCGACGTCAATGTCGGCCTCGCCGCGGTGGAGGCGCTGGCCGAAGCCGGCAGCCCGGAGGCGCTGTCCAGCCTGGAGACCCTGGCCCGGCGCTTCCCCGACGATCCCTTCGTCGCCTTCGCCGTCGATGCCGCCCGCTCCAGCTTCCGAGGCGGGTGAGCGCGTGAGGGAGAGCGAACCGGACGGCCTGTCGCCGGAGGACTATGCGACCCTGTGCGATTTCCTGCGGGATCGCACCGGCCTGTCCTTCACCGAGGCCAAGCGCTATTTCGTCGACCGCCGCGTCGCCGCCCGTATGCAGGCGGTCGGCGCGACGGGCCTGCGCGCCTACCTGAACCTGCTGCGCTTCCAAGCGTCGGGGGAGGAGCTGCAGCGGCTCGTCAACCTGATGACGGTGAACGAAACCTATTTCTTCCGCGAGAAGTACCAGTTCGACTGCCTGGTGAACTCCGTCCTGGACGAGCTGGTGCGGGACAAGCCGAAGGGATCGCGGCTGCGCATCTGGTCGGCCGGCTGCGCCACGGGGGAGGAGCCCTATTCCATCGCCATCATGCTGCTGGAGAACTGGCGGCGGGTTGACGATTACGAGATCGAGCTGCTGGCGTCGGACATCGACAGCGCCGTGCTGGAACGGGCGCGCGAGGGCATCTATGACGAGCGCGCCCTGCAGGGGCTGCCGGCCCATCTGCGCGCCAAGTATTTCCAGCCCATGCGCGGGACGGCCGAGGCCGGAGGGCCGCGCTGGCGGATCATCGAGGACTTGCGGGAGTCCGTCGATTTTTCCCTGGTCAACATCGCCGACCCGCAGCAGGTGCGTGGATTCCGCGGGATCGACGTGATCTTTTGCCGCAACCTGCTGATCTATTTCGACGACCTTGGCCGACGGGAGGCGGCGAGCATGTTCCACGATGCCCTGGCGCCGGGCGGCTTCATCTGCCTCGGCCATTCGGAAAGCATGAGCCGCATGTCCTCGCTGTTCGTTCCGCGCCGCTTCCCCGACGCGATCCTCTACCAGAAGCCCGTGGACGGAGGTGCGCCATGACGGATGGACCGCGCATCCTGGTGGTGGACGACGCCGTGACCGTCCGCGCCTTCAGCCGCCGCGTGCTGGAGGCCGACGGCTTCGTGGTGGACGAGGCGGTGAACGGCATCGAGGGGCTGGAACGGGCGATGGCCGACCCGCCCGATCTGGTTATCGTCGACGTCAACATGCGCAAGATGGACGGCTACACCATGCTGCGCGTCCTGCGCCGCGACCCGGCGTTGCGCAACGTGCCCGCCATCATGATCAGCACCGAATCCAAGGACAGCGACCGCGAACAGGCGCTGCTGGCCGGGGCCAACTGGTACATCGTGAAGCCGCCGCGGCCGGAGATGCTGGTGGAGGCGGCACGGCTGCTGACCGGCCGTCCCACGGGACCGGAGGGGGCGCCATGAGCGAGCTGTTCGACCAGTTCATCGTCGAGGCGCAGGACCTGCTGGAGACCGCGGGCGGCGCGCTGCTGGCGCTGGAGCGCGACCCGGCCGACCGCGCGTCGGTGGACGAGCTGTTCCGCGCCTTCCACACGCTGAAGGGGGCGAGCGCCCTGTTCGAGATGGCGCCCTTCACCCGGCTGGTCCATGCCGGGGAGGACACGCTGTCGCTTCTGCGCGACGGCCGGCGCGCCATGACGCCGGACTTGGCCGACCCGCTGTTCCGCGTGCTCGACCAGTGCGCCCGCTGGGTGGCGGCGCTGGAGACTGCCGGCACGCTGCCCGACGACGCACCCTCCGCAGCCGAAGCGCTGGTCCGCGGGCTTGCGGGGGAGGGGGCAGCGGAGAATACGGCCGCCGTCGGTGGGGAGACCGGGACATTCCCCTGGCTGGTGGCGCTGACGGGGGAGGAGAGGGTGGCGGCGGGCGAGGGGCGGCTGACCGCCATCGACTACCGGCCCGATCCGGAGTGCTTCTTCATCGGCGACGACCCGCTGGCGCTGTTCCGCCGGGTGCCCGACCTGCGGCTGCTGCGCATTGAGCCGGCCGAACCGCTGCCGGCACCGGCGGAGATGGACCCTTACCGTTGCGTCCTGCGCTTCCACGCGCTGAGCGGTGCCGAGCCGGAGGCGGTGCGGTCGGCCTTCCGCAGCGTGCCCGATCAAGTGCACATCGCCGCCGTCACGCTGAAGCCGGCCGAAAAGCCGGCCGTGACTCCCATTGCCGTGGCCCCACCGGATTCGCTGGCAGCGCGCATGCTGGAGGAGCAGGGGCGGATTCTGGAGTTGCCCGGCAGCGTCGTGGAGCGCGACTCCCGCCGCGCCGCGGTGGCGCGGGCGGTCGCCGCGATCCTGGCATCGCTCGGGCGTCCGGCCGACCGGCGCATGATCGAGGCCGCCTGTGCCGATGCCGGCACGCTGCACCGCTTCCTCGCCGAAGGTCCGGCCCGTCCCGCGACGCCCGAGGCGCCGCCGGCAGCCATCCCCGCCGCCCGCCGCGCCCTGCGGGTCGAACCGGAACGGATGGACGCGCTGATGGCCCTGGTGGGCGAGCTGTCGGTGGTGAAGGGGCAGCTGGGACCGCTGCTGCGCCGTGCCGAAGACGCTGAACTGGCAGCGGAGTTGCGGCGCGATCTGAAGGGCTTTTCCGCCCGGCTGGACACGCTGGTCGGCGATTTGCGCCATGCGGCGTTGCGCCTGCGGCTGCTGCCGCTGGCCCGTGTCTTCGATCCGCTGCCGCGGCTGGTGCGGGACACCGCCCGCCGGCTGGACAAGACGGTGGAGCTGGTGCTGGAGGGGGCCGAGACGGAGGCCGACAAGGACATCCTCGATGTGCTGGGCGAGCCGCTGCTGCATCTGGTGCGCAACGCCCTGGACCACGGCATCGAGCCGCCGGACCGCCGCACGGCCGCCGGCAAGCCGCCCGGCGGCACCCTGCGGGTCGGCGCCTTCCAGGACAAGGGCGGGGTGGTGGTGGAGGTGTCGGACGACGGCGCCGGCATCGATCCTGCGGCGATGCGCCGTGCCGCCGTCGCCAAGGGGCTGCTGGTGCCCGACGCTGCCGCGGCGCTGTCGGACGCCGACGCGGTGCGGCTGGTCTTCTCCCCCGGCTTCAGCACCGCAGGCACCGTCTCCGACCTGTCGGGCCGCGGCGTCGGCATGGATGCGGTGCGGGCGGCGGTCGAACGGGCCGGCGGCCGGGTGGAGATCGCGTCGACCCCCGGAACCGGAACGCGGGTGCGGCTGTCCCTGCCGCTGACGCTCAGCATCACCCGCGTGGTGGTGGTGGAGGTGGCGGGCGCGCTCTACGGCATTCCCGTGGCACTGGTCGGCGGTATCCAGCGGGTGCCGCGCGCCGCCATCCGCGCGGTCAAGCGGGCGGAGAGCGTGGTGCTGCGCGACCGGGTGGTGCCGCTGGTCCGGCTGCGCCGCCTGCTGGGCCAGCCGGAGGACGGCCGCGTCCGCGAGGCGGATTGCGTGGTTCTGGCCGAACTGGGCGACGGCCCGGTCGCGGTCGCGGTCGACGATGTCGGCGAGCGTGCCGACGTGGTGTTGCGCCCGATGACCGGCGTGCTGCGCAGCCTGCGCGGCTATGCCGGCACCGCCGTGCTGGGCGACGGCCGCCTGATCCTGGTGCTCGATTTGCGGGAGCTGCTGTGATGCCGGTCCGGTTCGACGCCGACCTCGCCCGGTTCGAGGCCGCCTGCACGGCGGAAGAGGCGCTGCCGCTCGCCGAATGGCTGGAGACGGCGGCAGAGCCGCGGGTGGATTTGTCCGCCTGCACCGAACTGCACACCGCCCTGCTGCAATTGCTGCTGGCGGCAAGGCCGGCGCTGGCGGCAGCGCCGGAGGATGCCTTTCTGGCCCGCTGGGTCGGGCCGCTCCTGGCGAAGGCCGGGTGAGGCCCGCTTACCGCTCCACCGCCGTCGGGACGTTCAGGGCGTTGCGCTTCGCCACCGCCTCATAGACCGGCGGGAAGGCCGGGCGGTTGACGTAGCGGCCGGCGCCGCGCACGGCGCGGCTTTCGCCCAGCGCGTGGACGATGCGGCCCTGGCTCAGCGTGTAGGCCGGGGTGCCGGTGACGGTCATGCCTTCGAAGATGTTCAGGCCGACCTTCTGCATCTGGGTCTTGGCCGAGATGGTCTTGGTCGCCTTCGGGTCCCACACCACCAGATCGGCGTCGGCCCCGACGCTGACCGAGCCCTTGCGCGGGTAGAGATTGAAGATCTTGGCGGCATTGGCGGAGGTGACGGCAACGAACTCGTTCATCGTCAGCCGGCCGGTGTTGACGCCGTGCGTCCACAGCGCGGTCATGCGGTCCTCGATGCCGGCCGTGCCGTTCGGAATCTTGGTGAAGTCGTTGCGGCCCATCGCCTTCTGCTCGGCGCAGAAGCAGCAATGGTCGGTGGCGGTGGTGTGCAGGTGCCCGGCCTGAAGGCCGCGCCACAGCGCGTCCTGGTGCTCCTTCGGGCGGAAGGGCGGGCTCATGACATGGCCGGCGGCGAAGTCCCAGTCGGGGTTGCGGTAGACGCTGTCGTCGATCAGCAGATGGCCGGCCAGCACCTCGCCGAACACGCGCTGGCCGCCGCTCTGGCCGCGCTCGATCGCCTCCAGCGCCTCCTTGGCGGAGACATGGACGATGTAGACCGGCACGCCGAAGACCTTCGCCACCTGGATGGCGCGGTTGGCGGCCTCGCCCTCCACCTCCGGCGGGCGGGACAAGGGATGGGCCTCCGGACCGGTCAGGCCCTGGGCCAGCAGCTTCTTCTGCAGCTGGAAGACCAGTTCGCCGTTCTCGGCATGGACGGTGGGGATGGCGCCCAACTCCAGGCAGCGCTGGAAGCTGTTCACCAGCGTCTCGTCGTCGGCCATGATGGCGTTCTTGTAGGCCATGAAGTGCTTGAAGCTGTTCACCCCATGGTCGGCGACCAGCGTGCCCATGTCCTGCCGCACGCTCTCGTCCCACCACGTCACGGCGACGTGGAAGCTGTAGTCGCCGGCCGCCTTCTCCGCCCAGCCGCGCCAGGTGTGGTAGGCCTCCATCAGGCTCTGTTTCGGGTTGGGGATGACGAAGTCGATGATCATTGTCGTGCCCCCGGCAAAGCCGGCGGCGGTGCCGCTGAAGAAATCCTCGGTCGTCACCGTGCCCATGAAGGGCAGTTCCATGTGGGTGTGCGGGTCGATGCCGCCGGGCATGACGTAGCAGCCGCCGGCATCGACCACCTCCGCCCCTGCCGGCACGTCCGGATTGTCGCCCACCGCGGTGATGATGCCGTCCTGGCAGAGGACGTCGGCGCGGCGGGTGTGCTCGGCGGTGACGACGGTACCGCCGCGGATCAGGATGGTGGACATGCTCGGGCGCTCCCTCAGAGGTTTTGTGGGACGGAGTCGGTGGGCGTTTCGGAAATCTGCGGTTCCGGCAGGCCGGCGGCGCGCAGGACCAGCCGAAGCACCTCCGCCGTCATGGCGGTGAAGTCCTGGCGGCTCAGGCTGCGGCGGCCCAGCACCTTGCGGATCTGGACGTCGAAGTCGGCGTAATGCTGGGTCACCGCCCAGATCATGAACAGGAACTGGCGGGCGTCCACCGGGGCCATGCGGCCGGCGGCGACCCAGCCGTTGATCACCGCCGCCTTGGCGTCGACCAGCGATTTCAGGTCCTCCGCCAGGAAGCGTTCGACCTGGGTCCCGCCATGCAGGATTTCGTTGGCGAAGACCTTGGAGGCATGGGGACGCGTGCGCGACGCCTCCATCTTGGCGGTGACATAGGCGGTCAGCGTCGCCGCCGGATCGGCATCGGGGGTGAAGGAGGCGATCGGCGCCAGCCACATCCGCAGGATGTTGTCGAGCACGGCGCGGTAGAGGTCCTCCTTGGTGCCGAAATAATAATGCAGGTTTGCCTTGGGCAGGCCGGCCCGCTCGGCGATGTCGGCCATGGTGGCGCCGGCACAGCCGGCCTCGGCGAAGACGCGCTCGGCCGCCTTCAGGATGCGCTCGACGTTCTCACGCCGGATGCGGCCCTGGGGCGACGTTGTATCGGTGGTGTCGGCAGCCGTTCGCGCCATCGCTTTGATAACCACTCATTCATTGCCGGGGCTAATCCCCTCTCCCCCCGCTCACGCGCAAACTTTGTTTGCGCTGACGCGACAGGCGGACCTTTGGTCCGCCGAAAGCGGGGAGAGGGTCAGGGTGAGGGGGATGCGTTGCGGGACTCTCCAAGAATCCACGCTGTGCGTCCCCCTCACCCAACCCTCTCCCCGCTTTCGGCGGACCTATGGTCCGCCTGTCGCGTCAGCGCAAACAAAGTTTGCGCGTGAGCGGGGGGGAGAGGGGCAGTTTGCTCGGCCATGGCGTTGGCTCGGTCGAGCACGGCGTGCAGCAGCACCTCGCAGCCGGCGGTCGACCATTCCGGCGTCGTCTCCTCGACCTCGTTGTGGCTGATGCCGTCGATGCAGGGGATGAAGACCATGGCCGTCGGCGCGATCTTCGACAGGTAACAGGCGTCGTGCCCGGCGCCCGATACGATGTCGCGGAAGCTGTGGCCGGTGCGCTCCACCCCCTTGCGGACGGCGGCGACGCAGGTCTCGTCGAACTTGATCGGGGCGTAGTACCAGATCTGCTGGAAATCGCTCTCCAGCCCGATCTCGCCGGCGATGCGCTCCACCTCGGCGCGCAACTCGCCGTCCATGGCGGCGAGGATGGCGTCGTCCGGGTGGCGGAAATCGACGGTGAAGAAGACGCGGCCGGGGATGACGTTGCGGCTGTTGGGGTGGATCTGCATCAGCCCGACCGTGGCGCAGGCCAGCGGGCCGTATTTCAGGCCGATGCGGTTGACCGCATCGACGACGCGGGATGCCCCCAGCAGCGCGTCCTTGCGGCGGACCATCGGGGTCGGGCCGGCATGGGCCTCCTGGCCGGTGAAGGTGATCTCGTACCAGCGCTGGCCCTGGCAATCGGTGACGACGCCGATGGTCTTGCCCTCGATCTCCAGGATCGGACCCTGTTCGATGTGGGCCTCGAAATAGGCGCCGACCTTGCGGCCGCCCACCTCCCGGTCGCCGGCATAGCCGATGCGGGCCAGCTCCTCGCCCATCGTCTTGCCGTCGAGGTCGGCGCGCGACAGGCCGTACTCCAGGTCGAACACCCCGGCGAAGACGCCGGACGAGACCATGGCCGGGGCGAAGCGCGAGCCCTCCTCGTTGGTCCAGACCGCGACCTCCACCGGGGCCTCGGTGACGTAGTTCATGTCGTTCAGGCTGCGCACCACCTCCAGCCCGGCCAGCACGCCATAGACACCGTCATATTTGCCGCCTGTCGGCTGGCTGTCGAGATGGCTGCCCATGACGACCGGAGGCAGGCTGTCGTCGCGGCCGGGGCGGCGGGCGAAGATGTTGCCCATCTTGTCGACCGACACCGTGCAGCCGGCCTCCTCGCACCAGCGCACGAACAGGTCGCGGCCCTGTTTGTCGAGGTCGGTCAGCGCCAGCCGGCACACGCCGCCCTTGGGCGTGGCGCCGATCTGCGCCATGTCCATCAGGCTCTGCCACAGGCGCGAGCCGTTCACGGCGACATTCTGCGGGGTGGACATGTTGCTCTCTCCTGAACGGAACGGCGCCCAATCCTTCTTCGGTCGGGCTGGCGCCATTTCTGTTTCGACGTCATCCCCGCGAAGGCGGGGATCCAGAGTTTCGGAAGCGGCCCCTTTGGCAAAGCCTGGATCCCCGCCTTCGCGGGGATGACGGCCGAGGGGGCGTCATTCGGCGGCTTCGGGAACGCGCATCGGGTTGCGGGCGTCGTTGGGCCAGGTGACGTAGGGCAGGTCGGTCTGCTCCGGCACCATGGTGATGCAGTCCGGCACCGGGCAGATGTGGCTGCACAGGTTGCAGCCCACGCACTCCTCGTTGACCACGGTGAAGACGCGGCGGCTCTCACCCGCGTCGATGCGGATCGCCTGGTGCGAGGTGTCCTCGCAGACGATGTGGCAGCGGCCGCAATCGATGCACAAGGCGGGGTCGATCACCGCCTTGGTCGAGAAGTTCATGTTCAGGTCGTTCCAGTTGACGACGTTGCGCACGGCACGGCCGCTCAACTCGTCCAGGGTCCGGTATCCCTTCTCGTCCATCCAGTTGGACAGGCCGCCGATCATGTCCTCGACGATCTTGAAGCCATAGGTCATGGCGGCGGTGCAGACCTGGACGTTGGTGGCGCCCAGCGCCAGGAACTCCGCCGCGTCGCGCCATGTGGTGACGCCGCCGATGCCGCTGACCGGCAGGTGCCTTGTCTCCGGATTGCGGGCGATCTCCGCCACCATGTTCAGCGCGATCGGCTTCACCGCCGGGCCGCAATAGCCGCCGTGGCTGCCCTTGCCGTCGACCACCGGCGTCGGCGCCATGGCGTCGAGATCCACTGCGACGATGGAGTTCACCGTGTTGATCAGCGAGATCGCATCGGCGCCGCCGCGCTTGGCCGCTTCCGCCGACCACAGGATGTTGGTGATGTTGGGGGTCAGCTTGACGATCACCGGCAGGTTGACGGCGTTCTTCACCCAGCGGGTGACCTGCTCCACCATCTCCGGCACCTGCCCGATGGCGGAGCCCATGCCGCGCTCGCACATGCCGTGCGGGCAGCCGAGGTTGAGTTCGAGCCCGTCCGCTGCCCCGGTCTCGGCGATGCGGCGGGCAAGGCCGGCCCAGGCCGTCTCCGTCATGGTGGCCATCAGCGAGACGACCATGGCGCGGTCGGGGAAGTCGCGCTTGACCTCCATGATCTCGCGCAGATTGACCTCCAGCGGCCGGTCGGAGATCAGCTCGATGTTGTTGAAGCCGATCATCCGGCGGTCGGTGTCGAGATGCGCGCCGTAGCGGCTGGAGACGTTGACCACCGGCGGGTCCTCGCCCAGCGTCTTCCACACCACGCCGCCCCAGCCCGCCTTGAAGGCGCGGACGACGTTGTAGGCCTTGTCGGTCGGCGGGGCCGAGGCCAGCCAGAAGGGGTTGGGGGAGCGGATGCCGGCGATGGTGCTGCGAAGATCGGCCATGATGTGGCTCCCTTTCCTCAGGCGGTCAGGTGGCTGTGGATGGCGAGCGCGGCGAGTTTGCCGTCCTGCACGGATTGGACCGTCAGATCCTCGCCCGTGCCGACGCAATCGCCGCCGGCCCAGACCTTGGCCAGCGTTGTGCGGTAGGCATCGTCGATGGCGATCTTGCCGCCGGTGACCTGCAGGCCATTCAGCGCGTCGGCCGACAGCTTCTGCCCGACCGCCTTCAGCACCATGTCGGCCTGGAGGGTGAAGGTCTCGCCGGTGCCGATCAGTTTGCCGTCGGTCAGGCGGGTGCGTTCGAAAGTGATGGTGGTGTCGCCGATCTCCTTGGGGGCGGCGAAGGTCTTGAGGACGACGCCTTCGGTCTGGGCCAACTCCTGCTCCCAGGCGGTGGCGCCCATCTGGGCGCGGCCACGGCGATAGACCAGGGTGACGTCCTCCGCGCCCAGGCGCTTGGCCTGGATGGCGGCGTCGATGGCGGTGTTGCCGCCGCCGATCACCACGACGCTGCGGCCGACGGCCGGCGGCTGGCCGGGGGGCGCCTGACGCACGCGCTCGATGAAGGCGGTGGCGTCCTCCACACCCGCACGCTCCTCGCCGGGGATGCCGAGCCGGTTGTTGGCGCCGAGGCCGAGCCCAAGGAACACCGCGTCGTAATCGGCGCGCAGGCTGTCCAGCGACAGGTCGGCGCCCAGTTTGCGGCCATGCTCCACCGTGATGCCACCGACGCCGAGGATGAAGGCCACCTCGCGCTGGGCGAAATCGTCGGCCATCTTGTAGGGGGCGAGGCCGTATTCGTTGAGGCCGCCGGACTTCGCCTTTGCCTCGAACACCGTCACCTCATGGCCGAGCGTGGCGAGGCGATGGGCGCAGGACAGGCCGGCCGGGCCGGCACCGACCACGGCCACGCGCTTGCCGGTGGCGGCGGCGCGGGCGAAGGGGTGGGCCGGCTCGCCATCGATGAGGCGGTCGGTGGCGTGGCGTTGCAGCCGGCCGATGGCGACGGGGCGGTCCTCCGCCCGGTTGCGGACGCAGGATTGTTCGCACAGCGTCTCGGTCGGGCAGACCCGGCCGCAGGTGCCGCCCATGATGTTCTCCGACAGGATCGTCGTCGCGGCACCCTTCAGGTTGCCGGTGGCGATGGAGCGGATGAAGGCCGGGATGTCGATCCCGGTCGGACAGGCCTTGATGCAGGGGGCGTCGTAACAGAACAGGCAGCGGTTGGACTCGGCCAGCGCCTGCACCGGCGTCATCGCCGGCGTCAGGTCGGCGTAGGGCGAGGGCGGACGGTCTTCAGTATCGGCAAGCGTAGCGATCAGGGTCATGGCGGATGGCTTCCCTTCGGTCGCAGAGCGGCGTGTCTACCGAAGCGTCAGCAACCCGCGTGCCAAGAGAACCAACCAGCACTGCCAAGGCACGGAGGCGGCGGAAAAGCTGACTGTTCGGTCAAGAACTGACGGTATGGACAGGCATGTTCCGATCATGCCAGCCATGCGGATTGCACGCAACTCAGCCTTTTGGAGCCTCTTTTGGCGGCGATGCGCAAGAAAATCCGTTGAGCGGCGCAGGTCGAGGACAGGAAATTGCGCCCTATCAAAGAGTTGCGTCGCAAAGGCGGTGCCTTCATTTTCGGCAGCGCGCCTATGCATCAGGGATAGGGGTGTCGCCATGTCCGCTGTCTCCAGCCTGCTGATCGACCGCACCGCCACGCCCATCGGCGAGTTGATCGTCGTCGCGGATGAAGAGGGCGCCTTGCGGGCCATCGACTGGACGGACCACGAAGACCGGCTGCACCGCCTGCTGCGACTTCATCATCGCGGCGGGTACGAATTGCGGCAGGCAGCCGATCCGGGCGGGCTGACCCGTGCGATGAATGCCTATTTCGCGGGCGAGCTTGCGGTGATCGACCGGTTGCCGGTGCGTACCGGCGGGACGCCGTTCCAGCGTGCGGTGTGGGCGGCGCTGCGCGCCATCCCCTGCGGCGGCACCGTCAGCTACCGCGAACTGGCGGCGCTGGCCGGACGTCCGGCGGCGGTGCGGGCGGCGGGGCATGCCAACGGCGCCAACCCGATCAGCATCGTGGTGCCCTGCCACCGGGTGATCGGCTCCGCCGGGGCGCTGACCGGCTATGGCGGAGGGGTGGAGCGCAAGCGCTGGCTGCTGGCCCATGAAGGTGCGGCCGTGCGGTAGGGGAGTGGTCCATACCGCTTCTGCACAGCGCACTTTGCGGCTCCGGCCCGGTTGTTGAGGGAGGAGTGCCGCGGCCGGCCCATTTTCTGACCAGTCTGCGGTGCCGTCACCCCCAGGGAAGGAAGCGTCGATGGACAACCGGAACGACCAGAACCAAGCCGGTGGGCAGGATCAGGCCCAGGGTGGAAAGGGACGCGACGATGACCGGATGCGGGACGTGATCGATCAGGCAAAGGACAAGGCCGCGGGCGATCTGTCCGGTCACGAGCAGGAGGCGCGCGAGGGCGGCGAGCGGATCAAGCGTTCCGTCGACGCCATGTCGCCCGGCAACACGCCGCAGGCCGGCGACGACCCGCAGCACCGCACCGGCAATACCGGCCACACGCCGCTGCCGGACGCCACCGGCGGCATGGGCGCCTCGCGCAAGGATCAGCAGAAATAAAAAAACGGGGGACGAGCACCGTCCCCCGTTTTTTTAAGTGCCGACGGTCAGGCGCCGAATCCGCCGTCGATGGTCTGGAACGAGCCGGTGATCATCGCGGCATGCGGGCCGGCGACGTAGGCGGTCAGTTCGGCGACCTCGTCGGCGTGGATGTGGCGCTTGATGGCCATGAACTCGCGCATGGCCGGCGCCATCGGCCCATCGGCCGGATTCATGTCGCTGTCGGTCGGACCCGGTTGGATGGCGTTCACGGTGATGCCGCGGTGGCCGAAATCGCGGGCGAGACCGCGCACCATGCTCTGCACCGCCGATTTGGTCATGCTGTAGGCGGCACCGCCGGCGAAGGGCACGCGGTCGCCGTTGACCGACCCGATGACGATGATGCGCCCGTTGTCGTTCATGCGCCGGGCCGCTTCGACCGACGCGTGGTAGGGCGCCCGGACATTGATGTCGATCATCCGGTCGACGGCGTCGGGATCGAAAGTCAGCGGATCGCCGATGATCGCCGTGCCGGCATTGACGACCAGCACGTCGAGCGCGCCGCGGTCGGCCACGGTGGCGATCAGGGCATCGCGGTCGGCGCTGTCGGTGCGGATGGCCTCCGCGCCGGTTTCGGCGGCAAGCGCGTCGGCGGCGTCCTTCGACCCGGCATAGGTGAAGGCAACCTCGGCCCCGGCCTTGGCGAAGCGGCGGACGATGGCCTTGCCGATGCCGCGGCTGCCGCCGAGGACCAGGACTTTGCGGCCGGTGAACTCACCCATGATGCGCTCCTTGAGAAAATGTAGTGAGCGCTATATAAATTCGGACAGGGGGTTTGCGCAAGGAGAAAATATAGTGGTCGCTACAGATTTGTCCCCAAAGGACTCATCCGGGGCACGCGGACGGCGGCGGTCGTTCGATGTGGACGAGGCGGTCGAGACCGCGATGAAGCTGTTCCATGCGCGCGGCTACGACGCCGTGGGCGTCGCCGAGCTGGGGGCGGAGCTGGGGATCAAGCCGCCGAGCTTCTATGCGGCCTTCGGCAGCAAGGCCGGGCTGTTCGAACGGGCGCTTCAGCGCTATGCGGCGGGGGAGGCGAACATCTTCGCGCGGGCGCAGGCGGAGGGAGGCAGCGTGGCCGAGGTGATCGAGCGCACGCTGCTGCTGGCGGCGCGGCTCTATCCGGAGCGGAACGGGGTGGCGGGCTGCCTCGTGCTCGACGGCGCGCGCAACAGCGCCGATCCGGAGGCCTGCGCGCTGGCCGAGGCGCTGAGGAAGGCCGGCGTGTCGGCGATCCGTGACTTCATCGCCGGGGAGGCGCCGGAACGGGCCGGCGAGCTGGCAGACTTCGTGGCGATCGCGATGAAGGGGATGTCGGCGGCGGCGCGCGACGGCGCGGACGAGGCGGCGCTCACCGCCTTCGCGGAAATGGCGAGCCGCGCCTTCCGCCGCGAACTGGCGGCGGAAGGCTGATCCGGCGTGCCGGATACCGGCGGTCAGGCCGGCATGGCGTCGCGCGGGATGATGGCGCCGCGGTGCTGGATGACGGCGGCGGCCAGCGTGTGGGCGGCGCGGGCGGCATCGACCGGGCCTTCGCCGCGCAGGCGGGCGGCGAGATAGCCGGCGCTGAAGCTGTCGCCGGCCGCCGTGGTGTCCACCACCGTGGCGACCTTCTGCGCGGGGACCTCGACGGCTTCGCCGTTCTCGATCACCACGCAGCCGGGCTGCTCCAGCTTCAGGACGATCTCGGTGACGCCGGCGTTGCGGACGCGGGCCAGCACGGCGTCGGCATCGGCGTCGCCATAGAGGTCGCGCAAGTCGGTGACGCCGGGCAGCGCTATGTCGGTCAGCCGCAGCATGCGGTCGAAGGCAACGCGGGCGGTCTCGATGTCCGGCCACAGGCGCGGGCGCCAGTTGGTGTCGAAGGCGACCTTGCCGCCGCGCGCCCGCACCCGCTGCAGCACCTCGAACAGGCGCTCGCGGCCCTGCTCGCCCAGGATGGCGATGCTGATGCCGGACAGATAGACGATGCCGTAGCCCTCCAGCGCCTTGGACAGCTCCGGCGTCTGGGGCAGGGCAAACAGCTCGCGCGCCGGGGCCTTGTCGCGCCAGTAGAGGAAGCGGCGCTCGCCGCTGGCATCCGTCTCGATCAGGTAGAGGCCGGGCAGGCGGTTCGGCACCCGCAGGACATGGGACGTGCCGACACCTTCCGCCGCCCAGGCGGCCACCATGCCGTCGCTGATGCTGTCGTCGCCAAGCGCGGTGACATAGTCGACCGGCGTGCCCAGACGCGCCAGATAGACCGCGGTGTTCAGCGTGTCGCCGCCGAAGCCCATGGTCAGCGACCCGTCCGGCCGCCGGAACATCTCGATCATGCATTCGCCGAGCGCGGCGACGCGGTTGGGCGTGTCGGTCATGTTTCTTCTCCACAAGCCGGGGATCGCCCCGGCAAATCAGTCATGACGCCGCAAGGCGGCGTTCGCGTGCCCGCATCCGTTCGCGGTGCGCGGTGTAGAGGCCGCTGGCGATGATCACGCCGGTGCCGACGAAGGTCCAATGGTCGGGAACCGCGCCGAAGACGAGGAAGCCGAGCGCGGTCGACCAGATCAGCTGGACATAGGTGAAGGGCGCCAGCACCGATGCCTCGCCCTGGCGGTAGGCCAGGATCAGCAGCCATTGCGACAGGGTGTAGACCAGCCCGATGAAGACCCCGAGCAGCATCTCCCACGGCGTCGGCCATGCCGCGTGTAGGGGAAGCAGCGCCGTCAGCACGATCAGGCCGGTGAGCGCGCTCCACACCATGGTGGTCAGCGGGTTCTCCTGCACCGTCATCTTGCGCGTCGCCACCAGCCCCAAAGCCCAGCTGAAGGCGGTCAGGATCGGCAGAAGCGAGGCGGGCTGGAAGCCGTCCGCCCCCGGCCGGATGACGATGATGACGCCGGCAAGCCCGACCAGCAGCGCCACCCAGCGGCGGATGCCGACCGTCTCCTTCAGCAGCAGGATCGACAGCACGGTGACGAAGACGGGCGAGACGAAGCTGATTGCCGCGGCCTCCGCCAGCGGCAGATGCTGCATCGCCATGATGAAGAACAGGGCCGAACCCAGCATGCCCATGCCGCGCAGCACCTGCAGCCCCGGCCGCGTCGTCTTCAGCACCCGCAGCGAGCCGCCGCGCAGAGCCAGCGGCATCACGAGCGCGGTGAAGACGACATAGCGCATCCAGGCGATCTCGGCCGGCGGCAGGGTCCGGGCGAGATATTTCGCCGTGGCGTCGGAGCAGGACAGGCAGGCCACAGCCAGCACCACCAGCAGGATCGCCCGCATCGGCTCCGTGCCCCTGGCCCCCGATCCAGTTGGCTGGATCGGGGTCTGCGGCGCATTCACCGGTTCGGGACCGGATTCAACACTGGTGCGCGGGGGGGAACTGTCAGGCATGGCGCCGGCTCGTCATCGGTCATGAAAAAGGGGGCGGACCCCTTACATAACCGCTCCCATCTGCCAAGGAGCGAATTCATCGGCGCCGACGCCGAGTTCCTCGCTCTTGGTCTTGCGGCCCGACGCGGTGTCGAGAACCAGCTGGAAGATCGCGCGGCCGACCTCCTCGATCGAGGCGTCGCCGCTGGCGATGGCGCCGCAATCGATGTCCATGTCGTCCGGCATCTTGCGGAACAGCTCGCTGTTGGTCGCCAGCTTCAGGCTGGGCGTCGGCTTGCAGCCGAAGACCGAACCGCGGCCGGTGGTGAAGCACAGCACATTGGCGCCGCCCGCCACCTGGCCGGTCGCCGACACCGGGTCGTAGCCGGGGGTGTCCATGAAGACGAAGCCCTTGTCGGTGATCGGCTCGGCATAGCGGTAGACGGCGGTCATCGGGGTGGTGCCGCCCTTGGCGACCGCGCCCAGCGACTTTTCCAGGATGGTGGTCAGGCCGCCCTTCTTGTTGCCGGGCGACGGGTTGTTGTTCATCTCGCCGCCGGTGCGGCTGGTGTACTCCTCCCACCAGCCGATGCGCTCGACCAGCGCCTCGCCCACCTCGCGGCGGACGGCGCGGCGGGTCAGCAGATGCTCGGCGCCATAGACCTCCGGCGTCTCGCTCAGCACGGCGGTGCCGCCGTTGCGGACCAGCAGGTCGACGGCATAGCCCAAGGCCGGGTTGGCGGTGATGCCCGAATAGCCGTCGGAGCCGCCGCATTGCAGAGCCAGCGTCAGGTGGCTGGCCGGCAGGGTCTGGCGCTCGACGGCGTTGATCTCCGGCAGCAGAGCCTCGATCCGGCGGATGCCCTCGCGGGCGGCGGCGGCGGTGCCGCCCATGTCCTGGATGCCGATGGGGATGACACGGGCGCCCGCTTCCAGGCCGGTGGCCTCCATCAGCTTGTCGATCTGGTTCACCTCGCAGCCGAGACCCAGCAGGATCACCGCGGCGAAGTTGGGGTGGCGGGCGTAGCCGGCGATGGTCCGGCGCAGCGTGTCCATCACCTCGCCGCTGCCGGCCATGCCGCAGCCGTAGCCGTGGGTCAGCGCGACGACGCCGTCGATGTTGGGATAGGCTGCCAGCGCGGAGCCGCGGAAATGGTCGGCGATCATCCGCGCCGCGGTGGCGGAGCAGTTCACCGAGGTCAGAACGCCGATGTAGTTGCGGGTGGCGACGCGGCCGTCCGGGCGAACGATGCCCTGGAAGGTGGCGCGCTCGGCCTCCGGGATCGGCTCGACCGGATGCACGTCGGCGCCGAAGGCATAATCGCGCTCGAAGTCGCTGCCCATGCCCATGTTGTGGACGTGGACATGGTCGCCCGGCTGGATCGCCGCGGTGGCGAAGCCGATAACCTGATTGTATTTGCGCACCGGCTCGCCCAGTGCGATGGCGCGCACCGCGACCTTGTGCCCGGCCGGCACCGGCCCGGTGGTCGCGACGTCAGTGCCGGGCAGAATGGTGCCGGGCTCCAGGTCGGCGCCGGCGACGACGACGTTGTCGGCGGGGTGCAGGCGGATGGTCAGCGATGCCATGGAAAGATGTCCTTGAGGCGCGGGAGACTTAAGATCCCCTCTCCCCCCCGGGGAGAGGGTTAGGGTGAGGGGGAAGCGTGGCGGGACCTTTGGGAAAATCCTGCGGTGCATCCCCCTCACCCCGACCCTCTCCCCGCTTTCGGCGGATCTTCGATCCGCCTGTCGCGTCAGCGCAAACTTCGTTTGCGCGTGAGCGGGGGGAGAGGGGGATCTGGGCGTTACAGCTCAACCAATCACAGCTTGTAGGCGTTCTTGGCGAGGCGGTAGGCGAGGTCGACAGCCAGTTCCGCCGCTTCGTCCTCTGCCAGCCGGTGTTCGGCCACCAGGCGGGCGAGGAAGCTGCAGTCGACGCGGCGCGACACGTCGTGCCGGGCCGGGATCGAGCAGAAGGCGCGGGTGTCGTCGTTGAAGCCGACCGTGTTGTAGAAGCCCGCGGTCTCCGTGATCATCTCGCGGTAGCGGCGCATGCCCTCGGGGCTGTCGTGGAACCACCAGGCCGGGCCGACGCGCAGCGCCGGGTAATGGCCGGCCAGCGGAGCCAGCTCGCGGGAATAGCTGTCCTCATCCAGGGTGAACAGGATGATGGTCAGGTCGCGCTCGTTGCCGAAGCGGTCGAGCAGCGGCTTCAGCGCCCGCACATACTCGGTGCCGCTGGGGATGTCCGCACCCTTGTCGCGGCCGAAACGCTCGAACACCAGGTTGTTGTGGTTGCGGAAGGAACCGGGGTGGATCTGCATGACCAGACCGTCTTCCAGGCTCATCCGCGCCATTTCCGTCAGCATCTGGGCGCGGAACAGTTCGGCTTCCTCGGCCGTCGCGCCGCCGCGGCGGACGATGTCGAACAGCTTCTCGGCCTCGGGGCGGGCCAGATCGGCGGTCGCCGCCGTCGGGTGGCCGTGGTCGGTCGAGGTGGCACCGAAGCTCTTGAAATACTGGCGGCGGTCGGCGAGCGCGGCGAGATAGCCGTCCCAGGTCGCGGTGTCCTTGCCGGTGATGCGGGCCAGTTCGGCGAGGTTTTCGCGGAAGCCCTCGAACTCCGGATCGACGACCGGGTCGGGACGGAAGGCGGTGATGACCCGGCCCTTCCAGCCGCTCTCGCGGATCGCCTTATGGTGCTCCAGCGTGTCGAGCGGCGATTCGGTGGTCGCCAGCACTTCGAGGTTGAAGCGCTCGAACAGGGCGCGCGGACGGAATTCCGGCTTGCGCAGGCACTCTTCGATCTGGTCGTAGATGCGGTCGGCGCTGGCGGCGCTCAGACGCTCGGTGACGCCGAACACCGTCTCGAAGGCGTGGGTCAGCCACATCGACGTCGGCGTGCCGCGGAACAGGTGCCAGTTGGAGGCCAGAAGGCGCCAGATGGCGCGCGAGTCGGACGAGGTTTCCCCGCCGTCCTTGCGCGGCACGCCCAGCTGCTCCAGCGGAATTCCCTGGCTGTACAGCATGCGGAAGGCATAATGGTCGGGCTTGACGAACAGGCTCGCCGGGTCGGGGAACGCCTCGTCCTTCGCGAACCAGGACGGATCGGTGTGGCCGTGCGGGCTGATGATCGGCAGGGCGCTGACTTCGCCGTAGAGGCGCCGCGCGATGTCGCGCTGCGTCGGGTCGCTCGGGAACAGACGGTCGGGGTGAAGCATCGGAAGCCTCTGCGCTGCAAGAGAGTGACAAAAGCAGGGTGGGGAGAAGGCGGGGTCCGTGCGGGGGACCGTCCCTACCGGCTGGCCGTATAATATTAATATATCAGATATGATTGCAAGCCCAATCATGCTCCCGACCACCTCTTGAGCCGCCTATGGCCTGCGCCCAGTCGCCGCACCCGAACCGGGCAAAAGGTCGGGCATGATGCTGGCGATGGGTTTGACCTTGGTAAAGCGGGGCGGGTAGATTGCGGGAAACAAGGAACGCCCCAGGGGCGGAAGACTGCCGCCCCGTTACACGCCTGCCGGAATGGAGTCATCGGTGAAGAAGGTCGCGACGACAGACGATGAAGGCGGCCTGGCCTCTGCAACCGCCCGCCGCGCTGCGGTGCCGGCCGCGACGGTCCGCCCGCCGCGCCGTGCCGCGACGGTGGCGTCGCGCATCTACCGCGACCTGCGGGCGGAGATCGTATCGCTGAAGCGCAAGCCCGGCGACGCCATCGCCGAAAAGCAGATCGCCGAGGCCTACGGCGTCAGCCGCACGCCCGTCCGCGAAGCCGTGCTGAAGCTGGCCGACGAGGGGCTGATCGAGATTTTCCCGCAATCCGGCACCTTCGTGGCGCGCATCCCGCTGGACGTCCTGCCGGAAGCCTTCGCCATCCGCAAGGCGCTGGAAGAGGCGACGGTGCGCTATGCCGCGGCGCGTGCCACGCGCAGCCAGATCGCAGCGCTGCGAGCCAATCTCGAGTTGCAGAAGGAGATGCAGGAGGCCGCGGATTTCGTCGGCTTCCACCAGGCCGACGAGGCGTTCCACGCACTGGTCGCGGAGATCGCCGGCTATCCCGGATTCTGGACGCTGATCCAGCAGACAAAGGTGCAGATCGACCGCTACCGCCTGCTGACCCTGCCGGTGCTCGGCCGCGTCGCCGAGGTGATCGCCGAGCACACCGCCATCGTCGATGCGATCGCGGCCAACGATCCGGCCGCCGCCGCCAAGGCGTTGGATGAACATCTGGACGACCTGCAGATCTCGGTCGCCGACATCCGCCGCGACTATCCGCGCTACTTCACCGCACCCGGCGATCTCGCCTGAGCCGAGGACAAAAGGGGGCCGGCCCGGCCCCCGTTGCCCACTGGCGCTCAAGCCTGGATGGCGTCGGCCGCGGCGGCGTAGGCCACCGGCTCGCCCAGGAAATCCTCGCGGATGGGCGTGAAGATGTCGAGCAGCACGCCCGGCTCCAGCGCCACCACGCCATGCAGCACGTTGGACGGCACCATATAGCCGTCGCCGGTGTTCAGGCGCTTGGTGCGGCCGTCGATGGTGACGTCGAAGGAGCCCTTCTCGACCACGGCGCACTGGACATGCGGGTGGCGGTGCTGCGCGCCGATGGCGCCGGCCTCGAACTCCACCCGCACCATCATCATGGCGTCGTTGTAGCCGAGGATCTTGCGCCGCACCCCGGCGCCGAGATCCTGCCAGGGGATATCGTCCGCGGTCACGAACACGTCGGTGGTCATTGGTTTTCTTCCTTCTTCCCCTGAGATCCCGCCGCCGCCCCGGACAGGGGCGGGAGCGGGGGTTGGTTCACGTCAGCGCGCCAGCCAGCCGCCGTCCACCGGCAGGGTGATGCCGTGGACATAGTCCGAGGCGTCGGAGGCCAGGAACACCGCCGGGCCGGCCATGTCGGACGGCAGGCTCCAGCGCCCGGCCGGAATGCGGCCGAGGATCTCGGCATTGCGCGCCTCGTCGGCACGCAGCGCCGTGGTGTTGTTGGTCTCGACATAGCCCGGCGCGATGGCGTTCACGTTGATGCCCTTGCCCGCCCATTCGCAGGCCAGAAGCTTGGTGACGCCGGCGATGCCGCTCTTGGAGGCCGTGTAGGACGGCACCCGGATGCCGCCCTGGAAGGACAGCATCGAGGCGATGTTGATGATCTTGCCCTTGGCGTCCTCACCTGCGGCCCGGCGCGCGAAGACATGGCGGCCGAACGCCTGACAGAGGAAGAACACCGACTTGATGTTGACGTTCATCACGTCGTCCCAGTCGGCTTCGCTGAAGTCGATGGAATCGGCGCGCCGGATGAGGCCGGCATTGTTGACCAGGATGTCGACATGGCCGAGACCTGCGACCACCTCCTCCATGATCCGGGGGACCGGTTCGATGCTGGTGAAGTCGGCGGAAATGGCGACGAAGCGCCGGCCGGTGCGCTCCACCATCCCTTGAGTTTCCACCGGCGGGGTGCGGCCGGCCACCGCCACGTCGGCGCCGGCCTCGGCCAGCGCCACGGCGATGGCCTGGCCGATGCCGGTGTTGGCGCCGGTGACCAGCGCCGTCCGGCCGGTCAGATCGAAGGACTTGGTCATGGCTGCGTCGGGCCTCAGCGCAGGCGGTCCATGGCGATGAAGTCCATGTCGGTGAAGTCCTGGTTGTCGCCGCCCATCGCCCAGATGAAGGTGTAGTTGCGGGTGCCGACGCCGGAGTGGATCGACCAGGGCGGGGAGATCACGGCCTGTTCGTTGGCGACGACGATGTGGCGGGTCTGCTCCGGCTCGCCCATCAGGTGGAAGACGCGGGCATCCTCCGGCAGGTCGAAGTAGAAATAGACCTCGCAGCGCCGGTCATGGGTGTGGCACGGCATCGTGTTCCACATGTTGTTCGGCTTCAGCACGGTCATGCCCAGAACCAGCTGCGCCGTGCGCACCACGTCCGGGTGGATCATCTGGTAGATGGTGCGCTCGTTCGACTGGGCCGGGTCGCCCAGATGGACGGCCTTGGCCTGCCCGATGGAGATCTTCATCGTCTCGAACCGTGCATGGGCCGGCGTGCTGTTCAGGTAGAACTTGGCCGGCTCGCGGCGGTCCAGGCTTTCGAAGGTGACGTCCTTGCTGCCCATCGCGACATAGAGGGCATCGCGCGGCGCCAGTTCGAACACGGAGCCGTCGACGGTGACGCGGCCGGGACCGCCGACATTGACCATGCCCAGTTCGCGGCGGTCGAGGAAGTTGGGCGAGCCGATCTCCTTGGACGACACCAGCTTGACCGGGCCGGCGACCGGCATGGCGCCGCCGATGACGAAACGGTCGATGTGGCTGTAGGTGAAGACGGTCTCGTCCGCCTCGAACAGGGTCGGAACCAGGAAGTGGTCGCGCAGCGTCTCGGAATCGAAGTTGCGCACCGCATCGGGGTGGGAGGCGTGGCGGACGGAGATTTTCATGTCGATCGGGTCCTTCGATTTCGGGTGGGCCGGCGATTCGGCAAGTCTGCCCCGATCATACTAATATACTAGTAAGATGGGCAAGCTCTAATGATGGAAAGCCGGACATTTCAGCCAACGGAGAATGCGCGACAAAATCACGGAATTCATGCGCCGGGCCGGCCGGACGGGGCGCCCGCGTTGCGCCTGTGGCCAATCTAATATATCAGTAGAGAGGCATTTCCCGGAGACCAAATCCATGACCGCCCAGCAGCCGCGCAAGCACATCGCCCTCGTCGCCCACGACGCCCGCAAGGCGGATCTCATCACCTGGATCGGCGCCAACATCGCCACGCTGGACGGGAACGCCTTCTGGGCGACCGGCACCACCGGCCAAAAGGTGCGCGCCGCCCATCCCACTCTCGACGTGACCCCGCTGAAGAGCGGGCCGCTCGGCGGCGACCAGCAGATCGGCGCCATGATCGCAGAGGGAAGGATCGACCTGCTGGTCTTCTTCGTCGATCCGATGACCGCGCAGCCGCACGACGTGGACGTGAAGGCGCTGACCCGCCTCGCCACGCTGTACAACATTCCGATGGCCTGCAACGAGGCCACCGCCGACATGATCGTGTCCTCGTCCCATTTCGCCAGCGGTTACATACCGCGCAAGGCGAGCTTCACCGACTACGAAACGCGGACGGTGTGAGGGCGGCTCGCCACCGCTTTCTCCGCTGCAATCAGTTGGTGAAATAGTGCGGATTGGTCCGCTGGACGTCGGCGATGCCCAGCTGAAGGTCGGTCAGGTGGCGGCGCAGCTCGGCGACGGCGCGGTCCGGGTCGCGGGCGGCGATCGCCTCGACGACGGCGCTGTGTTCGGCAAGGGCCTTTTCCATCCGGCCGGTGACCGGCAGCGTCAGGTGGCGGTAGCGGTCGACCTGCCGCTTCACCTGCTGGGTCAGCGTCCAGAAGCCGGGATAGCCCGACATCTCCGCCAGCAGCGCGTGGAAATCCTCGTCGGCATCGTGGAAGCCGTCGAAATTGCCGGCCTCCTGCATTTCCCGCTGCAGTTCCAGATTGGCGCGCAGGCGTGCCACCTGACTGCCGGTCGCCTGTTCGGCGGCATAGCGCACCGTCGCCTCTTCCAGCGCACGGCGGATGGCGATGGCCTCGGGCAAGGCGCTCAAGGGGATACGGGCGACGAAGGTGCCGGATTGCGGGAACACCTCCACCAGCCCTTCGTCGGCCAATTTCAGCATCGCCTCGCGCACGGGTGTGCGGCTGACGCCGTAGGTATCGGCCACCTCCTTCTCGATCAGGGGTTCGCCCGGCTTGCGGCGCAATGAGACGATGTCGTCGCGCAGATCGCGGTAGATCGTACCCGACACGGTGGTGCCGCGATGGGCCGGCCGTGCCGTGGCGCTGGCGGGCCGGCGGCGACGGCGGCGCGCCGGTGCGGTCGCATCCGCCAGATTCATATCGCCCGCGTTGGTGTCCATGTTCGATCCGTTCATGTCAGCGGCGTGACGCCGTGCTTACTAATATATCTCTTACACTCCTCATGCGGAAAGTCTTTTGCCGATAGAAATGCACGCCTGTCTTGTGCGGGCAAGATCTGGGAGGAGGGGGCGTGCGCGACGCCTCCCTCCCCTCCGTAACCCGCGACTGGGCCTTACAGCTTGGCCGCCGCGTCGAACACCGCGTGGCTGTAGGCACCCTCCGGCTTCTTGGAGATCACCGGCGCCGAGGCGCCCGACATCAGGATGTCCACCGTCCGGTTGAAGTCGGCCGGGTCGAGATAGCCGGTTCCTTTGGCGCCGCCGTTGACCAGCTTGGCGACCTCCTGCATCATGGTGGTCTGGTGTTCCTCGGTCTGGGCGCCGGTGGTGTCGTTCTCCAGCACGATCTTCACCGCCTCCGCCTGGTTCTTGGCGGCATATTCCCAGCCCTTTGCCGAGGCCTTCACGAACTTCGCCAGCTTCGCCACGATCTTGGGATCGGCCAGCGACTTCTCCGTGGCGTAGAGGCCGTCCTCCAGCGTCGCGACGCCCTGGTCCTGGTATTTGAAGACGGTCAGCTCGTCGGCCTTCATGCCGGCCTCGATCAGCTGCCAGTATTCGTTATAGGTCATGGTGGAGATGCAGGCCGCCTGCTTCTGCAGCAGCGGGTCGACGTTGAAGCCCTGCTTCAGCACCTTCACGTCCGGGCTGGAGCCGGAGGTGGAATAGCCGAGCTTGCTCATCCAGGACAGGAACGGATATTCGTTGCCGGAGAACCAGACGCCCAGCGTGTTGCCCTTGAAGTCCTTCGGATCCTTGATATTGGCGTCCTTGCGGCAGGTCAGCATCATGCCCGACTTCTGGAACATCTGGGCGATGTTGACCAGCGGCACGCCCTTTTCCCGGCTGGCGAGCGCCGACGGCATCCAATCGACGATCACGTCGGCGCCGCCGGCGGCGATGACCTGGGTCGGGTTGATGTCGGGACCGCCGGCCTTGATGGTGACGTCCAGCCCGGCGTCCTTGTAGAAGCCCTTGGCCGCCGCGACGTAATAGCCGGCGAACTGGGCCTGGGTGACCCATTTCAGCTGCAGCGTCAGCGGATCGGCGGCGGCGGCCGGCGCACCCCAGCCGGCGAGGCCGGTGAGCGCGGTGGCGGCGAGCAGGACGGCGGAGGCAAGGGTCTTCATCGCGTTCGATCCTCTTCTGGCTGGAGTTTGGTTTGGCTTGAAGGACGGAAAGTCGGTCAGCGTTTGCGCAAAGACGGGTGCCAGGCGGTGACGCGCCGCTCCGCCAGCGCCAATGCGCCGTAGAGCAGCGATCCGGTGAGCGCGGCGACGGCGATGGTCGCCCACACGACATCCAGATTCATCCGGGCGACCTGGGTGGAGATGCGGAAGCCCATCCCCACCACCGGCGTCCCGAAGAACTCGGCGACGATGGCCCCGATCAGGGCCAAGGTTGAGTTGATCTTCAGTCCGTTGAACAAAAAGGGCAAGGCGCAGGGAAGCCGCAGCATCGCCAGCGTGCGCCAGTAACCGGCGCCGTAGGACCGCATCAGGTCCAGTTGGATGCGCTCGGCGCTCTGCAGCCCGGCCAGCGTGTTGATCAGCATGGGGAAGAAGGTCATCACCACGATGACGGCGGCCTTGGACTGCCAGTCGAAGCCGAACCACATCACCATGATCGGCGCGATGCCCACCACCGGCACCGCGCTGGCGAGGTTGCCCAGCGGCAGCAGCCCCCGCGCCAGGAATGGCACCCGGTCGGCCAGGATCGCCACGAGGAATCCGGCGCCGCAGCCGATCAGATAGCCGCGCAGGACGGAGATCAGCACCGTCTGGCGGAAATCGTCCCACAGATCGGCGGCATGGACGGCGAAGGCGGACAGCACCGCGCTGGGCGGCGGCAGCAGGATGGTCGGCACCTGGAAGCCGCGGGTCAGGATCTCCCACAGCATCACCAGCGCCAGCCCGAACAGAGCGGGCCCGGCCAGCCGCGCCGGACCGCTGACCTCCGCCAGCAAGGCCAGCACCCGCCACAGCAGCAGCGTGGCGCCTGCCAGCCAGACCCACAGTCCGCCGGCCTGGGCGAGCCCGTAGCCCTGGTTCAGCAGCACCAGCGGTGCGGCATAGGCGGCGGCGACGCCTACCAGCAAGAGCAGTGCCTCGCCCAGGGTGGAGCCGGGCAGGCGGCGGGCGAGGATCGTTGTAACGGTCAGCGCGAACAGGGCCAGCGCAATGGGAAGCTGCGGCAGGAACAGGGTGGCGCCCTCCTGTCTGGCGAAGGGCAGCAACGGGGCGGCCAGCATCACCAGCGGCCAAGGGGCCATGGTGGGGCGGGCCATGGTGGGGCGGGTTTGCGGAAGGCTCATCGTGCACCTCCCCGTCCGCCCGGCACCAGCGCCCGCTCGGCGAGGCCCACGGCGGCTACCAGCGTGACACTGAGCAGCGCGGCCATCACCAGCGCGCTCCAGATCTGCACGGTCTGGCCGTAATAGGAACCGGACAGCAGCCGGGCGCCCAGCCCCGCCTGCCCGCCGGTCGGCAGTTCGGCGACGATGGCGCCGACGACGCTGGCGGCGACCGCGATCTTCAGGCTGGTGAACAGGTATGGTAGGGAGGCCGGCAGGCGCAGCAGCCGGAAGGTCTGGGCCGTCCCGGCGCTGTAGGTCCGCATCAGGTCCAGCGTCAGCGGATCGGCGGAGCGCAGCCCCTTCACCATGCCGATGGTGATCGGGAAGAAGCACAGATACATGGCGATGATCGCCTTGGGCAGCAGCCCGGTGAAGCCCAGGTTGCCGAGGATCACCACGATCATCGGCGCGATCGCCAGGATCGGCACGGTCTGCGACGCGATGACCCAGGGCAGCAGGCTCGATTCCAGCGTGCGCGCCTGGACGATCCCCGCCGCCAGCGCCACCCCCAGAACCACCCCCATGCCGAAGCCGGCCAGCGCCGCCCCGGCGGTGACGCCGGTGTGGTAGAGCAGGTTGCGGATGCTGGTCACCGGATGGCCGGTCAGGGAGGTGTAGAGGTCCAGCGCCACCTGGTCCGGCGTCGGCAGGATCGGCCGTTTCATCGCCAGCGTGGCGCGGATCAGATCCGCGGTGGTCCAGCTTTGGCCGGCGCGGTTCAGCGCATCGGTCGCCATAGGCGCGTTCAGCCAGACGGCGCCCACGTACCACAGCACCAGCACCGCCAGCGCCATGATCGCCACCGGCAAGGAGCCCTTAGTCGTCATAGCTGTGGCCCTCCATCAGCCCTTCGCGGACACGGTGGGCGATGCGCTGGAACTCCGGGCTTTCGCGGATGTCCAGCGTGCGCTCGCGCGGCAGGTCGCCGTCGCAGTCGATGACGTCGAGGATGCGGCCGGGCCGCGGGCTCATCACCACGATGCGGGTGGAGAGGAACACCGCCTCGGCGATGGAGTGGGTGACGAAGATGCAGGTCTTGCGCGTCTCCAGCCACAGGCGGGTGAGCTGCAAATTCAGGTGGTCGCGGGTGATCTCGTCCAGCGCGCCGAACGGCTCGTCCATCAACAGCAGGTCGGGATTGAAGGCCAGTGCGCGGGCGATGGACACGCGCTGCTGCATGCCGCCGGACAGCTGCCAGGGGAACTTGCGCTCGAAGCCCGACAGGCCGACCAGCTCCAGCTGTTCGCGGGCGCGCTGATGCCGCTCGGCCTTGGGCAGTCCCATGATCTCCAGCGGCAGCATGACGTTGCGCTCCACACTGCGCCACGGATAGAGCGCCGGAGCCTGGAAGACATAGCCGTAGGCACGCTTCAGCCGTGCCTGTTCCGGCGTCATGCCGTTGACCGTCACCTCGCCGGAAGTCGGCTGCTCCAGGTCGGCCACCACCCGCATCAGCGTGGTCTTGCCGCAGCCGCTGGGGCCGATCAGCGAGATGAAGTCGCCCTTGGCGATGGACAGGCTGACGTCGCTCAGCGCGTAGACCGGATGGTCGGCGGCCTGATAGGTCAGCGTCAGGTTGCGGATGTCGACGATGGTGCGCGGCGCCGGTTCGGCGGCCGGCGGTACCAGAGTGAGCGGTGCGGGCTGGGCGGCTGGCACGGCGTTCGTCCCTTCGCGTTGGCGTCTCTCGCGGGGAACGGGAGCAAGAAGCGAGCCAGACGAAGCGAGGGGGCTGGTGTAAAGGGGCAGCGCTTTGTTTTCACTGAGGGAAAACCTGTCTGCCGGGACAGGAACTGACGGGATGGACAATGCGCGGGCCGGGTGCTGTTCCGGCAGGCGCACAATTTTCGGGCCGTGTCTGTCCGGCTGGTCAATTTTCAGGCATTGGGAGGAAAACCCTCTCCCGTCGCGGGAGAGGGCGTGACCGTCACCCCACCTCGACCATCAGCGTGGTCGGGTATCCGGCGTCCGTCATGCGGGCGATCAGCGCGTCGACATGGGTCTGGTTGCGGGTTTCCAGGACCACGTCGACCTCCGCCATCTTCACCGGCACATTGTGGAACAGGCGCTGGTGGTGGACTTCGACGATGTTGGCGCCGGCCTCGCCCAGCAGGCGGGTGACGCGGGCGAGAGCGCCGGGGGCGTCGGTGATGCCGATGCGCAGGCGGACGATGCGGCCCTCATAGACCAGCCCGCGCATCAGCACCTGGGCCATGATGCGGGAGTCGATGTTGCCGCCCGACAGCACGATGCCGACCTTGCGGCCGCGGTAGCGCTCCGGTTCCTCCAGCACGGCGGCGAGCGCCGCGGCGCCGGCCCCTTCGGCGACCTGCTTCTGCACGGTGGCGAGGCGGTAGACCGCTTCCTCCAGCCGCGCTTCGCCCACCTCCACCACGTCGTCGACCAGGGCGCGGATGATCGGCAGGGTCAGGGCGCCCGGCGCCTTCACCGCGATGCCTTCCGCCACCGTGGCGCCGCCGCAGGTGATCGGCTGTCCGGCAAGCGCCTGCCGCACCGCGGGGTAGAGGCTGCACTGGACACCGATGATCTCCAGGTCCGGCCGCAGCGCCTTGGCCGCCGTCGCCATCCCGGCGATCAGCCCGCCGCCGCCGATGGGGATCACCAGTACGTCGAGATCCGGCACGTCCTCCAGCAGTTCCAGCGCCGCGGTGCCCTGGCCGGCGGCCACCAGCGGGTCGTCGTAGGGATGGACGAAGGTCAGCCCGTCGCGTGCGGCGAGGTCTTGGGCGAAGGCGGCGGCCTCGCTCAGCGTCTCGCCATGCAGCTCGACGGTGGCGCCGAGATTCTCGGTGCGCTCCACCTTGGTGAAGGGGGTGAAGCCGGGCATGACGATGGTGGAACGGATGCCGAGCCGGGTGGCATGGCAGGCCACCGCCTGGGCATGGTTGCCGGCGGACATGGCGATGACGCCGGCGCGGCGCTCCGCCTCGCCCAGCGACAAAAGCTTGTTCAGCGCGCCGCGCTCCTTGAAGGAGGAGGTGGCGTGCAGGTTCTCCAGCTTCAGGTGCATCCGGCATCCCGCCATGTCCCCCAGGCGGGGCGCCGGCACCGTGGGCGTTCGGGGCAGATGCCCCGCGATGCGCGCCGCAGCGGCGCGCACGTCCTCCAGAGTTATGGTCATTTGTTGCTTGTCCCGGTGTTGCGTGGTGTGAGTGTCAGCACCTCCGCCCCTGCCGAGACCAGCGTGCCACGGTCGCCGGCCAGACGCAACGCGCCGCCGCCGCGCCACATCTCCACCAGATCGCCCCAATGGCGGGACCAGATGTTGCCGGACTGGCCGGTGGCGATCACGAAACGGGAATTGTCCAGGTCGGCCAGATCATAGACCGCGCGGAACCCGGACCCGTGGACATGGCGAAACGGGTTGGCGGAATCGCGGATGGTGGTCGATCCGCGGTTCACGGTGAAGTAATCGCCGTCGGTCTCCACCGACAGGTCCGCGGTCCCGCCGATCAGCGGCAGGCGGCTCAGCATCCGGTGGGCCAGCGCCACCTTGTGGTCGTCGCCCCAGCGCCAGCTTTTCGGGCTGGAACCGTGGCGCTCGGCCAGCGCCGCCACCGCGGTCTCCAGCGAGCGGCCGATCATGTCGGCGCAGCTTTCCTTCTGCGGGGTGCTGACGTCGTCGCACCAGTCCGGCCGCTCGTGGATGACCCGGCGCAGCGCCTCCGGCCGCAGGTCCCAGTAGGCGGCGAAATCGGCGCCCAACTCGTCGGCGAAGACCGCCCGCACCAGTTCCCGCAGCCACATGGTGAAGATCAGCGGCTCCGGCCGCTCGCGGTCCATCCGTCCGTCCCAGCCGCGCAGCAGCGTCCCCGCGTCGCCGGCAAGGCCCGGAGGTGTCGGGTATTTCAACAATTCCGGCAGGAAGTCGCGGGCGGGCAGCGAGACGATGTCCATCTGCTGGCGCGCCACGTCCTCGACGGAATGCCGTCCGGCGCCCAGCATCTCGACGATGCGCCTGGCGCGCGACGGGTCCGGCCATTCGGTGGCGAGGCGGTAGGGATAATCGCGCCCGACCACCGCGTTGTTGGCGTTGACGAACTGGCCCGATGGCGGGTTCACCGCCTGCGGCAACGCGTAATAGGGCAGGAAGCCGGTCCAGTCATACTCCCCGGTCCAGCCCGGAACCGGCACGCGCCCGTCGCCCTTGCGGCGGATCGGCACCCGGCCGGGGGTGATGAAGCCGACCTCCCCGGTCACGTCGGCATAGACGACGTTCTGCTGCGGGGCGACATGCAGGCGCAGCGCGTCGCGCGCGGCTTCCGCCGTCGCGGCATGGTTCAGGCGGTACAGCGCCTCGGCGCTGGTGTCGTCGTCGGCAAGGCCGGGGAAGGACAGCGCCAGCACTGGGCCCGGCGCGTTTCCGCCTGCGCCATCAGCCGGCGCGGTGTCGAGGTCGGAGATGACGGGGCCGTGGCGCGTGCTGCGCACGGTCAGCGTCTGCGACGCCTCGCCGGCGACGGCGATGGTCTCCGCCCGTGTCTCGAAAGGTTCGCTGCCGTCAGGGGTCAGATAACGGGCCGGGTCCCGCGGATCCGGCTTCTCGACGAACAGGTCCTGGGTGTCGCTGTGGGTGGTGGTGAAGCCCCAGGCGACCTTGCCGTTGTGGCCGAGGATGGTCAGCGGCACGCCCGGCACGGTGGCCCCGGCGCTGGTGAAGCCCGGCGTCACGATGCGTGCGAGATACCAGAGGATCGGCGCCTCCAGACCCAGATGCGGGTCGTTGGCGAGGATCGGCTTGCCGGTGGTGGTGCGTGCCCCGGTCAGCACCCATTCGTTCGACGCGGTGTCGAAGCCCATCTGCGGCAGGGCCGCCAGGGTGCGGCGCACCATGTCCCGCATGTCCATGCCGCGCAGCTCGCCGGCCAGCGTGGTGGGCGACCCCGGGGCGTCGGGCGGGAACAGGTCGTCGATCTGCTGCGGCGACAGCCGCTCCAGCACGCGGGAGCGGAACAGCTCGTCCCGGTAGTTGGCGGACAACTGCAGCGCCATCAACTTGGCCCAGACGAGGCTGTCGGCGACGGTCCAGGGCTCCGGCGTGTGGCGCAGAAGCTGAAATTCGAGCGGCAGCGCTTCGGAGCGCGTTTCGAGATAGGCGTTCACGCCCTCGGCATAGGCGTCGAAGGCGGCGCGGGCGTCGGGCGACAGGGTGGCGGCCATCGCCTCGGCCGAGCGGCGGACCCCCAGCGTGCGCATCAGCCGGTCGGTGCGCAGCGCGAAGTCGCCGTATTTGATGCCGATCAGCTCGGCCAGCCGGCCGGCGCCAGCCCGGCGCATCGTCTCCATCTGCCACAGCCGGTCCTGGGCGTGGGCATAGCCCAGCGCGCGGTAGGCGTCGCGCTCCGTCGCGGCGAAGATGTGGACGACGCCCTGGCCGTCGCGGGCGATCTCCGCCGGGGCGCCGCTGCCGGGAATGGCGACGGTGCCGCTGGTCTGCGGCTGCTGCGCCCGCATCCACAGATAGGTGCCGAGCAGAGCCGCCAGCGGCACCAGCACCAGCACCCCGGCGACCGCCGCGACCTTGCCCCAGCGCCCGCGCGGCAGGCGGATGCGCGGGCGGTTCGGCGGAGGCGGGGCATAGGGAGGCTGCGTGCCGTAGGCCGGCTGGCCGCCATGGGGTGGAACGGGGGGCGGAACGGGCTGCTGCGGATAGGGGGGCGGGGCGGGCGGATAGCCGCCCGGGGGATAGCCGCCCGGGGGATAGCCGTTGGACGGATGGGCCGGCTGTTGCGGCGCCTGGGGATAGGGGGCACCGGGATAGGGCGCGCCTGGATATTGGACCGGCCCCTGCTGCGTCTGGTGCGGCGGATAGCCGACGGGAGGAGGCGCGGCAGGCGGAGGAGCGGGGCGGGACAGCGCACGCGCCAGGGCGGCGCGGAGGTGGAAAGCGCAGGTCTCGCCGGCGCGGATCAGGGAACGGCGCAGCATTACGGTCCGTGGGAGAGAATGGGGCGGCGACGGGCGGGGGCCGCCGGAGGCTCGTTCGGGTGGCGGATGCTAGTTCCCGGCCGCCTGTGCGTCCAGGGCTGCATGGGTGGAGGCGAACGCTTTTTCGGGCCTGAACCCTCAGGCTGCCCCTCAGGCTGCGGAAGTCAGGATTTCCCGCAGCATGGGGGCGGACACCGGCTTGTGGATCAGGCGGTGGCCGCTGCGCTGGACCTCGGCGATACGGGCGGGGTCGGTGTCGCCGGTCAGCACCACGGCGGGGACGCGCACGCCGCAGACGCCGTAGATGTCGCGGATCGCCTCCACGCCGGTCCGGCCTTCGCGCAGGCGGTAGTCGGCGACGATCATCGCCGGCTGCCGGCCCAGATTAAGCAGCGATTCGATCGCCTCGTCGGCCGACACCGCGGCCACCACGTCGTATCCCCATTCCTCCAGCATCGCGCGCATGCTCAGCAGGATGATGGTGTCGTCGTCGACCACCACGATCAGGCCCTTGGCACGGGCCGGCTCCACCGGCAGACGCACCGGCTTCGGGATCGGGCGCGGCACCGCCGCCGGCAGGTCGAGGAAGAAGCCGCTGCCCCGCTGTGGCGTGGAGCGCACGGCCACCTCGTGCTCCAGCAGCCCGGCCAGCCGCCGCACGATCGCCAGGCCGAGGCCGAGGCCCTTGCGCCGGTCCCGCTCCGGGTTGGCGAGCTGGGTGAACTCCTGGAAGATGTCCTGGGTCTTGTCGGCGGGAATGCCGATGCCCTGGTCCAGCACCGCCAGCCGCAGCCCGCCGCCGCGATGCAGGCAGCCGAGCAGGATGCGGCCACGCTCGGTGTAACGGATCGCGTTCTCGATCAGATTGCGCAGGATGCGCTCCAGCAGGGCGGGATCGCTGCTGGTCCAGGCGGAGGTCGGGACGTGGCGCAGCACGAGGCCCGATTCGGCAGCGCGGAGGCGGTATTCCTCAGCCAGCCGGTCCAGCAGGGGGCCGAGCGCGAAATCAGTGACGCCGGGCTTCACCACCCCGGCATCCAGGCGCGAGACGTCCAGCAGGCTGTCCAGCATCACCCGCAGGCCGGTCAGCGATTCGGTCATGCTGGCCAGAAGCGGGGCGGTCGGGTGGTCCTCCAGCTTGTCCGATAACGCGTGGGCGAAGAAGAACAGCGATTGCAGCGGCTGGCGCAGGTCGTGGCTGGCGGCGGCCAGGAACTTCGTCTTGGCGCGGTCGGCGCGCTGGGCGTCGTCGCGAGCCTGCACCGCCTCGACCCTCGCGGCTTCCGCCTCGTCGCGGGCGCGCAGGATCGCTTCCTCCGCCGCCTTGCGGGCGGTGATGTCGCGCATGATCCCGGTGTACATGCGCCGCTTGCCGACATGCCATTCACCGACCGACAGGTCGAGCGGGAAGGTGCTCCCGTCCTTTCGCAACCCCTCCACCTCGCGGCCGATGCCGACGATCCGCCGCTCTCCCGTGCGGTGGTAGCGGTCGAGATAGCCGTCATGGGCGGTGCGGTAGGGCTCCGGCATCAGCATGTTGACGTTGCGGCCGATCACCTCGTCGGCGCGGTAGCCGAAGGTCTTCTCCGCGGCATGGTTGAAGGACTGCACGGTGCCGCGGTCGTCGATCAGGATGATGGGATCGACCGCGGTGTCGACGATGGCGCGGTAGCGCGCCTCCTGCTCCGCCGAGCGGTCCGCCTGCTGCCGGCGGTCGAGCAGGGAGGACAGCAAAGCGAGGCACAGAAGAAGCAGCGTCCCGAGCCCGGTCATGATGGCGAGAAGGGTGGAGGACAACGCGATTCCCTGGCCCGTGGCCGTCATCTCCGGTTGGTGTCCTGCCTGATGGGCGGGCGCCAGGACCTGTCCGGCGGCGCTCAACTCCGTAACCGGCTCCATGCCCGCCGCGGCCATGCCGGTATAATGCATCGTCACCACGCCCAGTCCCAGCAGAACGGCGCCGGCGGCGCGCTGCAGCGGGCGCCGGGTGCGGAAGGCCAGCCACAAGGCCGCGGTCGAGGCGACGATGGCGATGACGACGGAGACGGCGACCAGAAGGAGGTCGTAGGACAGTTCCATGTCCATGCGCATGCCCGCCATTCCCACATAGTGCATGCTGACGATGCCGAGACCGGTGAGTGTTCCGGCAACGCCGAGGGTGAAGCGGCGCGGCCGATTGCGGGCCACCGCGAACAGCCCGGCACCGGATACGGCGACCGCCAGCAGGAAGGAGAGAGCCGTCAGACCGGCGTCGTAGCCGATCGGCACGTCGCTGCGGTAGGCCAGCATGCCGATGAAGTGCATCGACCAGATCCCGGCGCCCAGCGCCAGCGCAGCACCGGCCAGCCGACGCACGTCGCCGCGGCCGCCACTTCGGAGACTGCCCTCGCTGACGCGGGCATGATTCGCCAAATCCAGGGCAACGTAACCGCCGAAGACGGCGATGACGTAGGATAAGGCGACGAGCAGTGGGTCGTATTGGCCGGGCACGGGGTTCGTGGTGAGTTGTACGGACTGATCGGGTTTGTAGCGATATCGTTTGCATATGTGCGGAGACAATTGGGGGGACAGTGCCAGTCCCTTCCCACGAACGAAAGGCTCGCCTTGGTGGTAGACTGCGACCTACGCCGTCCGGCGGGATATGACGGATGATCAGGCACTCCTCCTCCGGGCAGCCGCATGGCCCCGATTCTCCCGAACGGTCGGCTCCTTCGCGCTCCCATTCCGGCTCGTCGGCGGGCCGCCTGCTTCGTCCGGTGGGGACGCTGGCGGCACTGGTGTACTTCCTTCTGGATGCGCTGGCCTATTGGGTGGTGCGGCCTGTCCTGCGCCGGATCGCACGACTTCCGGTCTTCGCGCGCGTCGGCCGTTGGATCGGCGCCTGGATCGCCGGGCTGGGACCCTACCCGTCGCTGCTGCTCGTCCTGGTGCCGCTGGCCCTGCTGGAACCGGCGAAGCCGGCCGGGGCATGGCTGTTCGCCACCGGGCGGCCGCTGGCCGGCGCCGCCGTGATCGCCGGGGCGGAGTTGGTGAAGATCACCCTGGTGGAGCGGCTGTTCCACATCGCCAAGCCGAAGCTGCTGACCATCGGCTGGTTCGCGCGGGCCTACGGGTGGGTGACCGCATGGCTTGCCTGGCTGAAGGAAACTGCCCCGGTCCGGGCCGCCCGCCGCCTGCTGCGCGGGCTGCGGCGAGTCGCGCGCCGGATTTTCCTGATGGTGCGGCGGGCGGCAGGGCGGTGACGGATCGGCAGCCCAGCGGATCGGCCCAGCGGATCAACCAAGCAGCGCCAGCACCAGCGCGCCGCCGACCAGCAGACCGCAGGCGCGGCGGTAGAGCGCCAGGGCGCGGCCGATGTCGGACGGGGTCGCTGCGGTGCGGCCGGCGCCGAGCCAGACATCCTCGATGCGGGTGGCGCCATAGACGCGCGGACCGCCCAGCCGCAGGTCGAGCGCGCCGGCCATCGCCGCTTCCGGCCAGCCGGCGTTGGGGGAACGGTGGCGGTGGGCGTCCTGCCGCACGGACCGCCACGCCTGCCGCGGGTCGGCCCCCTCCATCATCCGGGCCGCCCCGACCAGCAGCAGGGCGGTCAGGCGGGAGCCCGGCAGATTGACCAGATCGTCCAGCCGGGCCGCCGCCCAGCCGAAGGCCTCGTGGCGCGGCGTGCGGTGGCCGATCATGCTGTCGGCGGTGTTGATTGCCTTGTAGAGCGCCAGTCCCGGCAGGCCCCCCACCAGCAGCCAGAAGGCCGGCGCAACCACCCCGTCTGAGAAGTTCTCCGCAAGGCTTTCGATGGCGGCGCGGGCGACGGCCGGCTCATCCAGCGTGGCGGGGTTGCGGCCGACGATCATCGACACCGCCTTGCGGGCGCCCTCCAGACCGCCGGTGTGGAAGCCGTCGGCGACCGCCGCCACATGATCGTGCAGGCTGCGCTGGGCCAGCAGGGTGGAGGCGAGCGCCGCCTCGATCAGCCAGCCGAAAGGCAGCAGCCGGCAGGCCCAGGCCACCGCCACGGCCACACCCCCCACCGTCAGCAGCAGCACCGCCAGCGCCAGCACGCCGAATGCCTTGCGTCGTCCGAAACCGTCGTCCTCGCGGTTGAGTGCGCCGTCGAGCTGCGCGATAAGCGCACCGATCCACACCACCGGGTGGCGGATGCGGGTATAGAGTGGGTCCGGATAGCCGGCCACCGCCTCGATCACGAGCGCGGCGGCGAGCAGGAAGGGATGAAGCGGCACGGGCGGGACGTTCCAGCGGATGGGGCGGCCGGCTGGCCGCGCGAGGGTGGGTGTGAAGGAGGCGCGATCATGGCCGAAGACAGCACGGTGACCAAGCCGCGCGTGACGGGTGGGGGCGGGGCGGGCGGAGGCGGCAAGCTGCTGCATGGCGGCGACCTGGACGGCGCCCGCGCCGCCTTCCCGTCGGCGCCCGAACCTTGGGTCGACCTGTCCACCGGCATCAACCCGTGGGCCTACCCGCTGCCGCCGGTGCCGCCGCAGGCCTGGACCCGGCTGCCCGGCCGGGCGGAAGAGGAGGCGCTGCGCGTGGCCGCCGCCGCCTGCTACGGCGCGCCATCGGCGGAGCTGGTGGCTGCCGCCTCCGGCTCGCAGGCGCTGATCCAGCTGCTGCCGCGCCTGCTGCCGCCCGGATTGGTGGCGGTCATGGAGCCGACCTATGCCGAGCATGCCCGCTGCTGGACGTTGGCCGGCCATGAGGTGCGCGGCGTCGATGGCGTGGATGGGGTGGGCACTTCCGCCGCCGACGTACTGGTCGTGGTCAACCCCAACAACCCGGATGGCCGGCTCCTGCCGCCGGAGCGGCTGCTGGAGCTGGCACAGGCGCAGGCGGCACGCGGCGGCTGGCTGGTGGTGGACGAGGCCTTCGCCGACATGGAACCGGAGCAGAGCGTCGCCCGTTTCGCCGGCCGGCCGGGGCTGGTGGTCCTGCGCTCCTTCGGGAAGTTCTTCGGACTTGCGGGCTTGCGGCTGGGGATCGCGCTGGCGCCGGCCGGGCTGGCGGCGGCGTTGCGCGACGCCGTCGGCCCCTGGGCTGTGTCCGGCCCCGGCCTGTCCATCGCCACGGCGGCGCTCGGCGACGGCGACTGGATCGCAGGGACGCGCGGCATGCTGGACGATGCGATGGCGCGGCTGCGCCGCCTGCTGTCCGGTGCCGGCCTGACGGTGGTCGGCGGCACCGCGCTGTTCTGCCTCGTCGAGGATCGGCGGGCGCCCGGTCTCTATCGCGCGCTGGGGGAGGCCGGGATCCTGGTGCGCCGGTTCGAACGGCGGCCGGACTGGCTGCGCTTCGGCCTGCCCGGTCCGGAGGAGGCTTGGCAGCGACTTAGCGTCGCACTCGACCGGTACGGGACCTAAGAACAAGGTGGGGACAAGGTTGGAGCGGTGCAACCAAGCAAAAAGTCAGCACCTTGAACAATCGCCGAAAATTTTATACACTCAACTGTTTTTAGAAGTCTGTCCGGAGCACTTCGACCCCTTAGGGTCGCGCCGACGTTGCAGGGAAATAAAATTCTATGGGACACTGTGTGCCATGCTGGTTTCGGATAGCATGGCAATGATCTCCGACCGTGGCGTGCAGGACATGCGGGACTCCGCATGGTCGGCCTACGACCGTTTGCCGGTCGGGGTTTGCATCGTCACGGCCTCGGGGATGATCCGCTACGCCAACCCCGCGCTGCATGGGCTGCTCGGCTGCGAGCTGGGCGGGCTGCCGGGGCGGAGCCTGTGCAAGTTCGACTTGGACCGCGGTCTGCCGCAGGCATGGCCGGCGCGGCGGGCCGACGGCGCCGTCCGCTGGGTGACGGTGGCGGAAACGCCCTTGCCCGCCGACCCGTCCCCTGATCCCGACGCCGACGGTCAGGGTGCGGACGCGCTGCGGATGCTGACGGTGACGGATGTCGACGCCCTGTGCCGTCAGGAGAAGGTGGCCGGCGATGGGGCCCCCTCCCGCCCCGGCCCCGCCGGAATGCCGATGGTCGATGCCCTGCTGGAAGCGGCGCCGGTGCCGCTGTTCGTCAAGGATGCCGACGGCCAATACATCGCGGTCAATGATGCCTTCACGCGCCTCACCGGCATCAGCAGGGCGGACATGCTGCGGCGGACCACCTTCGCGCTGACCGGCCCCGACATGGCGAGGGAGCATGTCGGCCAGGACCGCGCCGTGATGGAGCGGGAGGGCAGCATCCAGTACGAGGCGCCGGTCCGCACGGCGGAGGGCGCGATGCGCATGGTCAACCTGACCAAGGCCGCCTTCCGCGACCAGTCCGGCCATGCGATGGGCATTGTCGGCGCCATCCACGAACTGACGGAAACCCGTCCGAACGAGGAGCGGCTGGAAGCGATCCTGGAGCAGAGCCCGATCGGCGTCTCCGTTTCCCGCCGCGACGACGGGCGGATCATCTTCGTCAACACCCGCTTCGCCGAACTCATTGGCCTGCCGCGGGAGAAGCTGATCGGCAGCCGCGCCCGCGACTATTACCTGGACAGCCACCAGCGCCTGCGCGTCCTGGAACGTCTGCGCGGCGGCGGCGGGGTCACCAACATGGAGGTCCAGTTCAAGCGGGCCGACGGGTCGCCCTTCTGGACGCTGTTCACCGTCAATCAGGCGGTGATCCAGGGCGTGCCGGTCAATCTGGCCTGGATCTACGACTACACCGAACGCCGCAGCATGGAAGAGGCGCTGCGCGACATGGCCTCGCGCGATCCGCTGACCGGCATCTACAACCGCCGCTCCTTCATGGAACTGGCCCGCTCCCAGTTGGCCCGCGCTCACCGCTTCCACGAGCCGCTGTCGGTTTTCGTGCTGGACGTCGACCATTTCAAGCGGATCAACGACACCTTCGGCCATGCCACCGGCGACGACGCGCTGCGCATGGTCGCCGCCGGCTGTCAGGCGATCTTGCGGGAATACGACCTGCTGGGCCGGCTGGGCGGGGAGGAGTTCGTGGTGGTCCTGCCCGGCGCCACCGCCGACGAAAGCCGCGTGGTGGCCGAGCGGGTGCGCCGTCACCTCGCCCGCATGCCGATCGAGGCGCCGGACGGCACCTTCCGCCTGACCGCCAGCATCGGCATCGCCGGGCTGGAGGGAGCCACCGACACGCTGGAGCGGGCGATCCACCGCGCCGACCTCGCGCTCTACCGCGCCAAGCACCTCGGCCGCAACCGGGTGGCGGTGTTCGAGCCTGGAATGTAGGCTCAGGGTTGGTGCGCCGCGGCTGTTCTGCTAACGTGGCCGTGACGGGCTCCGCCACGCCCGGGTGTGTGGATGGGGCCGGATGCAACGGCGGATCGGGGCATGGACTACACGGTGCATGACAGCGGCGGACTGCGTGAACTGGAGCTTCGCGGCCAGATGACGTTCGAGGCCGATTCCGGGTTCCGCGAGATCATCGCCGGCTGGGAGACGGGCGTCGTGGCGGACTGCGTCCTGAACCTCGCCGCCGTCGATTACATCGATTCCGCCGGCCTCGGGCTGCTCGTGCTGGCGAACAATGCGGCAAGGCGGACGGGCGTCACCTTCCGGTTGAAGCATCCTCGTGGACAGGTGCGCGAGCTGATCGAGAGCTCGGAGTTCCACACCATCATCCCCTGCGAGTTCTAGAGTCCATCAGATGCTTAGTGGAGCATCTGATGGACTCTGGCCTTTCAATTTTCCGTGCGATCACGCTTCAGACGTTTCCGTCCGAACCGATCGCACTCCAACCGCTACTCCCCGCCCTGGCTCCGGTCCAGATTGACGATCCCCACCACCCGGTTGCCGGTGCCGACGAAGGTCAGCTGGTCGAACCCGACCATGCGGGCCAATGCGATGCCGCGGCCGTGGGTGGCGTGCGATTGGGTGGCATCGACCGACAGATAGCGGTTGAAATCGAAACCCGGTCCCATGTCGGTGACGGTGAAGATGACGCGGCTGTCGCTGCGCTCCACATGCAGGGTGGCGTATTTGTCGCGGTGCTCGGACGAGGCCAGCCGGGCTTCGATCTCGCGGGACAGCATGCCGCTGGCCTTCAGCCGGCCCTTCGCCTCGAACCCGATGCCGAGATTGCCGTGCTCCACCGCGTTGACCAGGATTTCCGACAGGCCGAAGGTCAGGCTGTGCCCGGTGGAGGCGACCGACGACAGGGCGATGGCGAGGTTCTGCGCCTCCTGCGGGGTGCGGAAGCGGAAACGCGCGTCGCGCAGCAGCGCGATGGCGTCGGAGCGGGAGCGCAGGTCGCCCTGCAGGCTCTTCAGCCGGCCGGTCGTCTCCTCCGCCGCGCGGACGACGGACCGCAGCAGCGCCCCGTCATAGGGCTTGATCAGGTAATAGAACACCCCGGCGCGGATCGCCGCCGCGATCTCCGCGCTGCTGTCGGAGATAGTCTGCACGATGACGGGGATGCCGGCCAACTCCGGCACGCCCTTCATCCGTTCGTACAGCTCGAGCCCGTCGCCGTCGGACAGGCGGCGGTCGAGCAGCACCACATGGATCGCCGCCCCGTTGGCCGACAGGATCTCCCAGGCTTGCGCCACGGTCTCCGCCTCCAGCGTCCGGTAACCGATGCGGGACAGATACCCGGCGACGATGGCGCGGGTCATTTCCTCGTCATCGACGACCAGAGCGGTGACGGCATCGGCCATGGTCGGCTTGGCTCCAGCGGTTCTCGACAGGGAGAGGATGAAATCCGCTGCATTTTACTGAAACTGCGCCTATCGCACAATCACCGGCGGCATTGCGCCGCAGCATGATTCGCGATCCGGGTAAGGCGCGTTTCAGCCGACGGGTACCTCCAGCGCCGCCGCCGCCCGCCGGGCGGCCTCCAGTTCCTCCGTGACGCGGGCACCGGCGGCGGGGGTGAGCGCATCCTGGTCGCGGCGGCGGGCGGCGGTGACCAGATGATGGGCGGTGGCGGCCAGCCGGTCGAAGCCGACATTGGCGGCGGAGCCCTTCAGGATATGCGCCTCCCGCTCGATGTCGGTGCAGTCGCCGCGGTCGATGGCGCCGCGCAGCAAGTCGAGATGCATGGGGCTGTCGCTGAAGAAGGTTTCCAGCAGCAGAGCAAAGCCGTCCTTGCCCAGGGCGTCGCGCAGTTCCTCGATCTTCTCCGCGTTGACGGTGGCCGGTTCCGGTTCGGCCGGCGGAGAGGATGGCGGGCCGGCGGTCTCGCCGCCGGGGCCGCCATCCTCCCCCCCGGCCGGCTTCACGAAGCGGGTGATGGTGTCCAGCAGCTTGCGGGCATTGATCGGCTTGGACAGATAATCGTCCATGCCGGCCTCCAGGCAGATGGCGGCGTCGCCCTGCATGGCGTTGGCGGTCAGCGCCACGATGGGAATGCGCGTGGCCGGGCCGGACAGCCGGCGGATGCGCCGCGTCGCCTCCAGCCCGTCCATCACCGGCATCTGGACGTCCATCAGCACCAGATCGTAGCGGCGGGCCTCCACCGCCTCCACCGCCTCCTCGCCGTTGGACACCGCCTCCGCGCTGTGGCCGGCACGGCGCAGCAGCGCCAGCGTCAGCTGCTGGTTGACGGGATTGTCCTCCGCCACCAGCACGCGGACCCGCGGCTTGCCGTCGGGCTGAGCCGCCGGACCGGCCGGGGTCCGGGTGGGGAGAGGGACGACATTGCCGTTCCGCGCGGGTGCCGGCCAGTCAGGCACCGGCTCCGCGGCTTTCGCCTCCGATCCTGATCGGCCCAGCCCCGATTGCGGCTCCAGCAGGCGGGCGAGGCACTGGCAGAGCGTGCTGAAGCGGATCGGCTTCGGCAGATGGGTGTCGACGGGTGCCCGCTCCGGTTCCTGCCCCTCCAGCCTTTGGGAGGAGGCCAGCGCCAGACGGATCCCGGCCAGCGCCGGGATGGAGCGGATGCGTTGCGCCACCTCCGGCCCGGTCAGGCCCGGCATGCGGTGGTCGAGGATCGCGGCGTCGAACGGACGGCCCGCAAGAGCGGCGGCGACCAGACGGTCCAGCGCCTGCTCGCCGTTCTCCGCGGTCTCGGTCACGATGCCGAAGCCGTCCAGCTGCCGGGTCAGCAGGTCGCGGTTGACCGCGATGTCGTCGACCAGCAGCAGGCGGCGCCCGGCCCAGTTGCCGGCGGGAGTCGGGGGATGGGCGCTGCCGGCGCCGCGCTTCAGCGGGATCGACACCCAGAAGGTGCTGCCGGCGCCCGGCTGGCTCTCCACCCCGATGCGGCCGCCCATCAGTTCCACCAGCCGCTTGCAGATCGCCAGCCCCAGGCCGGTGCCGCCATGACGCCGCGCGGGGGACGAATCGACCTGGGTGAACATGGCGAACAGGCGGGGGCGTTCCTCCTCGGGGATGCCGATGCCGGTGTCGCGCACTTCGAACCGGACGCGGACGCCGTCCCCCGCCGGCTGGCCGGGATCTGCCGGCTCCTCGCCCAGCAGGATGGTGACGCTGCCGCTGTCGGTGAACTTCACCGCGTTGCCGGCGAGGTTCAGCAGGATCTGCCGCAGCCGCCCGGCATCGCCCAGCAGGGTGCCGCGCAGGCCGGGCGGCACGAAGCTGGCCAGGTCCAGCCCCTTGGCCGCCGCGCGCGGCGCCAGGATTTCCGCCACGCTTTCGACCATCGGCACCAGTTCGAATTCGCCGACCTCCAGATCCAGGCGGCCGGCATCGATCTTCGAGAAATCCAGGATGTCGTTGATGATGACCAGCAGCGATTCGGCGGAATCGCGGATGGTTTCGGCATAGGTGCGCTGCTCCGCCTCCATCGGCGTGTCGAGCAGCAGCCCGGCCATGCCGATCACCCCGTTCATCGGCGTGCGGATCTCGTGACTCATCGTCGCGAGGAATTCCATCTTGATGCGCTGCCCGTCCTCCGCCCGCTCCTTGGCGTCGCGCAGCGTGTGCTCCAGCCGCTTCTCTTCCGTCAGGTCGCGCAGGATGGCGGCGTAGAGCGGCCCGGCCGCGGTCTTCACCAGCGCCATGGAGTAGGCCAGCGGGAAGCTCTCTTCGCCCTCCGCCTTCTCCGCTTGCGCCACCGGCCTCATCGCCATGGTCTCTCCGCGGATGGAGGTGTCCATCGGGCGGCCGCCTCGCGCGATCTCCGACAGGGTGCGGGCGGTGGCCTCGCGCTTGTCGGCCGGCAGCAGGCCCGTCACCGGCCGGCCGACCAGCCCGCCCGGCGCGCAGCGGAAGATGGCGTGGGCGGCCGGATTGGCGGCTTCGATCACCCCGTCGGGCCGGGCGGTGACGATGCCCTCCGCCGCGGTGTCGACGATGGCGGACAGGCGGGCGTTCGCCTCCTCCAACTCCTCGCCCTGGCGGCGCTGGGCGGCCAGCGACCGCGCCAGCAGCAGGCCGAACAGCCCGAGCAGCAGGATCATGCCGCCCGACAGCAGGGTCGCCATCCACAGATTGTCGCGCCAGCTCACAAGCACGGCGTCCTGCCGCACGCTGACCGTCAGCACCAGCGGCCAGACCGGTGTCGTCCGGTAAGCGACGATGCGCGTGTCGGGACCGGCGCCGATATCGGTGCCGGAATGGCGGAACACGCCGTACTCGGCCTGCGGCAGGCGCTCGCGGAACAGCGGCGTCGCGGCGAAGGAGCGGCCGATCTCCTCCCCCGCCTGCGGCTGGACGGTCAGCAGCGTGCCGTCATAGCGATAGAGCGCGATGCGGTCGCCCACCCCGGCCGCGTCGCCGCCCTGGACCGCGCGGTACAGCCCCTGGAAATAGTCGGGATTGACGGTGGCGACGACCACCGCCTGCAGCATGCCGTCGGCATCGCGGAGCGCACGGCTCATCGGCAGCAGCCAGCGCCCGGACCGCTCGCCCCCCGCCGCACGGTCCAGCAGGCCGCGTCCCGGCCGCGGATCGCCGATCACCAGCCCGCTGCCCTGGCCGGCGGCCTGCAGGCGGAAGGCGTCCAACTCCGTCAGGTAGGCGTCGGCGGGATGCGCGCCCTCGGTCGTGGCCAGGATGCGGCCGGTGCGGTCCAGCAGGGTCAGGCCCCGCAGGTGCGGCGACCGCCGCAGCCGGTCGGTCAGAAGCGCCGCCAGATCGGCACCGGGCAGGCCATCCTCGCCCGTCCAGCTGGCGTCGGACAGGGAATCGACGATCGCCGACAATGTGACGTCAACCGACTGCACCGTGCGGGTGGTCGACACCTCCAGCGCCGCGGCGAGGCTGGCGAGATTGATCTCCGCGGTGTCGAGCGCCGCCTTGCGCGCGGCGCTCAGCTGCTGTCCCTGGTTGACCAGCAGGGCGAAGACGGCCAGAAGGGCAAAGGCGATGATGCCGCCGCGCTTCTGGAAAAGACCCATCAGATCCGCTTTTGCTGGGGGCGAGGACAGGGCTTGCGTTCCGGACGGTCAGGTGTGGTCGAACGGTTGGGTCGGGCAGGCGCGGTCATCCGCACACGGCCCGGTGCCTGGCCGACGTTGGCACTCGTGACAATAGCAGGTACGCGGACCATACGCCAAGCATCCACTGCCGCTTGCAACCGGTCGATGCTAAGATGCCGCTCCCGCCGCATGGCATTGCGCGGCGATGATGAAGAACAGGGTCGAGTGGTTAACGAAAGGTGTGACATGGCGACGCGGATCCTTTGGGCTGTCTGCTGCACAATTCTGGTCCTTCTGGCTGTCGGCAACACCGCTCCGGCAATGGCGCAGGATGGGAGACTTCAGAAAATTGCAGCGCAGAAGCAACTTCGTGTCTGCTCTTGGCCTGATTACTACGCGATCTCGTTCCGGAATCCGCGGACCGGCGCGCTGGAGGGGCTGGACGCCGAACTGGCGCAGGCCTTTGCCGACGATCTCGGCGTGCAGCTGGCGGTGGTGGAGAGCAGCTTTCCCCGCTTCATCGACGATCTGCTGGCCGACCGCTGCGACATCGGCATGTTCGCCATCGGCGCCACCCCGGCGCGGGCGCAGCGCGTGGCCTTCAGCCAGCCCTATCTGCGCAGCGGCATCTATGCGGTGACCACCCAGACCAACGACACCATCCGCCGCTGGGAGGATTTGGACCGCGGCGGCAATGTCGTGGCGGTGCAGAAGGACACCTATATGGACGGCTACGCCCGCAGCGCGATGAAGGCCGCCCGCATCGTCGCCGTCACCCGCCCGCAGGAGCGCGAGGAGGAGGTGCAGGCCGGCCGCGCCGACGCGTTTCTGACCGATTATCCCTATGGTCAGCGCATGCTGGCCTTCCATCCCTGGGCACGGCTGATCGTCCCGGACATGCCGGTCCAGCCGACGCCCTATGCCTATGCGGTGGCGCCGGGCGACGCGGCGTGGCTGGAGCGGGTCAACGCCTTCGTCGCCGCCATCAAGGCCGACGGCCGGCTGGAGACCATCGCCGCCCGCTACAAGCTGACCCCCATCGTGGCGCGGGACTGAACCGCGCCATCAGAATGCGTCCGCGGGAACGATCCGGTTTAGGATATGTGGCGTGGTCCAGCATCACCCTGGGGAACCGTCGATGATCCTGATCGGACAGTATGACTCGCCCTTCGTCCGCCGCGTCGCCGTCGCTCTGCGGCTCTACGGCATGGCCTACGAGCACCGGCCCTGGTCGGTCTTCTCCGACGGAGCGGAGCTCGCGCGCTTCAACCCGTTGAAGCGCGTGCCGACGCTGGTGCTGGACGACGGGGAGGTGCTGATCGAGAGCGGCGCCATCCTCGACCATCTCGACGAGACCGCCGGGCCGGACCGGGCGCTGATCGCCCGCCGGGGTGCGGAGCGGCGCCGGGCGCTTAAGCTCTGCGCGCTGTCGACCGGGCTGGCGGACAAGGCGGTCAGCCTCGTCTATGAACGGGTCCTGCACAAGGAGCGGTCGGATTTGTGGGTGGAGCGCTGCACCGGCCAGATCGGCGCCGTCCTCGACGTTCTGGAGGCCGACCGTGCCGCCGCGGCGGGACCCTGGTGGTTCGGCGAGCGGATCGGCCATGCCGACATCGCCGCGGGATGCGCGCTGCGCTTCGTCGGCGAAGCGCATCCGCAGGTCTTCGACCGCGCGCGCTGGCCGGCGATTGCCGCCCATTCCGACGCCTGCGAGGCGATGGCGGAGTTCCAGGCGGTGGTGCAGCCCTTTTCGATCAGCGCCTGAGCCGGTGCCCCGCCCCTCCCATGCGTCAGCATGGGAGGGGCGGGGGCTTGCTTCCCACCGCCGCGCCTTACCGGTGCCCGCTGATCTCCGCGTGCAGCGGCTTGGTGTCCTCGAATTTCTGCTGCTGTTCGGGGGTGGCGTCCTTCTGGTGCTTCTGCTTCCATTCGGAATAGGGCATGCCGTAGACGGCGATGCGGGCGTCCTCGTCGGACAGCGCGACGCCGCGCTCCTTGGCCGCCGCCGCATACCATTTGGACAGGCAGTTGCGGCAGAAGCCGGCGAGGTTCATCAGGTCGATGTTCTGCACGTCGGTGCGCTTGCGCAGGTGCTCGACCAGGCCACGGAAGGCCGCGGCTTCCAGTTCGATGCGGGTCTGGTGGTCCAGATCGGCCATGGGGTCTCTACTCCTCCGGTTTTCTTGTTCTGTTAAGAGTGGGGTGGCCGGTGCAGCGTGACCATCCGGCCATGGGGATGAAAATCGCGCGAGCCGCCGCCGCAGGCGATGGTGCGGACCACCGCTTCGCGGTCGATGGCGACGAAGCCGGCCAGCACGTCGACGCCGTAGTCGAACAGGCGCGGGGTCAGCGGCGTGCCGGGGCCGATCATCGCCACCCGCGCCCCGGCCGACACCCGCAGCAGGCGGGGCAGGGTGCGGTTGGCGAAGGCCGACGCGGTAACGGCCACCGCCTCCGCGCCCGGCAGAAGCCAGTCGCAGGCCGCCTCCGGATGCTCGCCCTCCTGCGGGGTCATGTCGATCACCTGGGCGCGCGGCATCCGGCGGGCGACCTGCGGGAAGCCGCCGACGACCACGACGCGCCCCTCCACCGAGGCGAACAGGTCCAGCCCATTGCCGGGCACGCCGGTCACGTCCGGCCGATTGTAGTGGGCGTTCAGGGCCGCGACGCCCACCGCGATCTCCAGGGGATCCCAGGATTGCGCGGCCATGGCGGCGAGATCGCGCAAGGACCGGCCGGTCCAGCGCCGGGCATCGCCGTCAGCCGCAGGCGCCTGCCGGGCGGCAACGCCGAGCCCTTCGTCGGTTTCCACCAGGACCCACTTGTCGCCGGTGACGACGCGGCGGACCTCGGCGTCGGCGACGCCCCGCGCCAGATCCGGGTACATCCGCTGCGGCCCCCACCAGCGCCACAGCGCGTCGGCGGTCGGCGACAGCAGGTCGCAGAAGCCGCCGGTGGCGGCCTGCCATTCGTTGAGATAGCGGCTGCCGACGCTGGTCAGCAGCGGGATGCCTTCGGCGATGGCAGTCAGCATCTCGTCCGACAGGCCGTCCCCATGCGATTCCAGCCCGGCGAACTTGTTGACCACCAGCAGGTCGACATTCGAGGCGACCGCATCGCGGATGGCCTGGCTGGCCTCCGCGACCCCTGTCGGATCGACGCGGCAGGACTGCGATTCCCGCCCCAGCCGCTGGGTGATGTCATAGGCGTGGCCGGTCGCGACATCGACCAGCTCCATCCGTTCCGCGCAGTCGTCGCCCGGCCCGTGGTTGCGCTGGATCAGCCCGCCGACGCGGAAGCCGCGCCGCTTCAGCTCCGCCGTGAAGCCGTCCAGCAGCGCGTCGACGCCGTACGAACCGGGGCCGTGGATCACGGCGCCGGGACGCAGGGGCGGCGGGGAGGCGGGGGGAAGCGGCATCGGGGTGGAACCTTTCGCGGATCGGCGGGGAGGGGAAGAACGGATGCCTCAGCCGCCCCGGCGGATGCGGTAGACGAAGACGGTCTTGTGGACCTCGTCCGGCTGGGTCTCGTGCGACAGCAGCGCGTTGTCGGTCGTGTTGCAGAAATGCTTGAAATCGATGACTGAGGCCGGGTCGGTCGCATGGACCACCAGTTCCTCCCCCGGTTCCATGCGGTCCAGCAGAGCCCGGGTGCGCAGGATGGGCAACGGGCAATGCAGCCCCTTCACGTCAAGCTCTCTCGCCGGCACCGGGCCCGCTCCACGATGGTTGAGGACGAAATCCTTACTCCGCCTGTGACTGTAGCCGGTTCGCGCCAGCTTCTCCAGACCCCGAGATTTTCCTCAAGCCGCGCTGTTGTACGGCCCAACGACGGGATTTCGACGAAAGGATTGCGGTCATGGCGAAGCGTCTTGACGACAAGGTGGTGGTCATCACGGGCGCGTCCAGCGGCATCGGGCGGGCGACCGCGCTGGAGTTCGCGCGCCAGGGCGCCGCGGTGATCCTGGCTGCCCGGCGGATGGCGGCCTTGCACGAGGTGGCGGAGGAATGCGTGGAGGCCGGCGGCCGGGCGATGGTGGTCCCGACCGACGTCACCGACCAGCGCGCCATGCAGCATCTGGCCGACCGCGCCGTCGAGGCTTTCGGCGGCATCGACATCTGGGTGAACAATGCCGGCGTCATCGCCTTCGGCCGGTTCGAGGACATCCCCGAGGACGTGTTCGAGCAGGTGGTGCGCACCGATTTCCTCGGCACCGTCCATGGCTGCCGCGCCGTGCTGCCCCATTTCCTCGACCGCGGGGAGGGGATCATCATCAACACCGCGTCGATGGTGTCCAACATCGGCCAGCGCTATGCCACCCCCTATACCGCGGCGAAATTCGCGGTGCGCGGCTTCACCGAATCGCTGCGCCAGGAACTGGTGGACGAGCCGGACATCCATGTCTGCATGGTCATGCCCGCTTCCATCGACACGCCGCTGTGGCAGCATGCCGCCAACTACACCGGCCGTGCGGTCAAGCCGCTGAACCCCATCCATCCGCCGGAGGAGGTCGCCGCCGGTATCCTGTCGCTGGCCCGCAACCCCGAGCGCGAACGCTTCGTCGGCACCGAGGGCCGCATCGCCGCCGTCAGCAACGCCATGGCCCCGCAGCTGACCGAGCGGGCTCTCGCCCACACCATCGAGCGGGACATGTTCCAGAACCGCTCCGCCCCCGCCACGTCGGGCGGCGTGATGACCGCGATGCCGGAATATCAGGGCGCCAGCGGCGGCTGGATCGAACCGAAGCCGCCGCGCCGTCCCTTCTCCTGGACCAACCTGACCCTGTTCCTGCTGCCGGTCGTGCTGGCCAGCCGTCCGCTGGGCAACGGGCGGACGCGGCACGTCTGGTGATGCCGCATCCGGTAGTCCGGCAGGGTGCTTGATCCCGCGGTCGGGAGCCGTTATACGCTCGCCCCTTTTCCGGTGCGGCGGGTGGCCGCAGCGGTCATCCGGGCAGGAGGCGGGACATGACGGCGTGCGGACTCGATTTCGGCACCTCGAACACGACGCTGGGCGTGCAGGACGCCGGCGGCTTCCGGCTTCTGGCGCTGGACGGCGTGCGCACCACCCTGCCGACGGCGGTGTTCTTCGATTTCGAGCATGACCGGACCACCATCGGCCAGGAGGCCATCGACGCCTATGTGTCGGGGGTGGAAGGGCGGCTGATGCGCTCCATCAAGTCGATGCTCGGCACCGACCTGATCGACGCCGACACCGCCTTGCGCAAGGGCCGCATCAGCTTCCGCGCGGTGATCGGCACCTTCCTCGATCTGGTGAAGGCGCGGGCCGAACAGGCGCTGGGGGGAGAGCTGGGCGACGTGGTGGTCGGGCGTCCGGTCCATTTCGTCGACGGCGACCCGGCCGGCGACGCCGCGGCGGAGGAGACGCTGGGTCAGATCGCGCGGGCCGCCGGATTCCGCAACGTCTCCTTCCAGTTCGAACCCATCGCCGCCGCGCTCGATTACGAGCAGCAGGTGGCGGGGGAGGAACTGGCGCTGATCGCCGACATCGGCGGCGGCACCTCCGACTTTTCGGTCGTGCGCATCGGGCCGGAGCGGCGCGGCAAGGCCGATCGGGCCGGCGACATCCTGGCCAACGACGGCATCCGTGTCGGCGGCACCGATTTCGACCGCGACCTCAGCCTTGCCACCGCGATGCCGGAACTGGGGCTGGGCAGCGCCATGAAGCGCGCCGGGCTGCTGGCGCCGCGCAGCATCTATTTCGATCTGGCGACCTGGTCGAAGATCAACTTCCTCTACACAGCCAAGGCGATGGCCGAACTGGAGCGCCTGCAGCGCGACTCCGCCGAGCAGGACAAGATCGAGCGCCTGATCGGCGTGGTCGAGCACCGGCAGGGCCACGCGCTGGCCATGGCGGTGGAGCGCACCAAGATCGCCTTGTCGGACCACGACGCGGCGGATCTGGCGCTGGACTGGGGCGACGGCGAACTCGCCCTGGCGGTGGACCGGGAGGCGCTGAACCGCGCCACCGGCTCGCTGGCGGCGCGCATTGGAAGCCGCATCCGCGACTGTCTGGCCGAGGCGGGGGTCACCGCCGACCGCATCGACGCGGTGTTCCTGACCGGCGGCTCCACGCTGCTGCCGCAGGTGCGCGCGGCGATCCTGGCCGAGGCGCCGGGCGCACGGGTGGTGGAGGGCAACATCTTCGGCTCCGTCGGCCTGGGGCTGACGGTGGAGGCGCTGCGTCGGTATGGGTGAGGGTCGGCTTCGATTGCCCCCACCCTAACCCTCCCCCTCTTCGAGGGAGAGGGAACTACCGCCGCCCTTTGCAAAGCTCCTACCCCCTCCACCGCGATCGGACCGGCCTTCGGCCGGCCGAGGGCGGGGGAGGGATGGGGAGGGGGCACCCGGTGAAGCACCCCCGCGCCCCTCACTCCACCACGATGCGCGGCGCGGCACGGCCGCCGGTGCCGCCGCCGATCTTTTCCCACAGGCGGGTGGCGATGCGGCGGTAGGACTGGGCGTGCTCGGACTCCGGCTGCGACACCACGATCGGCTGGCCCTGGTCGGAGGTCTCGCGGATCGACAGGTGCAGCGGGATCTCGCCCAGGAACTCCATGCCCAGGGTGTCGGCTTCCTTGCGGGCGCCGCCGTGGCTGAAGATGTCGGTGCGGTGGCCGCAGTTGGGGCAGCAGAAATAGCTCATGTTCTCGATGATGCCCAACACCGGCACATCGACGCGGCGGAACATGTTCAGCCCCTTGCGGGCGTCCAGCAACGCGATGTCCTGCGGGGTGGAGACGATCACCGCACCGGCCAGCGGCACCTGCTGGGCCATCGTCAGCTGGGCGTCGCCGGTGCCCGGCGGCATGTCCACCACCAGGATGTCGAGCGTGCCCCAGTTGACGTCGCGCAGCATCTGCTGCAGCGCGCTCATCACCATCGGCCCGCGCCAGATCATCGGCGTGTCCTCGGCCACCAGGAAGCCCATGGACATGACCTTGACGCCGTAATTCTCCATCGGCTCCAGGCGCTTGCCGTCGGGGCTGTTGGGGCGGCCGGCGATGCCCATCATGCGCGGCATCGACGGGCCGTAGATGTCGGCGTCGAGCAGCCCGACCTTCAGCCCGTTGGCGGCGAGCGCCAGCGCGAGGTTGGCCGAGGTCGTCGATTTGCCGACGCCGCCCTTGCCCGAGGCGACGGCGACGATGGCCTTCACGCCGGGGACCAGCGGCTTCTGCGGATCACCCTGCGGCGCCGCGCCATGGGAGTGGCCATGGGAATGGCCATGCCCGCCATGCGAATGGCCTTGCTGCGGTGCGGCCTGGGGAGCCGCCCGGTGGGCGGTCAGCACGGCGGTGACCGACAGGACGCCGGGCAGCGCGTCCACAGCCTTCTCGGCGGCGTGGCGCAGCGGCTCCGCCTGGGCGCCGCGCTTGGGGTCGACCTCGATGGAGAAGGCGACATGGCCGTCACGCACCACGAGGCCCGACAACATGCCCAAGCTGACGATGTCGCCGCCCCGGTCCGGGTCGACGACGGTCTTCAGCGCCTGCATGACTTGAGCTTCGCTGATCTGCGCCATGGTTGAAAACTCCGCTATCTTCCCGATATTGGCGGATATCCGTTGGTGGAATCCTTGCCGAAGGGTATGGGGGACTATAGGACCGACGGAGGACATCGGTAAAGGGAGGCGCGGGGCCATGCCATTGCGCTTCCACATCATGGGACGAATCGCAAAGTAAGGGGGACTCACTCGGATGCCGTGGAACAATCAAGGAGGGGGCGGCGGTGGCGGTCCCTGGGGTCCCCCGCCGGGCAACAACGGCCCGGGCAACCCGTGGGGCCGGCCCCAGGGCGGGGGAAATGGCGGCGGTGGCGGCGGCCCGCAGCCTCCCGACCTTGAGGATCTCCTGCGCCGGAGCCAGGACCGGCTGCGCCGCGCCATGCCCGGCGGCTTCGGCAGCGGCCGGGGCGTGGCGCTGGTCGTGGGCGTGCTCGCGCTGATCTGGCTTGCCAGCGGCATCTATCGCGTCGAGGCGGACGAGCAGGGCGTGGTCCTGCGGTTCGGCGAATGGACGCGCACCGAACAGCCCGGCCTGCGGTATCGCCTGCCGTCGCCGATCGAGACGGTGCTGCTGCCGAAGGTCACGCGCGTCAACCGGATCGAGGTCGGCTACCGCTCCTCCGCCGGCGGCGGCCGCAACGACCGCGACGTGCCGGACGAATCGCTGATGCTGACCGGTGACGAGAACATCGTCGACATCGATTTCACGGTGTTCTGGGTCATCAAGGACGCCGGCAACTACCTGTTCAAGATCCGCGATCCGGAATCGACGGTGAAGAAGGCCGCCGAAAGCGCGATGCGCGAGGTCATCGGCCGCACCGACCTGCAGCCCGCCCTGACCGAGGCCCGCCAGCAGATCGAAACCTCGACCCGCCAGCTGCTCCAGACCATGCTGGACGAATACCAGTCGGGCATCGAGATCACCCAGGTCCAGCTGCAGAAGGCCGATCCGCCGCAGCCGGTCATCGACGCCTTCAACGACGTGCAGCGCGCCCGCGCCGACCGCGAACGCGCCCGCAACGAGGCGGAAGCCTACCGCAACGACATCATCCCGCGCGCCCGCGGCGAGGCGGAACGACTGGTGCAGGAGGCGTCGGCCTATCGCGAGCAGGTGGTCAGCCTGGCGCAGGGTGACGCCGACCGCTTCCGCAAGGTGTACGAGGCCTATGCGCTGAACAAGGACGTCACCGCGCGGCGCATGTATCTGGAGACGATGGAGGAGATCTTCCGCGGCCGGAACAAGATCATCGTGGACGGGTCGGCGCAGAACGTCGTGCCCTACCTGCCGCTGAACCAGCTGGCCCCGAACGCCACCCCGGCCCCGCAGCAGGCTCCGCGCCAGGCTCCGCCGGCCAATTCCGGCGGCAACCAGGGCGGGCCGCGGCCCGGCACGCAGACGCAGCCCCAGCCGCTGTCGTCGCTGCCGCAGAACCCGCTGATGTCCGGCCAGTGAGGAGGATCGCATCATGAACCGCACCCTCGCCATCGCCGGCATCGGCATCGTCGCCCTCGGCATCATCGCCTCGTCGTCCCTGTTCACCGTCAACGAGGCCCAGCAGGCGCTGATCCTGCAGTTCGGCGAACCGCGCCGGGTGATCCAGGAGCCGGGCCTGCAGGCCAAGATCCCCTTCATCCAGGAGGTCCGCCTTCTCGACCGCCGCGTGCTCGATCTCGATCCGCCGGTGGAGCAGGTGATCCTGGCCGACCAGAAGCGCCTGGACGTCGACGCCTTCGCCCGCTACCGCATCCAGGACCCGCTGCGCTTCTACCAGACCGCCGGGACCGAGGCGGTGGCCGAAACCCGCCTGAACTCCATCGTCAACTCGGCGCTGCGCCGCGTGCTCGGCAACGTCACGGTGCTGGCCGTCCTGTCGGACGAGCGTGCCCGCATCATGACCGACATCAAGGGGCAGGTGAACGACGAGGCCAAGCGCTTCGGCATCGAGATCGTCGACGTGCGCATCCGCCGCGCCGACCTGCCGGAGGAGACCAGCCAGTCGATCTTCGCCCGCATGCGGTCGGAGCGCGAACGCGAGGCGTCCGAGGCGCGAGCCCAGGGCCAGGAGCAGTCGCAGCAGATCAAGTCGCGCGCCGAACGCGAACGCACGGTGATCATCGCCGAGGCCCAGCGCGACGCGCAGATCCTGCGAGGCGAAGGCGACAACAGCGCGTTGAAGCTGATCGCCGAGGCGACGTCGCAGGACCCCGGCTTCTACGGCTTCTACCGCTCGCTGGAGGCGTACCGGAAGTCGCTGAACGGTAACGACACCACCATGGTGCTGTCGCCGAACGGCGAGTTCTTCCGCTACTTCAGCGGTCCGGGTCCGCAGGCGGGGGGCGCTCCGGCCGCCGCGCAAGCGGCTCCCCAGGCGGCTCCGCCTGCCGCTGCGGCCGCTCCGGCGCAGTAAGGCCGAAGGTCCGCATACGAACGGCAAGCGGCCGGGTCGGGGTTTCCCCCGATCCGGCCGTTGCTTTGCCGGGCCCAAGGTGCGCGGCAGCTGTGGAAAGAAATCGGCGGGCCTGTGATTTCCGCTGGTGCCGACTGGACCGGCACGCCATCTTGCGGCCATACTCTTGGACCAACACATATATGGCCCAGAACTGGGCGGCCGCTCCCGTCCATGGAACCGGCCGGACGTCTGGTAGGGAGACCACGTTGATTCGCATACCCAAATTCGAACCCGCCGCGCGGGGCGCCGTGGCCGGGGCCCGGCCGCGTAAGGCGGGCGTCCGGCCGCTGGTCGCCGCCATCGTCTGGGGCATGACGTCGGTCATCGGCGGCGGCGCCGTCATCGGCGCCTTCGCCGGTGCCGCACCGGCCCAGGCCCAGGCGGCGACGCCCAACCGCAACGCGCCCGGCAGCTTCGCCGATCTGGCGGAAAAGCTGCTGCCGGCGGTCGTCAACATCTCCACCAGCCAGAGCGCGCCGCAGCGTCCGCAGGGGCCGCGGCCGGAGATCCCGCAATTCCCGCCGGGCTCGCCCTTCGAGGATTTCTTCCGGGACTTCTTCGACCGTCAGCAACAGCAGGACCAGCCGCAGCGCAAGGCGACCTCGCTGGGTTCCGGCTTCGTCATCGACGCCAAGAACGGCTATGTGGTCACCAACAACCACGTCGTTCAGGACGCCGACGAGATCACCGTCATCCTGCAGGACGACACCAACATCAAGGCGGAGCTGGTCGGCAAGGACAGCAAGACCGACCTCGCGCTCCTGAAGATCAAGACCAGCCACCCGCTGGTCGCGGTGCCCTTCGGCGACAGCGACGCCATGCGCGTCGGCGACTGGGTGCTGGCGATCGGCAACCCGTTCGGCCTGGGCGGTTCGGTTACCGCCGGCATCATCTCGGCGCGCCAGCGCAACATCGATGCCGGTCCCTATGACGATTTCCTGCAGACCGACGCCTCGATCAACCGCGGCAATTCCGGCGGCCCGATGTTCAACCTGAACGGCGAGGTCATCGGCATCAACACCGCCATCTTCTCGCCGTCGGGCGGGTCGGTCGGCATCGGCTTCGCCATCCCGTCCAACCTGGCCAAGCAGGTGGTGGCGCAGCTGAAGGAATACGGCAAGACCCGCCGCGGCTGGCTGGGCGTGCGCATCCAGGCGGTCACGCCGGAGATCGCCGAGAGCCTCGGCCTGCCCGGCCACAAGGGCGCGCTGGTCGCCTCCGTCACCCCGGACGGCCCGGCCGCCAAGGCCGGCATCCAGGCCGGTGACGTGGTGACGAAGTTCGACGGCAAGGAAATCGACGAAATGCGGCGCCTGCCGCGCGTCGTCGCCGAAACCTCGATCGACCGGGCCGTTCCGGTCGAGGTCTGGCGCAAGGGCAAGGCCCAGACCATGCAGGTCAAGGTCGGCGAACTGGAAGCCGCGGAAGAGCAGGGCCTGCTCGCCGCCAATCCGGACGAGAAGCAGCAGCCGAAGGACAAGGCCCCGGCCCAGAAGCCGACCGAATCGCTCGGCATGAAGCTGACCGGCATCACCCCGGAACTGCGCCAGCAGTTCGAGATCAAGCCCGACCTGAAGGGCGTGGTCGTCACCGAGGTGGCCGGAAACTCCACCGCCGCGGAGAAGGGCCTGCGCGCCGGCGACGTCATCCTGGAAGTCGGGCAGGAAGAGGTCCGCAAGCCGGAGGACGTCACCGCCAAGGTCCAGAAGGCCAAGGAGCAGAGCAAGAAGTCCGTCCTGCTCCTGGTCGACCGCAAGGGCGACCTGCGCTTCGTGGCGATCCCGCTCAGCTGATCGGCTGCGGGCGAAGAACAGGGGCGTCGGCGGGAGACCGCCGGCGCCCTTTTCGTTTGTGCGGGTTCGTATGTGCCTCGAGGGGGTGGTGCGCTTCTCTACGTCCGGTCCAGCATCATCGCCACCGCGACCGTACCGGCCAACAGGGCGCAGAGGACGGCGACGATGGCGAGGCTGCGCAGGAACTGGCGGAATTCCCCCTGCTTCCAGGCGCTCCGCCCCAGCAGCGCCAGATAGCCCGCCACTGCGGCGGCGATGATCTGCCAGCCCATTCCAGTCTCGACCCTGCCCAACATCGTCTTCGGCCCATCCCCGCCATCGGGGAGGCAGCATGGAAAAGCGCATGCGCGGCCGGTCCTGGTCAAGCCGTACGACCATGGCCGGGTTGTTCCCTATATCGAATGGTGGGGGTCTCCATTCGGGTTATCTGTTGGCATCACCACCGCAGGAGCCGTGACTTCAACTTCGTGTGAGAAAAATGCGGCATAGCTCGCTTATGAGGCGCAGCCATACGCAAATAAGTGGTGGTTAACAAAACAGTTAACGCTTTCGCACACTGTAATGTTCGCTGCTGTGATATCTTTGGATCCGGAAATCTTGGGGAGGCTTTGCGCATATGCCCAATGCGTTCTTCTTTTAACTCCGGAGAGTGGTACCGTAGGACACGACACGGGGGTAACCTCCCCCTAAATAACGGCCTGCCGAAGCTGTCGAGGGGTAATCGGCCAGTCGCCAATGCGTCGGGATCTTCCTTCGTGCAGCGGCCACCACCGGCCCAACCGTCGGCCATCACCTGATGATGCTCGGTTCAAAATTGCGGGAGCGGACAATGGACACAGTGCGCGCTTTTCTTATCGACTCGAACAAGCTGTTTCGCGAGGGGCTGAAGCGCCTCCTTGACGATTCGCCCTTCCAGATCCTCGCGGAGGCGGGAAATCTGCGCGAGGCGCTGGGTTCGGTCGAAAACGGCCTGAAGCCACAGCTCCTTCTCCTCGACCTGCAGAATGGCGGCGACGAGGAAGCGGAAGGGATGCGCCGTCTGCGTGCCCTGCTGCCGGACACCCGCATGGTCATCCTGACCAGCGACCTCTGCACCCGCCGCCTCGCGAATGCGCTGGAGGCCGGCGCCGACGGCTATCTGATGAAGGATCTGTCGTCCGACGCGCTCGCCCAGTCGCTGAAGCTGGTGATGATGGGCGAGAAGGTGTTCCCGACTCATCTGGCAGCTCTGCTGATCTCCGGCCGCGTCAACGGCAACGGCACCGAGATGCCGGTGTCGCGCAAGGGCCTGTCCCAGCGCGAGGTGCAGATCCTGCGCTGCCTGCTGAACGGCGACAGCAACAAGATGATCGCCAACCATCTGAACATCACGGAAGCAACCGTGAAGGTTCACCTGAAGAGCCTGCTGCGCAAGATCAACGCATCGAACCGCACCCAGGCCGCCATCTGGGCGCTGAACAACGGCATCGGCGGCGAGTTGGCCGGGGCCGGCGCGGTCGCGGCTGCCGCGAACCAGTAACCCGCCTGTCCATTGCGCTCACCTGACCCTCCCCCGCCATCCCGGGGGAGGGTTCTTCCCGTTTGCTTCTTCCGTCTGCTTTTGCCGCTTAGTTGGCGACTTACTTGGCGAACAGCTGCGACATGTCGGCGAAGGCCTTGAACTCCAGGGCGTTGCCGGCGGGGTCGAGGAAGAACATGGTGGATTGTTCGCCCACCTGCCCCTTGAAGCGGGTGTAGGGCTCGATCACGAACTTTACCCCGGCGGCCTTCAGCTTTTCGGCCAGCGCGTCCCAGTCGGCGGGCTGCAGCACGACGCCGAAATGCGGCACCGGCACGTCGTGGCCGTCCACCGGATTGTGGTGGGCCGGAGCGGCGTTGGGGTCTCGCGGCTTCAGATGGGCGACGATCTGGTGTCCGAACAGGTCGAAGTCGATCCACTCGTCGCTGCTGCGCCCCTCCGGGCAACCGAGCACGGTGCCGTAGAAATGGCGGGCGGCGGCCAGATCGTCGACCGGGAAAGCGATGTGAAAGGGCGTCAGCGTCGTCGTCATGGGGGCGTGGCCTTTCGGGAACGGTTGGCACATGGCTGTTGGTGTCCCCAGCAGACCCGATCCCTCCAGACTTGACAAACGAGTTCTCAGGCGGAGATTTATGAGTTCAACTCATGAGTCGGTTCGCCCCATGCCAGACCGCGTCCTGCCGTCGCTCAACGCCGTCCGCAGCTTCGTCGCGGTGGCCCGCCATCTCAGCTTCACCAAGGCGGCCGACGAACTGGCGGTGACCCAGGGCGCCGTCAGCCGCATGATGCAGACCCTGCAGGCCGATCTGGGCGTGGAGTTGATCCGCCGTGTCGGCCGGGGCATCGAACTGACGCCGACCGGGGCCGCCTTCTATGGCGAGGCGTCGGCGGCGCTCGACCGCATCGCGGCGGCTGCCAGGGCGGCCCGTGCGCAGGACGGCGGGGTGCTGCGGGTCAGCGCGCTGCCGACCCTGACCCAGCGCTGGCTGATCCCGCGATTGAAGCGCTTCCAGGCCGAAAATCCGGACATCCAGGTCGAGGTCAGCATCGGCGAGCATCGCGTCGATTTCGCCAAGGAGCGGATCGACGTCGCCATCCGCTATGGCGTGGAGGACTGGCCGGGGGCGGAGATGGCGACGCTGATGCCGGAGACGATGGGCGTCTTCTGCGCGCCCTCGCTGCTGGAGCAGGGGCCGCCGCTGCGCCACCCGGCCGATCTGGCGCATCACCGGCTGCTGCAGCACACCACCCGGCCCGATTCCTGGCGCGTCTATCTCTCCGCCTTCGGATTGACCCTGCCGGAGGCCGCGCTGTCGCTGGCTTTCGAACATTTCTTCATGATCATCGAAGCGGCGTCGGCCGGCATGGGGGTGGCGCTGCTGCCGGTATTCCTGGTGGGCGACGATGTGGCATCGGGCCGGCTGGTCCAGCCGATGGCGGAGACCCTGCGCCCGCGCGGCTGCTACCTGATCGCCCACGCGCCCGGTGCGGAGCGGGCGCGCCGCGTGCGCCGCTTCAAGGACTGGCTGCTGACCGAGGTGGAGTAGGCCGTTACTCCAGGGTGCCCGCCACCTCGTACCGGTCCTCCGCCGTCGTCAGTATGGTCTCCACCGCTATGCGCAGGCCGGCCACCACCTGTTCGATCGCCATCGACGGGGATCCCGGGTGGCGCACCGCCTGTTCGGGGGCCAGCGGAATGTGCAGGAAGCCGACGCGCATGGCCGGGCGCCGGGTAGCCCGCAGATGACAGGCGCCGTAGAACAGATGGTTGCAGACGAAGCTGCCGGCGCTGTGCGACAGGGCGGCGGGGATGCCGGCGTCGCGCAGGGCGGCGGCGATGGCCTTCACCGGCAGGCTGGCGAAATAGGCCGCCGGACCGCCCGCCACCACCGGCGCGTCCACCGGCTGGTTGCCGGCATTGTCGGGAATGCGGGCGTCGTCCAGGTTGACGGCAACCCGTTCCAGCGACAGCTCCGCCCGGCTCTGCGCCTGCCCGACGCCGAGCAGGGCCAGCGGATCCGTCTCCGCCACCGCAAGGTCGAGCGCGTCGAGCGACGCGCCGAACACGCAGGGCATCAGCCTTGCGGCGACGCAGTGGCCCCGGCATTCCCAGCCGTCGAGTTGCCGCACCGCTTCCCAGGACGGGTTGACGGCCTCCCCTCCGAAGGGCTCGAAGCCGGTCAGCAGGATCGTCGGCATCGAGCCCCCTCCGTTACGCCGGGTCCTTCCGCTCCCAGGAGGGCGTCGGCAGCGTCATGCCGTGGTTGCCGCGATAGGCCGCGACCTCCGGGGAAGACCAGCCCTCCAGCAGGGCGGGGTCGAGCCGGTAGACCTCGACGCCCAGCGGGCGGCAGACCTCCAGCGGGTCGCGGGCGTCCGGCCCCCACAGCGGCACGCTGAGGTCGCCGCCGGGGCAGGTGGACAGGGCGCAGAGCAGGTCGATCTCGGCGAAGAATTCCAAGAAGTCGCCCTTTTTGGCCGGGCAGGCCTTCATGAAATATTTGTCCTCGGCGTTCAGCCCGGTGACTTGGAAGACGTTCAACACGTCATGCACGTCGAACTCGGTCAGGCCATAGGGGGCGACGGCGCGGGTCAGGTTGGAATGGCAATGGTGGTGGAAATCCTCGCCCGTCAGCATGCGGTTGACATAGGGATCGCAGCGCGTGCCCAGCAGGTCGTGGACCCGGCCGCCATACTCGTCGATGCCGTAATCGGCCAGCGTGTCGTGGGTGATGGTCGCCAGCGGCCGCAGATAGGGCAGCGTCGACCACAGCCGGTCGAAGGTGCTGACATGCGCCTGCTGGAGCTGCCGCGTGCGCGAGGCCCAAAAGCGTTCGCGCGGGTTGTGACGGTTCCAGATGTTCAGGTCCGCGACCTGCGGCCCCTCGACGGTGACGATGCGGAAGACATGGCCCGCCGGCACGGTCCAGGCACGGCCGGAGCGGATCGGCACCACGAAGCTGTCCACCACTTCCCGCCCCTCGGTCTGCGACCCGATGCGCCCGTAGAAGGCGCGGTCGACGTCGAGCGCAGACCCTTTGCTGGCTTGGTAGGCGGCGGGATAGCTGGGCATTGCGGTCTCCTCTGGGGTTGATCGGGCCGGTCGGGCTGGTCGGCGATCATGGCCAGGGAGGAGCACCGCGAGCAACAGCTGTTCGCACAGCCGCTCTTTGCACAGCAGCTCTTCGGACCGGCCCGCTCAGGCCGCGGCGGCGGCCAGGACGCGGGTCTGGCAGGCGACCTTCTCGAAGGCGCGTTCCTCGATCTGGCGGATGCGCTCCCGGCTGACGCCGTAGCGGACCGACAGGTCTTCCAGGGTCAGCGGGCTGTCCGACAGGCGGCGGCTGGTCAGGATGTCGCGTTCGCGGTCGTTCAGCACGCCCATCGCCTCGTGCAGCAGGGCGCTGCGCTGGCGGGCCTCGCTGCGTTCGACCAGCGAATCCTCGACCGACGGACGCTCGTCGGTCAGCAGATCCTGCCATTCGGCCGAATCGCCGTCGGCGCTCATCGGGGCGTTGAGCGAGGCCATGGGCGCCGACAGGCGGCGGTTCATGGCGACGACGTCGTCCTCCGGCACCGACAGGTCGGTGGCGATGCGGGTCACGCTGTCGGGCTGCAGGTCGCCGCTGCCGTATTCGCCCAGCTTCCGCTTCAGGCGGCCCAGGCTGAAGAACAGCTTCTTCTGCGCGGCGGTGGTGCCGATCTTCACGAGGCTCCAGGACCGCAGGATGTAATCCTGGATTGAGGCCTTGATCCACCACATCGCGTAGGTGGACAGGCGGAAGCCGCGTTCCGGCTCGAATTTCTTGACGGCCGTCATCAGGCCGAGATTGCCTTCGGCGATCAGGTCGGACAGCGGCAGGCCGTAGCCGCGATAGCCGCCGGCGATCTTGACGACGAGACGGAGGTGGCTGGTAACCAGCTTGTGCGCCGCATCGACGTCGCCATGCTCGGTCCAGGCCTTGGCCAGCATGTACTCGTCCTCGGCCGTCAGGACCGGGTAACGGTGCGTGTCGTTGATGTAGCGGGACAGCGATTCGCCGGAATCGGGCGAACGAAGGGCAACAGCGGTGCTCATGTCACATCCTCGTGCAAAGCGATATGACGGGTACAGGACCCCCGAAATGGCGAGTCCAAGCCTCTCCGGCGGAGCAGGCAGGCATATAGTACAAAATCGGTGCTGAAAGTCAAGCTTGGCAGTCGGGTATCGCACCGGGCGCAGCCGCCGATTGACCTTCCTCAGTGCGCGCGAAGCCGGAGCGTGGCAGGACCGAACCGTCGCCGGGCACCATCGCGAAGGAACCGCATGCCATGAAAATCGCTGTCGGCACCAAGGACTTCGAGACCATCGCCACCCATGGCGGCCGCACCCGCCGCTTCCTGGTCTATGAGGCGGAGGCCGGGGGCGACCCGGTCGAGACCGGCCGGATCGAACTGGCGGAGGAGGAGGTCCTGCACCTCTGCGGCGACGGCCGGCCGCACCCGATCGACGCGGTGCGGGTGGTCATCACGGGATCGTCCGGCTCCGGATTCGTCGCGCACATGAAACGCCGCGGCATCGAACCGGTGACGACGACGGAGATCGATCCGGTCCGGGCGATCCGCGGCTGGTTCGCCGGAACGCTGGCCCCTGCCGCCGAACCGGAGCACCCGCATGAGCACCATGACGGCCACCATCACGGCGACGGGCACCGCCACTGAGGGGCTGCGGATCAGACCGGGAAGCTGACGCTGGCGGTCGTGCCGGCGGCGTCGCTGTCGGTGGACAGCGTGTCGCCCAGCTGGCCGGCCAGCGCCTCGGCCAGCATCAGGCCGTCCTCGGCGGTGGTGTCGAAGCCGGCGGGCAGGGCGCGGCCGTTGTCCTCCACCGTCAGGCGGGCACGGCCGCTGTCGCCCTGCTGGCGCACGGTGATGCGGATCCAGCCGTCGTCGGGGAAGGCGTGGTGCAGGCAGCTGGTCACCAGCTCCGCGATGATCAGGCCGAGCGGCATCGCCTCGTACAGGCCGATCTGGATCGGGTCGGAATCGACCGTCACGGGCACGCGGGACAGGGCGCCCGGTGTGCCTTCGCGCACCGCCTCGCACAGGGCGGTGACGTAGCGGCCAAGGTCGACATGGGTGCCGGCGCCGCTCTCGTGCAACTGGCGATAGAGGATCGCCAGCGCCTCGATGCGCACCATCGTCTGTTCGTAGGCGGCGCGGGCATCGGGGTCGCGGATGCGGCCGGCCTGCAGCTTCAGCAGGCTGATCACCAACTGCAGGCTGTTCTTGGCGCGATGCTGGAGTTCCCGAAGCTCGGCTTCCAGCTCCTGGATGCGCGCCGTCAGCCGGTCGGCCGGGGACGCCCCCGACGCGACGCCGTCGCCCGGCTGGTCCGGAGGAGAGTAGGCGGCCTGGGACCGCGGAAGCATCGGCATGGGAACGGACTCGGCTCGGTCATCACAGGTAAGCATCGTCGAAAACATTCGTCAATCTAAGCGCTTGTCCGGCAGGCCCCACCGGTTCTGAGGGAGTAACCCGCCGCGCCTAACCGTTAAGTCCGAGGCGCCATGACGGTCGTGCCGCAACCCGCCGGCCCCGGACGGGCATGCGGATGGGAGCGGGCGGATGCCCGCCGAAAGATAGGTTGTATCCGTCGGTTGCACTGGCAAGAGTGACCGCATGACGATGCGAAAGATGTTGGTCTGGGGCCTGCTGCTGACGGCCCTGTCGGGCGGCTGCGCCGCCGTGGTCGGGGCCGGCGGCGGCTCTCGCAACCCGGAAATTGTCACCGCCAGGGAGGTGCCGCTCGACCGCGGCCGGCCGGAGAAGGCAGCGGTCGGGCCCTTGCGGTTCCTGGGTGGGCTCGAGATCGCCGGGGGTGACCGGGTCGGCGGGCTGTCCGGCCTGTGGGTCGACCCGGCCGGCGAGCGCTTCGTCGCCGTCGGCGACACCGGGCTGGTGGTCGATGGCCGGCTGCGGACCGACGCCGCAGGGCGCCTGGCCGGGATCGCAGAGGTCCGCGCCCGCCCGCTGCCGGTGGAGGAGGGAGCTTCCCGCCGCAAGCGCCGCACCGATGCGGAGGATTTGGCGCGTCTGGCCGACGGCAGCTGGCTGGTCTCGCTGGAGCGCGACCACCGCATTCTGCGCTATTCGGCCGGCGACCACGGACCGGAAGGGACACCGACGCCGATCCCTTTGCCGCCGGAGGCGGAGGACGGCCCGGAGAATGGCGGGTTGGAGGCGCTGACCCGCCTTCCCGACGGCCGGCTTCTGGTTCTGGAGGAGGGCGAGGACGACGGACGGCAGGAGCGCCGCGCCTGGATTACGGGGGTAGGGATTACGGGTGTCGGCTCGCAGAAGGACGCCGTCCCGCGCAACGCGGCGGACTGGCAGCCCCTTGCCTACCGTGCTGCACCCCGCTACCGGCCGACCGGCGTCGCCCCGTTGCCCGACGGCGGCGTTCTGGTGCTTGAACGGCGGGTGTCGCTTCTGGGCGGCTGGTCGTCGCGCCTGGTCCGGGTGGCGCCGCAACAGCTGAGCGCCGGCGCCGTCATCGAGGGGGAGGAACTCGCCCGGCTGGAGTCGCCCCTGCTGAACGATAATTTCGAAGGTATCGCCACGCGCCCCGGACCGGCGGGGGAAACGCTGGTCTACCTGATCTCCGACGACAATTTCAGCTCGCTCCAGCGCACCTACCTGCTGCAGTTCGCCCTGGACGGGCCGTCCTCCTGAAGGCCCCACCGCCTCCGACCAAAGTCGGACGGGGCGAAGCCTGCTGCGGATTTGACAGCACGGCGCCCTTGCGGCTAGCTGCCTCCGGATGCTTGCGGAGGAAACAATCATGGCGGCGAGCGATAAGCTGGGGGCGGGGCGGGCCGCTGCCGCACCGGCGGTTCCGGCGATGATCCCCGGGCTGAGGCAGGCGGCGCTGCTGACCCTGCTGGCGATGCTGGCCTTCGCCGCCAACTCCATCCTGTGCCGGCTGGCCCTGACCCGGACCGCCATCGATCCGGCCGGATTCACCCTGGTGCGGATCGCCTCCGGTGCCGCCAGCCTGTGGCTGATCGCCCGCGCGACCGGGCATGCGAAGCCCGGAGCGGGCAGTTGGCGCGGTGCGGCGGCGCTGCTGGCCTATGCGGCGGCCTTCTCCTTCGCCTACCTGACCATGACCGCGGGGACCGGGGCGCTTCTGCTGTTCGGGGCGGTGCAGGCCACCATGATCCTGGTCGGACTCTACCGTGGTGAACGGCTGGTGGCGCTGCAGTGGGGCGGTCTGGCTCTGGCATTCTGCGGGCTGGCGCTGCTGCTGGCGCCGGGCCTGTCGGCCCCCGATCCGCTGGGGGCGCTGCTGATGGTGGCGGCTGGTGCGGCCTGGGGCGTCTATTCGCTGCTGGGACGGGCCAGCCGCGATCCGATCGCCACCACCGCCGGCAATTTCCTGCGCGCCGTTCCGATGGCGGCGGCGCTGGCCCTGCTGTCGGCGCTGGCCGGGCCGTTCACCGGCGGCGGACTGCGCTGGGATGCGGGCGGGCTGCTCTACGCCGTCCTGTCCGGGGCGCTGGCGTCGGGGGTGGGCTATGCGATCTGGTACGCTGCGTTGCCGGCCCTGACCGCCGCCCGCGCCGCCTCGGTGCAGTTGAGCGTCCCGGTCATCACCGCGCTGGCCGCGGTGCTGGCGCTTGGCGAGCGGATCACGCCGACGCTGGCGGTCTCCTCCGTCGCGGTGCTGGGCGGCATCGCGCTGGTGATCGTCGGAAAGCGGCGGGCTTGAAGGGGGCTTCACCCCGCGAGGTCACACGGGGACCGTCTGCGTCCGTTCCAGCGCCATGAGGTCGGCGGGACGGCTGCGCAGGCGTCCCGGTGGAAAGAGCACGGTGGCGGTGGTGCCGCGCCCCAGCACGCTGGACAGCACGAATCGCCCGTCCTGCATCTCCACCAGCGACTTGACCAGCGGCAGCCCCAGCCCGGTGCCGGCATAGCGCCGGGTGTGGGAGTTGTCGACCTGATGGAACGGCTCCATCACCTGCTCCAACTCGACCGTGGGGATGCCGATGCCGGTGTCGCTGACCCGCAGGCGCAGGCTGCGCGCCGCCCGATCAGCCTCCACCGCGATCCGGCCGCCGGGCGGCGTGAACTTCACGGCATTGGACAGCAGGTTCAGCAGGATCTGCCGCACCGCGCGGGCGTCGGCGTACAGGATGGGCAGGGGATCGTCCAGCTTCGCAGACAGGGTCACGCCCTTTTCGAGCGCCAGCTGCTCCATCTGGCGCAGGCACTCGCCGATCAGGTCCTCCACCGCCAGTTCCTCCTGGTGCAGGACGTATTTGCCCGATTCGATCTTGGTGGTGTCGAGGATGTCGTTGATCAGGCTCAGCAGATGCTGGCCGGACCGGCGGATGTCGCCGACATACTCGGTCTGCTTGGGCGTCATCGCGCCGAAGATGCCGCTTTCCAGCGCCTCCGCGAAACCGATCACCGCGTTCAGCGGGGTGCGCAGCTCATGGCTCATGTTCGCCAGGAACTGCGTCTTGGCCCGGTTGGCGGCGTCGGAGACCTGCTTGGCGGCGATCAGCTCCGCCTCGATCCGATGGCGGGCGGCGATGTCCTGGATCAGCCTGTGCTGGCTGTCGCGCAGCGCCCGCTCGCTGCCCTGCAGGTCGGCCATCGCCCGTTCGCGCCGCCCGGCCTCGCGCAGCAGGGCCAGCATCATCAACCCGATCACCAGCGTGCCGGCGAGGCCGGCGGCGGCCAGCATGACGGCCTTGGACTGCCAGGGGGCGAGCACCGCATCGCGCGACGACGACACCGTCACCACCAGCGGCATTTCGGCCGAGGCGCGGTAGCTGAGGATGCGCCGGGGCCCGTCGGCCGGGCTGTCCAGCAACTCGGTGCCGGCCGGTGCCTCCTTCAGCAGGCGGGCGAACAGCGGCAGATGGCGGGCCGAGCGGCCGATATAGGTCTCATGGTCGGGAAAGCGGGCCAACACCGGCCCATCGGCATGATAAAGCGTCACCACGGCATCGCCGGGAAGTGCCAGCGTCCGGTAGAGGCCGCGGAAGGCCGTCGGTTCCATCACCGCGACCACCACCCCGGCGAAGCGCCCGTCCGGGGCGTTCAGCCGTCGGCTCATGCCGATGAACCAGTTGCCGGAGGTGCGCCCCCGCGCCGGATTGCCGACGAAGACCCCGTCCGCTCCGCCGGCGACCAGCCCGTCGCGGTGAGCCATCAGGTAGTCACGGTCCGACAGGTCGAGGTTGGCGGGGGTCAGCGTCTGGGTGTCGTGAACCAGTCTGCCGTCGGCGGCGACCACCAGCATGGCGCGGATCAGCGGCGACTGGCCGGCCTGACGGCGCAGCAGGGCATGCACGTCGGCATCGCCCCGTTCCCAACTGTCGCCGCGGACGGCCAGCACTTCCGCCACGCCGGCCAGGATTTTCGATACGCCCGAAAAGCTGTCGGTCGCATGGCGCTCCAGCACCAGCGCCATCGCCCCGTTTTCTTCCCGTGCGCGGGTGACGGTCTCGCTACGCTCATGCAGAAGGTCGTAGCCGATCATGGCGTTGAAGCCGACGATCAACGCCACACCGAAGGCACCCATTCCCCCTTTGAGACGCGAGATCAACCGACGGTCCGCCGTGTCCGATCATGGATCGACCGATGCTACACCGCGAACGGCAATGCCGGAAGTCGCCTTTTCGTGGAAGAGGTGATGGGCTTGTTCTCTTAAAGCCGGACGGTGGAGCTGGAGAAGCGCTCTGCGGTCGAATGGCCGATGGAGTTCAACGCCACCGCCGCGCCCAGCACGATCACCGCCGCGGCGGCAAAGCCGAGGATCATGGCCTTCATCTCTGGTCTCCCTCTTTTGGATTCGGCATGCTTGGATTCGGCGCATAAAAGCAAAGCGGCACCGGCGGCGCAATCCGCGGTTTCCCGGAGTCGGAATATCGAATTCCGGGCCGGCGTCAGACCTCGTCCGGATCCACAACCGAGAGCGAGATGACGTCGCTGTCGATCAGCACCTTGCCCGCATGCTCGAAATTCACGGTGATGCGGTTGCGGATGGCCGACTGCACCTGCCCCAGCCCCCAATCGGGCTGGTCGGGATGGCGCACCCAGGCGCCGGGCACCAGCGAATCGTCCATGTCGCGTTCCATCCGTCAGTCTATTGTACATAGGAAATGCGACCGCCTGTGCGGCGGGGCCGGGAAAGTATAGAATCGCCGGCACCGCGCCGTCGCCGTTCCTTTTTTCCGGAGTCTGCCTCGTGACCGAATCGTCCTCCCTCCCCATCAGCGTCGACATCCGCGTCCTGGAACTGCTGGCGTCGAAGCTGTGCCACGATCTGGTCAGCCCGGTCGGCGCCATCCGCAACGGCCTGGAACTGATCGAGGAGATGCAGGAGGACGAGGATGGCGGCGGGGCCGGGGGCGGGTTGGCCGGCGGCTTCCTGGGCGAGGCGGTGAAGCTGATCGACCATTCCTCCGGTCAGGCGGACCGCCGGCTGCGGGTGTTCCGGCTGGCCTACGGGGTGGCCGGGCGCGACCAGAAGGGATTCGGCGACGCCCGCAACGCCGCCGCCGGCTATCTCGAAGGCGGCCGCACCCGGCTGGACTGGCCGGAACGGGTGCCGCACGACATGACGGCCCAGCGCCGCGGCGTGGTGAAGCTGGTGCTGAACCTCATCCTGCTGGCGGACGAGGCGCTGACCCATGGCGGCCTCGTGTCCGTCGCGGCCGACGGCGACGAGACGGCCGGCCGCCTCACCGTGACCGCCGCCGGCCGCCCCGGCACCCTGAAGCCGGATGCCGCCGCGGCACTGGCCGGGACGGCGACGCCCGATGCGCTGACGCCCCGCACCATTCACGCCTATCTCGCCGGACGGCTGGCGGAGAGCGACGGCTTCCGCATCGCCGTCGCCACCGAAAGCAGCGAGCGGCTGGTCTTCACCGCGGAGTGGTGAGGCTCCTTACAGCTGTTTGAAAATCCGCGTTTCCACCACGACCTGCTCCACCCCGCCGGTGGTCTGGTGGGACGTGGTGCGCAGCGTGACGGCCAGATTGTGGCATGCGGCCTCCGCCAGGGCGGCGTTGAGGGTGTCCACGGCGTCGCGCACGGATTGGGCGAGTTCGGTGTCGGTCATCGATCCTCCCTGTGACAATCGGTCCCTTATCCTGCCGGTGGAAGCGCTCGGAAGACTCCCTATCGGAAGAGGTAAGGTTCTCTTAATCAGTGTTTGACAGGCTCCGACCCTACCTGGACTGGAGCGCAACCGGCGGCCCTCAGATGCTGCCCGTTCGAGCCGCAGGCCGGCGCGGACCATAAACATTGGGCCTGGGGAATGCGACATGGATGATCTGCTGTCCGAATTTCTGACGGAGACCAACGAAAACCTCTCGGTGCTCGACGTCGAGTTGGTGCGGTTGGAGCAGAATCCCAACAATCCGGAACTGCTGTCGAACATCTTCCGCCTCGTTCACACCATCAAGGGAACCTGCGGCTTCCTCGGCCTGCCCCGCCTGGAAAAGGTGGCGCACGCGTCGGAGAACGTGCTGGGCAAGTTCCGTGACGGCGAACTGACGATCAATCCGGAAGCGGTTTCGCTGATCCTGCAGGCTCTGGACACCATCAAGAGCCTGCTGGCGGTTCTGGAAGCGACCGAGGCGGAACCGCCCGGCGACGACCTGCCGCTGATCGAGCGGCTGAACCTGTGCGCCGAGGGCAAGCTGGGCGGGCCATCTCCGGCCGCCGCCGCTCCGCCGCCGCCGACCGCTCCCGCGGTCGCGGCATCGGACGACCGGCCGGCGACGCTGGACGAGCTGGAGGCGCTGTGGAACTCCATCCCGGGCCCCAATGACCCGCCGGCCGCGGCTCCCGCCGTTCCGGCGAGCACGGCGGTCGCCACCCGCGCGCCCGAACCGGCCGAGGAGCCCGCCCCGTCGCAGGACCTTGTCGTTCCCGATGCCGAGCCGGCCGCCGCCAAGGTGCCGGCGCCGGTCGCCCCGATGGCCGGCGGTTCGGCCGGCGGCAATGCGGGCGGTGCCGATGCGGGTGCCGAGGCCGCGACCAAGGAATCGGCGGTCGCCGCGCAGACCATCCGCGTGAACGTCGACCTGCTCGAAAACCTGATGACCATGGTCTCGGAGCTGGTGCTGACCCGCAACCAGCTGCTGCAGATCCTGCGGTCGCAGAAGGAGAGCGAGTTCGCCGCCCCGCTGCAGCGCCTGAACCATGTGACGTCGGAGCTGCAGGAAGGCGTCATGAAGACGCGCATGCAGCCCATCGGCAACGCCTGGGCCAAGCTGCCGCGCCTGGTGCGCGACCTGGCGCATGAACTGAACAAGAAGATCGACCTCCAGATGCTCGGCGCCGACACCGAGCTGGACCGCCAGGTGCTGGAGCTGATCAAGGACCCGCTGACCCACATGGTGCGCAACAGCGCCGACCATGGCCTGGAGATCCCGGCGGAGCGCCTGAAGTCCGGCAAGTCGGAGACCGGCCGCATCACGCTGAACGCCTATCACGAAGGCGGTCACATCATCATCGAGATCCAGGACGACGGTAAGGGACTTGCCATCGACCGGATCAAGCAGAAGGCGATCCAGAACGGGATGGCGTCGGAGATCGAGCTGGCCTCGATGACCGACCAGCAGATCATCCAGTTCATCATGAAGCCGGGCTTCTCCACCGCCGCCAAGGTCACCAACGTGTCGGGCCGCGGCGTCGGCATGGACGTGGTGAAGACCAACATCGAGAAGATCGGCGGCACGATCGAGATCAAGTCGGCCCAGGGCAAGGGGTCGACCTTCGTCATCAAGATCCCGCTGACGCTGGCCATCGTCTCGGCCCTGATCGTGGAATGCGCGGGCGAGCGCTTCGCCATCCCGCAGATCAGCGTGGTCGAGCTGGTGCGTGCCGCCGCCGACAGCGAGCACACGATCGAGCGCCTGAAGGGCACGCCGGTGCTGCGCCTGCGCAACCGCCTGCTGCCGCTGGTCTCGCTGCAGCAGCTGCTGCGGCTGGACGACAGCGAGGACGCCAAGAAGCCGGCGGACGAGACCTTCATCGTCGTCACCCAGGTCGGCACCTACACCTTCGGCATCATGGTCGACCGCGTGTTCGACACCGAAGAAATCGTGGTGAAGCCGGTGGCGCCGATCCTGCGCCACATCGAGATGTTCTCGGGCAATACCATCCTGGGCGACGGCTCGGTCATCATGATCCTGGACCCCAACGGCATCGCGTCGGCCACCGGCGAAATGGCGATGGGCGAGGCCGCCGGCAAGGAGACCACCGCGGTCCAGACCCAGCGCCAGGAGGACAAGATGGCGCTCCTGCTGTTCCGTGCCGGCGAGGGCGCGCCCAAGGCGGTGCCGCTGTCGCTGGTCGCCCGCCTGGAGGACGTCGATCTCGCCACGGTCGAGATGTCGAACGGCCTGCCGGTGGTTCAGTACCGCGGCAAGCTGATGCCTCTGGTGCCGATCGACCCGAACTTCGCGCTCGCCAACGAAGGCCGCCAGCCGGTGCTGGTCTTCGCCGACGGCGACCGCTCGATGGGCCTGATCGTCGACGAGATCGTCGACATTGTGGAGGAGAAGCTGAACGTCCAGCTGGCCGCGGAGCGTCCCGGCCTGATGGGGTCGGCCATCATCGCCGGCAAGGCGACCGAGGTGATCGACGCCGGCTTCTTCCTGACCCAGGCCTACAAGGACTGGTTCGGCTCCTCCGCCCAGGAGGGGTTCGAGGAGGAGAAGCTGCAGCGTGTGCTGCTGGTCGACGACAGCCCCTTCTTCCGCAACCTGCTGACGCCGCTGCTGTCGGTCGCCGGCTACGACGTGACGGCGGTGGAGAATGCCGGCGACGCGCTGGCTCTCTGCGAGGCGGGCGAGGACTTCGACGTCATCGTCTCCGACATCGAGATGCCGGGCATGAGCGGCTTCGACTTCGCCGAGGCGGTTCGCCACGGCAGCCGCTGGCAGGGCGTGCCGATGGTGGCGCTGTCCAGCCATGCCAGCGCCCGTGACCTCGACCGCGGCCGGATTGCCGGCTTCAACGACTATGTCGCCAAGTTCGACCGTGACGCGCTGCTCTTCGCGCTGCAGCAGACGCTGACCGACCAGAAAGGTGCCGCATGAGCAACGCCAAGCTGCCGTCCACCGTCCGGAAGTCGAAGGGCGACGACATCGTCGTCTCCGGCAACCAGGACTATGTGACCATGACGATCGCCGACCAGATGTTCGGCATCCCGGTCCTTCAGGTGCAGGACGTGCTGGGCCATCAGCGGATCACCCGCATCCCGTTGGCCCCGCCGGAGGTCGCGGGATCGCTGAACCTGCGCGGCCGCATCGTCACCGCCATCGACGTCCGCCTGCGGCTCGGCCTGACCGGCCGGCCGAAGGACAAGCCCGGCATGTCGATCGTCGTCGACCTGCGCGGCGAGCTGTACAGCCTGATGGTCGATTCGGTCGGCGAGGTGCTGAGCCTGACCAAGGAGGACTTCGAACGCAACCCGGCGACGCTGGATCCGCGCTGGCGCGAGGTCTCTACCGGAATTTATAGGCTGAACGGCCAGTTGATGGTTGTGCTGGACGTGCCTCGTCTGCTCAACTTCACAACCATCGAGACGGCCTGACGGTCCGCGGCGTCTTCCCGTCGGGGAAAGGCGCCGCTCCTTCCGGCCGGCTTTTCCGCCGACGAACAGATGACCTGAGGCCCTGCCGCAATGAAATCCTGCCTGGTGGTCGACGACAGCCGCGTGGTCCGCAAGGTCGCACGCAAGATCCTTGAAGAGCTGAACTTCACCTGCACCGAGGCGGAGGACGGCAAACAGGCGATGGAGGCCTGCGCGGCACAGATGCCCGATGCCATCCTGCTGGACTGGAACATGCCGGTGATGACCGGCATCGAGTTCCTGCGCCGGCTGCGCAAGATGAGCGGGGGCGAGCAGCCGAAGGTGGTCTTCTGCACCACCGAGAACGACCTCGCCCACATCCAGGAGGCGCTGTCCGCGGGGGCCAACGAGTACATCATGAAGCCCTTCGACAGCGACATCATCCAGACCAAGTTCGCGCAAGTCGGCTTGCTGTGATCTCCTGCCCGTGCCGGACATGACCGTCCAGCACACGGCCGCCGGGGCATGGGCCGGTCGGGACAGGCTCCCTGTCTGAACGCTGGACAAGCCGCGTTGAACCAGTCGAGTTGAAAGGCGAATCGCCGATATGTCGGACAGTTTTGGCAGAGGCCCCCTCACCACCGCGCGACCGGCCAATCCGGATCCCGTCCGGGTCATGGTGGTGGACGACTCGGCCGTCATCCGCGGCCTGCTGACCCGTGCGCTGGAAGGAGACCCGGACATCCGCGTCGTCACCTCCGTGGGCGACGGTCAGATGGCGGTGAATTCGCTGCAGCGCAACTCGATCGACGTCATCGTTCTGGACATCGAGATGCCGGTGATGGACGGGCTGACCGCCATCCCGAAGCTGCTGGCGGTGGCGCCGCAGGTGAAGATCATCATGGCCTCCACGCTGACGCTACGCGGGGCCGACGTCTCCATCCGCTGCCTGTCGGCGGGTGCGGCCGATTACATTCCGAAGCCGACCTCCACCCGCGAGATCGGCGGGGCGGAGGACTTCAAGCGCGAGCTGGTCGCGAAGGTCAAGGCGCTGGGCGCCGCGGCGAAGCGCGCCGGGTCGCGCACCCGCGGTGAAATCCGCCCGCTGACCCCGGCGGCTCCGGTCGGGCTGCTCAAGCGCGAGGTCGGGCCGATCACCACCCGCCCGGCCCCGGTCGGCGCCATGGCGGTGAAGCCGGACGTGATCGCCATCGGCAGTTCCACCGGCGGCCCGCAGGCCCTGTTCGAGGTGCTGTCGCACCTGAAGGCCGGCATCAGCCAGCCGATCCTGATCACCCAGCATATGCCGGCGACCTTCACCACCATCCTGGCCGAGCACATCACCCGCCAATGCGGGATCGATGCGCGCGAGGCCAAGGACGGCGAGCCGATCGTGCAGAACCGCTGCTACATCGCCCCCGGCGACTTCCACATGCTGGTGGCGCAGCGCGGCGGGGCCAACGTGATCACGCTCAGCAAGGATCCGCCGGAGAATTTCTGCCGCCCGGCCGTCGACCCGATGATGCGCTCGATCCTGAAGGCCTTCGGCGGCCGCAAGATCCTGGCCTGCATCCTGACCGGCATGGGGCAGGACGGGCTGAAGGGCTGCACCGACGTCGTCAACGGCGGCGGCATGCTGATCGCCCAGGACGAGGCGTCGAGCGTGGTCTGGGGCATGCCGGGTGCCGTGGCGCAAGCCGGCATCTGCAGCGCCATCCTGCCGCTCAAGGAAATCGGTCCCCACATCCGCAAGCTCGCTTCGAGGGCAGCATGAGAGTCGAAGATTTCGACATGTTCTCCACGCTGCTCAAGCAGCGTTCCGGCCTGGTCCTCACCCGCGACAAGGCCTACCTGCTCGAATCCCGGCTGATGCCGGTGGCGCGCAAGTGGAACATGAAGGGCCTGGAGGAGCTGGCGACCACCGTCCGCACCCGCAAGGACGAAGCGCTGCTGCGCGACATCACGGAAGCGATGACGACCAACGAGTCGTCCTTCTTTCGCGACCAGAAGCCTTTCGACCAGTTCAAGCAGCTGGTGTTGCCGAAGCTGATGGAAGCGCGGGCGGCCAAGCGCAGTCTGCGCATCTGGTCGGCCGCCTGTTCTTCGGGGCAGGAAGCCTATTCGCTGTCGATGATCCTCAACGACGAGGCGGCGAAGCTGGCCGGCTGGCGCATCGAGATCGTAGGCACCGACATCTCGGCCGAAATGGTGGAGCGGGCGAAGTCCGGCGTCTACACCCAGTTCGAGGTGCAGCGCGGACTTCCCATCACCATGCTGGTCAAGCACTTCAAGCAGAACGGCGACAAGTGGCAGATCAGCCAGCAGCTGCGCCAGATGGTGTCGTTCCGCGAATGGAACCTGCTGGGCGATTTGTCGGCGCTGGGCCAGTTCGACATCGTCTTCTGCCGCAACGTGCTGATCTATTTCGACCAGCCGACGAAGGCGAAGGTTCTGGAGTCCATCTCCCGCCAGATGCCGCAGGACGGCGTTCTGTATCTGGGCGGTGCGGAAACGGTGCTGGGCATCACCGACAAGTTCAAGCCGGTGGAAGGCCAGCGCGGCCTGTACAGCCTGGGCGGCTTTTCCGCCGCCGGCGCCAAGGTGGCGTGAGAGCCTTCCGGAGAGCGACGGGGGCGGGAGAGCCGCCCCCACTCGATCACTGTAGCTTCAGGCCGACGGCGTGATCGACTTGATGGGCCCGCGCGGGTTGCCGGACATCTCGGCGATCTTGCGGTCCTGCGCCTCGATGAAGGCGCGGATGGAATTCTCGCGGTCGAACTGGTCGATGTCGGACGTCGGCACCTTGCGGTTCGAGGTGCGCGCACCGTCCTGGTAGATCACATCGAACAGTGCAAAGGCGTTTTCGACGGGTTGTTTCTTCTGACGGGCCATGGCCTGTCCTCCGTATAATCGCGGTCGGCCGTAGGATCGGCCTTGCGGTCAAGCATTGTTGATATCGGTCTTGGTCTCGGTGTCGGTCGAAACGGCGTCATCCTGCACGTCCGTATCGTCCTGCCCGGTCTGTTCGCCGTCGATCTGAGTGCCGGCACGGCGGGCGGCGACCTCTTCCTCGCGGCGCTGAAGCTTTTCCTGCTTCTTCTGTTCCTTGGCCCGGTTACGCTCGGCCCGCTGCTGGTTGTAGTTCGGTTTGAAAGCCATAGCGGTTCTCCTCTGGGCAGGTCCCGGCGGGGCATAGGCCCGGCGTATGGGCGGCACTGAATGCGCAACACGGAAAAAGGGCACCGGTTTCCCGATGCCCCTCTTTCCGCAGGTCGGCGGTCAGGCGGTCAGACCGCCTTCAGATTTTCCGCCGAGGTCTTGCCGCGCTTGGGATCACGCTGCTCCTCGTAGGAAATCTTCTGGCCATCGACCAGGCTGCGCAGCCCGGCGCGTTCGACAGCGGAGATGTGAACGAACACATCCGGGCCGCCGCTTTCCGGCTGAATGAAACCGAAGCCCTTGGTGCTGTTGAACCATTTGACGGTGCCGACGGGCATGTCTGTCTCCCATAACGCGAAGGGCGCCGCACCACCGGTGCGGCGCATCAGACTGGATGTGGGATTGGCGGCCCCCGAATGCCCGCAAAGGCATGCTCGCAATGGCGAAAAAAGGGGGGCTGAGCGTGGGGGCGTTTGAACGTCCCGCAGTCCGTAGCAGAATGACCCGCTTTACATGGGAACGCCCGGTCCGGCTTTCAAGGTGAAAGACGTCCGGGCGTTCGATTGTGAGAGCGACAGTGCCGCTCCACCTTTTTCAGTTGGTGGTCAGCCGGCCGCCTGCTGCTGCGGCACGCGCGGCGGCGGCGGCGGATTCGCTTCCGCGATTTCCTCGTGCGGGTCGCGCAGCACGTAACCACGGCCCCACACCGTTTCGATGTAGTTGTCGCCCTGGGTGGCGGCGGCCAGCTTCTTGCGCAGCTTGCAGACGAAGACGTCGATGATCTTCAGTTCCGGCTCGTCCATCCCGCCATAGAGATGGTTCAGGAACATCTCCTTGGTCAGCGTCGTGCCCTTGCGCAGGCTCAACAACTCCAGGATGCCGTATTCCTTGCCGGTGAGGTGCAGCGGCGACTGGTCGACCTCCACCGTGCGGGTGTCGAGGTTGACGGTCAGGCGGCCGGTGCGGATGATGCTGTCGGAATGGCCCTTCGACCGGCGGACGATGGCCTGGATGCGGGCGATCAGTTCGCGCTTGTCGAACGGTTTGGTCAGGTAATCGTCGGCGCCGAAGCCCAGCCCCTTGATCTTGTTGTCCATCTCGGTCAGGCCCGAGAGGATCAGGATCGGGGTGGTCACGCGCGCGGCGCGCAGGCGGCGAAGAACCTCGTACCCGTCGATGTCCGGCAGCATCAGGTCGAGAATGATGATGTCATAATCATAGAGCTTGCCGATCTCGAGACCGTCCTCACCCAGGTCGGTAGAGTCGACGATGAATCCTTCCGTGTTCAGCATCAGTTCAATGCTTTTGGCGACGGAGGAATCGTCTTCAACCAGCAGAACCCTCATGGCGATATCCCGACGTTTGATGGCGCGCTTTCGCTACCCGACCCCCGACATGGTCCCCGATCCTTGATGACCGATTTCAACCATCCCGTTTACACAAGTTAACAGACGATTCAGCTTAACGCCAGTGCCAAGCGCTTACACAACGTTAATCCTTCCATCGCAAGATGCGATCATGGTGGTTAACGTCGCCTCCGTCCACAGAACTACCACTTAATAGGAGCGCGTCCCGTCTTGGGGATGTCGGTATCCGACCCATGCCGTTCGATTTCGACCAGCTGATCCGCGACATCGACCAGATTCCAGATTGCAGCCGCTATGGCCGCGTCACCGCCGTGTCCGGCCTGATGGTCGAGGTCGGCGGGATAGAGAAGGAATTGTCGGTCGGCGGCCGCTGCATCGTGGAGACGCGCGACCGCCGGCAGGTTCCCTGCGAGGTGGTGGGGTTCCGCCAGGGCCGGGCGCTCGCCATGCCCTTCGGCGCGCTGGACGGGGTGGGGCTGGGCTGCCGCGCGCTGGTGGCGGGCGACCAGGCGATGATCTACCCAACCGATGCCTGGCTCGGCCGTGTCGTCAACGCGCTGGGCGAGCCGGTCGACGGCAAGGGGCCGCTGCCCAAGGGACCGCAGGGCACGCCGATCCGCAACAGCCCGCCCAACGCCCATTCCCGCGCGCGGGTGGGAGGGAAGCTGGATCTGGGCATCCGCGCCGTCAACGCCTTCCTCACCTGCTGCCGCGGCCAGCGCATGGGCATCTTCGCCGGCTCCGGCGTCGGCAAATCGTCGGTCATGTCGATGCTGGCGCGCTTTTCCGCCGCCGAAGTGGCGGTGATCGGGCTGATCGGCGAGCGCGGCCGCGAGTTGCAGGAGTTCATCACCGAGGATCTGGGCGAAGAGGGTCTTGCCCGCAGCGTCGTCGTCTGCGCCACCTCCGACGAGGCGCCGCTGATGCGCAAGCAGGCGGCCTACATGACGCTGGCGGTGGCCGAGCATTTCCGCGACCAGGGCCGCGACGTGCTGTGCATGATGGACAGCGTCACCCGCTTCGCCATGGCCCAGCGCGAGATCGGCCTGTCCGCCGGGGAGCCGCCGACGACCAAGGGTTATCCGCCGACCGTCTTTGCCGAACTGCCGCGCCTGCTGGAGCGCGCCGGGCCGGGATTGGTCGGGTCGGGCACCATCACCGGCCTGTTCACCGTGCTGGTGGATGGCGACGACCACAACGAACCCATCGCCGACGCCGTGCGCGGCATCCTGGACGGCCACATCGTGATGGAGCGCCAGATCGGCGAGCGCGGGCGCTATCCCGCCATCAACATCCTGCGCAGCGTGTCGCGCACCATGCCCGGCTGCAACACGCCGAACGAGAACGAGCTGGTCGGCCATGCCCGGCGCCTGCTGTCGTCCTACGACAACATGGCCGAGATGATCCGGCTGGGCGCCTATCGCCGGGGCTCCGACCCGCAGGTGGACGAGGCGATCCACTTTCAGCCGGCGCTGGAGGCTTTCCTGAAGCAGGGCAAGCGCGAAGCCACCGATCTGGAGACCAGCTACGCCATGCTGGCTGAAATCTTTGGGGTGCAGTGGCCGCAATGAGCCTGAAGACGATCATCCGCCTGCAGAAGCTGCAACTGGACGAGAAGCGTCGCGTCCTGGCGGAACTCCACACGCTGGCCGACCGGCTGCGCAACGAGATCGAGAAGGTGAAGCAGGAGATCGCGCACGAACAGGAAACGGTTCGCGACGACTTCTCCGTCTCCTTCACCTATTCCAACTTCGCCCAGGCGGCGCTGGAGCGCGGCCGCCGGCTCGGCCAGTCGCTGGCCCAGGTGGAGGCGCAGATCGAGATCGCCACCGACGAGATGGCCGAAGCCTTCCAGGAATTGAAACGCTACGAATTGGCGGAGGAGGAGCGGCAGAAGCGCGAGCGCGACAAGCAGAAGCGCAAGGATGCCGCGATGCTGGACGAAACGGCCCTGGTCGGCTTCCGCCGCCGTCAGGCGGAGGAGGAGGCGGCCGGCGGGTGAGTGCCCCGCCGGCCGCTTCGGAACTCCTTACAGTTCCGCCACCTCGACCACGCCCGGCACCGCCTTCAGGGCCGAGCGGCTCTGCGCGGTGATGGTGTAGCTGCCGGGCAGTTCGATCTCGACCTCCTTCAGCGGGTCGATCTCCACCAGTACGTTGATGCGGCTCTTGCCACGCGACAGCCGGTCCAGCGTGGCGCGCAGATGCTCGATGGGTGTGGGGTCGCGCAGGACGACGCGCAAGCCCGCGCTGACCGAGGCGACGGCCTCCTCCAGCGGCTTGATCTCCTGGCAGGTCAGGCGGACCTCTTCGCCGTTCAACTGGGCGTCCACCGTCATCAGCACCGGGCGGCCGGGCTCCAGCAGGTCGCGGTTGGCGGCCAGCACCTCGGAGAACAGCGTCACCTCATAGCCGCCGGTGGCGTCCGACAGTTCGACGAAGGCGAAGCGGTTGCCGGACTTGGCGGTCTTCTCCTTCTTCGAGACGACGATGCCCGCCATCTTGTAGCGGGTGGAGCCGCCCTTCGCGATGGCGGTCTGCAACTCGGCGGAGCGCACCACCTTCATGCGGCCGAGCGGGCCGGAATAGGCGTCCAGCGGGTGGGCCGACAGGTAGAAGCCGATGGCGCCGAACTCGTGCTTCAGCTTCTCCAGCGGCTCCCAATCCTTCACCTTGGGCATGTCGGGTTCGGGCAGGCCGCCACCGCCGCCACCAAACAGGTTGCCGATGCCGCTGTCGCGCTCCGCCGCTTCCGCCTGGGCATAGCGGATGATGGTCTCCAGCGCGGCGTGGACCTGGGCCCGGTTGGGGTTCAGCCCGTCGAAGGCGCCGGCGCAGGCCAGATTCTCAAGTTGGCGCTTGTTGATGGTCTTCAGATCCAGACGGCGGGCGAAGTCGAACAGGCTCTTGAAGGGGCCGTTCTTCCGCCGCTCCTCCACCACCGCCTTCATGGCGGGCAGGCCGACGCCCTTGACGGCGGCCAGCGCGTAGCGCACCGCCTTGGTCCCGTCGGGCAGCTGCTCCACCCCGAAGATGGAGTCGGACCGGTTGATGTCCGGCGTCAGCAGCTTGACGCGCAGGCGGGCCAATTCCTGCCGGAAGACGTTCAGCTTGTCGGTGTTGCCGAGGTCGAGCGTCATCGACGCCGCCATGAACTCCACCGGGTGGTTGGCCTTCAGATAGGCCGTGTGGTAGGCGACCAGCGCATAGGCGGCGGCGTGGCTCTTGTTGAAGCCGTAGCCGGCGAACTTCATGACCTGATCGAAGATCATGCTGGCCAGATCGGCCTTCACGCCGCGGGACTCCGCGCCGTCGCAGAAGATCTTGCGCTGGTTGTCCATCTCCTCCTTGATCTTCTTGCCCATGGCGCGGCGCAGAAGATCGGCGCCGCCCAGCGAATAGCCGGACAGCACCTGGGCGATCTGCATGACCTGTTCCTGGTAGATCATGATCCCGAAGGTCTCCTTCAGGATGCCTTCCAGGCTGTCATGCATGTAGTCGGCTTTTTCCTCGCCGTTCTTCACCCGGATGTATTTCGGGATGTTGTCCATCGGGCCGGGACGGTAGAGCGACACCAGCGCGATGATGTCCTCCAGCCGGTTCGGCTTCAGCCGGCGCAGCACGTCGCGCATGCCCGAGCTTTCCAGCTGGAACACGCCGGTCGCCTCGGCGCGGCTGAGCAGTTGGTAACTTTTCTCGTCGTCGAGCGGGACGGTGGTCAGGTCCGGCTTCTCGGGGATCAGGTCGACCGCCGTCTTCAGCACGGTCAGCGTCTTCAGGCCCAGGAAGTCGAACTTCACCAATCCGGCCTGTTCGACATACTTCATGTTGAACTGGGTGACCGGCATGTCGGAGCGCGGGTCGCGGTACAGCGGCACCAGTTCCTGCAACGGCCGGTCGCCGATGACCACGCCCGCGGCGTGGGTCGAGGCGTGGCGGTAGAGACCCTCCAGCTTCAGCGCGATGTCGATCAGGTGGCGCACGGTGTCGTCGCCGTCGCGCGCCTGCCGCAGCATCTCCTCGCTGTCCAGCGCCTGCTGCAGCGTCACCGGGTTGGCCGGGTTGTTCGGCACCATCTTGCAGATCTTGTCGACCTGACCGTAGGGCATCTGCAGCACGCGGCCGACGTCGCGCAGCACGGCGCGGGCCTGGAGCTTACCGAAGGTGATGATCTGGGCGACGCGGTCGTAGCCGTACTTGTTCTGGACGTAACGGATGACCTCTTCGCGGCGGTCCTGGCAGAAGTCGATGTCGAAGTCGGGCATCGACACGCGTTCGGGGTTCAGGAAGCGTTCGAACAGCAGGCCGAAGCGCAGCGGGTCGAGGTCGGTGATGGTCAGCGCCCAGGCGACGACGGAGCCGGCGCCCGACCCGCGGCCCGGCCCGACGGGGATGTCGTGGTTCTTCGCCCATTTGATGAAGTCCGACACGATCAGGAAGTAGCCGGGGAACTTCATCTTGACGATGACGTCCAGCTCGAACTCCAGCCGCTCGAAATAGGTCTTGCGGGTCTCCTCCCGCTGTTCCGGCGTCATCTCGGGCGTGAAGACGACCTTTTCCAGCCGCATCTCCAGGCCGGCGCGCGACTGGGCGCGCAGCTCGTCATCCTCGGTGCGGCCGCCTTCGCAGGCGAAGGGGGGCAGGATGGGCTTGATCGGCTTCAGCAGGAAGGAGCAGCGCCGGGCGATGGCGACCGTGTTGTCCACCGCCTCCGGCAGGTCGGCGAACAGCAGCCGCATCTCCTCCGCCGACTTGAAGCGATGGTCGGGGGTCAGGCGGCGGCGGTCCTCCTGGCTGAGATAGGCGCCCTCGGCGATGCAGAGCAGCGCGTCGTGCGCCTCGTACATGTCGGCGGTGGCGAAATAGCAATCGTTGGTGGCGACCAGCGGCAGGTCGTGCTTGTAGGCAAGGTCGATCAGCGCCGGCTCGATGGCGTTCTCGATGGTGGCGAAATGGCCGCGCCCGCCCTCGTGCCGCTGCAGCTCGACATAGAGGCGGCCGGGGAAGAGGCGCTTCAGCCGCTCCAGAACCTCCAGCGCCAGATCCTTCTGTCCCTCGTGCAGCAGCCGGCCGATGGAGCCGCCGGGGCCGCCGGTCAGCGCGATCAGCCCTGCGGACCGGCCCTCCAGCGCGTCCAGCGTCACCTGCGGGCCGGCCAGCGGGTCCGATTCGAGGAAGGCCTTGGACACCAGCGCCGTCAGGTTGCGGTAGCCCTCCTCGTTCTGGCAGAGCAGGACGAGCTGGTCGGGGGTGGCCGCCGCCTTGCCGGGCAGGCCGGGCTTCGTCTGGGCCGGGCCGACGCGGGTGATGCCCAGAACGGTGCCGATGATCGGCTGCACGCCGGCATCCGACGCCGCCAGCGCGAATTCCAGCGCGCCGAACAGGTTGCCGGTGTCGGTGACCGCGACGGCCGGCATCTGCTGCTTGAGGCAGAGCTTGACCAGCTCCTTCACCTTGATGGCGCCTTCCGACAGCGAATAGGCGGAATGGACGCGCAGGTGGATGAAGTCGGCGTGGGGCATGGCAACCGGGGGCTTGCTGCGACAGGGCCCCCGGTTCTAGCACAGGCGGGGCGGTCGCCGCGACGGTCGCCGGATGCATGCGAACGTGGTATGCAGATCGCCGCATCACGTTCAGGGATGGGGAGGACGCCGCGATGGATCGGCCGCACCTTGCATCCGTCGTCCGACTGCGGCCGGCCTTCATGAGCCGCCGCGCCGTCCGGGCGGCGACGCCTTTGGCCCTGCTGACCGGCCTCGTGCTGGCGCTCGCCGCCTGCGAGACGGTGCCGCCGCCTCCGGCCCCGCCGCCGCCCGCCGCAGGGTTGCCGGACGGACCGGCCAAGCCCTTCAGCGCCGGCAAGGGCTGGACCGTCACCATCCACACGCCCCCCGGCGGCAAGGCCTTCTGCGTCGCCGAGCGCGGGATTGCGGTCGGCCAGGATGCCGCTCCGCGCCTGACCTTCCGCACCGCCTCGACCGAATCGGGTTTCATCCTGTCGGGCTTCGCCCCGTCGGACAGCGGAGCGGCGGTGAAGCCCGGCGAGCGTTACGATCTGGCGGCCAGCCTGGACCAGGGATCGCGGATGTCGCTGAGCGCCCGCGGCCTGCCCAACGGCAGCCTCTATGTCGCCATCCCGACCAAGAGCTTCCTGGAGGATCTGGAGCCGCTGGCCCGCGCCCGCCGCGTCAGCTTCCGCAGCAGCGGCCTCGGCGATATCGGCACGATGGTGCTGGCGGGGTCGTCCTGGGCGATCAACGCGTCGGACGAATGCCGGATTCTGCACGCCGATCCCTGACGGGACCGCGCAGGTCAGCCCCGCGACGGGAACGCCCAACCTTCGATTGACCGGCTCGTCCGCACCCGTTTAGCCTGCGCATCATGCGTGCTTCCCACATTTTGCTCGCGGTGGCGGTCGCCGCCGTCTGGGGCTTCAACTTCGTCGCGATCAAGGTCGGATTGCGCGATTTCCCGCCGCTGCTCTTCTCCTGCCTGCGTTTCGCGCTGGCGGCGCTGCCGATCCTGGTGCTGGGCTGGGCCAAGGGGCCGCCGGTGCCCTGGAAATTCGTGATCGGAATCGGCGTGATGCTGGGCGTGGTGAAGTTTCCGCTGCTGTTCCTGGGAATCGACGTCGGCATGCCGGCCGGGCTCGCCTCGCTGGTTTTGCAGGCGCAGGCATTCTTCACCGCAATCTTCGCCGCCCTGATGCTGGGCGACCGGCCTGGACCGCGGCAGATCGCCGGCATGATCGTCGCCTTTGCCGGAGTCGGCCTGATCGCACTGGAGATGCCGGCGGGCGACTCGCTGCTCGGCCTTGCCCTGACGATGGCGGCGGCGGCGGCCTGGGGCGTGTCGAACATCGTGATGAAGCAGGCCAAGGCGCCCGACCTGTTCAGCCTGATGGTCTGGGTCAGCCTGATCCCGCCGTTGCCGCTGCTGGCGATGTCGCTGGCGCTGGAGGGGCCGGAGCGCATCGTCCACGCCTTCACCACCCTGACGATCGTTGGCGTCGGCTCGCTGGTTTACATCGCGGCGGGGGCGACGCTGTTCGGCTTCGCCGCCTGGGGCTTCCTGATGCGGCATTATCCGGCCAGCCTCGTCGCGCCCTTCTCGCTGCTCGTGCCCATCTTCGGCATGAGTTCCAGCGCGCTCCTTCTGGGCGAGACCTTCACCGCGGCCAAGCTGGCCGGCGGGCTGCTGGTCTTCGCCGGCCTTGCCCTGTCGGTGCTGAAGCTGCCGGGGCCCATGCGGGCGCGGGCCTGATCCGGCGGCTTGCCGGTTTGGCGGTTGCGGCCGTCAAGGTCCTATTAGCCTTGACGGTCTTGACGGGACGGTACGGCGTCCGGATCATTCCAGTCGATAAGTTAGACACTACACCATAGGCGTGCCTTGATCTCTTCCGACAGGATGGCGCGACCGGACGGCGGGCTGCCGAAGTCCCCGATCGGGCAGTGGCTGGCCCATCTGCGCGCCAGCCGGCCGCTTCGCCTCCTTCTGCTGATCGGCGGGCTGTCGGTCGCCGTCCTGCTGGCGGCGACGGTCCACTATATCGGCAGCATGCACGAGCGCGAGATGGAGGGGGCGGAGCGCGAGCTGTCGACCCTGAACCTGTCGCTGGCCGAACAGACGACCCGCGCGATGCAGAGCGTCGATCTGGTCCTGACCACCATCATCGACCAGATGAAGTCGGAGGGGATCGCCACGCCCGGCGACTATATCCGCCGGATGGGCGGGCGCGACACCTACCAGATGCTGCGGGCGCGGATCTCCGGCCTGCCGCAGCTGGACGCGGTGACGATGATCGCGGCCGACGGGCACCTGATCAATTTCTCGCGCTATTACCCGATTCCGCCGGTCAACGTGGCCGACCGCGATTACTTCGCCTATCTGCGCGACCACGACACCGCGGAGCCCTTCATCAGCGAACCGGTGCAGAACCGCGGCAACGGCAGCTGGACCATCTATCTGGCCCGCCGCATCAGCGGGCCGGACGGCAGCTTCGTCGGCCTCGTGCTGGGCGCCATCGAGCTCAGCTATTTCGAACGGCTCTATAAGGCGCTGCAGCCCGACGGCGACGGAAGCATCAGCCTGTGGCGGCGCGACGGCATCCTGCTGGCCCGCTATCCGTTCCTGCCCGACATCGGCCGACCGCTGGGCCAGCGCCTCTTCCTGGAGGTGCTGCAGAAGGCCCGGTCGGGCGTCTATCTCGCCCCCGTCGGGCTGAATGACGGACCGCGGATGGTGGCGACGCGGGCGCTTGCCGATTATCCGCTGGTCGTCAACGTCACCCGCAAGCTGGAGGCGGTGCTGAGCGAGTGGCGCATCCAGGCCTGGACCATCGGGGCCGCCGGCACCATCGGCGTCGCCGCGCTGCTGCTGTCCTTATGGGCGCTGGCCCGCCAGTTCAGCGCCTACGAGGCGGCGACGCAGGCGATGGACGCCGCCCGCCTTGCGGTGGAGGGGCGCGAACAGGCGGAGCACGCCCTGCGCCAGAGCCAGAAGATGGAGGCGATCGGCCAGCTGACCGGCGGGGTCGCCCATGATTTCAACAACCTGCTCCAGGCCATCGGCATCAACCTGCACGTCATCGACAGCCGAAGCGACGACGAGCGCATCACCGGCCCGGCCCGTCTGGCCCTGCAGGCGGTGGAGCGGGGCGCCACCCTGACCCAGCATCTGCTGGCCTTCTCGCGCCGGCAGCAGCTTCGGCCGATGCCGGTCGACGTCGCCGGGCTGGTGGAGCGGGTCAGCCGCCTGCTCGGCCGCACGCTGGGCCAGTCGGTGCGGATCGAGGTGGAGGTCGCGCCCGGCCTCTGGCCGGCGATGATCGACCCGACCCAGCTGGAAATGGCCCTGCTGAATCTCGCACTGAACGCCCGCGACGCCATGCCCGGCGGCGGCATGCTGTGGATCACGGCCGCCAACCGGACGGTCGCCGCCGATGCGGTGCCCAACCTCTCTGCCGGGGACTATGTGGTGCTGAAGGTGTGCGACACCGGCACCGGCATGCCGGCCGAGGTCGCTGCCCGCGCCTTCGAACCCTTCTTCACCACCAAGGAGGTCGGGCGCGGCACCGGCCTGGGGCTCAGCATGGTGCATGGGCTGGCGACCCAGTCGGGCGGCGGGGTGGAACTGGACAGCCGGCCCGGGCGTGGCACCACGGTGACGCTCTACCTGCCGCGCGCCCTGACGGAACCGGCCGCCGCGCCGGCTGGGGGAACGGGGGAAACTGCCGCGAACGAGATCGGTAGCGGGGGCGATGTCGCTGCCGGGAGCGGCTGCGCCGTCCTTCTGGTGGATGATGAGGAACTGGTGCGCACCGCCACCGCAGAATATCTGGCGCAGGCCGGCTTCTCGGTGCGGGAGGCGGCCGACGCGGCGGCGGCGCTGTCCCTGCTCGACCACGGCTTCCGGCCGGACGTGATCGTCACCGACCACATGATGCCGGGAATGACCGGGCTGGACATGGCCCGCGCCCTGCGTGCCCGGCAGGACGCCACGCCGATCCTGATGGTCACCGGCTATGCCCAGGATCTGACCACCACCGCCGCAGCCCAGGAAGTGGCGCTGACCGTGCTGTCCAAGCCGGTGGAACCGTCGCGGCTGGCCCGCTCCATCCGCCACATGGCGGCGGCCGAGGATTGAACGCCCGCCGGGGCCTCACGGCGACGGCAGGGGAGGGAACAGACGGGGATGTACCGCGTTGGAAGGGGCATCCCACCCCCAATGTCCTCCGGAGCAGCCATGAACGCCCAATCCTCGATCCGCCATGCCTATGACAGCGTCTTCGAAGGCCACACCAACATGGGCATGGGTGAGCGCATCGTCTCGACCGGTCTCGGCCTTGCCGTCGTGGCGGGCGGCCTGCGCAAGGGCGCCAGCATTCCCGGCGCCATCATGGGGCTGGTCGGGGCCGCCCTGGTCGCCCGCGGCATGAGCGGCCACTGCCCGGTGAAGGAGCGTCTGTCCGGCGACCACCAGGACGCGCTGGGGCATCATGGCTCCCACGGCTCCTACGATGCCGGCTCCGGCAGCATGAGCCGGTCGCGGATGGCGGAGACCTACTGACGGCAGCGGCGGCCGCGCCCTGAACCGCGTCGCAATCCATTCACCGGCCGTCACAGTCCATTCACGGGAATGAGCGACGCCATTAACCCTGATGGTGAATTGTTGGGCAGACCAGCGACGGGGTGAAGACCGGGCGCCGCGGGTGTGACATCCTGCGGGACCCGGGTTGCAGCCCCCGACCTGTCGTCCCGCTCAGGAGATTCACCGCATGTGGTTTCCCGCTTTACGGTCCCGTTCCTCCATCGCGGCGGTGGCTGCGCTCTGCGTCGGCTCGGCCCTGGTCCTGCCGGCTCCGGTCCTTGCCCAGAAGGCTCCCCAACAGGCTCCGGCAGCCGCCCCCGCCGCCACCTCGGCCCCGGCATCGGTCCGCTACGACCTCGGCTACGACATCTTCTATCCCGTCCGTTCGCAGAACGGGATGGTGGCCTCGGAGCACAGGCTGGCGACGGAGATCGGCGTCGATATCCTCAAGCGCGGCGGGAACGCGGTCGACGCGGCGGTCGCCGTCGGCTTCGCGCTGGCGGTGGTTCTGCCCAACGCCGGCAATGTCGGCGGCGGCGGATTCATGATCGTCCATGACGCGGCCAGCGGGAAGGACATCGCCATCGACTTCCGCGAGATGGCGCCGGCCAAGGCCTTCCGCGACATGTATCTGGACGCGCAGGGCAAGGTGGTCCCGGACCGCTCGCTCTACACCCATCTGGCGGTGGGCATTCCCGGCACGGTCGCCGGGCTTGCCCACGCGCTGGAGAAATACGGCACGATGCCGCTGGCCGACGTGCTGGCCCCGGCGATCAGGCTGGCGCGCGAAGGCCACACCGTCACCCCGCAGCTTGCCGGCCTGCTGGAGGTCGAACGCGACCATCTGGCCAAATGGGACGCCACCCGCGCCGTCTTCTTCAAGGGCGACCGCCCGCTGACCGCCGGGGAGACGCTGGTCAACGCCGACCTCGCCACCTCGCTGGAGATGATCGCCCGGCAGGGGCCGAAGGCCTTCTACGAGGGGGAGATCGCCGAGAAGATCGCGGCGGAGATGGCCAAACACGGCGGCGCCATCACCAAGGAAGACCTGAAAGCCTACAAGGTGGTGGAGCGCGAGCCGGTCAGCGGCAGCTATCGCGGCTATACGGTGAAGTCGATGCCGCCGCCCAGCTCCGGCGGGACGCACATCATCCAGATGCTGAACATGCTGGAACGCTGGCCGCTGAAGGAGTACGGCCCGGCCAGTGCCCGGTCGATCCATCTGATGGCTGAGTCCATGAAGCTCGCCTATGCCGACCGCTCCGAATATCTGGGCGATCCCGACTTCACCAAGGTGCCGGTGAAGGGCCTGACCTCGCGCAAATATGCCGACGAGCTGGCGGCGAAGATCGATCCGGAAAAGGCGACCCCGGCCAGCAGCATCAAGCCCGGCAAGCCGGCCCCCTACGAGAGCGACCAGACCACCCATTACTCGGTGGCGGACAGCCGGGGCAACGTGGTCAGCACCACCTACACGCTGAACCTCAATTTCGGCAGCGGCATCGTCGCCGCGGGCACCGGCATCCTGCTGAACAACGAGATGGACGACTTCTCGGCCAAGCCGGGCGTGCCCAACGCCTTCGGGCTGATCGGCGGCGACGCCAACGCCATCCAGCCTTTCAAGCGGCCGCTCAGCTCCATGTCGCCGACCATCGTGCTGAAGGACGGCAAGCCCTGGCTGGTCACCGGCAGCCCCGGCGGCAGCCGCATCATCACCACCACCATGGAAACGGTGATCGACCACATCGACTTCGGCATGAACCCGGCCGAGGCCGCCGCCCTGCCGCGCGTCCATCACCAGTGGACCCCCGACGAGCTGCGGGTGGAGAAGGGTCTCAGCTCCGACACCGTCCGCCTGCTGGAGCAGATGGGCCACAAGGTCGCGGTGAAGCCGACGATGGGCCGCACCCAGACCATCCAGCTGCGCGAGGACGGGCTGTACGGCTATTCCGACCCGCGCAACCCCGACGGCATGACGCTGGGATACTGACGAGAGGGCTGCGGACGGCAGAATGGACGCCCGGCGCAGGCCGGGCGTTACAATTCCCGTGTACAAAGAAAAAGCGTCGTGCTTTGGTAACCTTTGATCCGCCGTGCCGGGGGGCACGGGGTCGCGAGGGCTCGTGCTCGTTCGGATAAGGCAACGGAACAGTTGGCTTAAGGCGGGCCGGTCGGTTAGCCTTTGCAGGAGTGAACCGGAGCATTTGCCGTGGACAAGGCCTTGGTCGAAAAGAACTGCGAGTGGACCTATCAGCGTGAGGGAAAGCAGCCCGTCACCATCCGGGTCGCCGATTTCGAACGCGAGGGGAAGCGCATCGTCGCCTTCCTGGAACAGACCGACATCGCCAAGGCGGCCGGGTCGCCCCAGCCGGCCGTGAACGACTGGCCGGGCATCGCCGAAGCCTATGCGAAGGAGCAGGGCGTCGCGCTCGGCGACATCTATTGGTACGAGCTGCACCCGCGCCGCTTCGCCAACGGCCGTCCCAATGTGTCGGAATACCGTCCGGGCACGGCCGAATGGCGGTTCGAGACCAGCATCCCGCTCGCCCGCGCCATCGTGGAGCAGCTGGGCTTCGACCCCGACAACCTGCCGCTCGACATCTGATAGGTCCGATCGTCCCGCATACGCCCCCGCGCGCAGCCCCTGTGATGCGCCGCGGGGTCGGTGTATGATGCCCTGTCGGGCATGTCGGCGGCGGGGCCGCCGGGGGTCGCGACCGGGAGACACATGATGAAGACGGTGCGGAGGGCGCTCGCCCTGGGTGCTGTGATGCTGGCGACCGCGGCTGCCGCTGCGGTGGCCGTGGTTCCTGGACCGGCGCAGGCGCGCACGTCGGTGTCGGTCGGCATCGGCTTCGGGCCGTTCTTCCCGGGTTACGGCTATTACCAGCCCCACCGCTACTACGCGCCGCCTCCGCCGGTGGTGCAGTACTACGCGCCGCCGCCGGTGGTCTATGCGCCACCGCCTCCGGTGGTGCAGTATTACACCCCGCCTCCGGCCGCCATCGGCGTCGATCCGGCCGGTCCGGCCTATTACTCGCGCAGTGGCCAGCAGTGCCGCGAATACCAGAGCCGCGCCATGGTCGGCGGCCGGTCGCAGCCGGTCTACGGCACCGCCTGCCTGCAGCCCGACGGCACTTGGCGCATCGTCAATTAGGGGCGCATCGTCAATTAGGGGCGCATCGTCAACTGAGGGCGCATCGCCAACCGAGGCTTCCGCCGGGGGTCACGCATCCTCCGGCACGATCTCCGGCAGGTCGTCGGCATTCTCACGGTGAATGGTGCAGACCTCGTCCCAGCGCGACAGGAAGGCGTCGAGCAGGGCGGGGTCGAAGTGGCGGCCGCGCTGCTCGATCATGAAGCTGCGCGCCTCCTCCAGCGTCCACGACCGTTTATAGGGCCGGGTGGAGGTGAGGGCGTCGAACACGTCGGCGATGGCGACGATGCGGCCGGACAGCGGGATGGCGGTGCCGGCCAGACCGTTGGGATAGCCGCTGCCGTCGTACTTCTCGTGATGGCTGAGCGCGATCTCCGCCGCCAGCCGCAGCAGCGGGATGTCGCTGTTCGCCAGGATGCGATGGCCGATGGCGGCGTGCTGGCGCATCACCGTCATCTCCTCCGGCGTCAGCCGCCCCGGCTTCAGCAGGATCATGTCGGCGATGCCGATCTTGCCGATGTCGTGCATCGGCGCCGCCTTCTGCAATTCCTGGGCATAGGCGCCGCCGCAGCCCGCCGCTTCGGCGATGAGGCGCGAATAGAGCGCCATCCGCTCGATATGGGCGCCGGTTTCGGGGTCGCGGTATTCGGACGCGCGCGACAGGCGGTTGACCAGCTCCTCCCCCTGGCGCTGGAGGGCGGCGGTCACCCGCTCCACCTCGTCGGCCAGCAGGGCGGCGCGGTCGCGCAGCAGGGCGCGGCTCTGGCGCAGGGCCAGCAGGTTGCGCAGGCGAGCCTGCACCTCCGGCACCACGATCGGCTTGGTCAGGAAATCGCTGCAACCCTCGTCCAGCGCCCGCACCCGGATGTCCACCGCCGTGTTGGCGGTGATCATCACCACCGGAACATTGTCCAGCCGCGAATCCTCGCGGATGTGGCGCAGCAGATCCATGCCGTCCATGTCCGGCATCATCTGGTCCAGCAGGATCAGGTCCGGCTCGTTCCCGCGCAGCCACTCCATGGCGTCGAGCGGGTTTTCCATGGCGATGGGCTCCGCATCGTCCAGACGGCGGACGATGGCGCCCATGATGAACAGGTTGGTGCGGTCGTCGTCGACGATAAGGATGTTCATCCGGCGGCGTCCCCCTTGCGGGCGGCGATCAGCCGGCCGGCTTCCGCCAGCAGGGCCGACAGGTCGACCGGCTTTTCGAACGCCGCGTCGGCCCCCAGCAGGCGGGCCATGCCCGGCAGCTCCATGCGCAGCCGCAGGCTGCCGCCGGTGACCGCGATCAATGGCGGGCGCGATGGTTGTTCCTTCAGCCGCAGGATCACCTCGTATCCGTCGGCCTCGGGCATGATGATGTCGGTCACGACCAGATCGACGGTCTGGCCGGCCAGGATCGCCAGGGCGGCGTTGCCGTTCTCGGCCTCGTGGACGGCGTAGCCGGCGCGTGTGAAGGCGATGCGGGTCATGCCGCGGAAGTCGGGATCGTCATCGACCAGCAGGATGGTGCCGGGCTTTGGGTCGGCGGCGGTCGCGGGGGAGGAAGCGGGATGCGCCCGCAACTCGTAAAGGGTCATGTCCATGGTCGCCGCTTCCGTCGTCCGCCTTGATGCCGGCGGGCTGCGCTGGATAGGATCGCTGAGCCTTCACCATAACCGGATGCGACCCTCCGCGGCGGTTGAGTCTGGGATAGCAGGATCAGGAAATGGGATAGTGGGGATATTATCCCGCGCGCGGCAAGGAGTGGCTTCACTGAAGCATGTTCCAATGTGACCGACGTGAAATATACCGAAGCCACGAAAACTTAAGATTTCGACCGGCATAAGGGGGAATGCTGATATAAAGAGTCGGGCGGGAGCCGAGGGTGGCGGAGGCTGTTTGATGAAGATCTTGGTGGCAGACGACCATCCCCTGTTCCGGGATGCGCTTGAGCTGTCGGTCCGGCAGGCCTGGCCGGATGCCGAGGTTGGCTGCATCGGTTCGCTGCTGGAACTGCCGGCGGTGCGGCAGCTTTCCGACGGCGCGCCTGCCGTGGCTCTCCGCTACGACCTGATCGTGCTGGACTGGCGCATGCCGGGTGCCGAGGGAAGCAACCCGGTCAGCGTGCTGCGCCAAGCCGGGATTCAGGGGCCGGTCGCCGTGGTGACGGGGGCGGAGGATCCGCTGACCGCGCTGGAGGTGCTGCGCTGCGGTGCCGAAGCCTATCTGCCGAAGACCACGCCGCGCCGTATCCTGGCGCAGGCTCTGCGGCTGGTGGCGGAAGGCGGCAGCTTCGTGCCGAAATGCGTGGCGCTCGACCTGATGCACATGACCGACCTGTCGCTCGACATCGACGAGGCGGAGGAGGCCGACGATCCCGTGCCGGAGGGAGCGCTGTCGTCCCCCCTGACCGACCGGGAACAGCAGGTGCTGTCCATGCTCGCCACCGGTGCGACCAACAAGGAGATCGGCCGCCATCTGAGCCTGCAGGAGGTGACGGTCAAGCTGCACACCCGCCGCATCCTGCGCAAGCTGGGTGCGCGCAACCGTACCGACGCCGTCCGCCGGGCCCAGCAGGCGGGACTGCTGTCGCGCAGCCTGGACGAGGCGTCGTCCTGACCGGCGGGGCCGTCGCTGGACGCGCTTTTTGGACCGCCTTTGGGGTGGCGGCCAGGGTGACGCATAGGGCTGGTCCCAGCAGCGCGACCCCGACCCTTCTGGTATAGTCCTTCTCCATCCGGTCGCCTTTCCTGCCCCGTCCGCTGTCAGGTCCGCCGCAAGGCGGGGGCGCAATCGCAAATGGCCGCACTCCCGAGTCGCCGATGAGCCCATCCGACCATTCCCTGCCACGGCCGGCCGTCCCGCCGGCCCCTGCTCCTGCCGGCCGGGATGCCTCCGGCACTGCCGTCGCGGCGCCGGCATTGGCCGCTCTGGCGGGTTCGGCGGTGCTGCTCCTGCCCGTGCTCGACCCGCTGGGCGGTGCTGCCCCCTGGGCGCTTCCCTTGATTGCCGCCGGCACCGGCGCGGCAGCCGGGCTGGCGCTTTTCCGTGCCTGGGCCGCGCACCGCCGGCCCGCGGGACCGGAGCCGCAACGCCAAGCACCTACCACGCCGCACGCCGCGTCCCCGTCGGCCGAGCAAGGGGGCGGAGGTGCGAGAAGCGCCGCGGACGCCGCCCGGATCGCCGCGTTGGAGGAGGCGCTGCACGAGGTGCGGCGCCGGATGTCGGCCCAGCTGCGCGCCCAGCAGTTGGCGGCAATGGACGCCCGTGCCGAACTGGCCTGCACCATCGTCCACGACCTCAACAACGCGCTGGGTGCCGTGGCCGGTTATGCCGATTTCCTCGCCGCCGACCTGCCGGCCGACTCGCCCCAGGCCGACTATGCAGGCCGGATCCTGCTGGCCCTCGACCGCGCACGTCCGGGATTCCGCCGTCTGGTGATGGCGGCGAGGATGGAGCCGGCCGCCGTCGTCCAGCAGCGGGCGGCCAGCGTGCTGGACGAGGCCGCGGCCCTTCTGCGCACCGCGTCGGCGACGCCGGCCAGCTTGGCGGTCCGGCACGACCCCGCCACGCCCGACCCCCTCTGCGATGCCGGGCTGCTGGCGCGGACGCTGGCCGGACTGGCGGCGGAGATCGTGCTGGCGACCGGCTCAGGCTCCGATTTGCGGTTCTGCCTGCGGGCCGGCTCATCCGGCGTCCCTGGCGCCGCGCCTTGCGGAGGTTCCCACAGGGAGGCTGCCGGCGGAGACCAGGATTCCGGTGAGGGCGAGGACGCGGCGGGCGCCGGCTGGCATGTGCGCCAGCTCCTGCAGCCGCGGGAAGGCCCGCACACCCTGTTCGAGCTGCGCGTCAACGGTGCGCCGCTGGCCGACGACCTCCTGTTCGCCCTGGTCGACCCGCTGCTGTCCGTCCGCACGCGCTACCGGCGCGGCCAGCCGGCGCGGGAGGATGCCGACTGGCCGGCGGCCCTTTCGACGGCGCGGCGCCACGATGGCGGTCTCAGCCTGCTGACCCATCCTGTCGAAGGCACGGCCATCCGCCTCTACATTCCCGCCGTTTCACCCCCCCGGCCGGTGCCCGCGCCTGCAGCCCCCGCACTCCCATCGCAGCAGCGCAAGGCTCCGGTGCTCCAGGTTCTGGTGGTGGAGGCCGACCCGGCGTCGGGCGACCGGTTCCAGACCGGTCTGGAACGGCAGGGCTTCGAGGTGTCCGTCTGCGACGATCTGCGCGATGCGGTGGACGTGGTCGCCGAGGAGCCCGGCTTTTTCGATGCGGTGGTGATCGGGCCGGGCTTGAGCGCGCTGCCCGCGGGCTTGGCGCTGGCTGGACGCCTCAAGGAATTGCGCGGTGATCTGCCCTGCGTGCTCTACGGCGGGGACGCCCCGTGCGGACCTGCCGGGCCTGCCGACCTCGTGCTGCCGACGCCGGTGGACCTGCCGCGGCTTGCGCGTGGGGTGGCGGCGCTCGCCGCGGGCGGGCCGGACGGAGCCCGGACCGGCGGAGAGCGCAGTTGATGGGGGAGCGGCTTCAGCAGCATGGCTTCATCGCGGCCGTCTGGGCGGCGACCCTGGTGATTGCCGCCGGGCTATGGGCGGCATCCCTGATGCTGGTCCATTACGACGATGCGGAGGCCATGGAGCGGGCCGAGCGCGACGGCGGCAATCTTGCCCGCGTCGTGGCCGAACAGGCGAACAGGACCATCGCCGAGGCCGACCAGATCCTTCTGTTCATGATCGACGATTTCCGCGAGCATGGCGATGTCTGGAGCCATGGCGTGTCGCGGATGCTGCGGCAGGCGGTGGATCGGTCGGGCATCCTGGTCCAGCTCGCGATCATCGACGAACATGGCGACCTCACCTACACCAGCGTGGAGGATGCCCCCGCCCGCGTCCATCTGGCCGACCGCGAGCATTTCCGCGTCCACGCCAACAATCCCAAGACCGGCCTGTTCATCGGAAAGCCGGTGTTCGGCCGGGCGTCCGGCAAATGGTCGATCCAGCTGACACGCCGCATCGACCGCACGGACGGCAGCTTTGCCGGCGTGCTGGTCGCGTCGATGGATCCCTTCTATTTCAGCCGCTCGCTGGAGGAGCTGGACGTCGGTCCGAACGGTGCCGTGGCGATCATCGGCACGGACGGCATCCTGCGCGCCCGTTCCCTGATGAACGACCGCATCATCGGCCGCGATGTGAACGATTCGGCGACTCTGGCCATGGCGCGCCGCCAGCCCACCGGCTTCCTGCGCACCGCCAGCGTGATCGACGGCATTCTGCGCCTGCAATCCTACCGCACCCTGTCGGCTTATCCGCTGATCGTCACCGCCGCCTTCGACGAGGCGTCCTTCATGGCCGACACCCGGCGGCGGCAGCGGATCTACCTGCTGGGAGCGACGGTCTGCAGCTTCGGCCTGTTCGGGCTTGCGCTGCTGGCGACGCGGCAGACGGCGCGGCTCACCGCGCTCGCCCGGCGCCTCGCCCAGAACGAGGAGCGGTTCCGCGACCAGGCGGAGACCGCTTCCGACTGGTTCTGGGAGATGGATGCGGATCTGCGCTTTTCCGGTCTTGCCGGTCCGCTGGTCCCGCACATCGCCAACGGTTCTCTGCCCATCGGGCTGCGGCGGGAGGATATCGCCCTGCGCGAGCCGGGGGATGGCGCCAAGTGGGAGGAGCATCGCCGCGTCATGGAGCGGCGGGAACCGTTCCGGAACTTCCGCTACCGGGTGATGACGGCGGCCGGGCCGCGTTACTTCAGCGTCAGCGGCCGGCCGATCTTCGACCGGCGCGGTGACTTCCGCGGCTATCGCGGCTCCGCCACCGACATCACCGAGCGGGAGACGGCCGCCAACCGGCTTGCCTCAAGCGAGGCGCGCTACCGCGCCATGTTCGAGGCGGTCGGCCAGCCGATCGTCACCATCGACGAACACGGCACCGTCGACGCCTTCAACCGGGCGGCGGAGCGGCTGTTCGGCTATCGGGCGGCGGAGGTGGTGGGGGGGCCGATGACCCGGCTGATGCCGGCCGCGGTCGGGGCGGTCCACGACGGGCTGCTGGCCACCTATCGCGACGGCGGCGGCGACACCCCGCGGTCGGAGGTGCAGGAACTGACGGGGCGGCGCAAGGACGGCAGCGAGTTCCCGTTGGAGGCGTCGCTGGCCGGCTGGCGGGAAGGAGAGCGCCGCTATGTCACCGGCGCGCTCCGCGACGTCACCGCCCAGCGCGAGATCGAGGCCAGCCTGCGCCGCGCCAAGGAGGCCGCCGATCAGGCCAACCGCGCCAAGGGCGAGTTCCTGGCCACCATGAGCCACGAGATCCGCACGCCGATGAACGGCGTCCTCGGCGCGCTCGCCCTGGTGGACGGCCCCAACCTGGACGAGGAGCAGCGCCAGTTGCTGGACGTCGCCAACCGGTCGGGCAAGGCGCTGCTGCAGATCATCGACGACATCCTAGACCTGTCCAAGCTCGAGGCCGGCAAGGCGGAGGTGGAGCCGGCGGATTTCGAACTGCGCGTCGTGATGCGCGACTGCATCGACCTGCTGGAACCGACGGCCGGCGGACGCGGCCTGATCCTGACGCGGGAGGTGGCTCCGGCGGTGCCGGACCGCGTGCGCGCCGACCTGCGGCGCATCCGGCAGGTGCTGGTCAATCTGGTCGGCAACGCGCTGAAATTCACCCAGCGCGGCGGCGTCGCCGTGCGGGTCGGGCTGGAGGGGGAGGCCGTGCCGGGCCGTCCCTTCTTCCTGCGGTTCGAGGTGGCCGACACCGGCATCGGCATTCCGGAGGACGTGCAGCCGACCCTTTTCCGCCGCTTTACCCAAGGCGACAGCTCCACCACCCGGCGCTTCGGCGGAACCGGGCTGGGGCTGGCGATCAGCCGCGAACTGGTGACGCTGATGGGCGGGCGGATCGGCGTCGTCAGCGCCGAGGGCAAGGGCAGCACCTTCTGGTTCACCGTGCGCTGCGAACCCGCCGCCGACCCGTGCGACGGCGTCCCGACCGCGCCTTGCGCCCCGGAACCAGCGCGGCCGGGCGGGCGGGGGACGGAAGAAGCCGGCGCCCTGCGCGTGCTGGTGGCCGAGGACAACGAGATCAACCGCGACATCGTCGTCACCATGCTGCGCCGCGCCGGCCACCGGGTGACGGCGGTGGAGGACGGGCTGCAGGCCGTGCGGCTGGTGGAGGAGGATCGGTTCGATCTGGTCCTGATGGACGTGCAGATGCCGGTGATGGACGGCGTCACCGCCACCCGCCACATCCGTGCCATGCCGGGTCCGGCATCCCGCCTGCCCATCGTGGCGCTGACCGGCAATGTCATGCCGGGCCACCGCGCCGAGTATCTCGCCGCAGGCATGAGCGCCTACCTGACGAAGCCCATCGTATCGGCCGACCTGTTCGAGATACTGGGCAGCGTGTCGGCATCCCTGACGGAGGAGCCATCCGGCACGGGTTCCGCCGGTCCTCGGCAGTCCTCTTCGGACGCAAGGGCGAGGGAGACCGTCGCCGCGCCGGCGGGTCCATCGCCGGCTCCGGTTCCGGCGGTTGCCGAACTGTGGCGGACCGCACCGCTTCTCGACGCCGGGCAGGCGGAGTCCCTGCGTGCGGTGATCGGCGAAGAGACTTGGGCGAGGACGGTGAGCGCCTTCCGGCAGACGGTGGACGACAGCATCGCCGCGATCCGGGAAGCCAACCGGCTGGCCGGGCAGGGCGGTGCGGGAGATGCGCCCGGCAATTCCCCGGCCCATCTCCCTCGCATCGCCCACACGCTGAAGGGGACGGCGGCCAACATCGGCGCCGTGCGCTTGAGCCGTCTGGCCTCGCTGATGGAACAACGGCTGCAGTCGTCCGGCACCTGCCCGCCCGACGACCCGCTGTACGAGGCGCTTGGGGAGGTCGCCGCCGCCACCAAGGAGGTGCTGACGTCGCGCCTGCAGCCTGTGGCAGGCCCTGAAAGTCGAAGCGAATTGGTTTGAAGCAATAGAAATTCAGTAGTTAGAATTTTTGTTGCTCAAAGGTGAAAATCAAAGAACTCAAGAGTATTTCCTGCAGTTCAGCCCGAGGCTCGCCCGATTTAGACTGTTTGCCGTGACGAAGGTGGCGAAACGGTTTAGAGTGCTTGTACGTCGAATGGCGTAAATCATTTGTACTCTTAACGTGCGAAGTGCCTGATCATGGTCGCTGCCGGCAACATTCTCCACGTCATTTCAATCCGGGCGAAGGTTGTGGCTGTCGCGGTGTTCGTGTTCGCCGCGGTCGGCTTGTCCTCGGTCCTCACCATGCGCGACATGGGACGGCAGACCGAGCATCTGTCCGATGTCCAGCGTGAAACCGGCGACGTGGTCGGCCGGATCATACCCCTCGTGTCGCTGGTGGCGGAGATTCGGCACGACGTGGTGCAGACACAGCAATGGCTGACCGACCTGTCGGCCACGCGCGGGCTGGACGGTCTGGACGACGGCGGGGCGAAGGCGGCCGATTTCGCCCGCCGCTTTGGGGAGCACACCGCCAGAGCCGCCGATCTTGCGCGCGAGCTGAAGCTTCCGCAGGTGGTCGCCGAGATCGAGAAGACCCGCACCGCCTTCGGTCCGTTCTATGAGACGGGCCAGCGCATGGCAAAGGCCTATGTCGCCGGCGGACCGGCGGCCGGCAATCCGATGATGGGGCAGTTCGACAGCGTCGCCGAAACGATGGGCGCCAGCCTGGAGGCGCTGGGCGCCAGCGTGGTCGCCGTCAGTTCCGACCGGTTGACGGAGCTGACCGCCGGTATCGTGGAGGTGCGGGCGACGGCGGACGGGCTGCGCCTGACGCTGATCGGTGCCGGTCTGGCCATCCTGCTGATGGCGTCCGCCTGCGTGGTGTTCCTGGAAGCGGCGATGATCCGGCCGATGGAGCGGCTGCGGCGCGCCATGGTGGCGCTTGCCGGCGGCACGCTGGACGTGGAAATCGGACTGACGGACCGCCGGGACGAGGTCGGCCACATGGCCGACACGGTGCGTGTCTTCCAGCAGAGCGCGCAGGAGAACGCCCGGCTGCGTGCCGCGCAGGAGGAGACCCGCCGGCGTGGCGAGGAGGATCGGCGTCATGCGCTGGAAGCGATGGCGGAGAAGGTGGAGCAGGAGACCCGCGTCGCCGTCGACCATGTGGCGGAGCGCACCAGCCGCATGAGCAGCAACGCCGGCGCGATGGCCGAATCGGCGGTGCAGGTCAGCGACAATGCCCAGTCCGTCGCGGCCGCCGCCCAGCAGGCGTTGAGCAACGCCGAAGCCGTCGCCGCCGCGACGGAGGAACTGTCGGCCGCCATCGCCGACATCGGGATGCAGGTGTCCACCGCCGCCGAGGTCACCGGCCGGGCGGTGGACCGCGCCGGCCTCGCCCGCTCCACCATCGAGCGGCTGTCGGTCTCGGTGGAGCGCATCGGCGCCGTCGCCCGGCTGATCGGCGACATCGCCAGCCAGACCAATCTTCTGGCGCTGAACGCCACCATCGAGGCGGCGCGGGCCGGCGATGCCGGGCGCGGCTTCGCCGTCGTCGCCAACGAGGTGAAGAACCTCGCCAGCCAGACCGCGCGCTCCACCGAGGAGATCGGCTCGCTGATCGCGGAGGTGGAGGCGGTGACGGCGTCGGCCGTCGGCGCGGTCGGCGAGGTGTCGGAGACCATCGACGAGGTGGCTGGCATCTCCTCCTCCATCGCCGCGGCGGTGGAGGAACAGGCGGCGGCGACCCACGAGATCGCCCGCTCCGTCGGCCAGACCAGCGAGGCCGCGAAGGAGGTGTCGCTGCGCATCGGGCGGGTCTCCGCCGAGGCGAGCTCCACCCAGGACCGCGCCGGCGAGGTGCGGACCGTCGCCGTCGACGTGGCCGGCGGCATCGACGCCCTGCGCAACGTGCTGATCCGGGTCGTCCGCACCGCCACCACCGACGTCGACCGCCGCCAGCTTCCGCGCTTTGCCGTGTCGATCGACTGCACGGTCGAGGGCGTCGGCGCGCCACCGATCCGCGCCACCGTCGCCAACCTGTCGTCGGGCGGCGCCATGCTGACCGGCGCTCCCGACCGGCCGGCCGGCGCGCCGCTGGTCCTGCGCATCGACGGCGTCGCCCGGCCGCTCGCCGCCCGCATCAAATCAAGCGAGCAGGGCCGCCTGCATGTGAAGTTCGACCTGTCGGACGCCGACCAGGTCGCCTTCGAGCGCGAGGTCGAACGGCTGACCCGCGGGCTGACTCCGTTGGAAGTGGTGGCGTGACGGTACGCTACAGTGTCGTGCGTTTAATGTGAAACGCACGACACTGTAGCTTTATGTTTGGCGATCGGATTCACGCTCCAAATCGATTCCGATTTTACGCGATCCGATCTAAAGCCCGATGAACGGCTGCATCAGCCGTCCCATCAGCCCGGTGAAGCGCAGCGGCGCGTCGGTCGCGATCAGGCAGATGCAGTCGCGGTGGCTGTCGGCTATGGGCTGGTGGTCGGTATCGCCGTCCGCCTCGGCCAGATCGCCGGGACCGTAGCGGCCGAGCTCGTCGGCGAAATGGCCGCTCAGCACAACGGTCAGTTCCAGCCCGCCATGGCCGTGGTGGGGCAGGGCGGTTCCCGGGGCGATGCGCAGAAGCTGGGCGGCACCGCCCGCCGCGCTGCGCGGCATCAGTTCCACCCGCCGGACGCCGGGTGCCAGACGCTGCCATGTCAGCCCGTCCAGGTCGGTCGCCCGGGGCACATAGGGCCGCAGCGGCGCGGGAAGAGCCGGGCCGGATCGTGGCCCCGGACCGGCCGGCCGGCGGCCGCCCCACAGCGGGCCGGCCCGTCCGGCCTTGCACGGGTTGGCGGGGGCCTCCTCCAGATCCAGGCGGGCCAGCGTGGCCGACAGCGACAGGGCTTCGAGCGGGGCGGGCGGCAGTTCATCCAGCAGGGCGCCGCCCAGCGCCTCCACCTCCGCCAGAGCGGCGCGGCAGTCGGGGCAGTGGGCGAGATGGACGGCGACCGCCAGCGACAGCCCCTCTGCGAGGCTGCCGGCGCCATAGGCCACCAGCAGGGCGTCGCTGGGGTGGTGGTTCGGCAGGAGGGCCTGGGCGGCGGTGGCTTGTCGCGCTGTCATCGGTCGTCGTCTCCCAGCGCCTTGCGGATCTTGACCATGGCCAGACGCAGGCGTGATTTCACTGTGCCCAGCGGCACGTCCAGCCGTTCGGCGATGGCCGGGTGGGCGAGGTCGGCGAAGAAGGACAGCTGCACCACCTCCGCCTGTTCCGGCGTCAGCGCGGCCAGCGCGCCGCGCAGGCGGCTGGCGCGGCGGTCGCCGTCCAGCAGTTCGTCGGCGCGCGGGCGGTCGTCCTCATGCTCCAGCAACTCGTCGTCCGACACCTCCGGGTGGCGTTCGCGGCGAAGCGCGTCGATGCGCAGGTTGCGCGCGATGGTGAAGACCCAGGTCGCCGCCTCCGCCTTCGCCGGGTCGTAGAGCGAGGCCTTCCGCCACACCGACAGCATGGTGTCCTGCGCCAGATCCTCCGCCCGCTGTGCCGGCATGCCCAGCTTCAGCATGTAGGCCTTCACCCGCGGGGCGAAGTGGCCGAACAGCCGGGCGAAGGCCGCCCGGTCGCCGGAGGCCACCGCCACCAGATCGTCCGACAGCCGTGCCGCCAGCGCATCGTCTGGAGACCGGGCTGGCGATGGCTGGGCAGCGAACGGCCGGGCTGGCCCGGTCCTGGTCTGGTCCGGGCCGGTGGCATGCGACAGCAGTGAGGCCAGCGGTGCGATCATGGCCAAGATACGCCAGCGCTGCCGCTTCGGATCACCGCCGGTGAGACATTTATCGGTGCGCGTTTCGTCCACTCGACCGGAGCGCCGGAAAGCGCCAGCGTGGCATGATCCAACCGCGGCCGACCGCCGTATCTGCATCATTCGCGCCGGACCTACCCATTTCGGATAGGGTCCGGACCCGATCACGACAAAGACCCCGAGAAGGGCCGTCCGCCATGCCGCTTTCCGAACCCGCCCTTCCGCCATCCGCCCCGCTCGACATCGCCGTGATCGGCGCCGGCATTGCCGGGCTGTCGGCGGGCTGGCTGCTGTCGAAGGCGCACCGCGTCACCCTGTACGAGAAGGAGGACCGGCCGGGCGGCCATGCCAATACGGTGGAGGCCGACGGAGCCGGTCCGGTCGATACCGGATTCATCGTCTACAACGAGCCCTGCTATCCCAATCTGGTGGCGCTGTTCGACCGGCTGGGCGTGCGAACCCGTGCCACGGACATGAGCTTCGCCGCCTCGCTCGACGGCGGGCGGGTGGAATATGCCGGCAGTTCGCTGGGCACGCTGTTCGCGCAGAAACGCAACCTGCTGCGCCCGCGCTTCTGGCGGATGCTGGCCGACCTGCTGCGCTTCTACCGCGAGGCGCCGGGGCTGCTGGCCGAGTTGTCGGAGGGGCCGGCGGCGGAGACGCTGACGCTGGGCGATGTCCTGGACCGCGGCGGCTATTCCGACGCCTTCGTCCGCGACCATCTGCTGCCGATGGCCGCCGCCATCTGGTCCAGCCCGGCCGAGGCGATGCGCGATCATCCGGCCGCCGCCTTCATCCGTTTCTGCGACAACCATGGCCTGCTGAAGATCAAGGGCCGCCCGGTCTGGCGCACGGTGGAGGGTGGGAGCCGCAGCTATGTCGAACGCATGCTGGCGGACATGCCCGGCGCGCTGCGCCTGAACTGCGCGGTCGAGGGGATCGCGCGCGAGGAGGGGCGCGTCCTGGTGCGCGACCGCCGCGGCGACCTGCGCGCCCATGACCACGTCGTGATCGCCACCCACGCCGACCAGGCGCTTGCCCTGCTGGAGGATGCCGGCGAGGAGGAGCGCCGGCTGCTGGGCGCCTTCGGCTACGAGCGCAACCTCGCCATCCTCCACACCGACGCCGCCCTGATGCCGAAACGCCGGGTCGTGTGGTCGAGCTGGAACTATCTCAGCCGGCAGAGCGACGGCGATGGTGACGACGCGGTCTGCGTCACCTACTGGATGAACCGGCTGCAGGGCTTCCTGCCGCGGGAGCGCGACCTCTTCGTTACGCTGAACCCGTCCCATCCGCCGCGCGAGGGCAGCATCCTGCGCAGCGTCCTCTACGACCACCCCATCTTCGGGATGGAGGCGCTCGCGGCGCAGAAGCGGCTGTGGACCCTTCAGGGGCAGCAGCGGACATGGTTCGCCGGCTCGTATTTCGGTGCCGGGTTCCACGAGGACGGCGTGCAGGCGGGGCTGGCGGTGGCGGAGGCGCTGGGCGGCCTGCGCCGGCCCTGGACCGTGCCGAACGAGTCCGGCCGCATCCATCTTGGGCCGTCACCTGCGCCGGCCGCGCCCGTCGCCCGATTGGAGGCCGTGTGATGGAGCGCCATCAGGAAGAGCGGCGCTTCGCCTCCGGCCTCTATGTCGGCACGGTGATGCACCACCGGGTGAAGCCGGTGCGCCACCGCCTGTCCTACCGCGTGTTCAGCCTGCTGGCCGATCTGGACGAACTTCCCCGGATGGACCGCGAACTGCGGCTGTTCGCCCACAACCGCTTCGGCCTGACCGGTTTCCACGACCGCGACTTCGGGCCGCTGGGCGAGAACGCCATCGCGTTGAAATCCTGGGCCGAGGCGCAGTTGGCCGCGGCCGGGATCGAGGCGGGCGGGCCGGTTCGGCTGCTGTGCTTTCCGCGGGTACTGGGCTTCGTCTTCAACCCGCTCTGCGTCTGGTTCTGCCACCGGCCCGACGGGACGCTGGCCGCCATCATCCACGAGGTCAACAACACCTTCGGCCAGCGCCACGCCTATCTGATCCCGGCGGAGCGCGGAGCGGACGGGCTGGTGCGCCAGAGCTGCGACAAGCGGTTCTACGTGTCGCCCTTCATGGACATGGAGACCGCCTATCACTTCCGCATCCGCCCGCCGGCGGGGGAGGAGGGGGAGCCGCTGTCCGTCTCGATCCGCCAGACCGATGCAGCCGGGCCGGTCCTGCATGCGTCGCTCGCCCTGCGGCGGGTGGAGTTGACCGACGGCGCCATCCTGCGCGCCTGGGCCCGGCACCCGCTGATGACCGCCAAGGTGGTCGTCGGCATCCATTGGGAGGCGCTGCAGCTCTGGCGCAAGGGGCTGGCGATCCGACCGCGCCCGCCCGCGCCTGCGGATCCGGTGACCGTCGTCGCCGGCACCACCGCTTCCGACCGTTCCCGAGAAGGCCTTCCCGCATGACCGACATCGCTGCGCCCGCGCTTCGCCGTCACCCCCGATGGCTGCGGCTGGTGACCGGACACGACCTGTGGACCGGCGTGCTGCTGAGGATGGCCGCCCGCATCCGCGTCGGCGAATTGACCTTGCGCCTGCCGGACGGGCGGACGATGCGGTTCGGCGACGGGACGACCGGCCCCAGCGCCGATCTGGCATTGCTCGACGGGGCGGCAGCGCGGCGGCTGGTGCTGGGCGGTGGGATCGGCATGGCGGAGGCCTATGGCGACGGGCTATGGCACAGCGGCGACCCGTCGGCGCTGATCGAACTGGCGATCCGCAACGAGGAGGCGCTGAAAGGCGTGCTGAAAGGCACCCTGGCGGCGTCCGCGATCAACCGGCTGTTCCACCGCAGCCGAGCCAATTCCCGCCGCGGCAGCCGCCGCAACATCGCCTTCCATTACGACCTCGGCAACGAGTTCTACCGGCTGTGGCTCGACCCCGGCATGACCTATTCCTCCGCCCTTTACCAGAACGAGCGGCAGAGCCTGGAGGATGCGCAGGACGCCAAGATCCGCCGCGTCGCCGAGCTTCTGCAACTGCAGCCCGGCGACCGGGTGCTGGAGATCGGCTGCGGCTGGGGCGGCATGGCGGAGCATCTGGCCGGCCGCTGCGGCGCCTCGGTCGTCGGGCTCACCCTGTCGGCGGAACAGCTGTCCTTCGCCCGCCACCGCATGGCGGAGTCCGGGCTGGCCGGCACGGTGGACCTCCGTCTGATGGATTATCGCGATGCCGGCGGCAGCTTCGACCGCATCGTCTCCATCGAGATGATCGAGGCGGTGGGGGAGGAGCATTGGCCGCGCTATTTCACCAGCCTGCGCGACCGGCTGGTTCCCGGCGGGGCGGCGGTGGTGCAGGCGATCACGATCGACGATGCCCGTTTCCAGCGCTACCGCCGCAACTGCGACTTCATCCAGCGCCACATCTTTCCCGGCGGGCTGCTGCCCTGCCCATCCGCCCTGCGGGCCGAGGCGGAGCGGGCCGGGCTGGTGGTGGAGCATGTCGAGACCTTCGGCGCCTCCTATGCCCGCACCTGCGCCGAGTGGCGGCACCGCTTCCATGAGGCCGCGCCGCGGGTCGCCGCCATGGGCTTCGATCCGCGGTTCCGCCGGCTGTGGGACTATTATCTCGCCTACTGCGAGGCGGGATTCCGCGCCGGCACCATCGATGTCGGGCTCTGGCGCTTCCGCCGGCCCGGACCGGCGCCCTGAACGGAGGCCTCCCGCGATGAAGGTCGAGGATTTCTCCGGGACGGGTCCCGAACTGCGGATCGAGCGGTATTTCGCCGGCCGCACCCATGCCTGGGGCCTGTTCGAGGACCGGTTCGGCACCTTGCGCCGCAGCTTCACCGTCGTCATCGACGGGCATTGGGACGGGCGGGAGCTGACGCTGGACGAACGGTTCGAGTATGCCGACGGCGAGACCGACCGCCGGATCTGGCGCATCGCCAGGACCGGGGAGGGCCGGTACGAGGGGCAGGCCGACGACGTGATCGGCAAGGCGGTCGGCCGGTCGGCCGGCAACGCCCTGAACTGGACCTACGAGATGGCGCTGAAGGTCGGCGGCGGACGCTGGCGCGTGCGGTTCGACGACTGGATGTGGCTGCAGCCGGGCGACGCGCTGATCAACCGGGCCAACGTCTATCGCTGGGGATTGTGGATCGGCACCGTCAGCCTGTTCTTCCTGCCCGAAGGGCGGATGATCCGGCCGGGTGCCCTCAACGCGGCGGTGCCGCCCCCAGCCGCCGCCGAATGAGGCGGAGCGGCGCGCCCAGCACCGGCAGGCGCAGGTAGACATGCTCGCCGGAATCCCAGTGGTCGATGTGCTCGGACACCCGGCCGTCGGGAGCCTGCCGGATCTCGCTGGTGCCGACGACATCCATCCGGCCGATGCCGGTCACCGTCGCCTCGAACCGCCAGCGCAGGATCGCCAGATCGGCGGCAGGCAGCCGGTGCGTGACGGTGAAGCGCAGATCCCGGCAGCCGTTCAGCGTGTGGAGCAGGGCCGCGCGCACCGCGTCGCGCCCGCGGGCGTCGTTGAAGGGATCGCGGAAGCGCACCTCCGGCACCGTCAGCGCGCTCAGCCGGTCGAGCGTGCCGTGGCTCAGCGTCTCGAAGAAATCGGCCCAGGCGTCGAGGCCGCGGCTTTTCGCAGCGTCCACCATGTTCCCAGCCATCATGCCCCCGTCACCTTGCGGACCAGCGGGAAGTAGGCCCGATAGGGAAGCAGGCGCGCCAGCTTCAGCTTGCGGGTGAAGCGCTTGGGGAAGGCGATCTCGAAGCCCCCGCCCTCCAGCCCGTCGGCCAGTTCCCGCGCCGCATCCTCAACCTGCATCAAATTCGGCATGGGAAAGCCGTTGCGGGCGGTCAGCGGCGTGTCGACGAAACCGGGACAGACCAGCTGGAGCCGGATGCCGGCGCGGTCGCAGTCGGGCTTCAGCGATTCGCACAGGTTGATCAGCGCCGCCTTGGTCGGGCCATAGGCCGCGGCGGTCGGCAGGCCGCGGTATCCGGCGACGGAGGCGACCACCGCCACATGCCCGCGGCCACGGGCGCGCATCCGCGGCAGCAGCGCCTCCAGCCCATGGACGACGCCCATATAGTTGACCTCCATCAGCCGGCGGGCGGTATCGGCCGAGAAGTCCTCCAGCGACATCGGGGTGTGGGTGCCGGCATTCAGCACCGCCCGGTCGATCGGACCCAGCCAGCGTTCGATGGCTGCAACGGCGGCGGCGGTCGCCTTGCGGTCGGTGACGTCCAGCGGGAAGATCCGCATGCGCTCAGCCGACAATTGGGCGGTTGCGGCCAGATCCTCGGTGTTGCGGGCGGACAGCGCCACCCGCTCGCCCGCATTGGCGAGATGGATCGCCAGCGCCCGGCCGATGCCGCTGCTGGCGCCGGTGATCCAGGTCAATGGCTGGGTGAGTGGCCGAGTTGGCGATGCCCCGCCATTCGGATCGGCCTTTTGGCCGTTTTCCTCGCCGTGCATGGTGCGCTCCGCAGCTTTTCCCGCTGGCCCCCTACGCAGCCATGGTCTTGGCGGATCACCCGATCTCGGCCCTACCAGATGCGGCGGGCCAGCTGGTCGCCGCGCTGGGACAGGTCGCGCATCAGCGCCCGCGCCTCGTCCTCGCCGGTCCATTGGGCGACCGATTCGATGCCCTCGGGGCCGTCGGCGGCACCATCGCGGCCGCCGTCGCGGTCCTGCGGCATGCCGAAGACCTGTCCGGCCCGCGCCTCCACGACGGCGAAACGGCCGTCGCAGGCGACCAGCCGGAAGCTGCCCTTTTCCTCCACAACCGAAACGCGGTTCATCGGCTTCCTCCTCGGGACTGTGGCCACTGCCGGTTCAACCGCGGGCGGCGTCTGATTGTTGCGCGGCGGCGGATCATTTCGGTCGGCCTCGCCTGCCGGGAAGAATGCGAGATTCCCCGCGACAGGGTGGCTGTTTGGTGGTATTGAGACTTAGTCGCAGTATCGAGTCTTCACCGTTTTCCGGGTCTTGTACAGTTCGCAAGGCAAACGGAGCGGCAGTCGAGCTGTTTGATATTCCCACAAAAAATGACCCGATCGCGTGCCGCGGAGGTCGATTTTCCGTGCGAGTGCGACTCATTCGCACTATAACCGCGGTGGGGGCTTTGCTCTGGAGTGTCATCGGGTTTTTGCATCGCGCGTGCCGGACACGCGTCGAGGGGAGTTGGACCGCCATGCCGACATCGTTTCGCCACCGTCCTGTTCTGGCTGCCGTCCTTGCCGGTGCCGGGACGTTGATGGCCGGCGCCGCCGCCCGCGCGCAGCAGGCTGCCGCACCCGCCACCGTCGCGCCCGCCGCGCCGACGGTGCCGGAGGCGGTGCAGAGTGCGGTGCAGGGCACGGTGCCGGATGTGGCGCAGGGCGTGGCTCCCGCCGCCCAGGGTGCCGCGGACGCGGCCGCCGCGTTGGCCACTCTTCCGCACGACCTGTCGCCCTGGGGCATGTTCATCGCCGCCAGCCCGGTCGTTCAGGCGGTGATGGTGGGTCTGGCGCTCGCCTCCGTCGTCACCTGGACCATCGCCATCGCCAAGGCGGTCGAGTTGTCCTCGGCCAAGCGCAGGGCGCGCGCCGCCCTGGAGATGCTGGAGGAAGCGCGGTCGCTGTCCCAAGCGGCGGAGCGGGTCGGCTTCAGCCAGGGCACGGCGGCGGCGCTGGTCCGCGCGGTGATCGCCGAGACCCACCTGTCTGCCGATGCGCCGTCGCGCGACGGCCTGATGGACCGAGCCGCCTCGCGGCTGGAGCGGATCGAGGCGGCGGCCGGCCGGCGCATGGCGCGCGGCACCGGGATCCTCGCCACCATCGGTTCGACCGGTCCCTTCATCGGCCTGTTCGGCACGGTGTGGGGCATCATGACCAGCTTCATCGGCATCTCGAAGGCGCAGACCACCAACCTCGCCGTGGTGGCGCCCGGCATTGCCGAGGCGCTGCTGGCGACCGCCATCGGCCTTGTCGCCGCCATTCCGGCGGTGGTGGTCTACAACGCCTGCACCCGCGCCATCGGCGGCCACAAGGCCCAGCTGACCGACGCGTCGGCGGCGGTGCTGCGCCTGCTGAGCCGCGACATCGACCGCCATGCGCTGCCCCGTGCACAGGGTCATGCCGCGCAGGCCCACGGCAATTCCCGCGCGGCGGAGTAACGGCGATGGGTGCGCGCCTCGGCTCCGGCAGCAACGACGACGAACTGACCGAAACTCATGAGATCAACGTCACGCCCTTCATCGACGTCGTTCTCGTCCTTCTGATCATCTTCATGGTGGCCGCGCCGCTGGCCACGGTGGACGTGCCGGTGGACCTGCCGGCCTCCACCGCCACGCCGACGCCGCGTCCGGACAAGCCGCTGTTCCTGACCATCCAGGCCGACAAGACCCTGTCGCTGGGCGAGACTCCGACCACCAAGGAGTCGCTGGGTGCCGCGCTCGACGCCGCCACCCATGGCGACAAGAGCCAGCGCGTCTTCCTGCGCGCCGACAAGACGGTGGATTACGGCGCCTTGACCGAGGTGATGAACAGCCTGCGCGGCGCCGGTTACCTGAAGATCGGCCTCGTCGGCCTGGAAACGGCCCCCGCCCCATGAGTGCGGCGTCCGATTACGGTGCGGCGGACTGGTCCGCTGATGGCGGCGAGCGTCCGGCCCGCGGCTTCGCCCGCTGGGGCGGCAGCCTGCTGCTGGCGCTGGGCGTTCATGCCGCGGCCGGCGTCGCGATGGTGGCGTGGCATGTGCCGATCACGCCGTCGGAAGCGGAACCGCCGGCCGTGCTGCTGGAACTGGCTCCGCTGCCGGTCGCGCCGCCGGAACCTGCCCCGGCCATCGACATCCCCCTGCCGGAGCCGATGCCCGAGCCGGTCATCGAACCGCTTCCCGAACCGCCGCCGCCGGAACCCGAACCGGTGGTCGAGGAACCGCCCCCGCCGCCGGAACCGCCGCCCGTGGTGGAGCCGGAGGTGGTGCTGCCCAAGCCGCCGCCCGAACCGCCGAAGCCCAAGCCCGAGGTGAAGAAGGAAGCGCCGAAGCCCAAACCGGAGAAGCCGAAGCCGCCGCCCCGCCCGGTGGCCCAGCCGGTCCAGCAGGCGCAGCCCGCGCCCGCCGCCGCCCCGCCGGCTCCGGCCGCGGCACCTGTCCCCGCGGCCCCGGCGCCGTCGGCCGCCCCCAGCCGCGCGATTCCGACCTGGCAGGGCCGCGTGCTCGGCCATCTGGAGCGGCACAAGCGCTACCCGCGCTCCGCCCAGGCCCGCCGGCAGGAAGGGGTCGCCCAGGTCCGCTTCACCATCGACCGCGAGGGGCGCGTGCTGTCGGTTCAGCTCGACCGCAGTTCCGGCCACGGCGTGCTGGACGAAGAGACGGTGGAGATGGTCCGCCGCGCCTCGCCGCTGCCGGCCCCGCCGGAGGAGATGGCTCAGGACCGCATCGAGCTGGTCGTTCCGGTCCAGTTCTTCATCCGATAGGCCGCTTTCCACGGTCCGAGTGACTGGTCTTTGAGGTGCGCGTGCCCGCGTAACTCGCAAACTGCCGGGGCTGCTCCCTTGTTGACGCTCCCTTGTCGACGGGCCGGTCCCGGCATCCTTTCCCCGCCCGCCATCTCCCTCAAGGTCGTCGCCATGGCCAACGCCAGCAAGCCGCGCAGCCAGCGCCTGTGGTACCGCACGCTTCAGAACATTCACCTGTGGGTCGGCCTGATCCTCTGCCTCCCGCTGGTCCTTCTCGGCATCACCGGTTCCATCCTGGTGGTGGAGGACGAGCTTCGCGCGCTGACCGGCGACACGCCCGCCCAGGCGATGGCCGACGGGCCGATGCAGCCGGTGTCGGCGATCCTGGCCGCTGCCCGCGCAGCCGCTCCGGCCGGCACCCAGCCCGGATTCCTGATCCTGCCCGAGGAGCCCGGCCGTCCGGCGGTCGTCCGTCTGGTCGCGGCGCGCGGCGGAGAACGGGGAGGTGAACGGGGAGGGCAGCAGGGCGCACCGCAAGGTGGCGCCCCAGGAGGCGCTCCCCAGGGCGGTGCTCCCCAAGGCGGGCCGCCGCAGGGGCCGATGGGAATGCTCAGCATCGATCCGGTGTCGCTTGCCGTGGTCGGGGATGCCAATCCGGCCCAGGCGTCCGGCGGCTTCCTGCGCACGGTTCACATCCTGCACGGCAACCTGCTGATCCGCGACCGCAGCGGGCGCGAGATCGTCGGCTGGCTGGGCGTCGCGATGCTGGTGCTGGGCGTCAGCGGTCTGGTGCTGTGGTGGCCGCGGCCTGGCCGCTGGAAGGCCGCCTTCACCGTAAAGGCCGGCGCCCGCGGCGTCCGCCTGCACCGCGACCTTCACGGCGCGGTCGGCATCTGGTCGCTGGTGATCTTCATCGTCGTCACCTTCTCCGGCGTCTATCTCGCCTTTCCGCAAACCTTGGGAGCGGGGATGTCATCGGTCCTGCCTGCCCGCGACCTGCGCGCCGCCGTGACGGTCCAGCCGGTGAAGGGCGCCACCCCCATCGACGTCGACCGCGCGGTAGCCCTGGCGCGGGAGGCCCTGCCGGGCGCCGAACTGCGGTCCGTCTCGCCGCCGGCCCGGCCGGACCAGGCCTATCGGATCGGGCTTGCCCCGGCCGGTCAGGCGCATGGTGCGCCGGCCGCGACGGTCTTCGTCGATCCCTGGGCGGCCCGCGTCGCCGAAGTGCGCGATCCCGCAACCTACAGCGCCGGCGAAACGGTGATGGCGTGGCAGCGCCCTCTGCATGCCGGCGAAGGGCTGGGACCGCTGTGGAAATGGGCGGTCTTCCTGTCCGGCGTCCTGCCGCCGCTGTTCGCCGTCACCGGCACGCTGATGTGGTGGCTGAAGCGCAAGGCCCGCCGGGCCAAGAACGCGGAGCGCGCAGCGGCGCTCGCCACGGCGGGGTGACGGTTATCGAGGGGGGCGTCGGCGACGATACCCCCCCGTCTGTCACCGCCGCAGCGGCACCGCCCGCTTCACCAGCCGGCGGTCCATGTCCGCGGCGGTCACCGTGGGTTCGCCCTGGCTGCGCATGACGAAGGCGAAGGTGTCCATCACCCGGTCCAACACGATCTCCTGGTCGTCGGGGCGGCGGCTGACCGACACCACGGCATAGCCGGCGGCGCGCGCCACCGCCGGGTCGCCGCGCAGGCCGCGCACGCCCCAGCCGGCCAGCGCGTCCTTGCAGCGGAACAGTTCGGCGGCGAACCCGCCCGCCGACTGGGTGCGGCCGACCACATAGGCGGCGGCGACCGCCAGCGGCGCCAGCAGCCCGTCCCAATCCAGGCAATCCTCCCGGCTGACCCAGACGCCGCCGACCGAGCAGGCGGCGGCGCCGATCGCCTCGCCCAACCCGGCGCGGAAGGCGCGCAGCGATGCAACCGCGTCCGCCGACGGCATCGGTTCCACCCGTCGTCCGTCCGGCATCAGCATCAGCCGGCCCGCCCATTCCGACGAGGGCGGAAGCTGTTCGGTCAGGCGCGCGAGCAGCGCCTCGCGGGCGGCGGCGAAGGGAACGACCTCGGACATCGGGGCCTGCGGCAATGGTGAGGAGGGGAGCGCGAGAAAAAGACTGAGAAGGCCCGAACTGTCAAGAGCAAGCCTGGACGAGGGCAACCCATGGCTGCGCCGGGTGTGCGTTGTCACAGGCAAATGGCGCGAAACCGGCCTTCTCCGGAAAAAATGCGGAGCTTTGCATTTTTCCGCTTGCCAGGATCCGCCAGCGCTTTTATAAGGCGGCCTCTGTTCCCGGTTAGCTCAGTTGGTAGAGCAGCGGACTGTTAATCCGCTTGTCGCTGGTTCGAGTCCAGCACCGGGAGCCATCGCGCGGGTGTAGCTCAGTTGGTTAGAGCGCCGGCCTGTCACGCCGGAGGCCGCGGGTTCAA
>NZ_DASPIS010000056.1:0-13000 GCF_035628975.1 Azospirillum sp. | reverse complement strand
CTCGAACTGCAGCCACACCAGCATCGACACCACCAGGATCGCGCCTGCCTGATGGGCGGCGGCGACGGGGATCCACACCACGGTCAGCAGGGTGGCGATGCCCAGCGCGATCTGCAGCAGGATCATGGCGGCCGACGCCACCGCGGCACGGCCGGCGCGGCCGGGCAGGCGGGTGCGCAGGACGCGAACGGCCAGGACCAGGACCACGACGCCGGTCAGGATCGCCAGCGTGCGGTGGATCAGCTGCAATGCCGCGGTGTTCTCGAACGGGTTGAGCCACCAGGGGGTCAGCGTGTTCACCTCCGGCGGAATCCAGTGGCCGGCCATCAGCGGGAAGGTGTTGTAGGCGAGGCCGGCATCCGACCCGGCGACGAAGGCGCCCCAGACGATGGTGACGGCGACCAGCCCCAGCGTCCAGCCGGTGTGGCGGCGTAGGCCGGCGGCTTCCGGACGCCATCCCGCCAGAGGCAACGGGTCGAGCAGCCCCAGCGCGGTGCGCAGCAGCAGGGCGTAGATCAGGATCGCGGTGCCGAGATGCAGGGCCAGCCGGTAATGGCTGACGTTCGGTGCATCGACCAGCCCGCTCTTCACCATGAACCAGCCGATGCCGCCCTGAAGCCCGCCCAGCAGGAACAGACCCACCAGCTTCGGCCACAGTTCGGGCGAGATGCGGCCCTGCATCCAGAAGCGCAGGAAGGGGATGAGGAAGACGAACCCGATCAGCTGGCCCCACAGCCGGTGGAACCACTCCCACCAGAAGATCGACTGGAACCCCGCCAGATCCATGTGGCTGTTGTAGATGCGGAATTCGGGAGTCTGCTTGTAGAGGTCGAAGACCCGGTTCCACTCCGCCTCCGACAAGGGCGGCAGGATGCCGATCAGCGGTTTCCATTCCACCATCGACAGGCCCGATTCGGTCAGCCGGGTGATGGCGCCGATCACGGCCATGGCCAGCACCATGGCGGCGCAGACCAGAAGCCAGACGGCAATCGGCCGATCGGCGTTCGGGCGGGCGGAGGAGGCGAGGCTGTCGGAGGCAAGGGCGGTCACGGCGGTATTCCGGAGCACGGCGGTGGGATGTTCGCCAATGTGGTGCGAACATCCCGCTCCGTCAAACGCCTCTTGTCCCGTATGGATCGGACGGTGCCCGCTCAGGCGGTGCCGTCGGCCGTGGCGATGCCGCCCTGGGCCTGGGCGGTCTGGCTCTGGAACAGCGCCGCCTCCGCCGCACGGCGGGCGACGAGGCCCGGCAGCTGGGTCGGCTTGCCGTTCACCGTGGCGTAGACCCAACGGCCGAACTGGCCTGCGGCCCCGGCATAGTCGCCGGCGTTCAGCAGCTTCAGCAGGGTCGAGCTTTGCAGGCTGCCGGCCCCCAAATTGAAGACGAAGGAGGACAGGGCGCCCCGCTGGTCGTCGTTGAGGGAAACCTTCACCAACGCGTCGACGCGGCCGGCGGCGTCCGTCAGGTCGGAGGCGAGGAAGCTGTCGGCCTGATCGGCGGTGATGGTCTGGCCCATCTTCACGCCGGCCGTGTGGCCGTAGCCGATGGTGGGGACGCCCGCCGGGCAGAGATAGGCTTTGAGATACAGACCTTCGAAATGCTTCACGAGGTCGACCGCGGCTTGGCAGACCGGCTGGGTGGTCATGATTGAAAACTCCCGCTTCGCGCGCCGGGCGGACGGCATCCGCCCTCAACGGAGGCGATCCTAGGCTAAATACCCGTGATACGGGAAGAGCAGATTTGAAATTGCCGCAATCAGTTACGGGGGCGAGGCGTTAGGCTCAGGGCGCCAGGGTGTGGGCAGCGCCGAACAGCACGAACAGGGCGAACAGGAGCGCGAACAGTCCGGCGATGGTCGTGCATTCCAGCAGCGCCTCCACCAGCCTGCCCTCGCGATCCTGCCGGGGCGGAGGCTTGCAAGTCGGCTGTCCGATGGCCGGACGGGCGTCGGTGCGGTCCGCCGCTCCGTTCGCCACCTTGCCCGCCACGTCGTCGGCCACCTTGTCCGACATGCTGCCGATGGCAGCACGATCGCCCCAGCCTTCGTTCCAGGACTTTGTCCTGCGCTCCGCCATCATTGCGCCCTCCGCACTCTGTCGCCGCCGGTATTTGCTAAAATTTTAGCGATCCGGGTAGGCGGGCGCTGTGACGGCTGTCACAGGTGCGCGGAAGGCGTGATGCCGGGGGCCGCCGTCGACGCCTGGAAGGACGTCGACATGGCGCCCGGACGGGCATCAATGGATATGGAAATCCACGGCGGCGTGACGCAGATCGCCGGGGGTGATCAGGGGCTGGGTCGCCAGCCGCACCGAATGCAGCTTGCCGTCGAGGTTGCTTTGCCAGAAATCGAGGAAGCGCCGCAGGACGGGATACTCCGGCGCCTGATCCAGATCCTGCCACAGATAGCACTGCAGAAGGCCGGGATGGTCCGGCATGTGATAGAGGATCTCGGCCGTGGTCAGGCGGAAATCACGGAGTTGGAGGACGAGATTGGCCATGCGCGGTCTCCGATGCGGTCGGCTGATCGGTCGGGGATGTGCGGTGTCCGGTTTCTCTCATGCGATCCCGGCGGCGGTGCGCCGGTACCGGGACGGTCGGGTCTTCATGTGACCCTTTGAAGAAATCTTGCCCGGCGCCGCTTCCTCTCGCAAGGCATAAAATCGTTTTTGTCCAATATGTTAGCAGCATGAAGCGACGAGTGCTGCCGGCATTTGCGCCAAATTCCGAAACGAGCCTCTTGAATCCCCAAACTGCTTCGATTAGCTGTCTGGCACTCGCCGGGTGGGAGTGCTAACAGCCGCCGCCCGCGCCAATTCACGTCAGTCAGAACCAAGCCTTGATCCAAGGAGGCATTCCATGAAGTTCCGCCCGCTGCACGACCGCGTCGTCGTCAAGCGTCTGGAGTCCGACACCAAGACCAAGGGTGGGATCATCATCCCCGACACGGCCAAGGAAAAGCCGCAGGAAGGCGAGATCATCGCCGTCGGCCCCGGCGCCCGTGACGAGGCCGGCAAGGTCGTGGCGCTGGACGTCAAGGCCGGCGACCGTATCCTGTTCGGCAAGTGGTCGGGCACGGAAGTGAAGATCGAAGGCGTCGATTACCTGATCATGAAGGAATCGGACATCATGGGCGTCATCGAGGCCTAAGTCCTCCGCCCGTATCCTTCGAAATTTACAAGTTAAAGGAATCGAGACATGGCTGCCAAAGACGTCAAGTTCGGCCCCACCGCGCGCGAAAAGCTGCTGCGTGGCGTTGACATCCTCGCCGACGCCGTGAAGGTCACGCTGGGCCCGAAGGGCCGCAACGTCGTGATCGAGAAGTCCTTCGGCGCTCCGCGCATCACCAAGGACGGTGTGTCGGTCGCCAAGGAAATCGAACTGTCGGACAAGTTCGAGAACATGGGCGCCCAGATGGTCCGCGAGGTCGCCTCGAAGACCAACGATCTGGCCGGTGACGGCACCACCACCGCCACCGTTCTGGCCCAGGCCATCGTCCGCGAAGGCGTGACGAAGGTCGCCGCCGGCCTGAACCCGATGGACCTGAAGCGCGGCATCGACATCGCCGTCGCCGCCGTCGTCGCCGACATCCAGGCCCGCGCCAAGAAGGTCACGACCAACGACGAGATCGCCCAGGTCGGCACCATCTCCGCCAACGGCGAAGCCGAGATCGGCAAGATGATCGCCCAGGCGATGGAGCGCGTTGGCAACGAGGGCGTCATCACGGTGGAAGAGGCCAAGAGCCTGGACACCGAGCTGGACGTCGTCGAGGGCATGCAGTTCGACCGCGGCTACCTGTCGCCGTACTTCATCACCAACGCCGACAAGATGATCGCGGACCTCGAAAACCCGTTCATCCTGCTGCACGAGAAGAAGCTGTCGGGCCTCCAGCCGCTGCTGCCGGTCCTCGAGGCCGTCGTCCAGTCGTCGCGTCCGCTGCTGATCATCGCCGAGGACATCGAGGGCGAGGCTCTGGCCACCCTGGTCGTCAACAAGCTGCGCGGCGGCCTGAAGATCGCCGCCGTCAAGGCCCCGGGCTTCGGCGACCGCCGCAAGGCGATGCTTGAGGACATGGCCATCCTGACCGGCGGCCAGGTCATCTCGGAAGATCTCGGCATCAAGCTTGAGAACGTCACCCTCGACATGCTGGGCACCGCCAAGAAGGTCGTGATCTCCAAGGAGACCACCACGATCGTCGACGGCGCCGGCGAGAAGGCCGACATCGAAGCCCGTTGCGGCCAGATCCGCGCCCAGGCCGAGGAGACCACCTCGGACTACGACCGCGAGAAGCTGCAGGAGCGTCTGGCCAAGCTGGCCGGCGGCGTCGCGGTCATCCGCGTCGGCGGTGCCACCGAGGTCGAGGTGAAGGAGCGCAAGGATCGCGTTGACGACGCGATGCATGCCACCCGCGCCGCGGTGGAAGAGGGTGTGGTCGCCGGTGGCGGTTCCGCTCTGCTGTACGCCGGCAAGGCGCTGGACAAGCTGGTCCCGGTCAATGACGAGCAGCGCGTCGGCATCGACATCATCCGCCGCGCCCTGCAGGCCCCGGTCCGTCAGATCGCCTACAACGCGGGCACCGACGGTTCGATCGTGGTCGGCAAGCTGCTGGACCAGAACGACGCCAACTTCGGCTACGACGCCCAGAAGGGTGAGTTCACCGATCTGGTCGCCGCCGGCATCATCGACCCGGTGAAGGTCGTCCGCACCGCCCTGCAGGATGCGGCCTCGATCGCCGGCCTGCTGATCACCACCGAGGCGATGATCGCCGAGAAGCCGGAGAAGAAGGCTGCTCCGGGCGGCATGCCGGGTGGCATGGGCGGCATGGACGACATGGGCTTCTAATCAGCCCGCAGTCCGTCTATCTGCCGACCGTTCCGCGGTTCGGGAAAGGGGCGCCTCCGCAAGGGGGCGTCCTTTTTCTTTTGGGGCTGGGGATGCGCCGGAGATGCGCCGGGGATAGGTTGGCAGGTTGCAGCCACCCTCCGCCATCCGAAAAAGTCAAGGCGAAGTCCGCCTTGCTTTGGCGCGGGCGCCTCCCAATAATCCGCCCCTCTCGCCGGGCGCCCCAATGCGGGGCGCCGGCCTCTGACTTCCGTATTTTTCAACGAGGGCCTGTTCCATGCGCTCCTTCGAGGGCCAGCATTCCGACAACGTCGCCATCAAGCGCACCCGCGAGCAGAAGCAGCGCCAGCTGGTTCAGCTCAAGGAGCAGCTGGCGACGCTGAAAGCCCACGCGGCCCCCGCCATCCGTGAAGCGCTGGTCAAGCGCATCGCCGAACTCGACGCCGAACTGCGCCAGCCTGCCAAGCCTCCCCGGGAGGGCCGCGAGGGCCGCGAGGACGCGCCGCGTCCCCCCCGCCGCGAATCGCGCCCCAGCGTCTTCCGCGCCGAAGACGGCGGCGACCGCAACGCCGCGGTGTCCGCATCCAGCGTCTTCGCCTCGCCCCGCCGCCGCAGCTGAGGACGCACAGCGCCATGCCTGCCGATCGCACCGCTCCCGTCAAAGGATCCCGTCTCGCCGATCAGGCCTGGCTGCTGATGATGCTGCCGCCCCTGTTCTGGGCAGGCAACGCGGTCCTGGGGCGTGCGGTCGCCGGGGCCGTGCCGCCCATCGGGCTGGCCTTCTGGCGCTGGTGCCTGGGCGTGCTGATCGTGCTGCCCTTCGCCTGGCCGCACCTGCGCCACGACATCACGCCGATCCTGGCGCGGTGGAAGAGCGTGCTGCTGCTGGGCACGCTGGGCATCGGCATCTACAACACCTTTCAATACATCGCGCTGAACACGACGACCGCGCTGAACTGCGTGATGCTGCAGTCGTCGATGCCCGTGATGATCGTCCTGATGAGCCTCGTCCTGTTCCGCGACCGGATCGGGGCGATACAGGGGCTGGGCATCGCCGTCTCGCTGGTCGGTGCGATGACGCTGATCTCCCATGGCGATCCGGCGACGCTGCTGGGGCTGGAACTGAACGCGGGCGATGTCTGGATGCTGGCGGCGGTGGTGATCTATGCCGCCTACACCACGCTGCTGCGCCGCCGGCCGGCGATCCATGGCCTCAGCTTCGTCGTCGTCACCTTCGCCATCGGTGCCGTGGAACTGCTGCCCTTCTACATCTGGGAAAGCCTGAGCGGGCATCCGGTGCAGGCGAGCGGCATCACGCTGCTGGCGGTCGGCTATACCGTGCTGTTCCCGTCCATCGCCGCCTATCTCTGCTTCAACCGGGCGGTGGAACTGCTCGGCCCCAACACGGCCGGCCTCGCCATCCATCTGGTGCCCGTCTTCGGCAGCCTGCTGGCCATCCTGTTCCTGGGCGAGCAGCCGCATCTCTATCACGGGATCGGCATTGCCCTGATCGCCGCTGGCATCGTCCTGGCGACTCGCCGCCGCGTCTGACGGATTTCCAGATTATTTCCAGCGGCGGGTAACTTTCCTCATCTCGCATCGAAACGATGTTGTTTGAGAGTTATTCTCGCTCGCAGGGCAGCATCTGGCCCGCAGTATTCTTCAATAAGCTCTTCGGGTTGTCTGAATTTTAGAGAATTTATTCTTGGAATTCGCCGACTGGTTTTGCGGTGTGTCGGGGGATAGCGTTCCAATCGGGCGTGTCGAGCGGATGTTCGCGTGTATACTATCCCCGATATCCTTTTAGACACATCCGCTATCCTTCGCGCCAGCGGCGGTCAATAAGGGATGACCGCTAAAATGCAGGTCATGGCGGCGGTTCGCAGATCGATCGGTCGCCATGAGGAGCCGGCGCTGTCCGCCGGTCCGCTGTGGTGGAGGTCCCAAGATGCCCCTGCAAATGCCTGTGCCGGTTTCCCTGAATACCGCCTGCCTCGTTCACATCGTCGACGGCGACCTGCTGTCGCGCAGCACGCTCTCGCGGGCATTGGGTGCCGTCGGCATCGCCTGCCGCGTCCACAGCACCGGCGCCGACGCGCTGGCCGTGCTGGGCACCGCCTCCTCCTGCATCGTCGTGCGCAACGACCTGCCGGACATGACCGCCATCGAATTCATGGCCGAGGCCTCGCTGCATGGCCATGACCTGCCGGTTCTGGTCGTCACCGAACAGGGCGACGTCGACGCCGCCGTGGCCGCGATGAAGGCCGGGGCGTCCGACTGCATCGCCCGGCCCTTCGCCGTCCCGGCCTTCCTGGATCGGCTGCGCGCCTGCCTGGCGTCGGGCAACCCCCATGCCGAACAGCGCGACCGCAGCCGCGACGCCGTCCGCCGGCTCGCCCTGTTGAGCCGCCGCGAGTCGGAGGTGTTGGAACTGATCGTCGACGGCAAGCAGAGCAAGACCATCGCCTGGGAACTCGGCATCAGCATCAAGACGGTGGAGGTTCACCGCGCCCGCATCATGGAGAAGACCGGCTGCCGGTCCATCGTCGGGCTGGGCCGCCTGTGGGAAGCGGCGGAGATGCTGCGCGGCCGCGACCTGCCGCGTGCGCTGCCCATCCGCCAACCGGCGATGATGGAAGCGATCGCATCCTGACAGTCCATCCGGGTGCGGCTTTCCAGGCGGAATGACGTTGCCGGGACCGAAGCTTCGAAAATCGGTGCCGGTCCGGTCCTTCTCGTTGGGATCGGCGGGCAGAGGATTGTAAAGTTCTGGAGAAGAGCAACCAGAACGCCGACAGGAGCGGTCCGATGTTCCCCGACCATGGTCACCGTCGCATTTCCGTGGCGTCGCCCGACGATATCGCCACGGCGCGGCGGATCGCGGCGGAGCGGGCCGACGGCGTGCTGGCTGCCGAAGAGGCTGCCCGTTTGGACCGCCTTGTGGCGGCGCTGTGCGGATATGCGTTGAACCGTCCCGATGGGACGCTGCTGATCGCCCGCATGCGGTCCGGAGCCGGGGTCGAGTGCCTGGCGTACGACCGCGATCCGGCAACGGCCGAATTGGCAACGACCGAACTGCCGCCGGACCCGGTCCAGGGACTTGGCGCCGATCTGGAGGCGGCGCGCCGGCTGGCCGACCGTTTCCACATCCATGCCACGCCGGGCATCGGGTCGGCGCTGCTGGCCCGCGTGCTGCGCCCCGGTGCCGGCGATTCGCCGTCCGCCGACGCCATGGCGGAGGCCGGAGCGGTGATGATCGAGCGGCAGGGTGGCGAAACCGTCCGGCGCGGACCTTTCATCGACCATTGGTTCGTCCGCTGCTCCCCCGCCCGCGGGCCGGACGGTCCCTGCGGGATCGCGCTGATGATCGACGGCGAGACCGAGCCGGATGAGCAGGCGGCGGATCAGGCGGCCGGCGGCGGCGAGAAGGCGCCGTCCGGGCCGTTGACCAGGATGACGCCGGAGGTGATCGCGCAGGTCGAGACGGTGGTCGCCGCGACGGTGCCCGATCTGCCCGCCCCCGTGGTGGTCAACGCCATCCGGCGCGACCTGAGGATTCGGCCCGAATTAGGGCTGTCCCACGATCCGGTCCTGAAGCAGATCGGCCGGTCCGCCCTGGCGATTTTGCGATTCGACGGCAAGGCGGTCGATTACACGGCGCTCGGCACCCTGGCCGGCGCGGTGGTGCGCCCGCAGGAGATCCTGGCGCTCGGCGCCCGCTGGGCAATGGTGGGATTCAATCCGCTGGCTCCGGCGTCGGTCCATCTGCTGTGGGGACCGGGCGATCATGTGGTCCTCTACACCAGCGGATGCGCCCGGCTGCCGGCCCTGTTCATCCACCGCGACCTGCACAAGGTCGATCCCACCCTGGCGGCACTCGTCCTGCTGCGCGACGGTGTCGTGCGCGACGACGACCACACCATCCTGGTCCTGCGAAACCGCGTCGACCGCGTTTCCGCTTCGGCCGGCTGAGTGTCCGTCAGCGGCCCCAGCCATGTGGGCCGCCGGGGCGTTCCCACGCATGCGGGTCGCCGTTATGGTCGCCTCCGCCCCGGTTGCCCCAATTCCCCCGGTTGCCCCAATCCCCTCGATTGCTCCGATCCCCGCGGTTTCCCCAATCCCCGCGGTTTCCCCAATCCCTGTGATTGTCCCACCCCCGCCGGCGCCAGCCGCGGTCGTCATCCCATGTGCGATAGCGGTAGCCGGGCTGCACGACGACCGGCGGCGGCACCACCACGGTCTCGCCATAGGCCGGGTAATAGGGATCGTACCCACCCGTGGCGACGCAGCCCGACAGCGCGGCGGCGCTCGCAGCCAAGAGCAGGGCGGTCAGGATCTTGGGGCGGATGATGCTCATGGCCTTGCTTTCCGTTATGCAGAGACCGGACTCGGCGGTGAGGCTGGTCATCGGTACAAACACCTCAGCCCGCCCGGCTATTCCATACCCCCTTGGCGTCAATCCGTTCGCCCACCGATTCATGGGGTGATCGATCATGGATCGGGATGGATGAAACAAGAACTATGAATTTAACATATCCTGTGGACGCCGCCATCCTGCGCTTCGACTTCTTCTCCATCCTTGAAGGCGAGGCCATCATGAAAGCCATCGGTTACCGCAAGAGCCTGCCCGTCACCGACGCCGACGCGCTGATCGACGTCGAGATCGACCGTCCGACCCCCACCGGCCGCGACCTGCTGGTCCGGGTGGAGGCGGTTTCCGTCAATCCGGTGGACACCAAGCTGCGCCGCAACGCCGCTCCCGCCGATGGCGATCTGCGCATCCTGGGCTTCGACGCCGCCGGTATCGTCGAGGCGGTCGGACCGGATGTCACCCTGTTCCGTCCGGGCGACGCCGTGTTCTATGCCGGCTCCATCGACCGTCCCGGCACCAATGCGGAATTCCATCTGGTCGACGAGCGCATCGTCGGCGCGCGCCCGGCCAGCCTGAGCGTGGCCGAGGCCGCCGCCCTGCCGCTGACCGCCATCACCGCCTGGGAGATGCTGTTCCACCGGCTGGGTCTGCAGCGCGACAGGGGCGAGGGCAAGTCGCTGCTGATCGTCGGCGGGGCCGGCGGTGTCGGCTCCATCGCCATCCAGCTGGCACGCCGGCTGAGCAAGGTCCGCGTGCTGGCCACCGCGTCCCGTCATGAGACCGCCGATTGGGTGCGCGAGTTGGGCGCCCATGACGTGATCGACCACAGCCGGCCGATGGCGGAGCAGGTGAAGGCGCTGGGACTGGCCGGTGTCGATTATATCTTCTCCACGAACGCGACCGACCGTCACTTCCAGGATCTGGTGGAGCTGGTGGCGCCGCAGGGCCGCATCGGCCTGATCGACGACCCCGAGCCGATCGATGTCCGCCTGCTGAAGCGCAAGAGCGTCTCGCTCCATTGGGAGCTGATGTTCACCCGCCCGCTGTTCCAGACCGACGACATGATCGCCCAGCATGAGCTGCTGACCGAGGTGTCGCGTCTGGTCGATGCCGGCACCCTGCGAACCACCCTGACCGAAACGCTGGGGCGCATCGACGCCGCGACCCTGCGCAAGGCCCATGCCCTGATCGAATCGGGCAAGGCCCGCGGCAAGGTGGTTCTCGAAGGCTTCTGACCGGTCGCCGAGACTTGGCCCGCCCCTCTCAACCTGCCAGGGCAAGCGGCGGGCGGGCCGGGTACATGGTCGACAGACTGTCCAGAATGAAGCCGACCAGAGGTTCGGCGAGGCGGCGGTTGCGAGCCGTCTCGCCGAAGATCGCCATTTCGACGTTGCCGAGTTCGGGCAGGCCGTCCTCTACCCCCAGCCGGCGGACGCCCTCCGGTATGGAGGATTCGCTCAGCACCGCCACGCCCAGCCCGGCACGGACGGCGGCCTGAACCCCCATGACGCTGCCGCTGGTGTAGACCACCCGCCAGGGGCGTCCGGCCTCGCCCAGCGCCGCCAGCCCACGGTTGCGGAAGACGCAAGGTGCGGGCAGGGCGCAGAAGGGCAGGGGGCCGTCGGCAGGGATCTCCAGCCCGGGGGCCGCGACCCAGCGCATCGGTTCGGTCCAGATGCCGCGTCCCCGGTTGTCGCCCGCGTCGCGGCGGGAGATAACGAGGTCGAGGTCACCCCCATCCAGTGCCGAGACCAGTTCGCCACACAGGCCCACCCGAACGTCGATGTGCAGGCGCGGGTGCAGCTTGGCGAAACGGCGCAGGACATGGGGCAGATGGTCGGACAGGAAATACTCCGCCACGCCCAAACGCAGTTCGCCCTCCGCCGCCGGTTCGGCGAAGCGGCGCACCGTCTCGTCGTTCAGGTCCAGCAGGCGGCGGGCGTAGCCCATCAACAGTTCGCCGTCATGGGTCAGCGCCAGCGACCGGCTGGTGCGCTCGAACACCCGGCGGCCGAGCGTGTCCTCCAGCTTCTTGATCTTGACGCTGATCGCCGACTGGGTCCGGCCCAGCCGGTCTGCCGCCGCGGTGAAGCCGCCGGCCTCCGCCACGGTGATGAAGGCACGCAACGCGTCGATCTCCAGGTCGGGCAAGGACATGTGGGATGCATTCCGGATGGTGATCGTTGGCGCTCACCCTATCGGGATTGTTCATGGATGGCGAGCGGCGCATTGGGACGAGCGGCGGCTGGGCCGTTGAAGCGGGGCGAGGGCGTTCTCATTGTCAGCCCTCCGGGCCTCGCCGCCCGGATGCCTGACGATCCTGAGGAGTGAGACGTCCGATGACCCGTTTTTCCGCGCCGGCCCGCAGTTTGGTCCTCGCATGTGCCGCTGCGGCGCTGCTCGCCGGTTGCCAGATGCCGGGCCTCATGCCGCCGCCGCAACAGACCGCCGCCCTTCCGCCGCCGGCAGCGCCCAAGCCGCCGCCCGAGGCCCGCGGTATCTGGATCGTCGGCAGCCCGGCCCTGCGCGGCGCCATCGATCAGGCTGCTGTCAAATATGACGGCGGTCCCGACACCAAGCCGCGCCTGGATGCCCGCGGCACCGCCACCGGCTTCCGCGCCTTCTGCGGCGGGGTCGGGCTGGACCATCCCGACATGGTGGCCTCCGACCGTCCGATCAGCGCCGCCGAGTACCAGCGCTGCCGCACCGCCGGCATCACGCTGACCGAATACACCTTCGGGCCGAAGCGCTTCGTCTACGTCAAGGACTCGCACATGATGGCGGTCCCCGGCGTGAACGACTTCGTCGCCAGCTGGGGCCAGAGCGGCAAGCCGGTGAGCGCGCCGACCGCAGGGAGCTGATCGGCCGGGAGCCGAGGGAGGATCAACCCGCCGCGAACAGCCCGCCCTCGTCGGGGGCGTCGGCTGCGTCGTCGGCGTTGGGGTCGCCGAGCGCGGTTTCCCAGCCCAGCGCCGGCAGGGTGATGGCGCGGGTGTTGCCCAGGCCGCTGCGGCTGGTGATGAAGCCGCGCTGTTCCATGTAGGTCAGCAGGCGGCGGCCGCGTCCCTTCGACCGGCTGCCGCAGGCGCGAGCCACGTCGGCGTCGGACGGGCAGGGCGCATGGTCCAGGGCGGCGCGGGCCAGCAGCAGGAAGACCGGCTGGATGTCCTCCGCCAGGGTGGCGGCGACCTCCGTCGCGCGCTGCCAGGCGGGATCGTCGCCGCTGCCGGCCCCGGCGCGGGCGGTCGCCAGACGGCGGCGGAACGCGGGCAGGGCCAGCCGGTCGCCATCCACCCCGCGGCCCCGGCAGCGCACCAGGAAATCCTGGTACAGCACGGCCAGCGAGCGGTAGGGCGCCTCCGGATCGGCCAGAACCTCGGCCAAAACTTGGTCGTATTGGGCCTCGCGTTCGGCGGCCTGCTCAGGCGTTTCCTGCGGCTCCAGAGGCAGTAGGGCCGGCTGTTCGGCGGTGCTGTCATCGATTGACGGCGGCGGGGCGGCGGGGCGGCCGCGCGCCAGCTGGGCCATCAGGTCGGCACTGGCCGAGGTCGAGGGGCGGCGCACATAGCGCGGCGGCTCCGGCTCGGTCGTGGTGAAGATCAGGTCGCGGGCATCCTCCACCGGGGTGGTCGGCGGCGGCATCAGGATCGGGCTGCCGGTGCGGCCCTGGGTTTCCACCGCGCCGATGCGCAGCGGCAGCGGCCGGCGCGACAAGGCGGGGCCGAGCGCGATGAAGTGGCCGCGCTCCAGGTCGCGGAACATCTCCGCCTGCCGGCGCTCCATGCCCA
>NZ_DASPIS010000055.1:0-31264 GCF_035628975.1 Azospirillum sp. | reverse complement strand
CCCTTCCCATGCTGGCGCATGGGCCCCTCCCCTCCCCCGCTCCGCGGGAGAGGGTGGATTAGCGAAGCGGCGGCAGTCCCCTCTCCCTCGATCGGACCGGCCTTCGGCCGGCCGAGAGCGGGGGAGGGTCGGGGAGGGGGCAATCGAAGCCCGCACCCAGCCAACAAAAAAGCCCCTCTCCGGCATCCCGGAGAGGGGCTTTTTCTTACCCTAAGACCATCAAGCCTTCAGGATGCCGCGGCCGGCGAAGCGGGCTGCGACGCCGAGCTGCTCCTCGATGCGGATCAGCTGGTTGTACTTGGCGAGGCGGTCCGAACGGCTCAGCGAGCCGGTCTTGATCTGGCCGCAGTTGGTGGCGACGGCGAGGTCGGCGATGGTGCTGTCCTCGGTCTCGCCAGAGCGGTGCGACAGCACGGCGGTGTAGCCGGCCTTGTGCGCCATATCGACCGCTTCCAGCGTCTCCGACAGCGTGCCGATCTGGTTCACCTTCACCAGGATCGAGTTCGCCACGCCTTGGCGGATGCCCTGGGCCAGACGCTTCGGGTTGGTGACGAACAGGTCGTCGCCGACCAGCTGCACCTTGTTGCCGATGGCGTCGGTCAGCGCCTTCCAGCCTTCCCAATCGTCTTCCGCCATGCCGTCCTCGATCGAGATGATCGGGTAACGGCCGGCCAGATCGGCCCAATAGGCGACCATCTGCTCCGGCGACAGCGACTTGCCCTCACCGGCCAGTTCGTACTTGCCGTTCTTGAAGAACTCGGTCGAAGCGGCGTCGATGGCGAGCATGACGTCGTCGCCCGGCTTGTAGCCGGCGGCCTCGATGGCCTTCATGACGAAGCCGAGCGCGTCCTCGGTGGAGGCGAGGTTGGGAGCGAAGCCGCCCTCGTCACCGACGTTGGTGTTGTGGCCGGCGTCCTTCAGCTTCTTCTTCAGCGACTGGAAGATCTCGGAACCCATGCGGATGGCATCGGCGCCGGTTTCGGCGCCCACCGGCATGATCATGAATTCCTGGATGTCGATGGGATTGTCGGCATGGGCGCCGCCGTTGATGATGTTCATCATCGGCACCGGCAACAGCGAGGCGAAGGCGCCGCCGACATAGCGGTAGAGCGGCAGGCCGGCATCCTCGGCGGCGGCGCGGGCGACCGCCAGCGACACGCCCAGGATGGCGTTCGCGCCCAGGCGGCTCTTGTTCTCGGTGCCGTCCAGGTCGATCATGGCGAGGTCGATGGCGCGCTGGTCGTCGGCGTCCAGGCCGGCGAGCGCGTCGTAGATCTCGCCGTTGACGGATTCGACCGCCTTCAGCACGCCCTTGCCGCCGAAGCGGCCCTTGTCGCCGTCGCGCAGTTCGACCGCCTCATGGGCGCCGGTGGAGGCGCCCGACGGCACCGCGGCGCGGCCGAAGGCGCCGCTGTCCAGCGCAACGTCCACTTCCACGGTCGGGTTGCCGCGGCTGTCCAGGATTTCGCGGGCGTGAATCTCGGTGATGACGCTCATGGTGGGTCGATCCTTCGAGGAAAGGCAGCCGCGTTATGGTCGCGGGCCGCGTTTTGGGGCGCGCTGGCTTGATAGCCCCGACGTCCGGGCGATGCAATATCTGCTTCGGCTTACAACCACGCGAAAATGCGGAGTTTTGCCGCGGAAATCAGAGGAATCCCTCCACCATCGCCGCGAATTCGGTCGGGCGTTCGGCATGCAGCCAGTGGCCGACCCCCTCGATCATGCGGATTTCCGCCTTGGGGAAATGGCGGCGGATGGCGTCGTGATGCTCCGGCCGGACATAGCCGGACGCACCGCCGCCGATGAACAGGGCAGGGCCTTCATAGCGGGCGCCGGCGAAATCGGGGAAGCCGATCAGCCCCTCCATGTTCGCGCCGATGGAGTCGAGGTTGATCCGCCAGGAGAAGACGCCGTTCTCCAGCACCAGATTCTGCATCAGGAAGGAGCGCAGCGGCGCCTCCGGCACGGCGTCGGCAAGCTGCGCCTCCACTTCCGGCCGGCGGGTGACGCCCTCCAGCTTCGCGGCCTTCATGGCGGCGACGTAGGGGGCGTGGGTGTGGGTGTAGGCAACGGGGGCGATGTCGGCGACCACCAGCCGCTCCACCCGCTCCGGATGGGCAAGGGCCAGCGCCATGGCGGTTTTGCCGCCCATGGAATGGCCGACGACGGTGGCGCGGGCGAAGCCGCGGTCGTCCAGGAAGCGCAGCACGTCGGCCGCCATCTCCGGGTAGCTCATGCCCTCGGCCCAGGGCGCGCCGCCGTGGTTGCGCAGGTCCAGCGCATAGACCCGGCGCGATTCGCCGAAGCGGCGGGCCAGCGTCTGCCAGTTGCGGGCCGAGCCGAACAGGCCGTGCAGGACCAGCATCGGCGTTCCGCCGTTGGCTTCGCCGGCTTCCAGATAGGTCAGGGGGAGGGCTTGCTGCTGCGGCATGTCGGGGACCTTTGACCGATTGGGTGACTGGAGATGCGTTCTGGACGGATGCGGGCGGCGATCCTATGACGAACGCGGACGCACCGCTAGGATGCCGCCCGGCCAATTCTGCACCACAAGAGCGACCCTGCCATCGTGTTCCGTCATATCCTGTCCGTCGGCGGCCTGACCCTGGCCAGCCGGGTGCTCGGTTTCCTGCGCGACGTGCTGACCGCGGCGCTGCTCGGCGCCGGGCCGGTCGCCGACGCCTTCTTCGTCGCCTTCCGGCTGCCGAACCACTTCCGCGCCCTGTTCGCCGAGGGGGCGTTCAACTCCGCCTTTGTGCCGCTGTTCTCGGGCAAGCTGGTGCAGGACGGCGCAGCCGCCGCCCGCCGCTTCGCCGACGAGGTGATGACCCTGCTGGTCATCGTGCAGATGGTGCTTCTGCTGGCGGTGCTGGCCTTCATGCCGCAATTCATGACGGTCTTCGCCCCCGGCTTCGCCGACGAGCCGGAGAAGTTTCGGCTGGCGGTTCTGTTCACCAGCATCACCTTCCCCTATCTGCTGCTGATCTCGCTGGTGTCGCTCTATGGCGGCGTGCTGAACAGCATGAGCCGCTTCGGGGCGGCTGCCGCAGCACCGATCCTGATGAACCTCTGCCTGATCGCGGCGCTGGTGGTGGGAACCCCGCTGATGCCCAGTGCCGGCCATGCGCTGTCCTGGGGCGTCCTGGCTGCCGGCGTGGCGCAATATCTCTATCTGGCCTGGGATGCGCGGCGGGCGGGCATGACCCTGCGGCCGGTGATGCCGCGCCTGTCGGCGGACGTGAAGCGCTTCCTGACGGTGCTGGGGCCGGCGGCCTTGGGGTCGGGCCTGACGCAGATCAGCCTCTTCGCCGACACGCTGATCGCCTCGGCCCTGCCGACGGGCGCGGTGTCCTACCTCTATTACGCCGACCGGCTGAACCAACTGCCGCTGGGGGTGATCGGCATCGCCGTGGGAACCGTTCTGCTTCCGGAAATGTCCAGGCGGATCAAGAGCGGCGACGAGGCCGGCGCCGTCGACAGCCAGAACCGCGCCATCGAGCTGTCGCTGGTGCTGACCCTGCCGGCGGCCATCGCCTTCCTGGTGGCGGGCACGCCGATCCTGTCGGTGCTGTTCCAGCGCGGCGCCTTCGGCCCGTCCGACGCCGCGGCCTCCGCCCTTACCCTGCAAGCCTATGCTTTGGGTCTGCCGGCCTTCGTGGTGATCCGCAGTCTGGTCAACGGCTTCTACGCCCGCCAGGACACGGCGACGCCGGTGCGGGTGGCGCTGGTGGCGGTCGGCGTCAACGTGGCGCTGAAGCTGGCGCTGATGGGGCCGCTGGCCCAGGTCGGGCTGGCGGTCGCCACCTCCGTGGGCGCCTGGGTGAATGCCGGGCTTCTGGCGCTGCTGCTGCACCGACGCGGCCTGTTCCGGGCCGATGCGCGCCTAACCCGCAATCTGCCGCGCATGGTGATCGCAGCATCCGCCATGGCCGGCGCCCTGTGGCTGGTGACCGAACGGCTGGCGCCTTGGCTGGGTGCCACCGGGCTGTTCGAGCGGCTGGGAGGGCTTTTGGTGCTGGCGGTGGTCGGGCTGACGGTCTACGCCGTCGCGGCCGTGCTGCTGGGGCTGGTGCGGCGCAGCGACCTCGGCCTTCTGCGCCGCCGTCGCGCCAAGACCTGAATCAGCCCTCGCTCTGCAGCGGACGGTCCGGGTCGGCGCTCCATTCCGACATGGAGCCGTCATAGAGCCGCACGCCGGCCACGCCGGCGATCTCGCTCAGCGCGAACCAGGACACCGAGGCGAGGTGGCCGGTGTTGCAGAAGGTGATGGGCTGGTCCTGCAGGGGCAGTCCCGCCTGCTCGGCCATCGCCTTCACCGTCTCGGCCGAAGCGAAGCGATGGTCCGCCGCCGAGAAGAGCGGGGCGATGTCCAGGTTGACGGCGCCAGGGATGGTGCCGGCGGCACGGGCCTGCGGGCTTTTGGCCTTGCCGGCGAACTGCTCGGCGGAGCGGGCATCATGCAGCGGCGCGGTTCCTTCCTTCATTGCCGCCTCAACCTCCGCCACGGTGGCGCGCAGATCGGTGCGCGGATGCGCGGTGAAGGTCGCCGGCTTGCGTTCCGCCGGCAGCGGCTTCACCGGACCGCCGGTCGCGGTCCAGGCGGCGAAACCGCCGTCCAGAACCGACACCGCGTCGTGGCCCAGCATCTTGAAGGTCCAGTAGACGCGGGTGGCGTTGCCCATGTCAGACGCGCTGGCGCCGGCCGCCACCAGGACCACATGGTCGCCGTTGCCGATGCCGAGACCACCAATCAGCCCCTCCAGCACTGCCGGTTCCGGCAGCATTCCGGCCCCGCCGCCGACCACAGTCCGCCAGCCAGCTGTTGCATAGTCGGAATGAACCGCTCCCGGAATGAAGCCGTCGTTCGGCGGGGTCCGCACGTCCAGGACGACGATGCCGGGGCTGTCGAGCCGGCTTTTCAGCCAGGAAACGTCCACAAGCGGGGAATTGCTGCTGTCGGTCATCACGGTGAACCCGGTTCCAGTTGGTCGCTGCCATTGCGTTGCAGTCGTCGTTACTCAATCGTAACGAATGATCCGGCAAGATGGCGGATGCCCGCCGTAGCGGGCGGTGCGACAGTTTGGGCGAAGCTCCGGGGCGGGGAAAGCCCAATCTTGTCGCAAAACCCGCCGGTCGGTGGCGTTGCCCGCCCACCCGTCCGGGGTGTAGAGTAAGCCGTTCGTATAAATGGCGCCCCCTTGCGGCGCGGGAGCTTGGACATCCATGGCCAACATCGACGACCTGCTCGGCGCGCCCGATCCCAACGACGGCGATGCCTCGTCCTTCGCCATCGGCGACGCGCCGGTGGAGATCAAGGTCGTCATCGGCACCGCCATGCTCCGCGTCCGCGACCTGCTGAAGCTTGGCCGCGGCGCCGTCGTCGAACTCGACCGCCATTTGAAGGATCCGACCGACGTCTATGTCGAAGGCGTTCTGGTCGCCCGCGGCGAAGTGGCGATCATCGACGACAAGATCGGCGTTACCCTGACCGACTTCATCAAGTCCAGCCGCGAATGGAAGCGCTGACCGCCGCATTCCTTCCTAGCCGTCGTTTATTCTGTCGATGCTTCATTCGGTAGCAGCCGCGCTCACGCTGGAGTCTTGACGGCGGGCGATGGCATCTGGTCTCGTTGTTCGCGGTCGCGGGATGTGCCGTCGCGGACGGCGTCGCCCACCGGCCGGCCCGGAGAGCGAAGCCATGCCCCACCAAGCGGTCTCCCCATCCTCCTGCCTGCCGCGCCTCCATTCGAACCCGCGCGCCGACCATGAGCGGGCCTACGGCCCATCCGAACGCGCGATCCTGAGCCGCGCCGCCTTCGAAGAGGCGATGTCGGAAATCGGCGCCTGGCCCGGCTACGCTCCGACGCCGTTGCGCTCCCTGCCGGGTCTGGCGCGGGAGGCCGGGATCGATCGGCTCTGGTACAAGGATGAAAGCGCCCGCTTCGCGCTGGGCAGCTTCAAGGCGCTGGGCGGCGCCTATGCCGTGCTGCGGCTGCTGGCGCGGGAGGTGACGGCGCGGGTGCCGGGCGTGCCGGTGACGGCGCTGGATCTCGTCGTCGGCCGCTATGCCCAGGTGACGCGTACATTGACCGTGACCACCGCGACCGACGGCAACCATGGCCGTTCGGTGGCCTGGGGCGCGCAGGTGTTCGGCTGCAACTGCGTGGTGTACGTGCCGGCCGCCTGCTCGCCCGGGCGCCGTGTGGCCATCGAGGCGTACGGGGCGCGTGTGGTGGTGGTCGACGGATCATACGACGACGCGGTGCGCCGGGCCGCCGCAGATGCGGCGGAGAAGGGCTGGTTCGTCGTCTCCGACACCTCCTACACCGGCTATATGGATATCCCTCGCGACGTGATGCAGGGCTACACCGTGATGGTGGAGGAGGCGATCTCCCAGCTTCCCGCCAGCGAACGGCCGACCCACGTGTTCGTGCAGGGCGGCGTCGGCAGCCTGCCGGCGGCTGTCTGCGGCCATCTGTGGGAAAGCTGGGGGCGCCAGCGCCCGCGCTTCGTGGTGGTGGAGCCGCACAACGCCGACTGCTTGTACCAGAGCGCCGTCGCCGGCCGTCCGACGCGGTCGGAGGGCGACCTGGACACGGTGATGGCCGGGCTCGCCTGCGGCGAGGTCTCGTTGCTGGCCTGGGCGATCCTGGAGCGCGGAGCCGACGATTTCCTGACCATTCCCGACGAGGGCGCCGTCACCGCCATGCGCAAGCTGGCCGACGGCAAGCATGGCGGCCGGCCGATCGTGGCGGGCGAATCGGGCGTGGCCGGGCTGGCCGGGCTGCTCTGCGCCGCGGCACATGACGATGTGCGGCTCGCGCTCGGCCTTGCGCCCGACGCCCGGGTGCTGGTGTTCGGGACCGAGGGGGCGACCGACCCGGAGGTCTATGAGCGGATCGTCGGCCGCTCGCCGGAAATGGTGGCGGAGGAGCCGGTCAGCGCAGCAGGTCGGTGACGATGTTGGCGCCGTCGGCGGTCAGGCGGTCGGCGGTTTCGCGATAGTCGCGGGTGCCGGAGAAGCCGCCGGCCGCCGTCACACGCTGGATCCAGGCCGGGGAGGCGCCCAGCGACACCAGCCGCTGCACCATCGCCTGGGTGGACCGCATGGTCATCCGGCCGTTCTCCGCCATGCGCGGGGCATGGACCATGAACTCGGCGCGGGGGGCCGCATAGCGGGGGTAGCCGGCCAGATAGAGGCCGACGCACATGCTTTCGCAAGAGTCGCCGTCGCGCACCCGGGTGGCGATCGGACGGCCGCCCTGGCGCTCTGCCAGCACCGCGTCGATCATACGGTATCCCGCCGCCGTGAAGCCGCCGGGGCTCGACAGTTCGACCACCACCGGACGGCTTGCGGGCAGGGCGTGCAGGGCATCGACGAAGCGGCGCTCCGCCCCCGGCGTGATGATGCCGTCCAGCCGCAGGACCGTGGCATCGCCCTGATCGCTGCGCGACAGGATGGCGTCGGGGAACTCGGCGGAGGCCGGAGCCGCGGGCGCCGGGTTGACGGTCACCGGGGCGAGCGAGACGCTGGCCGGGCGCGTGGCGGCCGGCTGGGTGGCGGCATGGCTGATCGCGGCACCCGTCACCACCAGCCCGCCCAGAGCCACACCGAACCCGATCTTCCGCACCAGCGCTTGAACCGACATCACGACCTCCCCGCTCTACCTGATCAGCGTGGCGGTCAAAGCTTGCCCGAGGGTTAACGGAACGTCTGTGGCGGGCCGCACAATGGAGGTAGGAAAGCCGCGGCGCGATAAAGCGTGCGCGCGGGCGCAAAGGGCGTTAGAAGAAACAGGATTCCAAGGGTATGGCCGGGGCGCCCGTTTTCGCGGCGGTCCATGGCCCGTCCCGTGCCGTGAACGTCGAAGAGCGGAACGATGTCGTACATCCAGGGTGAAACGGGCGATTGGGAAGTTGTGATCGGGCTTGAGGTCCATGCCCAGGTGATTTCGAACGCGAAGCTGTTCTCCGGCTCCGCCACCGAATTCGGGGCCGCGCCGAACAGCCAGGTCAGCTTCGTCGACGCCGCGTTCCCCGGCATGCTGCCCGTCATCAACGAATATTGCGTCGAACAGGCGGTCCGGACGGGGCTGGGCCTGAAGGCGCAGATCAACCTGAACTCGGTCTTCGACCGCAAGAACTACTTCTACGCCGATCTGCCGCAGGGCTACCAGATCAGCCAGTTCCTGCAGCCGATCGTCGGCAAGGGCGAGATCGTGCTGGACCTGCCGGACGGCACCAGCCGCACCGTCGGCGTCACGCGCCTGCACCTGGAACAGGACGCCGGCAAGTCGCTGCACGACCAGCACCCGTCCAAGACCTACATCGACCTGAACCGGTCGGGCGTGGCGCTGATGGAGATCGTGTCGGAACCCGACATGCGGAGCTCGGAGGAGGCCGGCGCCTACGTGCGCAAGCTGCGCTCCATCCTGCGCTATCTCGGCACCTGCGACGGCAACATGGAGGAAGGCTCCATGCGCTGCGACGTCAACGTGTCGGTGCGCAAGCCGGGCGAGCCCTTCGGCACCCGCTGCGAGATCAAGAACGTCAACTCGATCCGCTTCGTCATGCAGGCGATCGAGTATGAGGCGCGCCGCCAGATCGAGATCATCGAGGAAGGCGGCAAGATCGACCAGGAAACCCGCCTGTGGGACACGACGAAGTTCGTGACCCGCTCCATGCGGTCGAAGGAAGAGGCGCACGACTACCGCTATTTCCCCGACCCCGACCTGCTGCCGCTCGAACTCGACGCGGACTGGGTGGAGGACATCAAGAAGACGCTGCCCGAACTGCCGGACGACAAGAAGGCCCGTTTCATCGAAGACTACAAGCTGTCGGTCTATGACGCCGGCGTGCTGGTGTCGGAGAAGTCGAAGGCCGACTATTTCGAGGCGGTGGCGAAGGGCCGCGATCCGAAGCTGGCGTCCAACTGGGTCACCGGCGAGCTGTTCGGCTATCTGAACAAGGCCGGCAAGGAGATCGAGGAGAGCCCGGTGTCCGCCGAGAATCTCGGTGGGCTGATCGACCTGATCGCCGACAACACCATTTCCGGCCGTATCGCCAAGGAAGTGTTCGAGACGATGTTCGAGACCGGCGAGAAGGCCGCCGACATCGTCGAGAAGAAGGGTCTGCGGCAGGTCACCGACACCAGCGCCATCGAAGGATCGATCGACGCTGTCCTAACCGCCAATCCCGACAAGGTGGCGGAATTCCGTAGCGGCAAGGACAAGCTGTTCGGCTTCTTCGTCGGTCAGGTGATGAAGGCGACGCAGGGCAAGGCCAACCCGGCGATGGTCAACGAGATCCTCACCAAGAAGCTGAAGGGGTAAGCGACCGCACCCCTTTGGCGGTGCGCAATCGCCGTACTGTCCGAAAGAAAGCCTCTTCCCCGCGGGAGAGGCTTTTTTCTTGGGTGACGCGCGGCGATGCGGAAAAGCCCCAGTTGAATTTTCCCGGTTACTATCGCCACAGTGCTGGAAACGGCGGAGGTTCCATGGCGGCAGAACCGGAGATTGTGGCGCTGGCGGGTGTTGCCGCCGGTGGTCTGCTGGGGATGCTGCTGGGCCTTCTCGCCGGGCGTCGGTCCGCCCGCCGGCACACTGCGCCGGGACCGGCCATCCATGAACCGGACATTGGCGAACGGCTGGAGATGGCTCTGGAGGCGACCGGCGCCGCCGTGTGGGATGCCGATCTGGTGGCCGGCACCTGCTGGTGGTCGGATACCTTCCCGCGCATGTTGGGCTATCGCACGCGGCCGCCGATGCTGCCGGACTTCTGGGAGAAGCGGCTGCACGCGGACGATCGCGAGCGGGTGCTGGCCCATATCGCCTCGCATCTGGCGGGGGAGACCACCAGCTACGCCTATTCCTACCGCCTGCGCCACGAGGGCGGCGGCTGGGTGTGGATCGCCGCCAAGGGCCGCGCCTTCCGCGACGAGACCGGGCGGGCAGTGCGCTATGCCGGCATCATGACCGACATCACCGAAGCCCGCCGGCAGGAGGAGCGGCTGCGCGCCAGCGAGGAACGGCTGCTGAAGATCATGGAGGCGGCGCCGATCGCGGTCAACGTCACCACCCGCGACGGCCGCTGGCTGTTCTGCAATGCCCAATCCGTGCGGCTGATGGGGCGCAGCCGGACCGAGTTGATGCGCACGCCGGTGGCCGATCTCTATGCCGATCCCGCCGACCGCAACGCGCTGATCGCCCGATTCGACCGCGAAGGTCCCTTCCGCAATGCCGAAATCCGTTTCCGCCGGCCCGACGGCAGCGTCGTTTGGGTTTTGTCGTCCTGGAACAGCATCGAACTGGACGGCGAATCGGCCCTGCTGACCTGGCTTTATGACATCACCGACCGGAAGGCCGCCGAGTCGGCGATGGTTCAGGCGCGGGAGGAGGCGGAGCAGGCGTTGGCGGACCTGCGCGAGGCACAGGAAAGCCTGATCCAGGCCGAAACGATGGCCTCGCTCGGCCAGCTGGTGGCGGGTGTCGCGCACGAGATCAACACGCCCATCGGTATCGGCCTGACGGCAGCCAGCCATATCGGCGAACAGGCACAGATCCTGCGCGACCGTTTCACCGGCAACACCCTGCGCCGGTCGGAATTCCTGGAATTCCTGGATGGGTTGAGCGAGAGCAGCCGCCTGCTGATGGCCAACATCGACCGAGCCGCCTCGCTGGTGCAGAGCTTCAAGCAGGTGGCGGTCGACCAGTCTTCCGGCGACCGGCGGGTGTTCGAACTGGGCAGCTATATCCGCGAACTGCTGTTCTCGCTCCGCCCGCGGCTGAAGCGCACGAACCTGAAGGTGGCGGTGGAGTGTGACGACGAACTGACGATGGACAGCTTCCCCGGCGCCCTGGGGCAGGTGCTGACCAATCTGGTGATCAATGCCGTCGTCCACGCCTATGGCGACGGCGACCGGACGCTGGACAGGCCGGCCGGCACGATCCGGATCACCGCGCAGCCGGATGGGACCGAGCGGGTGCGAATCGATTTCATGGACGATGGCGCCGGCATCGCACCGGAACATCTGTCGAAGGTGTTCGATCCCTTCTTCACCACCAAGCGGGGCCAGGGCGGTTCGGGCCTTGGCCTGCACATCGTGTTCAACACGGTCACAGGTCCACTGGGCGGTACGGTGTCCGTCCAGTCCTGGCCGGGGCAGGGAACCCGCTTCACCATCCTGCTGCCCCGTGAAGCACCGGCGATTCATGCGATGCCAGCCGAGGAGCCGGCACTGACCTGAACCGGCGGTACGGATCAGGCGGCCGGCCGAGGCAGCGGATCAGGCGACGTGCAGTTCGTGGAACTGGAGATGCTTGGGCCGGCGGCCGCGGCGCTTGGGAGCCGCGAAGTTGGCGAGGGCCCCGTTCTCACCGCGCAGTTCGGCATTCAGTTCCTGAACGCAGCGCTGCAGCAGTTCCTTCTCCCGCTGGTCTTCGCGGTCGGTGATTTCCAGGCAGCTCAGCTTGATCTCGACAAGGTCGATCAGCGTTTCGGCGCAACGGCGTGACAGGGTCATCGAATCCTCCACGGCATCGGGGTGCGGCGTCACTGTCCGGCGGGGCGGGCCTTTCGGAATCGACCTCGCACGACCGAATTGAGCGTCACCCGGGCTTTCTGTTGGGCTTTTTGTTGCTCATGGTTGCATCATAACCGACGAACCTTAAAAAGTACCTAAAATTTTATACAGATTTGTCCCATTATGATGTTTTTCAGGAAAAGCGGATTTCGGCCTCTGTAAGCGTTGACAAGGGTACGGCTGGCCATTAGAAACCTCCCCACGCCAGCGGTGCCCCACGGGACGCCGCACTGGCTGGAGGGGTGGCCGAGTGGCTGAAGGCAACGGTTTGCTAAACCGTCATAGGGTTTAAAGCCCTATCGTGGGTTCGAATCCCATCCCCTCCGCCACCTTGTTGTTTTCCAAAAAATCCGAAATCATCGCAACTGCCTGCTGTTCTGGGCAGCACGCCGCTCTCGGCGAGCGGCTATGTTCGTTGCGGCCTTTGTATCGACTGTCCAATTTGATCGAAGCGGGCGCTGACCTTAGAACGCCGGATTCCGATATCAAGCCAAAATATGAACTCGTCGTTCAGGAAGCGCGGCAGGGCTTCCGATATCTGGACCATTGACGGTTTCAGGTAAGCCCTGTGCGGTCGACCAGGTAGAATGAAGGCAATGTTGCCGGTCCTCAGGTTCATTCAGGACCACATCATCAAAGCCGTCAAAGAGACCGCCACGCAAAGTCGATGCGGCAACTCACCACTTTTTCAATAGGTCGAGCGAGAGAGGTTACCGGCCTTGCGCCGATAACCTCTTGCCGATGCGCCTCTGTGACCGCCGACGACCTAGGCGGCGCGGATACCGGTCAGGAACCGTTCCACTTCGGTCTTCATCATCTCTGACTGGCGGGAGAGTTCGCCTGCCGCTCCCAGAACTTGGGTGGCAGCTGAGCCGGTTTGCGTGGCGCCACGGCTGACGTCGGTGATGTTGATGGTCACCACCTCGGTGCCGCGCGCCGCTTCCTGGACGTTGCGGGCGATCTCGCCGGTTGCCGCGCCCTGCTCCTCGATCGCCGAGGCGATGGAGGTGGCAATTTCATTGATGCTGCCGATCGTAGAGCCGATGCCGGTAATCGCCGTTGCAGCTTCGCTGGTGGCCTGCTGCATCGACGCGATCTGGGTGGCGATTTCCTCGGTCGCCTTCGCCGTCTGGTTGGCGAGATTCTTCACTTCGCTGGCGACCACGGCAAAACCCTTGCCGGCTTCGCCGGCCCGAGCCGCCTCGATGGTGGCGTTCAGCGCGAGCAGGTTCGTCTGGCTGGCAATGTCGGTGATGAGTTTCACCACATCGCCGATGCGCTGGGCAGCGTCGACCAGACCACGGACGCGATCGTTGGTGGCCTGCGCTTCCTCGACGGCCTGACCGGCAATCTCGGTGGAGCGGGTGACTTGCGAACTGATCTCCCGGATCGAGGCCGACAATTCATCGGTCGCCGAAGCGACGGTCTGCACGTTGACCGAAGCCTCTTCAGCTGCAGCCGCAGTGCTGGCCGCCTGGCTGTTGGTCAGTTCCGCCGTGTGCGACATGCTCTGCGCGGTGGCATCCAGTTCGGTTGCGGCAGCGCTGACTGTGCGCAGGATGCCGGACATGCTGTTGTCGAAGCCGGCAATCAACTGCTCGACGGCGGTGGTGCGTTGCTCCTTGAACTTGCGCTCGGCCTCCTCGGCTTCGGCCAGCCGTTGCCGATCAAGCGCATTGAGCTTGAAGACCTCCACCGCGCGGGCCATGCCGCCGATCTCGTCGCCACGCTCGGCCCCGTTCACCTCAACCGTCAGATCGCCCTGGGCCAGTCGCGACATCGTGTCAGTGATGCTGGCAATGGGGCGGGCAATGCCGGAACGAGCGATAAGGATGCTGCCGATCAGCGCAACGCCGATGCCCGCGATGCCGACAACGATCATCAGCATCAGCATGCGCGCGCCATATGCCTCCAGATCGTCGTTCGCTCGTTGAATGCTGTCGAAGTTCTGCTGCGCCCGCCGTTCCAGCTCCTCGCCCAAAGCCTTGCGATTGGCACGAGTGACGTCGGTGTTTCCGTACTTGTTCGCTTCATCGGGGCTGACCTCGACGCCTAGACGAGCCGCTTCGTTGCGAAGCTTGATGAATTCGGCCACACTCTGCTCCAGAGGCAGAAAAGCCGCATGCCGATCCGGAGGAAGAAGAGCCTTCCACTCGGCCATCCGCTTCCCCATCAGCTCTGTGCTCTTCCAAACCGATTTTGCGAAAGTCTCGATTTCCGCCTTCGATTTGCTGGCATAGAGCCCGCGGCTCTCCATCACGACCTTAAGGACGAGCCCGTTGATCTGCTCGCCCAACAGAGCGCGCTGGGATGAGCTTTGGATATCATCGACGCGAGAGTCGTATGTTGCCATTCCGCGAAAGCCGATTCCACCGAGCAGGGCGGCCGTGAGGGCCAGCCAGAGTACAGCGGTGGTGATCTTGGTGCTGATGCTGAAGCGTGCGAGGAACCTGCCCATGACATAGTCCGCCTATGGCCAAACTGATATGTCAGTTAGCGTATCCCTCTAGTTCCTCAAGAAAGCGTTACGAAACGTGTGAGGTCACAGTCGCATTACTTAAGTTTGTTCGAATGTTCCCATGTTTTATTGGATAGAAAATCCTGACGGTTTTTTGCCCTCGCTGGTTGTGGAGCATTGGTCAGACCATCTCCTGCAGAACTACAGCTTCTTACTCCGTCATATATCTGATCTGGAATGGCTGCCGCGGACGGTAAGTCCGCGACGGCCATCCGTCGGCATCAGCCCTCCTGGAGCAGTTCGACCTCGACGAACACGATGTCCGCGGTGCCGTTGTTGATCACGTTGTGGCTGACACCGGCCTTGCGGAAATAGGACCGTCCCGGCTCCAAGGGGAACTGCCGCTCCGATCCGTCCGGATCCACGATGGTGAAAGCACCAGAGGTGATCGGCACGATCACGTAGTCGTAACCATGGACATGGGCTCCGGTCTCGGCCCCCGGCACCAGACGCCATTCGGTGACACGGGTGCGTTCGCCTTCGACATGGGTCACCGAAACGGCCTGTGGGCGCGTGCTCATCACATTCCTCATTCTTCGTTCGAGCCTACCCATTGAGCCTAGCACGCAAACCGTTGAAATGACGGGGTGAAAGCCATGCGGCACCTTCGCCCGCACTGCCGATTCCATCAGCAGGCGCTGGAACGGCCGACCGGCTTTTCCTCCAGGGTGAAGCCGCACTGAAGGGACGCACCCGCCGGGGGGCAGGCGCGTCCCTTCAGCATCCTCTTGCGGCTGTCAGTCGGCCATCCGGGTGGTCAGGCGCGGTGCAGTGCCGGTGGCGGCGGCGATGTAGCGGGCGCGCCGCGGTTTCAGGACGAACAGGGCGAGGAAGGCGGCCAGCGCGTTGACGATGGCGACGCTGTAGAACACCGTCTGCCAACTGCCGGTCGCCTCGACCATCAGGTTGCCGATGGGGACCAGAAGCGCCGCCGTGCCCTTGGCTGTGTAGAGAAGCCCAGCATTGGTGGCGGCGAAGCGCGAGCCGAAGGTGTCGCCGCAGCAGGCCGGGAACAGGCTGAAGATCTCGCCCCAGGCGAAGAACACCAGACCGGTCAGGATGACGAAGGCCAGCGGGTCGGCCCCATAGGCGCTGAGCGCCATCACGCCCGCCGCTTCGATGGCGAAGGCGATGAACATCGTGTTCTCGCGACCGATATGGTCGGACACCCAGCCGAAGAAAGGCCGCGTGATGCCGTTCATCACACGGTCGATAGACAGGGCGAAGGTCAGGGCCGGCAGGGTCAGGCCCAGGATGCTGACCGGCGCGTCGACCAGCCCCATGTCGGCGGCGATGGGGCCGAGCTGCGCCGTCACCATCAGTCCGCCGGCGGCGACCATGGTGAACATGGCGTACATGATCCAGAAGACAGGGGTGCGCAGCATCTCCTGCGGGGTGAAGTGCCGGCGCTCGGCTGCGGCGGTCGCCGTGGAGCGGCCGTAGCCCATCTTCGGCGGGTCGGCCAGAAACCAGGCCAGCACCAGGATCACCAGCCCTTGGCCCAGCCCGAACACCAGGAAGGTCTGCTCGAAGCCGGAGGTCTCGATCATGGTGGCGATCGGCACCACGGTGAGGGCGGAGCCGGCACCGAAGCCGGCGGCGGTCAGACCGGCGGCAAGGCCGCGGCGGTCGGGAAACCATTTCAGGGCGTTGCCGACGCAGGTGCCATAGACCCCGCCGGCGCCGATGCCGCCGATCACCGCGGCGAGGTAGAGCAGCGTCAGCGAATCCGCCACAGCGTTCAGCGCCCAGGACAGGGCGCACAGCACGCCGCCGACCAGCACGACGATGCGTGGACCGAATCTGTCGACGAACCACCCCTCCACCGGCACCAGCCAGGTTTCGGTGACGATGAAGATGGTGAATGCCACCTGGATCGCGGTGCGACCCCAGCCATGCTTGTCGTCGATCGGCTCGACGAACAGGGTCCAGCCATATTGCAGGTTGGCGATCATCGACATGCAGACGATGCCGATGGCCAGCTGCATCCAGCGCCCGCCCCAGGGCGCGGCCTGAGCGGTGTTGCCGTGCGTCTCACGCACCATGTCCTTCCTCCCCGTTTCCACCCGACAAGTTCTGTTCGGACGTCCGGACCATTTGCTTTTTCGTGGCTTTGCCGTGCGCTTTTGGTGTCTGGTCCGGAAAAAGGCCATGGGACGGGGCGGTTCGGGACCAACTTATGGTTGCTGGCATGCCAAATGCCCCATGCCCGCCTTAACGATCATCAGTTTGACGAACAGTGTCAATACAAAGCATTTTGCCGCGCTGCGGCGATCCGCTTTTTGTCCAACGAATTCCGTTGAATTTCCGCGGACTGGAAAGGTTTGGATCCAGTATATGGCCGAAGGGACTACGCCCTGTGATCATGCTCGGCCGAATTGGAGGGGGATTGGACCTATGATCGTGCCCGTGCCGCCGCTGCTGGTGATCACCGACAGGCACCTCTCGTCCCTGCCGCTGCCGGAACTGGCCGATCGGCTCTTCGCGTCCGGCGTGCGCTGGCTGTCCTTGCGCGACAAGGACTTGCCCGATGTGGAACGTCTGGCTCTGGCCCGTGCGCTGCTTGGGCGCGCCCGGCCCTGGGGGGGCAGGGTCACCCTGCACGGCGACCCGGCGCTGGCGGTGGAAGCGGGGGTGGACGGGGTGCATCTGCCGGCGGGTTCCGATCCGGCGGCGGCACGTGCCCTGCTGGGACCGGCGGCATTGATCGGGCTGTCGGGCCACGACTCGGATGGCGCCGATCTGATCGAACGGGTGCGCGGGCAGGTCGATTACCTCACCCTGTCGCCGATCTTCCCCTCGGCCAGCAAGCCGGGCTATGGGCCGTGCCTGGGCACCCCGGGGTTGCGCCGATGGGCGGGGCGGGGCGTGCCTGTGGTCGCGCTGGGCGGTATCGACGGGGCGCAGGCGGTGGCGGACTGCCTTGCGGCCGGCGCTGCCGGGGTGGCGGTGATGGGGCTGGCGATGCGTGATCCGCAAGCGCTGGGTCCGCTGTTTGCGGCGGCGTCGAGGGACGGATCCGCGCCACCGTCCCGCGGTTGAATTCAGACGGCTTTCCGCCGCGTGCCCCTGGACATTTCAGCGCCTTGCAAGCATCTGGTATGTAGGATACGAAAAGACCAAAGGACCAGAGCCCGCGCCTGACCAGCCGGAGCCTGACCGGGCGCGCCGCAATACCCGGCGAGACATAAGGACATCCATTTCATGACCGTTCCCGCTCTCAACGTTCAGCCCCTCGACACCGGAACGACCTTCCGCAGTCAGGTCTATCACGCGCTGAAGCAGGCGATCACGGAGATGGACATCTACGACCACGACCGCGAGATCCGGCTGGACGAACGGCAGCTCAGCGACAAGCTCGGCGTCAGCCGTACCCCGATCCGCGAGGCGCTGACCCTGCTGGAGCAGGAGGGCTTCATCCGCCTGCAGCCGCGCCGCGGCATCTTCGTGGTGCGCAAGACCAAGACCGAGATCATCGAGATGATCCAGGTCTGGGCCGCGCTGGAAAGCATGGCCGCGCGCATGGCCGCGGAGCACGCCCCGGCGGCGGAGATCCACAAGCTGTGGGACCTGTTCGGCAGCTTCGAGCAGCGCAGCCCGAAGGACCATGTCAGCGAATATTCCGACGCCAACATCGCCTTCCACAAGAGCATCATCCAGCTGAGCGGGTCGAAGCTGATCCAGGACGTCACCGACAACCTGTTCATCCACATGCGGGCGATCCGCAAGCTGACCATCGGCCAGGAGGACCGGGCCGAGCGGTCGATCCACGACCACCGCGCCATCATCAAGGCCCTGGAGGAACGCAACGCCGACCTCGCCGAACGGCTGGTGCGCGAGCACACCATGGGTCTGGCCGCGCATGTGCAGAAGCACTGCGATTTTCTGGAGTGAGGGTGGTCGACATATTCTGAGTCTTCGCCTCTGATTGCCCCCTCCCCAGCCCTCCCCCGCTGCGCGGGAGAGGGTGCCTTGCGGCAGAGCGGCGGCAGTCCCCTCTCCCGCAACGCGGGGGAGGGTTAGGGAGGGGGCCCCGACTGCCGACGCCTTGCATCACGCCGTGACCACCTCCCTCTGCGCCGCCTCCACCTTGGGCGCATCCTCCCCGCCGATGGTCACCACGCGCAGGGCGTTGGTCTTGCCCGGAGTGCCGAACGGAACGCCGGCCGTCACCACCAGCGACTGGCCCGGTTGGCCGATGCCGGTCTCGGCCGCGGCGGTCAGCGCACGGCCGACCATCTCCGAGAAATTCGCCACGTCGTCGGTCAGCACCGCATGGACGCCCCAGGCCAGCGACAGCCGCCGCGCGGTCTCCCGCTTGGAACTGAGGCCGAGGATCGGCACGCTGGGCCGTTCGCGGGAGGCGCGCAGCGTGGTCGATCCGGTGGTGGTGTAGGTGATGATGGCGGCGGCGCTGATGGTCTCCGCCACCTGCCGTGCCGCGGCGGTCAGCGCGTCGGCGGCGGTCGCCTCCGGGCTCGGGTGGTCGGCATCCATGATGCGGCGGTAGAGCGGGTCGCCCTCCACCCGGCGGACGATGCGCTCCATCATCTGCACCGCCTCCACCGGATAGCGGCCGGAGGCCGATTCGGCAGACAGCATCACCGCATCCGCCCCGTCATAGACGGCGTTGGCGACGTCCGACGCCTCGGCGCGGGTCGGGGTGGGTTCCGATACCATCGATTCCAGCATCTGCGTGGCGACGATCACCGGCTTGCCCATTGCGCGGCTGAGGCGGATCATCTGCTTCTGAAGTCCCGGCACGTCTTCCGGCGGCAACTCCACGCCAAGGTCGCCGCGGGCCACCATCACCGCGTCGGACAGCTCGATGATGCGGTCCAGCGTCGGCAATGCCGCCGGCTTCTCGATCTTGGTCATCACATGGGCGCGGTTGCCGATCAGCTCGCGCGCCTCCAGGATGTCTTCCGGCCGCTGCACGAAGCTGAGGCCGATCCAGTCCACCCCCAGTTCCAGCCCGAAGGCGAGGTCGCTGCGGTCCTTCTCCGACAGGGCGCTGAGCGCCAGCGCGGCACCCGGCACATTGACGCCCTTGCGGTCGGACAGGGCGCCGCCGGCCACCACCTCCGTCTCCGCGAAGTCGGGGCCGCAGTCCAGAACGCGGAGCCGGATGCGCCCGTCGTTCAGCAGCAGGTCCAGTCCCGGCTGCAGGCTGGCGAACACCTCCGCATGGGGCAGGCAGACGCGGCGGCTGTCGCCCGGCCGGCGGTCGAGATCCAGGCGGAAGCGGTCGCCGATGGCGAGGTCCACCGGCCCGAAGCCGAAGGTTCCGACCCGCAGCTTCGGCCCCTGGAGGTCGAGCAGCACGCCGATCGGCCGGCCCAGCCGCTCCTCGGCGGCGCGGATGCGGGCGTAGCGCTCGGCATGTTCGGCCTGGGTGCCGTGGCTGGCGTTCAGGCGGAAGACGTTCACGCCGGCCTGGGCCAGGGCGGTGATCTGGCTTTCCGACGAGCTGGCGGGACCCAGCGTGGCGACGATCTTGGTGCTGCGGTGAAACGGCATGACGACAGCCTTCCTCCGCCCGGCCCTCGACGCGGAGGGGCGGGACTGGCGAATGATGGTGCGCTGAATGGCGGTGGTGGCAGGATGCTGGAAGGGATAGGCCGGACGGTCAAACCCCGCCGGCCTTGTATTCCGCATCGTGAGAGTGGTTCTGCCCGCTGCGCATGGACAGGTGAAGGGGCGGTCGGCGACACTGGGGCATGTCCGATACCGTCCCCGATACCCCCGTTCCGCCCCATCCCGCCGCCACACTGATCCTGCTGCGCGACGGGCCGGAAGGCCTGGAACTGCTGGCGATCGAGCGTCACGCCGGCCTGCGCTTCGCCCCCGGCGCCACCGTGTTCCCCGGCGGCCGGCTGGAGGCGGCGGACCATGATCCATCCTGGCATGACCATTGGCGGCGCGACCGGTGGCCGGGTGCCGACCTGTCCGCCGATCTGGCCCACCGCGTCGCCGCGGTGAGGGAATGCGTGGAGGAATGCGGGGTTCTGCTGTCCCGCGACCCGCCGGAAGCAGCGGCACTTGCGGGCCTGCGCGCGGCGATGGCGGCAGGGGAGGGGTTCGGGCCGGTGCTGGCGCGGGCCGGTCTGGCCCCGGCGCTGGAACGCTTGGTGCCGCTGGCGCGCTGGGTGACGCCTGTTGGTCTCCCACGCCGTTTCGACACCCTGTTCTTCCTGGCTCCGGCGCCGTCGGGACAGGAGCCGCTCTGCGACGGTGGCGAGGCGGTCGGCGCGCTGTGGGCCACCCCGCGCCGCCTGCTGGAGGAGGAGGAGGCCGGGCGCCGGCGGCTGGTCTACGCCACGCGGATGACCCTGCTGCGGCTGGCGGGCTGTGCCGACATGGCGGCGGCGATGGCCTGTGCGAAGGACGGTGCGGCGGCTGGTGAGGAATTGCCGCCACCGATCCTGCCATGTTTGGTTGAGGCGGCGGCCGGGCCGGTCTGGCGGATTCCGGCGGCATGCGGCTTTTTGCCACTGGAGACATCGGCCGAACATGTTAGGCTCGGGTAAGAATAGGTAAGCCCAGACGGGTTTCCGCGATGTGAAAATTGCGCGATGGTGCTGTTGTGCGATGCGAAGCGCGCAACGAAGCTCTCCTCTGACGCCCCGCCGTCCAACAACGGCAGCAGGGGGCGGGAGCGGGAGGATCGCGGAATGGATATCGGGTTCATCGGGGGTGGGGAGGTGGCCGATGCGATCATGGACAGGCTGCGGGAGGTGGGGCACCGGCTCCATCACCATTCCAACGCTCACGCCTGCGGACCGCTCCGTGCCTTCGCCGAACGCTGCGACGTCGTCATGATGCTGCTGCCCGATGCCCGCGCCGTGGAAAGGGCGCTGTTCGCCGATGACGGCCTTGCCGCCGCCATGCCCAACGGCGGGCTGCTGATCGACCTGTCCTCCCTGTCGCCGGAACGGGCTGCGTCCAACGCCGCCCGCATCGCGGATTTGGGCGGGCAACTGGTCGATGCGCCGGTCGGCACGGGCGCACAGGGGTACAGAATCGACCTTGGCGGCAGCGATGCGGCCTGCGCGTGGGCGGAATCGCTGCTGCGGGTGTTTACCTCCACAGTCGAGCGGGCCGGTGGTCCGGGAACCGGGCAGCGGGCTCGTCTGGCGCGGAGCGCTGGCCGGACCGCTGGCTGGATCGGCGACGACCCGGATGGGCTGCACCGGTTGCTGCGCCTGATGGCCTTCGACGAGGCCGATTGTGCGTTGAGCGCGGGATGACCACAGCCATGATGTCCGATATCACCCCCACCCGCCTTCCCGCCTCGGCCATCGGCGTGCCGCACCGCCCGACCCGGCCGGAGGTGATCGTCCCGTTCGGTGCCGGGCTCTCCCGAAAGGCGGACGTGGATCGCCTTGGCAACAAGGGCGCGCGGCTGGTAGAGATGGCCGGGCTCGGCATTCCGGTACCGCCGGGCTTCGTCATCGCGGCGGAGGCCGGGCAGGGGCTGACCGCCGGGGATCCGCTGCCCGCCACCCTGTGCGCGAGCATCGACGAGGCGATCGCTTCGCTGGAGGACCGGGCCGGCGGGCGCTTCGGCGATGCCGGGCGGCCGCTTCTGCTGTCGGTCCGCTCGGGCGCGGCGGTGTCGATGCCCGGCATGATGGACAGCATCCTGAACCTGGGGCTCAACGACCACACGGTGGCGGGGCTGACGGCGTCGTCGGGGGATGCGCGCTTCGCCCATGACTGCTATCGGCGGCTGGTGCAGTCCTTCGGCTGCGTCGTCATGGGCGTTCCCGGCCATCGTTTCGAGGACCTGCTGGAGGAACTCAAGGAGGAGCGCGGGCTTCAGCGCGACGGCGACCTGACGGCGGAGGACTGGCAGAGCCTGCTGCCGCGCTTCCTGCAACTGGTGGAGACGCGTTGCGGCCGGCCTTTCCCGCAGGACCCGGCGGAACAGCTGCGCATGGCCGTGGCGGCGGTTTTCCGCTCCTGGATGAATCCGCGGGCGGTCGCCTTCCGCGTCCTGCATGACATCCCGGAGGATATGGGCACGGCGGTGACGGTGCAGGCGATGGTGTTCGGCAACCGCGGGCAGGACTCGGGCACCGGCGTGCTGTTCACCCGCGATCCCTCCACCGGCGCCCCCGGCCTGTGCGGCGAATTCCTGGCCAATGCCCAAGGGGAAGACGTGGTGTCCGGCACCCGCGATCCCGATCCGCTCAGCGCCGCCCAGCCGCATCCGGAGCGGTCGATGGAGCGCCGGCAGCCCCCGGTCTTCGCCGAGCTGTGCGCGGTGGCGGAGCAGTTGGAGCGCGCCTTCGGCGACATGCAGGACATCGAATTCACGGTCGAATCCGGACGCCTGTTCATCCTGCAGTCCCGCAGCGGCAAGCGTTCGTCGGAAGCCGCCGTGCGCATCGCCGTCGACATGGCGGAGGAGGGGATCATCAGCCGGGACGAGGCGGTGCGCCGCGTCGATCCCCAGGCGCTGGACGAGCTGCTGCGCCCCACCCTGGCGCCCGAGGCGCTTGCCGGCGCGCTTGCCATGGGACTGCCGGCCTCGCCCGGTGCGGTGACCGGCCGTGCCGCCTTCACGACCGAGGACGCCATTCGCATGGCCCGCGGCGGCGCACCGGTGGTGCTGTGCCGGCCGGAAACCTCGCCGGAGGACATCCACGGCATGCAGGCCGCCGCCGGTGTCGTCACCGCGCGCGGCGGCTTCACCAGCCACGCCGCCACCGTTGCCCGCGGCATGGGTCGTCCCTGCGTCTGCGGAGCGCGCGCCCTGCGGATCGATGTCGAGGCGGGGGTGATGCGGGTTGGCGAGGTGACGGTCCGCACCGGCGATCTGCTGACCATCGACGGCAGCAACGGGGCGGTGGTTCTGGGAACGGCCTCCTTGCAGCGGCCGGAACCGGATGGCGCCGTCGCGCGCCTGCTGGAGTGGGCGCGGAACTGCGGGGTGGGGTTCGCGGCGGATTGAGGGGAATCGCCTTCGACATCGGAGAAGCGACGTTCCATTCTGCAAGCCCTTCTCCCCTTGCGGGGCTTCAGCAGCATCGTGGCCGCAAATGCGAAGGCCTCATGATTGGGGGCAAGTTTGCCGCCCCTGCCTAACGAGGCATTCCTTAGGCTCGCATCAACGCCTTCAGATGCGCAGCACAGCCTTCCGCCAGACCGGTCGCGTCATAGCCGCCTTCCAGCGCCGAGACGACGCGTCCGCCGCAGACCCGGTCGGCGAGATCGACCAGCTTGCGGGTCACCCACTCGAAATCCTCGTCGGTAAGACCGAGCTGGGCCAGCGGGTCGCGCTTGTGCGCGTCGAAGCCGGCCGAGATCAGCAGCAGTTCGGGTTGGAAGGCCTCCAGCGCCGGCAGGATCGCGCGCTCCACCGCCTGGCGGAACTCGACGGAACCGCTGTAGGGCTCCAGCGGCAGGTTCAGGATGTTGCCGTCCACTCCGCGTTCCCAGGAATTGCCGGTGCCGGGATAGAGCGGCGACTGGTGGGTGGAGGCGAAGAACAGGTCGGGATCGTCGGCGAACATCGCCTGGGTGCCGTTGCCGTGATGGACGTCGAAATCGACAACGGCGACGCGCGCCAGTCCATGGGTCTTGCGGGCATGCTCCGCCCCCACCGCGATGTTGTTGAAGACGCAGAACCCCATGGCGCGGGCCGGTTCGGCGTGGTGGCCGCAGGGGCGCACGGCACAGAAGGCGTTCGTCGCCTCGCCGGCCAGCACCGCATCGACCGCGGCGCACACCGATCCCGCCGCGCGCAGGATCGCCCCGCGCGACCCCGGCGACAGCAGCGTGTCGCCGTCCAGCCGCCGATATCCGTCGTCGGGCACCGCCGCCAGAACCGCCTCGACATATTGGCGGTCATGGACGCGCGACAGCTGTTCCACATCGGCTTCGGGGGCGGACCGGCGCTCCAGCTCGCGGAAATCCGGCCTGTCGAGGACCTGCCACACGACGGCCAGCCGGTCCGGAGCCTCCGGATGGCCTGGGCCGGTGTCGTGGGCGAAGCAATCGTGATGGGTGAAGATCAGGGTGGTCACGGGGCGGCCTCTCCCATGGGAAAGGCGCCGCCGGCCTCGGATGGGCCGGCGGCGCCGGGTTCGGGGGCGTGGATCAGTGGGCGTAGGTGGTGCCTGCCGGCGGCTCCGGCGTCGCGGCGACCGTGCCTTCCAGCTCTTGCAACTGCAGGCGGGTGAAGTCGCGGGCGCTGACGACGCCGACCAGATGGCCGTCCTCCAGCACCGGAAGGTGCCGGATATGGTGCTTCTCCATCAACTGCAGGGCTTGCCGGACGCTGTCGGACGGGGCGCAGGTTACCGGCTGGCGGGTCATCAACTGCGACACCGGCATGGACAGCAGCGGCGCACCCCGGTCCAGCAGGGCGTGGACGATGTCGCGTTCCGACAGGACGCCGGCCAGCGTGTTGCCTTCGGTCCGGCAGACGTCCTTGACGACCAGGGCGCTGATGTTCTCCGCCTTCATCAGGCTGATGGCATCGGCGACCGTGGCGCTGGTCCGCACGGCGACGACGCGGGATTCCTTGGTGCGCAGGATATGTTCGACGTTCATGGCGTGGCTCCTGACGGCTGGCGGCTGAACGGCTGATGGGGCGGCGGGGCGCTGGGTTCGGCACCACGCTATGAATATGGTATGCCAAATACAGTACGCCAATCAAACAATTTCGTCAGCCGATCAGTGCCCACGGAGCCCATTCAGGCATAAGCTGTTGGATCCATTGTACGAAGGCACCAGAGAGAAAATGCTGGATATGCGGTATGTTTGTTACGCATGCAAATGGATGTACGCATGCGATATGCGCATGACCGGTATCATGTACCTTGTATACCAAAAAACTTGATCCGGTTTTTGCGGCGCGTCATAACAGTCCGGCCAAGCCGAAGCCGTACGATAAAAAAGCACCCCACCGAGACACTGGAGCGATGAACATGTTGGAAATCCTGGTTCTGGCGCTTGTGCTGTCCGTCTTCGGCGGCACGGTCCATTACATCCTGTCGATGCAGGTCGCCAATGCCGGCAAGTCGCAGCGCGATTTCTCCGCGGCGCCGCTTCGGCTTGCCAACCCGACCGAGGCCGACCTGAAGGAGCAGGAAGACGAACTGCCGCCGGGTCCGGCCTGGGCCAGCTTCCCGCGCGCCTTCTGAGCGACGCGTTCCTTCATCCGCCACAGCGGCAACACGAAAAGACGGCCTCCGCAGGCCGTCTTTTTGTTTGTGTGCCTCCGCAGTCTCAGGCGAGCGGCAGCACCAGCTGGAAGCTTTTGATGGTCATACGCTTGCGGTGATAGAAGCGGTGGGCCTCGCCGCGCTGAATGCCGGAGATAATTTCCATCTGGGCGCAGCCGCGTTCCCGCGCCTCGTTGGCCAGCCAGTCGAACAGCTTGTCGCCCAGCCCGTAGGACCGCTTGGCGGCGCTGGTCACCAGATCCTCGACATACATGTAGCGGCCGCGCGACAGCGTCTCGTGCACGCGGAAGCCGCCGCAGCCGGCGATCTCACCGTCGAGCCGCAGCAGGGCGAGGTTGTAGCCGTCGTCCATCTGTCGGCGGATCTGTGCGCGGTAGGCCTCGGGGTCGGTCATGTGGGTCCGCAGCTCCTTCATGATCGGGTAGCTGGCGGCGATATCGGCATCGTCCCGCGCCACGACGATCTCGATGTTCTGCTGCTGGTCCATGGCGGTCGACTCCTTATCAATATGGGTTCTGCCGGGAAGGGCCCGAGCGTCGGCCCCTGGGAACGATCCCTGAGACTAGGCTCTGAGAGCGGCCGATCGGTTCCTTTAAGGGCTCGTCCGCCCCCGACGCTGGCATACCATATGCCACAGCACCCGCCGCCCAAAGGCGCGTGGTGTCGCTTTCCGCATAACGGAAAATCAGTATGTCGAACCCGCATACCAGCCGTCTCAAATGCGGGGCATCGAAACAGTTGGTCAGCCCCACTGACTACTTGTCTGCTGCTCGGCATCTGGTATACCATATTGATAATTCCAGACCGAACCCAGGACCGCATCGGTCTGGCGGGGGGCAAAAAACCGCCCCCCACAAAACCGTGGAGTGCCCCGAGGCCGCATCCTCGCCGCACGACCACCGACAGCAAAGAACCGCGTCAAACCTCTTAAGCATCAAACAAGACGCTCAAGCATCAAAACAGAAGCGACGCCCGAACCGGCACAAAACCGCTTCCTAGGAGGAGATAGATAGATGCAACATACGAATTCGGAGGCGCAGGGCGCACCGCTCGGCGGCCGCTGGATGCAGTTGGTCATTGGCGTGATCTGCATGTCGATGATCGCCAACCTGCAATATGGCTGGACGCTGTTCGTCAACCCCATCGAAGAAAAGTATCACTGGGGTCGTGCCGCCATCCAGGTCGCCTTCACCATCTTCGTCGTGACCGAAACTTGGCTGGTCCCCGTCGAAGGCTGGTTCGTTGATAAATTTGGACCCCGCATCGTCGTTCTGATCGGCGGCGTGCTGTGCGCGCTGGCCTGGGTCATCAACTCGTTCGCCGACTCGCTGGCGCTGCTCTATCTCGGTGCGGCCGTCGGCGGCATCGGCGCCGGCGGCGTCTATGGCACCTGCGTCGGCAACGCCCTGAAGTGGTTCCCCGACCGCCGCGGCCTCGCCGCCGGCCTGACCGCGGCCGGCTTCGGCGCCGGCTCGGCTCTCACCGTCGTGCCGATCGCCAACATGATCCAGACCTCGGGCTTCGAGCAGACCTTCCTGGTGTTCGGTCTGGGACAGGGCCTGATCGTCTTCGCGCTGGCGTGGTTCCTGAGGGAGCCGAATCCCGACATGCTGCCGAAGACCAAGTCCAACATCGTGCAGAGCCGCCGCAACTACACACCGCAGGAGACGCTGAAGTCGCCGGTCTTCTGGGTGATGTACCTGATGTTCGTGATGGTCGCCGCCGGCGGTCTGATGGCAACGGCCCAGCTCGGCCCGATCGCCAAGGACTTCCACCTCGACGGCATGCCGGTCAGCATCATGGGCCTGACCCTGCCGGCGCTGACCTTCGCGCTCACCATCGACCGCGTGCTGAACGGCGTGACCCGTCCCTTCTTCGGCTGGGTGTCCGACCATATCGGCCGTGAAAACACCATGTTCGTCGCCTTCGCCATCGAGGCCGTCGGCATCCTGGCGCTGAACCAGTGGGGTCACAACCCGGTCGCTTTCGTCATCCTGACCGGTCTGGTTTTCTTCGCCTGGGGCGAGATCTACAGCCTGTTCCCGTCCTGCTGCGCCGACAGCTTCGGGTCGAAGTTCGCGACGACCAATGCCGGCCTGCTTTACACCGCCAAGGGCACGGCATCGCTGGTGGTTCCCTTCGCCAACGTGATCGTCGCTTCCACCGGCAGCTGGCAGACGGTGTTCTTCTTCGCCGCCGCGGTCAACGCCATCGCCGCCTTCATGGCCCTGTTCGTCCTGAAGCCGATGCGCGCCCGTCAGATCGCCGAGGACACCCGTCAGCCGATGGGCAAGCTGGTGACCGAGGGCGCCGACTGAAAGGCGGAGACTGTCGCGGCCGACCGGGGGGCCGGCCGCGACAGGGTTTAGAGGTCGTCTGACCGCCGGAGTGAAAACCGGCTGCGAAACAAGCCGGCATCGGAGCCACCGCATTGGCTCCGGTGTCGGTTTGTTGCGTTCCGGGAGCGGGTTCGCATGAACCGCATCGGAGATCCCGCATCCCGGCAGAAGCCCGCTTCAAAGGCTGATATTCTGTATACAGAATACGTTAAGTGTCGTCAACATGGATCGAAAGGGGGGCGATCATGCTGAGTCTTGTCGTCCTGATGCTGGCAGCCTTCGCGTCGGGCGCGCTGAACGCCATTGCCGGGGGTGGAGCCTTCATCACGTTTCCCGCCCTGCTGTTTGCCGGCGTGCCGCCGGTGGCCGCCAACGCGTCCAGCACCGTGGCGCTGTTTCCGGGGCAGGCGGCCAGCAGCTGGGCCTACCGGCGCGAGATCGCGGCCGGCGGCCAGGTGAATGTCCCGGTCTTCGCCGTCCTCAGCCTTGTCGGCGGGCTGATTGGGGCCTTGCTGCTTCTGCTGACGCCGAATGCGGTGTTCGCGCGCTTCGTGCCCTGGCTGCTGCTGTTCGCGACCGCCGTTTTCGCCGTGGGGGCCTATGCGCCGTGGATCGTGTCCCGGCTGCGGCTGGGTGGGCGGAGCGTGCTGGTCGTGCAGTTCGTCATCTCGGTTTATGGCGGCTATTTCGGCGGGGGCATCGGCTTTCTGATGCTGGCGGCGCTGACCCTGTTCGGGCTGCGCGACATCCACGCCATGAACGGGCTGCGGCTGTTGCTGGCGATGTTGATGAATGCGGCGGCGGTCGGCGCCTTCATCGTCGCCGGGGCGGTTTCCTGGCCCGAGACCACGGCGATGGCAGTGGCGGCGGTTGCCGGCGGCTATGCCGGCGCCATGGGGGCGAAACGGGTCGATCCGAAGATTCTGAAGACACTGGTCGTCCTCATCGGAACGGCGCTGACCCTGTACTTCTTTGCGAAGGGAGCCTGATCCGGTTGGGGAAAAAGCAGGTGCCGTATTCTCGCCAGTCCCCCCACATTCCGCATTGACATACGGTATGTGGTATACCAAACTCCAAGCACAGTTTGCGCGACAGACTGTTGGATGCCGCTGCAATAGCAACCGGTCAGCCGATGGATGCGGCCGGTGTGGGCAGGCTGGCGTCGTCCAGCCCCACAGCATTCAAAAAGCGAAATCGGGGGAGAGGGGAATCCGGCATGAAGATCTGCATCTACGGATCCGGGGCCATCGGCGGCTATCTCGGCGTTCGCCTGCACCAGGCGGGTGCCGAAGTCAGTCTGGTGGCGCGCGGTGCGCATCTGGCGGCGATGCGCGAGAACGGCGTCACCCTGCTGATGGGTGAGGAGAAGACCGTCGTCCACCCCCGCTGCACCGACAACCCGGCCGAACTCGGCCCGCAGGACTACGTCATCATCGCGCTGAAGGCCCATTCCGTTCCCGGCGTCGTCCCCGCGATGCAACCGCTGCTCGGTGAGGACACCGCCGTTGTCACCGCCGTCAACGGCATCCCCTATTGGTATTTCTACGGCACCGGCGGTGCCTTCGACGGCCGTACGCTGGAGACGGTCGACCCCGGTTCGGTACAATGGAACGGTCTGGGGCCGGAGCGCGCCATCGGCTGCGTCGTCTATCCCGCGACCGAAGTGGTGGAGCCCGGCGTCATCCAGCATGTCTATGGCGACAAGTTCTCTCTCGGTGAGCCCGACGGGTCGAAGTCCGATCGCGTCGTCGCCCTGTCCCAGGCGATGGAGGCCGGCGGCCTGCGCGCCCCCGTGCTCGACCGCATCCGCGACGAGATCTGGCTGAAGCTGTGGGGCAACCTGTGCTTCAACCCGATCAGTGCGCTGACCCACGGCACGCTGGAGGTCATTTGCGGCGATGCCGAAACCCGCGCCGTCGCCAAGGCGATGATGCTGGAGGCCAAGGAGATCGGCGACAGGTTGGGCGTCCATTTCCGCGTCGATGTGGAGCGCCGCATCAACGGCGCCGCCGCGGTTGGCGCGCACAAGACCTCCATGCTGCAGGATCTGGAGCGTGGCCGGCCGATGGAGATCGACCCGCTGCTGTCGGTCGTCCAGGAGATGGGCCGCATGGTCGGCGTGGCCACCCCGACCATCGACGTGGTGCTGGCCCTGGTGAAGCAGCGGGGCGAAACCGCCGGCTGCTACAGCCGGCCGCGGACCGCTGCGGCTACGGCACCGGAAGTGGTGGCGGCCCAGTAAGCAGGGCCCCGCTGAGCAACGCAGGTGGCGCGGCCGGCGCGATCCCGATGGACCGGGCCGGCCGCATGGAATGGGGAGGACCGTCATGAAGGTCGAGGACATTCTCCGCAAGAAGGGCACGCGCATCGGCATGGTGCGCATCAACGAGACGGTCGCCACCGCGCTGCGCCTGATGAAGGCGGAGAACACCGGCGCGCTGGTGGTCAAGGACGTCTGCCGGACCGAGGGCAACACGGTGGTCGGCGTCATTTCCGAACGCGACGTGGTCCGCGCGCTGGTCGACCGCGGGCCCGGCATCCTGGAACTGGCGGTGTCGGCGCTGATGACGCGCGATCCCTATTGCTGCAGCCCGTCCGACCCGGTGCGCCACGTGCTGAGCCTGATGGACGAGCACGGCATCCGCCATGTCCCGGTGCTGGAGGGATCGACCCTGGTCGGCGTCGTCAGCGTCCGCGACCTGATCCGCCGGCAGTTGGAAGACATGCGGGCCGACGACATCGCGCCGGTCGCAGTTGCCGGTTCGGACGGCTGGGACTTTCCGGTCGTCGCCAACCAGTAAGCGGTGCGTGCGTGGCCGGCGAGGTTTCGTCGTCGGCCGCGCGGCTTCGCCCGCCTGACATTGCCCATTCCTGATTTTTGCCGCTTCGGCGCACGCCCGGCCATGAACCGGATGCGGGTGGGCCCATGTGAGCAGACCCATGTGGGCGGACCATGCCCGCCGCCCCTTTTCTGCTGTCCCATGCCTGCTGCCGGCGCTGGCCTTCGAAAGCAAACGACATGAAGATCGCCATACCCAGGGAGCGCCGCCCGGGCGAGCGCCGCGTCGCCGCGTCTCCCGAAACAGTCAAGAAATTCAAAACCCTCGGACTGGACGTGGTGGTGGAGAGCGGGGCCGGTTTCGGTTCCAGCCTTCCCGACGCGGCCTATGAGGCGGCGGGGGCCGCCATCGCCGCCGATGCCGCGTCCGCGCTGGCTGATGCCGACATCGTGCTGAAGGTGCAGCGTCCGCTGATCGCCGCGGAAGGGGACGTGGACGAACTGGCGCTGATGCGCCGGGGCACGCTGCTGTTCGCCATCCTCAACCCCTACAACAGCCGCGACCATGTGAAGGCCTACGCCGATGCCGGCGTGAACGCCTTCGCCATGGAGTTCATGCCGCGCATCACCCGCGCCCAGGTCATGGACGTGCTGTCCTCCCAGGCCAACCTCGCCGGCTACAAGGCCGTCGTCGATGCCGCCTCGGAATACGGCCGCGCCTTCCCGATGATGATGACCGCCGCCGGCACCGTTCCGCCGGCGCGTGCCTTCATCATGGGCGTCGGCGTCGCCGGCCTGCAGGCCATCGCCACCGCCAAGCGCCTCGGCGCCATCGTTTCGGCCACCGACGTT
>NZ_DASPIS010000054.1:0-113880 GCF_035628975.1 Azospirillum sp. | reverse complement strand
GGTCGAAGCCGGAAGATTAAACAGCTAAGCTGCTGTTCTTGCTTCCGTTTCTCCTCCGGCGCCGCGCTGTCGTTCAGCGCCCCGCCGTCGGTGGACCGGGTTATAGGCGCCCTCCCCCAAAACTGGCAAGCGGTTTTTTCGTCGCCCATTGCACTTTTATGTTGGATGACCGGACGGATGGTTTCGTCAGAGCAGGCCGAGCGCCCGCAACTCCGCCGCCATCTCGGCCGGCAGTTCGTCCCCCGACCCGCCCGCGGCGGACAGATCCTGGGGAGCGGCCTCCGCCGCCAGGTACCGCCAGCCCTGGAACGGACGGTGCGCGGTCGGCACCGTCGGGACACGGTCGGCGGCGAGATGCAGGGTGCAGTAGCTCTCCCCCTCCCCGTCCGTATCGGTATCGATGGCGAGGATCGGCTGGCGGACCAGGACGCTGCCCTTGATCACCCAGTAGATCGAACCGCCGGCCAGCAGTTCGTCGCCGCGCTTGGGCAGGCGGCGGGTGTAGACGGGGATGCGGGTCTCACCGCCAACGGTGGTGGCGCGGCGGTCCTGAAGCTCCGCCAGATGGTCCAGATCGCGGACACCGACGGCGAGCTTGATGAGGTGGAGAGGCATGAAGGCTGTGACGTCTCTGACGTGAAGAACGGAAGAGCCCTTAACATAGCGCGCTATGCGCGAATGTCGCCCGCCTTCAGAGAGGATCGTTGCGGTCCTGGCGTCCGACCGGCCGGGCATGGCCGATGATGGCGCTGAAGCCGAACAGAAGCAGCAGCACGCCCATGATGATCTCGACACCGCAGATCAGGCGCACCGGGCCGGACACCGGATGGATGTCGCCATAGCCGACCGTGGCGAAGGTCACGATGGAAAAATAGATGCCCTCGGCGAAGCTGATGTCGCGCCGGACGCCTTCGATCACGAAGTTCGGCTCCGCCATGAAGCGGTCCATGATGGTGTAGATGGCGCCGAACAGGATGATGCAGAGCGAATAGAAGGTCAGGAAGGCGAAGGCCGGCAGGACGAGACGGGACGATTGCTGGAAGAAGCCTTCGAACAGCAGGCCGGCATCGAGCAGGAAGATCGCGATGTCCCGCGACACCAGCGCCACGATGGCGGCGATGGCCGACATGGCCAGCAGGAAGACGGCGCCGACCGCCTGCGCTTCCATGTCCTGTCCCGGCACCAGGAAGGTCAGGGCGCCGATGCCCCAGACCGGCGCCATCCACAGGAAGATGCGGTCGAAATGACCACCCTCCCGCAGCCGCCGCGACATTACGATCCGCCGGATGTCCTCCGCCCGCCACCAGGCGCCGCCCAGGAAGGCGATCAGCGGCAGCACGAAGGCGATCGCCTGGGTCAGCGGGTTGATGTTGTGGAAATTGCTTTCCAGAAAAAAGACGAAGATGCAGGCGTAGACGCCGATGAAATTCGTCAGCGCCAGCGTGAAGAACTGGCTGCCCGGAAACAGGTAGTGGAAGGCGCCGACCACCAGGCCGACCGACCCCAGCAGGACGAAGGTCAGGTTACCCGAGACCGAACGGATCGACAGCGCGATCAGGCCCAGCAGCAATGCCGTCAGCAATGCCCCGCCCAGCCAGGATTTGGAGGCGCCCCGGTTGCCATGGGGGCCGCCGTGGGCCCCGCCATGTGAACCGGAGGGAGCCGCCGCGGGAGACGGGCTGGCCGTCCGGGGACGGCGGTCGGGAACGATCTGGTCCATGGGGCGGCAAACCGGAACTGGAGCTGGCGCCGTCGCCGACGCCACGACGAAAGTCTTACTCCACCGTTATAGCGGTTTGCCCGCCCCAACCGTCAGTGTTTTCCGCAGCTGCGACAAGGTGCGGAGCCTTCGCAGTCACCAGCCGCCGGTGGACAGCCAGCGGTCGACCATGTCGAGCCGGTCCCAGCCCCAGAAGGGCTCGCCGTCGACGATGATGAAAGGAGAGCCGAAGACGCCGCGCTCCACCGCATCGTCGGTTTCCGTGCGCAGCCGATCCTTGACCATGGGGTCCTGCAGCGCCGCCGTCACCGCCGCCCGGTCGATGCCCAGGCTGCCCAGCGTCCGGCCGGCGATCTCCGCCACCGTTTCGGCCGGGCCGATATCGCGCCCTTCGGCGAAATGCGCATGATAAAGCGCGCGGGCCAGCAGCTTCGCCTGCTCGGGATGCTCGTCGGTCAGCCAGTAGAAGGCGCGCGAGGCGGCGACTCCGTTGACCGGGGCCGAGTCGGGGAAAGTGAAGGGCGCGCCGGTCAGCCGGGCGATGCGGCCGACGTCGTGGGTCAGATACTCGCCCCGCAGCGGCTGCTGCAGGTTCGGCTTCATGCCCGTCACCTTGAAGATGGCGCCGAGCAGGACCGGGCGCCAGGTGACGGCGCGGCCATGCTTGGCCGCAAGTTCGTCGATGCGCAGGCTGGCGAAATAGCCGTAGGGCGAGGCGAAGTCGAAATAGAAATCGATGGGATCCGGCACGCGCGTTTCCTCTCCGCTGCTTGATTGGGCAGTTTTGCGGAAAGGCTAACGCGGGCGGGATTCAGCGTCCAGGGGGCGTAGGGAGCATCGGAGGGGAGGATCGCCGTTCCCCGGCCCGGGAGCTGTCAGACCGTACGCACCTTGGCGTCGAAGACATAGCCGGCGCCGCGTTCGGTCTTGATGATGCGGGGTTCCTTCGGGTTCGCCTCGATCTTGCGGCGCAGGCGCAGGATCAGCACGTCGATGGAGCGGTCGAACACCTCCGCCCCGTCGACGCGGGTGAGGTCGAGCAGCTGGTCGCGGGTCAGCACCCGCTGCGGCCGCTTCACGAAGGCGGCGAGCAGGCCGAACTCCGCCTTGGTCAGCTCCACCTCGCGCCCCTCCTGCCCGCGCAGGCGCTGGGCGGTGAGGTCGAGTTCCCAGTTGGCGAACTGGACGACGGCGCGCAGTTCATCCGGGTTGCGCGGCGGACGCGCGTCGTTGGAAACGCGGCGCAGCACCGCCTTGATGCGGGCCAGCAGCTCGCGCGGGTTGAAGGGCTTGGTCAGGTAGTCGTCGGCGCCCAGCTCCAGCCCGACGATGCGGTCGACATCCTGGTCCTTGGACGACAGGATGATGACGGGGATCTGCGATTCGGTGCGGATCTGACGGACGAGTCCAAGTCCGTCGCCATCGGGCAGGCGCAGGTCGCAGACCACGAGGTCGACAGGATCGCCGTCCAGGGCCTGCTTGGCCGACGCGGTGTCGTGCGCCGTGGTGACCCGGTAGCCTTCACCTGCCAGATATGAGGCCAAAAGCTCCCGAATCGGCTCATCGTCGTCGACCGCGAGAATGTGCATGCCTGTTACCTCCCCAAACCTTCTTATCTCACGCGCGAGCGCCACGCAATGCGTTACAACCCCGTAACGGCTGCGGCCGCCTTGCCTTCCGCATGAGTTGGTTGAAATCGCATTCTGCACCGGCGACACAAAATCACCCTTTCACGGACATTAACCAGAAACACGCTGCGGTTTAAATGCCGACCATCGAACAGGGGACGGCCGCCCGCCGCAGGGCGCCGGACCCATGCCGTGATGGGAGAAGCACAGCCATGTCGAACGTCGATCATTGCCTGGAGCGTCTGGCCCTGCTCGACCGCGCCGATCGCCTGCTGAACGAGGTGCGGGTCTATGGACAGCACGGGTCGGTCCGCGAAACGCTGGCGCAGCACCGGCTGCTGCTGGGCGAAGCGAGGCGCCACCTCGACTCGGCGCGCTCGGTCGGCCGGTTCGGCTGACGGACGGCGAGGGACCGCGACCATGCCCGGCTGCAACGCCCCGGCGCCGCTGGCGCCGCCCCAGCGCGCCCCGTCCCCGACCGCCAGGACGGCACGGCGCCTGCCCGCCGACGGCAACCGCCGTCCGGCGCAAGAGCGTTGCGCCCACCATTCCACTCACCATGCAGCCCATCATACGCCCTGCGGACCGGCCGCCCTGCCCCGCCCGGTCGCGCCGGCTCCCGCACCGCTGTGGCATATGATGATGGAACGCTGGCTGGCAGCCACGCCCTGACGGCATCCTGCCTCCCGGCACCCGATCGCCGGGCTGCGACGCTCTCCCTATTCCCGCCCGATTTCACGCCTAAGCCGGTGATCGGGAGTCACAGAAACGGAGAGACCCATCATGACCCGCGCCATCCTTCTCGCCTCCACCGCCCTGCTGATGGCGGCACCGGGCGCCCTGGCGGCGACCGGAGCGGCCAATGGACCGGGTGGCAACGGACCGGGGGGCGGGCAGCTGGCGCTGACGCGGGTCCTGCTGTCCACCGGCGGAGTCGGTTACTTCGAATACGAGGCGACGGTGACCGGCGATGCCGACCTGTCGCTGGAGGTGCGGCGCGATCAGGTCGACGACGTGCTGAAGAGCATCGTGGTCTATGACGACAAGGGCGGCGTCGGCACCATCGGCCTGCCCGGGGCGGAGCCGCTGGACACCGCCTTCCGCGAACTGCCCTTCTCGCCAGGCGACCTGACCTCTCCCGCCGCGCTGCTGAGCGCCATGCAGGGGGCGGAGGTCACGGCCGGCGGGTCGCGCCAGCTGACCGGCCGCCTGATGTCGGTGACCGAGGAGACGGTGCGGCTGCCCGGCAACGACGGCGCCACCGCCACCCGGCACCGGGTGACGCTGATGACCGCCGAGGGCTTGCGCCAGCTGGTGCTGGAGGAGGCCGACACGCTGCACTTCACCGATCCGGCGGTGCAGGCCCAGATCGACAAGGCGCTGTCGGCGGTGGCGGACAATGCCCGGCGCGAGCGGCGGCGGCTGACCGTTCACAGCAACGCGCCCCGCGATGCGCAGGCGAGCGGCGAGCGCCGGGTCCGCGTCGGCTATGTCGCGGCGACTCCGCTGTGGAAGGCGACCTACCGGCTCAGCCTCGGCACCGACGGCGCTGCCGCACAGGAAGGGAAAGCCCAGGATGGGCCGGCACAGAATGGAAATGGCGCGCTGCAGGGCTGGGCGGTGCTGGAGAATCTCAGCGGGGAGGACTGGCGCGGCGTCGACCTGACGGTGGTGTCGGGCAACCCGGTCACCCTGCGCCAGGCGCTCTACACGCCATATTTCGTCGAGCGGCCGGAAGTGCCGGTGGAGGTCCTCGGCCGGGTGCTTCCCAGCGCCGACGAGGGCACGGTGACCCTGGACGATGCCCGCGCGGCGATGCGCCCGCAGGCGGAATCGTCGCGGGCCGCGCCGCCGCCGGCCGCCGCCATGGCCGCTCCCACGCCGATGGCGCCCGCCCCCGCTCCGATGGCCGAGCCGCTGGCGAAAACGGCGCCCTATGGTTCCGCCGCCGGGACGCCGGCCGTCGCCGCCGTCCGCAGTGCCGAGGCCGGGGCCGCCGAGGGAGCCCAGGTGCTGTTCCGCTATCCGCAGCCGGTCAGCGTGCCGAACGGCGGGACCCTGATGATGCCGATCGCCGCGCGCGCCCTGCCGGTGGAGCGGGTGGCACTTTACCAGCCCGCCAGCGATGGCCGCCACCCGCTGGCCTCGCTGCGGCTGCGCAACGACGGCGACACCGCCTTGCCGCCGGGGCTGCTGACCTTCTACGACCGCGCTTCGAAGAGCGATGGCACCGGTGCTGCAACCAGCGCTTATGTCGGCGACGCCCGCATGGCGACGCTGCCGGCGGGCGACAGCCGGCTGCTGTCCTTCGCCGTCGATCAGGCGGTGACCATCGACCGCGAGGAGAAGCCGGGGCGCCGTCTGTCCCGCGCCAGCATCGCCGACGGTGTGCTGACCCTGTCGGTGACCGACCGGCAGAGCACCACCTACACCGTTGCCGGCGCCCCCGACGGTGACCGCAGCCTGATCATCGAGCACCCGCGCCGCCCCGGCTGGGAGCTTGCCGAACCGGCGGGCAACAAGCCCGACGCGACCGCCGCCGCCTACCGCCTGCCGCTGGCGGTGCCGGCCGGCAAGACGGTGACGCTGACCGCCACGCTGGAACGGCCGCGGCAGGAGCGGATCGTCCTGACCGACCTGACGGCCGACCAGATCGCCGCCCGCGCCGACGCGGCCGAACTGCCCGCGGAGGTGCGTCAGGCGCTGACCACGCTGGCCGGCCTGCGCGCCGCCGTCGCCGAGAAGGAGCGCCGCATCGCCGAGCTGGAGCGCGACCGGGCGGAGCGCATCGCCGACCAGGACCGCCTGCGTGAGAACCTGAAGGCCCTGCCGGCCGGCAGCGACCTGCACAAGCGCACGCTGGCGAAGATGGCGGAGGCCGAAAACCGCCTCGACGCGCTGGCCCGCGACCTGACGACCGCCCGAGGCGAAGCGGAGGCCGCCCGCCAGACCCTGCGCGAGCGGGTGAAGGCGCTGGCGATCTGAGGGCACGGCAGTCGCTTGAAGCCCCTCTCCCCTTGCGGGAGAAGGGCTACTCGCGTCCAGAAGTCTCGGCCCCCTCGAGGCACCCCTCAGCCGGCGCGGTCGAGCTGCTTGAGGAAGCTGATGTAGCGGTTGATGTCCTCCATCCGCCGGGCGTGGTCGTTCAGGTCGGACAGGCGGCCTTCGATGGCCCGCTGTGCGCCGTCCACCTCGTCGATGACGGCGTTGATGTCGGTCTGCAGGGCGTGGGCGGCGGTGGCGGCCTCGTCCATGCGGACGCTGGTGTCGTCCAGCTGGCTGCCGACCGAGCGGACGGAGGTCACCACCTGATCGATGGCGCGGCGGGTGTCGCCCAGCGTCTGCTTGGTGTCGTTGGCCAGCTTGCGCACCTCCGCCGCGACCACCGCGAAGCCCCGCCCCGCCTCGCCGGCCCGCGCCGCCTCGATGGTGGCGTTCAGCGCCAGCAGGTTGGTCTGGCTGGCGATGCCGTCGATCACCGACAGAACCTTTTCGATGCTCTTCACCACGGTGGACAGCTGGCTGAATTCACGGACCAGCTCCTCCTTCCGTTCGGCGTGGCCTTCGAACAGGCCGGCATGGCGGGTCAGCGTCGCCTCGATGGCGGACATGGAGCCGCCGATGCGCGCGGCGTAGCTGGCGGTTTCCTGGACGCCGCTGTTCAGCGTGACCAGGGCGTCGAGGTAGCTGTGCATCCGCTCGATCACGCTGTTGCGGATGCGGCTCAGCAACTCAAGCCGGTTGTAGCGGGTGGCGATGAAATAGCTCTGAAACCGGGCGTAATGGACCGGAAAGCGGTCGACCATGTCGTCGGAAAAGGTGGTGCCGGGCGGGACCTCGAAGAACATCAAGGCCGACAGGGTCTGGTTGATGTTGATGCCCAGCAGTTCGCCGAAGGTGGAGAAGCCGGCGGCAGCCAGCCCGTCGAAGGCATGCACCCGCGACAGCTGGTCCGGGTTGTTCAGACGGCGCAGGATGCAGTCGTTCAGGATGGCGCCCACCGGCCGCGGCTTGTCCCGCAGATAGGCGGCGAGGTCGTCCTCCGTCTGGCGGACGAAGTCGGTGGCCTCCACCAGGCACAGCGAATCGCCGGGGTTGACGTCGCAGTAGAAGGCGACCTCCCCCTTCTCGAAATCGAAGCCGGAGATGGAGCGCACGAACAGCTCCCCCTCCATCTCGATGGCGAAGGTGTTCTTGGCGAGCTTGGCCGGAAGCTCCTGCGGCTTGCAGCGCAGCGCCTTGGCCAGCGCGTCGATGAAGCTCACCACCTCGAAGCCGTCGCGATCGATCACGCCGCGCACGATGCGGCGCATCGGGTCGGCGTCCACCACCGCGAAGCGGGTCTGGGTCGGACGGAAATTCTGCGACTTGAAGATGCCGTAACGGATGCCGGGCGCCATCTTCAGGAAGATGGTCAGCGCCGAGTTCTCCAGCACGCGCTGGCCGTCGAACAGGCGGGTGTGGCGGAAGTCCAGCGTGCCGCCGGCCGAACCGCCGATGAACAGGCAGGGGAAATGGCCGGAGCGGTAGACCGCCTCCATGAACCAGCTTTCGCTGGCCGACAGCCCGTCGATGAAGGTCAGCGCCACCGTGTCGTGGCTGTCGACCGCGAAGGGAACGCGGACGCGGTCCAGTTCGCCGCGGATCACCTCCACCCGTGCAGGGACGTCACGGGTCGGCCGGCCGCCGCGCAGATCCTCGCAATGCAGCGGGACGGCATGGATGCTGATCCCCGCGAACAGGCGCGGGCTGAAGGATTGCAGGACCACGCTGTCCCAGCGGTCGCCGGCCTTGCGGTAGAGCGGCTGTCCGTCCGCCGCGCACAGCTCGCCCGCGGTGGAGACCAGCACCAGCTGCGTGGCCGGCGGCAGGGCGGAGCGCACCGCGCGGGCGGTGGCCGCAAAATCGACATGCGGCGAGACGAAGCCGACCACCAGCGCCGGGGCGCCGGCGGCGAAACCCAGCCCGTCCAGTGCCGCGGCGCCGATCTGTGCGGCCGGCAGGCAGAGGCTGCAGATCGGCGCCTCCGCCGGTCCGGCTGCGGCGGTCGCGATGGCCGTATTGCCGGACTCGGCAGCATTCGGAACGGTACCGGAGGCGGCGGTCGCGGAGTCGGAGCGGAAGAAGGACAGCATGGCGGGCGATTCCTCGGACGTCTTGTTTGATTCCGCATGCCAGCCGCGTCGATCGTTTCGCCGACGCCCTGCCACCGGAAATTTTGCGGATAGTTTAGCTCCCGATCGGTGGCTTCGCTCATCGGGGGAACTCCTTATCCAGCCGTGGCATGGGGTCGCACGCCTTGATGGGCCGGGCAGATGGGCCGGGTGCCGATTCCGCTTGTAGGGCCAGCGAAACATTGGCATAAGGCAAACCATAGGCCTGGGGTGCCGTGCGGTGGTCGCGCGGCTGAGAACACACCCATCGAACCTGTCTGGGTAATTCCAGCGAAGGGAGCCGCCGCATGATCCATGCGCCAGATCCGCATCCATTTTCCGTTCCCGATTCCGGAATCCGTCCCTCCGTCGCCGTCATCGGTGCCGGCTGCATCGGCCTTGCCATCGCCTGGAGGCTGGCGTCGGCCGGCTGCCGCGTCGATCTGTTCGAACGGGGACAGGCGGGCCGCGGCGCCACCCATGCAGCCGGCGGCATGCTGGCCGCCTGCGTCGAAACCGAACCGGGAGAGGACGGGCTGCTGCCGCTGACCCGCGCCTCCCAGGCGCTGTGGCCGGACTTCGCCCGCGACCTGGAGGCGGCGAGCGGCATGGCGGTGGACCTGCGCACCGAAGGCACCATGGTCATCGCGCTCAACGCCGACGATGCCGCCAAAATCCGCTTCCTGCACGGTTTCCAGCGCGACCTCGGCCTGCCGGTGGAGTGGCTGGGCGGGGCCGAGGTGCGGCGGCGCGAGCCCTTCCTGCAGCCGGGCGTGGCCGGCGCCCTGTTCTGTGCTGGCGATCATCAGGTCGACAACCGCAAGGTCGCAGCCGCCCTGCAGCGCGCCGCCCTGGCCGCCGGTGCCCGCCTGCATGAGCAGTGCGGCGAGGTGGCTCTGGCGGTGGAGGGCGGTCGCGCGGTTGGTGTGCGTGTTGCTGCAACTCTGCACCGGGCCGACCGAGTGGTTCTGGCCGCCGGGGCCTGGTCGGCCGGCGTGCCGGGCCTGCCGCCCGCCGCGAAGCCGCCGGTGCGGCCGGTCAAGGGGCAGATGGTCTGCCTGCGCATGGACGCCCGTCTGCCGCTGCTGCGCCATGTGGTGTGGACGCCCGGCACCTATCTGATCCCGCGGCTGGACGGCCGTCTGCTGATCGGCGCCACGACGGAGGAGCGCGGCTTCGACGACCGGCTGACCGCCGGCGGCCAGTTCGCGCTGCTGGAGGGGGCATGGCGCGCGCTGCCCGGCATCGCCGAACTGCCGATCGAGGAGGCCTGGGCCGGTTTCCGCCCCGGCAGCCGCGACGACGCGCCGATCCTGGGCGAGAGCGGCATTCCCGGACTGATCCACGCCACCGGCCACCACCGCAACGGCATCCTGCTGACCCCGGTGACCGCCGACGGCATCGCCCGGCTGGTGCTGACCGGCGAGACCGACCCGCTGTTGCGCCCCTTCGCCGCCGACCGCTTCGTTGCGGCGGGAGCCGCCGCATGAGCGCCGTCCTCCGCATCAACGGCCGCGAAGAGCCGCTGTCCGCCGCGTCGGTGGCCGAACTCCTGGCCGCGCGCGGCATCGCCGCAGGCGCGCCCGGCGTCGCCGTCGCCCTGAACGGCGCCGTGGTTCCCCGCCGCCGCTGGCTTGAGACCCCGCTCCAGCCCGGCGACAGCCTGGAAATCGTCCGCCCCATCCAGGGCGGCTGACCCCCTGATCCTCCCTCTCCCGCCCCGCGACACGGGAAGAATCCCCTCTCCCCCCTGGGGAGAGGGTTAGGGTGAGGGGGATGCGCTGCAGGACTTTCCCAAAGGTCCCGCCGTGCACCCCCTCACCCCGACCCTTTCCCCGGGGGGAGAGAGGGGATTTCCCCGGGCTGGTCGCCGAAGGAGAGGGCCTTTGAAAGGCTCCCACCATGCCCCAATCCACCCCCGACACCCTCACCATCGCCGGACGCGGCTTCGGCTCGCGGCTGTTCCTCGGCACCGCCGGCTATCCGAACCAGCAGGTGATGCTCGACGCGCTGGAGGCCAGCGGCAGCGAGCTGGTCACGCTGGCGATCCGGCGCATCAGCCTGGACGGTTATTCGGAAAGCCTCGTCGACGTGCTGGCCCGCGCCACCGCCGGGCGGCCGACCGGCCCGGTCGGGCTGCTGCCCAACACCGCCGGCTGCATGACCGCCAAGGAGGCGGTGCTGACCGCCCAGCTGTCGCGCGAGGCGCTGGACACCCCCTGGATCAAGCTGGAGGTCATCGGCGACCGCGAGCTGCTCTATCCCGACGTGGAGGAGCTGCTGCGCGCGACCGAGGAATTGGTGAACGACGGCTTCGTCGTGCTGCCCTATTGCAACGACGATCCCGTCACCTGCCGCAAGCTGGCCGACCTGGGCGCGGCGGCGGTGATGCCGCTGGGCGCCTTCATCGGGTCCGGCCTGGGCATCCGCAACCCGCACGCCATCGAGACGATCTGCGCCCGCAGCCCGGTGCCGGTGGTGCTCGATGCCGGCATCGGCACAGCGTCCGACGCGGCGCTGGCGATGGAACTGGGCTGTGCCGCGGTGCTGCTGAACACCGCCGTGTCGAAGGCGCGCGATCCGGTGCGGATGGCGGCGGCGATGCGCGACGCGGTCGCTGCCGGGCGCGGCGCCCATCTGGCCGGCCGCATGCCGATGCGCGCCTATGCCGAACCCTCCAGCCCGCAGATGGGCCTGATCGGCAGCTGACGGCGAAGGGGCGTGCCTCTTGCGGTTGTCCAATCGGCCGCTTGATCCGGCGCGGCGGCTGACGCAGGCTGTCGCGAACCGCCCCTCAAGCCGGAGACCTTCCGACCGTGCCCGCCACCTTCGAACCCCGTACCCACGACTGGAAGGCGCGCTGCCTCGCGTCCTTCGAACAACAGCCGATCTGCAGGACGCTCGGCATCGAGATGGCGGCGATGGAGCCCGGCTTCTGCGAGATGCGGCTGCCCTTCCGCGCCGACCTGACGCAGCAGCACGGCTTCTTCCATGCCGGCATGGTCAGCACGCTGGCCGACAATGCCGGCGGCTATGCCGCGCTGAGCCTGATGCCCGCCGGGGCGGAGGTGCTGGCGGTGGAGTTCAAGATCAACCTGATGTCGCCGGCCAAGGGCGACGTCATGATCGCCCGCGCCCGCGTGGTGAAGCCGGGCCGCACCCTGGTCATCACCCAGGTGGAGGTGTCGATGCTGGACGGCGGGGTGGAGAAGGACTGCGCCCTGATGCAGCAGACCACCTTCTGCGTGATGCCGAAATGACGGTCCAACCGGTTCGAAAGGAGTTTCCCATGCTGTCCGCAAACCTGCCGTCCGCCCGCAAGGCCGCCCTTCTGCTGGCCGGCGGCCTTACCGTTTTCGCCGCGGTCTCCACCCCGGCGGAAGCCAAGGATCCGCCCTCCTGTGCCGCCATCTCCTTCCGTCCGCTGCCGACCGGCACCCCGGACGGCGAGCAGGAAACCGGCCTCTACAAGTCGCGCTTCGGCAAGATCGAGGTGAAGGCCGACGTCAAGGGCGGTCTGGCCACCAACTATTACATGGTGCTGAACGGCAAGAAGGTGGACGGCCCGGCCACCCCGCCGAAGTTGTCCGACGCCTGCCTGGAATCCAAGCACGTCAAGCTGCCCTTCGCCAAGCAGGCCCAGGGCGCCTGCACCGGCAGCCGGTTCCGCGTCGTCGTCGACCGATCCGGCGCCAAGCCGGTCGCCGCCTTCTTCGGGCTCCAGGGCGAGGACTGGGCCTACTGCAGCGCCACCACCCTGTAAGGCGCGCCGCTTCCCAGCCATCCCGGGGCTGCGCTCACAGCAGGAACGCCGACGCCAGCCCCAGGAAGGCCAGGAAGCCGATCACGTCGGTGATGGTCGTCAGGAACACCGCGCTGGACACCGCGGGATCGACGCCCAGCTTTTCCAGCCCCAGCGGGATCAGCGCGCCGCTGAGCCCCGCCACCACCAGGTTGATGATCATGGCGAGTCCGATGACGATGCCGATCATCGGGCCGTACCAGACCAGCGCGATCACTCCGACCATCACGGCGAAGATGCCGCCGTTGATCAGGCCGACCAGCAGTTCCTTGCCCACCACCCGCATGGCGTTGGCCGACGACAGCTCGTGCGTCGCCAGCGCGCGGACGACGACGGTCAGCGTCTGGGTCCCGGCATTGCCGCCCATGGAGGCGACGATGGGCATCAGCACCGCCAGCGCCACGATCTGCTCGATGGTGCCCTCGAACAGCGAGATGACGCCCGACGCCAGGAAAGCGGTGGCGAGGTTGACGGTCAGCCAGCCGACACGGCCGCGGGCGATGTCGGCGATGCCGCTGAACACGCCGGTGTCGCCCGACCCGCTCAGCTTGCGCAGGTCGTCCTCCGCCTCCTCGTCGATGATGCGGACGACGTCGTCGACGGTGATGACGCCGATCAGCCGGCCGGAAGGATCGACCACGGGGGCGGAGACCAGGGCATATTGGCGGAACAGGTTGGCGACCTCCGCCCGCTCCATGGTGGCGGGGATCGCGTCGACCTCGCCGGTGACCAGATCGGCGATGCGCACGGCCCGGCGCTGGCGCAGCAGGCGCGACAGCGGCACCGCCCCCACCACCCGGTGCATCGGGTCGACGATGAAGATGTCGTAGAAGTCCTCCGGCAGCGTGTCGGTCGCCGCCCGGACGAAGTCGATGGTCTTGCCCACCGTCCAGAATTCCGGCACCGCGACCAGCTCTCGCTGCATCATGCGGCCGGCGCTGTCCTCGTCGTAGGTCAGGTTCTCCTGCACCAGGGCGCGTTCGGCGTCGGGCAGGTTCGCCAGGATCTGCGCCCGCGTCTCCGCGTCCAGATCCTCGATCAGCTCGACGGCGTCGTCGGTGTCGAGGTCGGCGACGGCGGCGGCCAGCTCCTGCGGTTCGAACCGTTCGATCAGCGCTTCGCGCAGGTCCGGGTTCAGGTAGGACAGCACCTCGCCGTCCAGCTCCGCCGGCAGCAGGTCGATCAGGTCGGCGCGCTCGGCCGGATCGGCCTGCTCGATCAGGTCGGCGATGTCGGCGGCGTGCAGTTCCTCCAGCCGCGCCAGAACGGCGTCGCGTTCGCGGGCGCGCAGCAGGGCGACGATCTCTTCCACGAATTCCGGATCGACGCCGTAGGGACGTTCGTCCTCCGCCTCATGACCCACGGCATGATGTCCATGGGGATGGGCGGCGCTGTCCGGCCGCAGGTCCGGCGTGTGGGGATCGGTGTGCATGCCGGCACCCTCCCTTCGACGATGGCAACGCCCGAATGCCGGCACGGACACCGACGGCACGGCAAAGGCGACGCGGCTCCGCGGCAACGGACGGCAGGCCGGCGGCGTTCGGGGTTTGCGGGTTGTGGAAGGCCTCCGCGCGGTACCATGGTCCCGGCGCAGAGGACGGGAACTGCACCGGCGGGGCGCCCCCGACATAGAGCCGCCGCCCCCGTTTGTCCAGCCCGGTCGGGCAAGGAACGGCCGTTCCCGGTGCTTTTCCCACCATACTCTTGCGCCGCAACAACCCTTCGTGTTCCCATCACGGCGTGCCGCATCATGGGGAGAGGGGCCGGACGCGCCTATGGAGTATGCCTTCACCACCGTCGGCGACCGCGACGGCATCCTGCTGTCGGGCCGTTGCACCTACGAGGACGGCAACCGCTTCCACGACATGCTGCGCGATTGGGACTTTGCCGCCAGCCCGGTGGTGCCGATCGACCTGCGCTTCGTCACCTTCATCGACTCCGCCGCCATCGGCATGATGTTCATCCTGGCGAACCGCTGCCGCGAGGCCGGCGGCCACATCGTCGCCAGCGGCGCCGCTCCCCACATCGTCCGCGCGCTGCGCCGCGCCGCACTCGACCGTTACATCGAGTTCCGCTGAGGGGAACTGCCGCCAGCGGTCCGAATTCGGGGAGGGTGGCACCCCGAACCGCTCCGTTCAGGGCCCGGACGGCGCCTTCGGATGCGCCGTTGACCCGCCTTGTCATAAAACCGCAACACTGGCCGGCACCCCATCCACCCGTGGAGTCGCCGTGGAGACCCTGCATCGTCTCGACCAGACCCTGCTCCTGTGGCTGAACCAGTTTGCGGGCCACAGTGCGGCGCTGGACATGGCGGTGCGCGGGATCGCCAACATCTATCTGATAAAGCTGGGCGTGCTCTGCGCCGCCCTGTGGTGGCTGTGGTTCCGCCGCGACGACATGGAGGGCGGGCGCCGGCTGGTGGTGGACGCCCTGACCGCCGTGGTCCTGGCGGTGGCGGCATCCATCGTGATCCAGGCGGTGATGCCGGCGCGGCCCCGCCCGCTGCATGATGCCGGCCTTGCCTTCGTCCCGCCCATCGGCCAGAGCCGCGAGGCCCTGAAGAACTGGAGTTCCTTCCCCAGCGACAACGCCGCCCTCGCCTTCGCGCTGGCCGCGACCTTCGTCCGCGCCTCACGCCCTTGGGGGTTGCTGGCCTGCCTGTGGGCGGCGGCGATCGTCAGCCTGCCGCGGGTCTATCTGGGCCTGCATTACCCCGGCGACGTGACCGGCGGCGCCCTGATCGGCATCGCCAGCGCCTATGCCACCGCAAGGCTGCTGCCGATGGGCGGCATCCACCGGCTGGCGGCCTGGGCGGAGGAGCGCTGGCGGCCCTGGTTCTACAGCGGCGCCTTCCTGGCGATCTACGAGATGATGGTGCTGTTCGAGGATGTCCGCCGCGCCGCAGGAGGTGCGGCCAAACTGCTGCGCGCACTGATCGGATAGGCGTGGGAAAACGCGGATACGAAAAAGCCCGCTCGGTCTTGCGACCTGCGGGCCTTTCGTCTTTCCCGTATCCCCGGGATGGTCCCATCTGCATGGGAGAGTGGTGCGGTCGAGAAGACTCGAACTTCCACGGGTTGCCCCACAGCGACCTCAACGCTGCGCGTCTACCAATTCCGCCACGACCGCATCAGGCTGGTAGTTCCCGACGTCCGCTTGCGCGCCTCATCGGGTGGAGCGGGTAGATATCAGCTTCCCGACGGTCGATCAAGCGCTACAATCATCGTTCGCGAAGAAAAATTCGGAACGGCCCTCCGGCCGCTCCGCCGACATCGTTAGAGACCGGATCGAATGACCTCCCCGACAAGCCCGCCTGCCAGCCTGTCCGTCAGTCAGCCCATCGAGTGGCGCATCTCCGACGAGCCGGTGCCCTACCCCGACGCCATCGCCGAGATGGAGGCGCGCGTCGAGGCGATCCGCGCCGGCACCGCGCCGGAGATGGTCTGGCTGCTCGAACACCCGCCGCTCTACACCGCAGGCACCAGCGCGCGGGACGAGGATCTGCTGGAGGCCGACCGTTTCCCCGTCTACCGCAGCGGCCGGGGCGGCCAGTACACCTATCACGGGCCGGGACAGCGCGTGGCCTACGTCATGCTGGACCTGAAGGCGCGTGGCGCCGACATCCGCGGCTTCGTCCGCGACCTGGAGGACTGGATCATCCGCACGCTCGCCTCCTTCAACATCAAGGGTGAGCGGCGGGAGGGCCGTGTCGGCATCTGGGTCGACAAGCAGCCCTATGGCGGGCTGAAGGGCCAGGAGGACAAGATCGCCGCCATCGGCGTGCGGGTGCGGCGCTGGGTCAGCTTCCACGGCATCGCCCTGAACGTGGAGCCAGACCTGTCCCATTTCGGCGGCATCGTCCCCTGCGGCATCGCCGAGCATGGCGTCACCTCCATCGTCGCTCTGGGCCAGCTGGTGACGATGGAGGATGTCGATTCGGCCCTGATCGCGGCCTGGCCGGAGGTGTTCGGCGGCGCGATGCGGGGGGAAGACGCCTAGTATTTCTGGAACCCGCCGGCGGCCGGGGTACCGGCCTGATCGCCGGCGGGGTTCACCCGCGGATCCTTGTTGTCCATCGACTGCACGGTGCAGGCGGTCGAATCGCCGTTGCGGAACAGGTAGATCTTCTTCCGGTCCGCCTTCCGGTCGGGATCGTTCAGGTTCAGCCCATGGCCGAAGGCGACGCCCAGCACCTCCCCCTTGAAATAGGCGCGGAAGCGCAAAGGCGTGATCTCGGTGAAGCGCAGGGCGGCGCAATCCCGGCTCAGCTCCTTCTCGAACTTGCCGGCCTTGCGCCAATCCTCCTTGGAGCGGATCGTCATCCATTGCGGCGGCAGCGGGAACTGCACGATGGGCGGCGCGATGGGCAGGGTGGAGCCCGGCTGCGGCGGCGCCTGATGGCCCGGCTCCGTCCGCTCCAGCGCACCGGCCAGCGCCGGAGCGGCGCCCGGCAGCATCAGCCCGCACAGCAAGCCGGCGGCGATGAGGCGCGCCTCAAATCCGGACATCGAACCCACGCTCCCTGATATCGCCGGCCGGCTTTTCCGTCGCCGGCACCGGTTTGGCAGATGCTGCGGTCGCCACGTCTGCCAGCAGCCCGGAGAGCGACAGGGTCAGTTCCAGCGCCCCGCCATCCTCCTCCGGCGCGCCCAGCGGCGACAGGGTCAGCGTGCCTTCCAGCCCCTGCGGCGGCTTCGTCATCGCCTGGGACAACGCCTCCATGACGCGGCCCAGATCGTCGATGGCGACCCGGTCGGTCCCGACCGTCAGCCCCTTCCCCGGCCGGATGGCGGAGCGAAGGACGCCGAGCACGCCTGCCAGCCCCTCCCCCTTTTCCTCCGCCGGCACCCGCGCCAGCATCAGCGCGGCATCGTCCAGCCTCACATCCACTTGCCCGGCGGCGAGGGTGAGGCCGATCCCGCTCACGTCGACCGCCACATCCTGCCGGTCACCCTCCGCCAGCGGCCGCAATTCGCCTGCCCGTCCATCCAGCGCCGCGACGGCAGCCCGGCGCTCCGCGTCGCCGAAACGGGCGACCAGCGCCGTCTCCACGGCATCGGTTCCATCCATGCCGAAGGCGGCCAGCAGCCGGCCCAGGTCGCGGGCCAGCGCCTGGATCGCCGGTTCCAGCCGGTCGGCAAGATCGACGCCCGGCGGTTCGGACGGCCGCGCCGGCGCATCCTCCACCGCCTCCGCCCCAAGGCTGAGGCGGACGGCCGCGTCACGCCCCGGCACGCCCGCGGACTTCGGTGCCGGTGCAGCCGCGGCTCCGCGCGCAGCCTTGCCCTTCGCCTCCGCCGCCTTGGCGAAGACGCCGGTGAGCATTGCCTTCATGCCGGCCACATCCGGCTTCCTTGCGGTCATCCTGGCGGTTCCTCAAACCACGGCGACAGCCAGCATGCCGTCGTCATGGTTAGCGGAACGCTAATGCGGACCTTACGCCGTCGGCCGCTGTTCGAAGCCGGCCATGCCCGGATCCTGCTCCGGTTCGGAGACCACGTCGCGGACGATGGCCGACGGCGGGCCGCGGCGGCAGGCCACCAGCATGCGGTCGACGGCGTCGGCGGGGCCGGCGAACAGCGCCTCTACCGTGCCGTCGGTGCGGTTGCGGACCCAGCCGGTCAGGCCCAGCCCGCCCGCGGTATCGACGGTCCAGCCGCGATACCACACCCCCTGCACCTTGCCCTGGACGCGGACACGGACCGCCTTCCGTTCGGCGCCGCTCATGCGGAACCGCCAGTCGCCGCGGCGGCGTCACGCTTGCTCCGCTCCTCGTCCAGCAGGGCCTTGCGGGACAGTTTTCCGATCATCGTCTTGGGCAGCTCCCGGCGGAATTCCACGAATTTCGGCATCTCGATGGGCGACAGTTTGTCCTTCAGGAAGGCGTGCAGTTCCTCGGCGGTCAGGCTCTGCCCCTCGTCCAGCCGGACATAGGCCTTCACCGTCTGGCCGCGATATTCGTCCGGCACGCCGGCCACCACGCATTCGGCGACGGCGGGGTGCAGGTAGATCGCCTCCTCCACGTTGCGGGGATAGACGTTGAAGCCGCTGCACAGGATCATGTCCTTGATGCGGTCGACGATGGTGGTGTAGCCGTCCTCGTCCATCACCCCGACGTCGCCGGTATGCAGCCGGCCGTCGACCAGCGTCTCAGCCGTCTCGGCCGGGCGGCGCCAATAGCCCTTCATCACCTGCGGCCCGCGGATGCAGACCTCGCCCTTCTCGCCGGGCGGCAGCACCCGGCGCGGCTCCTCCAGGCTGACGATCTCCACGATGGTGCCGGGCAGAGGCAGGCCGATGGAGCCCTTCTTCTCGCTGTGCAACACTGCCGGGTTGACCGTGGCGACGGGCGAGCTTTCCGACAGGCCGTAGCCCTCGACCAGCGTGCAGCCGGTGGTGCGCTCGAACGCCTCCTTCACCTCCAGCGGCAGCGGGGCGCCGCCCGACATGCAGAAGCGGATGGAGGACAGGTCGAACTCCTTCAGGCGCTTGTGGTGGTTGATCGCCGTGTAGATGGTGGGAACGGCGGGGAACAGGGTGATCCGCTCCTTCTGCAGGGTACGCATCACCTGCTCCAGCTCGAAGCGCGGCAGCAGGACGATCTCCGCCCCCAGATGCAGGCCGAAATTCATCACCGCGGTCATGGCGAAGACATGGAACAGCGGCAGCACGCCCAGCATGCGCTCCTGCCCGTCGTCGTCGCCCTCGCCGGGCTTGCGCTCCTTCGCCGCGTACCAGGTCGCGCACTGGATCGTGTTGGCGTAGAGGTTGGCGTGGGTCAGCATCGCGCCCTTCGGCACGCCGGTGGTGCCGCCGGTGTATTGCAGGACCGCCACGTCCTCGCGCGCGTCGATGGCGACCGGCGCCGGCCGGCCGTCGTTGGCGACCAGCTGGGCGAAGGGGATGTGGCGGTCGTCGCGCGGGACCGCGGCGATCTCCGCCTTCTTGGCGATGGGAAACAGCCAGTTCTTCGGGAAGGGCAGGATATCGGCCATGCGGCAGATCACCAGCCGCTTCAGCCCGGTCTCGGCCAGCATCCGCGCCATCTTGTCGTACAGCAGCTTCAGGTCCAGCGTGACCATCAGGTCGATGTCGCTGTCGCCGATCTGGTGGACCAATTCGCGTTCGGCATAGAGCGGGTTGAAGTTCACTACCGTGCCGCCGGCCTTCAGGATGCCGAAGAAGGCGATGACGTAATAGGGGGTGTTGGGCAGGAACAGCCCGACCCGCGTGCCCTTCCCCACCCCGATGGCCTGGAAGCCGCGGGCGGCGCGGTCGACCAGTTGCCCAAGCTCGCGGTAGCTGGTGCGCTTGCCCAGGAAATTCAGGCAGGGCTTGGCGCCATGGCGGGCGACGGCGCCGTCCAGCAGCTCCGTCAGCGGCCGGGCCGGGATCGGCATCGCCCAGTCCACCGTCGGCGGGTAGGAGGCCAGCCATGGATGATCGGGCAGTGTGCGGGCGGCTTCTCCCATGCGCGTTTCCTCCCCAATGTTCGTTTCCGGATGCCGGTTTGCCCCGGCTCCGCCACACCCCGAAGTCTATGCGCCGGAGTGGAGGATTGTCCCCTGGAGAGGAGATGGTTACGCGCAAAGTCCGAACAAGCGGGGGCACCGGCGGGAGATGAACGGAAAGGCGCAAGTGCCCCCTAACGCCCGCCACGCAGCCGGTGCAGCACCTCCACCGCCATCCATTCGGCGAGGTTTCCGTCCTCGCCGTCCAGGAAGACGGCGACGGAAACCGGGACCGGCCCCGGCGTATGATAGGCGACGGGCGTCACCCCCGGACCGCCGCCGGTGTGGCCCCAATAGGGTCCGGCCGCCGGGTCCAGTTCCATCATCAGGCCCAGGCCATAGGACGGCTCCACCCAGGGCCTGCCGGCCATCGGTCCGCCGACCGGCAGGGCATCGCGCATCCGCCGCAGCAGCGCACCGGGCAAATAGTCCTCGGTCAGCCCATGGACCAGCCGGCAGGCATCGGACACCGTCATCGCCACCACCCCATGCGATACCCAGCCGGGATGATAGGCCTTCGCCACCGGTGCGCCGCCGAAGGTCGGGCTCGGCCCGAAGAACAGCCCGTCGAGGTCGGAGCGATCGCGCAGCAGCGCTGCGCTGGACAGGCCGAGCGGGGCGAAGACCTCGCGCGCCAGCATCTCCGCCAGCGGGAGGCCGCCCGCCCGCTCCAGCAGCCGGCCGACCAGCAGGTAGCCGATGTTGGAATAGGCGAAGCTGCCGACCGGCGGTCCATCGGTTCCTCCGATCACACCGCAGCGGGCCAGGAACTCGTCACCGTTCCACGGCTCGCCGCCGGCGGCGACGGCGGCGTGATAATCGGCCCGCCCGCCATAATCGGGCAGCCCGGCCCGGTGCATCAGCAACTGTGCGACGGTGACCGCCCCCGGCCGGCCCGCCAGTTCGGGCAGCCAGCGCTCCGCCGCCCCGTCCAGATCGACGGTGCCGCGCGCGGCCAGCCGCAGCACGGCGGCGGCCAGGATGGTCTTGGTCAGGCTGTAGACCAGGGCACGCCGCTCTGCCGCGTCCTCGACTCCCTTCTCGCCGCGCAGCGCGCGCCGCCGCAGCACCAGCGTGCGCAGTGGCTCCGCATCGGCGCCGCGCCCGCGGAGAATGGCGACCAGCGCGGTGCCGGCAGGGGCCGGGCTCGTGCTCTCCTCCTCCAGCAGGCCGGCCAGGGCGGTTTTCAGCAGCCCCAGGTCCATATCGGCCTTCGCCGCGTTGCTGTCGTCCTTGCCCATCGCCTGCCCGCTCCCGTCCGCTTGGTCCTGCTTGTCGTCACCGATAAGAAGGCTGTTTCGCGGCAAAAGGAAATCCGGTCCGGTCCCACTGGGGCGCCCATCAGGTTGGCCGTTAACCAGAACTGCCGGCTGTCGCCTGCCGGTCACCTGCGCTATCCTTGAGCGACAGCCCCTGTGGAGGGCCGGGCCATGCCCGTGATGGATGCCGACCAGCGCCGTAAACTGGAAGACCAACTGCTCCGCAAGGCGGAGGAGTCGATCCGGAGCCTGCGCCGGGAGGCGGAAACCGGCGACCCCCCCCCCCGCGTCGACTCGCTTGCCGAAGGTCTGGCCGGGCTGCTGAAGACCCGCGAATTCCCAAGCCTGCGCGCCGCCGAGTTCCGCGAACTGGCCCGCGCCATCCAGCGTGGCGCCTATCAGCGCAGCGTCGATTCGCTGCTGGTCCAGGCCGAGCGCTGCGGCCATCGCGGCGACGAGAAGGGACGCAACGCCCTGCTGACCCGGGCCAAGGACCATTTCGCCAAAGCGCTGCGCTTCGGCGCCGACGACGAGTTCCGCCACGGTGTCGAACGGCGCGTGCAGGCGACGCTGATGACCAGCAAGGACGGAGTGGACGACCGCACCAAGCAGGCGGCCAAGCGCAAGCTGGACCAGCATGACGTCGGCGCCAAACCTCCGAACGGCATCGAACGCCGCCGCGCCATCCGCTACATGGACCCCGTCCTGGTGGTGGAAGCGGAGGGCCGGCGCTGCCGGACGATCAACTGGTCGACCCGCGGCCTGCTGGTCGATCTGCCGCCGGAGGACTTCGCCCACGCCGTCGGCGACAAGATGCGGCTGGAGCTGCATTGTCCGGACATACCCCAAGCCGGTGGCCCGGAAACCGCCGGCCACCCGGTCGGCGGCCGCCAGATCGCCCATGTGGTGCGGCTGGATCCCGACCGCCGGGCGGTTGCCCTGTCCTTTCCCGACATCAGCACCGTTGTGCTGGACCTGACGCACGCGATGAAGGAGGCCGGCATCAAACCCGAACCGGAACGATGAGAGACCTCCTTCTCGTCTCCGGTTACACCACGCCGATTCCGCTCGGCGCGGTGACGGCATGCTCCTTCAGGATTGCCTCGGAGATGGCCGACACCTCGATCAGCTGCACCTCGTAGCCCCAGAGGTTGGCGATGTGGCGCAGCACTGCCTTGGCGTCGCTCTCGTCCAGCAGCACGCCGTTGGTGACGCGGTGCTGCAGGATCAGCTTGCGGTCGCCGGCAAGGTCGACGTCGACGATCTGGATGTCCGGCTCCAGATAGCCAAGGTCGTATTGGCGGGCCAGCTTCTTGCGGATGTCGCGGTAACCACGTTCGTTGTGGATGTGATCGACCAGCAGATAGGGGTCTTCCGCGTCGTCGCGCACGCTGAACAGCTTCAGCTTCCGCATCAGGTGCGGGCTGAGATACTGCAGGACGAAGCTCTCGTCGCGGAAGTTGGCCCAGGCCTCGCGCACCGCCGCCATGCCGTCGCCGCGCCCGGCGAGGTCGGGGAACCACTGGCGGTCCTCGTCCGTCGGCTTTTCGGCGATGCGGGCGATGTCCTGCATCATCGCGAATCCCAGCGCATAGGGGTTCAGGCCGGAGAAGCGCTTGTCGTCGAATTCCGGCTGGAACACCACCGAGGTGTGGGAGTGCAGGAACTCCAGGAAGGCGCCTTCGCTGATCTGTCCGGTCTCGTGCAGGCGGCTCATGATCTGGTAATGGACGTAGGTGGCGCAGCCCTCGTTCATCACCTTGGTCTGTTTCTGCGGATAGAAATACTGTGAGATATGGCGGACGATGCGCAGAAGCTCGCGCTGCCAATGCTCCAGCCGCGGCGCCTTCTTCTCCAGGAAATAGAGGATGTTCTCTTCCGGCAATCCCAGCAGCTTCTTGCGCTCTGACACCGATTTGCTGGGCCGCTGGCCGGCGGCCGGCTTCGGCACCGTACGCCACAGATCGTTGAAGGTCTGGTCCTGGTATTCCTGCCGCTCGCGCTCGCGCCGCTGCTCGGTCCGCAGGTCGGAGCGCTTCTTCGGGTATTTGTGCACGCCCTGGCTCATCAGCGCGTGGGCGGCGTCCAGCACCCGCTCCACCGCGGCATGGCCGTAGCGTTCCTCGCAATGCGAGATGTAGGTCTTGGCGAATTCCAGATAGTCCAGGATGCCCTGGGCATCGGTCCATTGCTGGAACAGCTGGTTGTTCTTGAAGAAATGGTTGTGGCCGAACGCGGCGTGGGCGATCACCAGCGTCTGCATCGTCATGGTGTTCTCTTCCATGATGTAGCTGATGCAGGGGCTGGAGTTGATGACGATCTCGTAGGCCAGGCCGCGGTAGCCCTTGCGGTACATCATCTCGTCGCGGGCGAAATGCTTGCCGAAGGACCAGTGCTTGTACATCAGCGGCATGCCGATGGACGAATAGGCGTCGAGCATCTGCTCGGCGGTGATGACCTCGATCTGGTTGGGATAGACGTCGAGGCCCATCTCCTTCAGCGCGATATGCTCGATGGCGTCGTAGACGCGCTTGATCTTATCGTAATCCCACTCGACGCCGTCATACAGCAGCGCGTCGGGCCTGGTGATCACAGCGGTCATTCTCGATCTCCCCCTACCGCCCCGGCCCCCGATATGGGATGGGGCGGTGATTTCCTTATGACCCCTTACGCCCCTGCCTTCTCGCGGGCGAACAGCTCGCGGAAGACCGGGAAGATCTCCCGGCGGGAGCGGACGCGGCGCATGGCCAGCGGGCGTTCCGGGCTCTGCACCTGCTTGTAGGTGCGCCACAGCTCGGTCTCGCGGCCCAATGCCGACAGGCCCATGTTGTGTTCCGCCGCCACCTCGATGTAGGCGAAATACTGGCACATCGGCAGGATGACGTCGCGCAGCAGGGTCGCCGACTTGGCGTTGTCCGACGACATGTTGTCGCCGTCCGACGCCTGGGCGGCGTAGATGTTCCATTCGCTGTCCGGGTAGCGCTCCTGCACCACCTTCTGCATCTCCTCCAGCGCGGTCGACACCACGGTGCCGCCGGTCTCGGTGGAGTAGAAGAAGGTTTCCTCGTCCACCTCCTTGGCCTCGTGGGTGTGCCGGATGAAGACGATGTCGACCGACCGGTAGCGCCGCCGCAGGAACAGGTACAGCAGCATGAAGAAGCGCTTGGCCAGATCCTTCATGTGCTCGGTCATCGAACCCGACACGTCCATCAGGCAGAACATCACGGCCTGGGCGATCGGCTTCGGCACCGATTCGAACCGGTTGTAGCGGACGTCGATCGGGTCGATGAATGGAATGCGGCGGGAGCGCAGGACGATGTGTTCCAGCTGTTCGCGCAACGCCTGGATCTGCTCGGCATCCTCGCCGGCCTCCTCGGCCTCGCGCAGCATCTCCTCCAGTTCGCGGATCTCGTCGCGCTTCGGGCGCTTCAGCGCGATGCGGCGCGACAGGCTGTTCCGCATGGTGCGGACGAGGTTCAGGTTGGCGGGCGACCCCGACACCGAATAGCCGGCCCGCGTCAGCGAGTGCGATTCAGATTGCTTGACCTTCTGCTTCACCAGATCGGGAAGCTCCAGATCCTCCAGGAAGATATCCAGGAACTCGTCGCGCGACAGGACGAAGCGGAACTCGTCCTCGCCCTCGCCGTCGGCGCTGCCCTCGCTGCCGCGGCCGCCACCGCCGCCGTCCGGGCGCTGGATGGTGTCGCCTTCCACATATTCCTTGTTGCCGGGCACGACATAGTCGCGCACCCCGCCCTGGCTGGCGCGGTGGAAGGACGGCTCCCGCACCCCGCCGGCGGCGATCGTCACCTTCTCGCCGTTCTCGATATCCTGGATGCCCCGTTTGCCGGAGGCGTCGCGGACCGCCTTGACCACCTGCTCCTTGGCACGGCGCAGGAAGCGCTGGCGGTTGGCCAGGCTCTTGCCCTGCGGGTTCAGGCGACGGTCGATGATGTTCATCAAGGGGCTGGCCCTCCCACCCGTTTCGTCACGCGGCCTTCAGACTTCGACAGCACTCTATGACAGTGGGGTTGCCGCGGGGCGTTGCAACACCCTGCCCCGCGGCAATTAAGCCCCTCGGTCCATTGCCTCAGCCGACTGGCTTCAGCCCGCCTGCTTCACCCGCATGTACCACTCGACCAGCCGGCGAACCTGCCGCTCGGTGTAGCCGCGCGTCATCATGCGCGAGACGAACTCGGTGTGCTTCTTCTCGGTCTCGCCGTCCTTCTTCGAGCCGAAACTGATCACCGGCAGCAGATCCTCGACCTGGCTGAACATCCGCTTCTCGATGACCTCGCGGATCTTCTCGTAGGAGGTCCAGGACGGGTTGCGGCCGGAATTCGCCGCCCGCGCGCGCAGGGCAAATTTGACCACCTCGTTGCGGAAGTCCTTCGGGTTGGCGATGCCCGCCGGCTTCTCGATCTTGGTCAGCTCCTGGTTCAGCAGTTCGCGGTTCATCAGCTGGCCGGTGTCGGGATCCTTGAAGTCCTGATCTTCGATCCAGGCATCGGCATAGTCGACATAGCGGTCGAACAGGTTCTGGCCGTAGTCGGAGTAGGATTCCAGATAGGCCTTCTGGATCTCGTTGCCGATGAACTCGGCATAGCGCGGGGCGAGTTCGGCCTTGATGAACTCGACGTACTTCTTCTCAGTCTCCTCCGGGAACTGTTCGCGCCGGATCGCCTGTTCCAGCACATACATCAGATGCACCGGATCGGCCGAGATCTCGGTCGAGTCGTAGTTGAAGGTCGAGGCGAGCACCTTGAAGGCGAAGCGGGTGGAGATGCCGCCCATGCCCTCGTCGACGCCGCCCTGGTCCTTGTACTCCTGCATCGACTTGGCCTTGGGATCGGTCTCCTTGACGCTTTCGCCGTCATAGACCCGCATCTTGCTGTAGACGCTGCTGTTCGGATGCTCGCGCAGGCGCGACAGCACCGAGAAGCGGGCCAGCATCTCCAGCGTCGCCGGCGCGCAGGGTGCCGTCGCCAGATCGGAGGTATTGACCAGCTTCTCGTAGATCTTCTGCTCCTCCGCCACCCGCAGGCAGTAGGGGACCTTGATCACGCAGATGCGGTCGATGAAGGCTTCGTTGTTCTTGTTGTTCTTGAAGGTCTGCCACTCCGCCTCGTTGGAGTGGGCCAGGATCACGCCCTGGAAGGGGATGGCGCCGATGTTCTCGGACCCGACATAGTTGCCCTCCTGCGTCGCGGTCAGCAGGGGGTGCAGCATCTTGATCGGGGCCTTGAACATCTCGACGAATTCCAGCATGCCCTGGGTCGCCCGGTTCAGGCCGCCGGAGAAGCTGTAGGCGTCGGGATCGTTCTGGCTGTAGATCTCCAACTTGCGGATGTCGACCTTGCCGACCAGGGACGAGATGTCCTGGTTGTTCTCGTCGCCCGGCTCGGTCTTGGTCACGCCGATCTGGCGCAGCTTGCTGGGGTGAAGCTTCACCACCTTGAAGCGGTTGATGTCGCCGCCGAACTCGTCGAGGCGCTTGACCGCCCAGGGGCTCATCAGCCCGGTCAAGCGGCGCTTGGGAATGCCGAAGCGTTCCTCAAGCTCGTCGCCGATCTCGTCCGGGTTGAACAGGCCGAGCGGGCTTTCGAAGATCGGGCTGATCTCCTTGCCGGCCTTCAGGACGTAGATCGGGCACTTCTCCACCAGCGACTTCAGCCGCTCGGCGAGAGAGGATTTGCCGCCGCCGACCGGACCCAGCAGGTAGAGGATCTGCTTGCGCTCCTCCAACCCCTGCGCCGCGTGCCGGAAGAAGCCGACGATCCGTTCGATCGTCTCCTCCATGCCGTAGAACTCGGAGAAGGCGGGATAGACCTTGATGGTCCGGTTCATGAAGATGCGGCCCAGGCGCGGGTCGCGGGCGGTGTCGACCACCTCCGGTTCGCCGATGGCGGCCAGGATCCGTTCGGAGGCCGAGGCGTAGGACATGGGGTCGTCGCGGCACAGCTGGAGATAGTCCATCAGGGACATCTCGGTCTCGCGGCGGGTCTCGTAATTCTGCGTGTAGCGCGTGAACAGTTCGTCGGCCGGGAACATTCGTCGCTCCGTCTTATCTGGTCCGATGCGCCGGGGCACCGCCGGTGGCTGCGGCGGCAGGCCGCGGCGCATGCCGCGATCCATGGGGCACTCCAGGGAAGAAGCGGACCGCGCGGGGTCCGCAGCCTCCCCGCTCAGCGGTAGAAGCCAGCGGTCTGGTGTAAGGAACGGTCCTGTGAAGGCCGGGAGCCGTCCGTCCTGCGACGCGGCAACCCCCGAACGAGTCATTTTTGAATGTAATGCTCCACCTAGAGCTTTCCAGGCACTCAGGCTCCATAGCCGGAAAGCCCGCTGTGGAGCCGGCCTCTGCCATAGGACCTAGGTCCCACGGCCAGTGTTGGTGCGGCGAGCGCACCTGCTCAACCAGCGCGCGCATTGACGGCGCGCGCGGAAGGTTCGGCGCAAGAAGAAAGACAGTATCGGAGAGAGACGGCGTGAAACCGGCGGCAATCGTCGTTGCCCGTCCAGTCGGGGAGAGTAGCCCTTCGAGATTCGACCCGTTGCGGTTCGATCGGGCGCTCTTGATCACGCCATCGGCCTCCTCAGGAAAGCGCGCCGCCTCGACCAAGCACGGCGCAGGGACTTACCGTCGATGCTGAGCTCCAAACCTTAACAAAATCCCGCAAGGGGAATTGCGGTCGGCCTCATCGCATGGCCGGGGCTCCGCAACACCTCTTAGAGATCATGTTGCGTCCCAATCGTCCCCATCAACAAGGCGGAAATTGGGTGATGATGGGGCACCCATTGGGCGCGGTGGAAGGTTACCGTTCGATTGCCGAACTATTTCAAGCACTTGGCAGGCATGCCACAGAATGGGAAATTTTTAGGCATGGCCGGCGCCGGCCATGGACTGCCGCCGAAGCGGGCAATCGCAGGTCGTAAAGCGGACTTTCGGACAATAGCCGTCAGGCGGGCAACCGTCAGACCGGCAGCGCCGCTCTCATCCCATCGGACAGCGCGACGCGCAGGCTGGCCGGGGTGACCGGTTTGGCCAGGACCAGCGCGGCGCCGCTGGCGCGGGCCGCCGCTTCGCGGTCGCAGTCGACGCGGCCGCTCATGAAGACGACCGGCAGGGAACGGCTGCGGGACTCGGGGCTGGCGCGCAGCGCACGGACGAAGCCGAAGCCGTCCATCGGCTGCATCTCCACATCGCACAGCACCAGATCGGGGGCATGGGCGGCCACGGCGGCCAGCGCCGATTCGCCGTCGGCGGCCTGATGCACCGCCCGGACGCCCAGGGTGCCGAGCATCTTTGCCAGCACCATGCGGGTGAAGGATTCGTCTTCGACCACCAGGACGGACAGGGCGCCGAAGGGCGTCTCCGTCTCCTGCGCAGCCGCGCCCTCAGCCGATCGGTCCGCCACCACGCCCCGCCCTTTCGCTGCGCGACCGCCCGGCGGCCGGCGCCGGGAGTCATTTCGTCTCTGAACCTGTGTACGATGGCAACCAGAGCGGCGCAAGATGTCCGAATCACGGAGCACGGAGTGCCCAGGATGAGCGGTTGCGCCGCCGCCCGAGCCCGATTTAGATGGAAACCATGAGCTTCCTCGATCACATCCGCGCGTGCAACGCGCACGACCTGTCCGGCTTCCGCCCCTTCGAGCTGGACGGCCATACCGTGGGCTGGGTGCGTCATGCCCTGGCCGAAGCGTTGCCGGACGTCGATCCCGGCTTCGTCGTCACCCCCGACCGGCTGAGCATCGCCCCGGAGATCCGGGATTTCGAGGCGCGCTCGACCCTGCTCGACCATGCCGCCGCCTATCTGGTCGAACAGGGAGCGGTGAAGGCGCTGCGCGGGGAGTACTACCCGGTCCTGCCGCGCTGGGGGGCGGAACCGCTGGCCCGTCTCGACCGCGCCGCCGTCGGGGCCTTCGGCATCGAGGCCTATGGCCTGCACATCAACGGCTTCGTCCGCGATGAGGCCGCTGGCAATGGAGCCGGCGGGCTGCTGCTGTGGGTCGGCCGCCGCGCCCGCGACCGGGAGGTGGCGCCGGGCCAGCTCGACAACCTGATCGCCGGCGGCCAGCCGATCGGCCTGACGCTGGCCGAAAACCTGGAGAAGGAGGCGGCGGAGGAGGCCGGGCTCGATGCGGAGACCGCGCGGCGCGCCGTGCCGGTCGGCGCCATCAGCTACACGATGGAAACTCCGGCCGGGCTGAAGCGCGACCGCCTGTTCGTCTACGACCTGGAGCTTCCGCCCGGCCTGACCCCGGTCAACACCGACGGCGAGGTGGAGGTCTTCGAACTCTGGCCGCTGGACAAGGTGGCGGAGTCGGTGCGCGGTACCGGCGACTGGAAGTTCAACGTCAACCTCGTGGTGACCGACTTCCTGATCCGCCACGGCTGGCTGACCCCGGAGAACGACCCCGACTATCTGGAGATCGCCTGCGGCCTGCGCCGATAGGCGGAACGGCCCTGTCGGCAATTGTCCGATACCATCCCGTAACCGACGCCTTCCCGAATCCGTCGTCATCCCCGCGAAGGCGGGGATCCAGGAAGCTCCGCCGTTCAGCAGCCGGGTCGGCTGGATTCCCGCCTTCGCGGGAATGACGGTCGAAGAGGAAAGTCGTCGGCTTCCGATGGACTTCGGCGCCCTCGGTTCCACCGCAGCCCAAACAAAAGGCCCCGCCCTCCTGCGAGAGCGGGGCCTTTCTCATGTGCACTTGCCTTGCCCCAGGCCCTTACTGCGGCAGCGGCTGCGGGCTGTCGGCCAGCGAGCGCAGATAGGCGATGACGGCGGCGCGGTCGTCGTCCTTCTTCAGGCCGGCGAAGGTCATCTTGGTCCCGGGGGCATAGCCCTTCGGGTCGTAGAGGAACTTGTTCAGCTCGTCATAGGTCCAGCTGCCGCCGGTCTTCACCAGGGCGTCGGAATAGCTGAAGCCCTGGATGTGGCCCTTCGGACCGCCAAGGATGCCGTACAGGTTCGGGCCGACCTTGTTCGCGCCGCCCTTGTCGAAGCTGTGGCAGGCGGCGCAGGCCTTGGCGACCTTCTGGCCGTTCTCCGGGCTTGCGGCGGCGAGCAGGGGGGCGATCGGCGCCGGGCCGGTGGGAGCGGCACCCTTGTCGCCGGCAGGTGCGGCCCCCTCGGGAGTCGCGACGACGTAGACACTCTTTTCCAGCGGCTTCGAATGAACCAGCACCTTGGACGCGAATCCGGCCAGCATCGCGATCAGCCCGGCCAGCAGCACGGCGCCGAAAATCTTGTTCCACTCCATGCTCATTGATGAGCCCCTTTTTTCCCTAATTTCAGTGCACTCGGCGTTTCTCCCGCCCGCGGCTGAACGCGCCGCGGTCACCATAGCCCGCGGTCCAAAGCTTGTCATAGCCCGGCGGACCGCGAAAAAAGGTCGCATACAAATTTGTCGCAGTCACCAACCTCTTAATTTACTTGCGCATTACGCTGCATCGCAAAACGCCCCCCTTTCGGGTCATACCGGCACTTGACGCCGCACCGGCGCCCGTGTTTCACCCGCGGCACACCCCTCCGGCCCGCCCTTGCGGACCCGATGCCCTTTCCTCCGGAGCTTCCGCGCCATGCCGACCGCCTCCAGCCCCACCCGTCCCGCCAACCCGATCGTGGTGATCCCGGCGCGCATGGCCTCCACCCGGCTGCCGGGCAAGCCGCTGGCCGACATCCTGGGCGCGCCGATGATCGTCCATGTGCTGCGCCGCGCGATGGAGGCGGCGATCGGCCCGGTGGTGGTCGCCTGCGCCGAGCCGGAGATCGCCCGTGCGGTCGACGCTGCCGGCGGCACCGCGGTGCTGACGCGTCCCGACCATCCCTCGGGCTCCGACCGCATCTTCGAGGCGCTGCGGCTGATCGACCCGGAAGGGCGGCACGACGCGGTGGTCAACGTACAGGGCGACCTGCCGACCATCGAACCGGAGAGCGTGCGCGCCGTGTTCGCGCCGCTGGCCGACCCCGCGGTCGACATCGCCACCCTGGTCGTGGAGATCACGCGGGAGGAGGAACGGACCGATCCCAACGTGGTGAAGGCCGTGCTGGAGCTGCCGGCGGGATCCCGGCAGGGACGCGCGCTCTATTTCACCCGCGCCACCGCGCCGACCGGCGACGGGCCGCTCTACCACCACATCGGTCTCTACGCCTATCGCCGGGCGGCGCTCGAGCGTTTCGTGTCGCTGCCGCCTTCGGTGCTGGAACAGCGGGAGCGGCTGGAGCAGTTGCGCGCGCTGGCCGACGGCATGCGGATCGACGCGGCGGTCGTTGACGCGGTTCCGCTGGGTGTCGATACTCCCGCCGACCTGGAGCGCGCCTGCGCCCTCCTGTCCGCCCGCCAGGGCGGCTGACGCCTTCACGATCCGCCGGGGGAACTCCGTCCATGCCCACGTCCAACATCATCGCCTTCCAGGGCTTCCCCGGCGCCTATTCCGACCTGGCTTGCCGCAACGCGCGGCCGACCATGACGACGATGCCCTGCGCGACCTTCGAGGACGCCTTCGCCGCGGTGCGCGAGGGGCGGGCATCGCTGGCGATGATTCCGGTGGAGAACTCGATCGCCGGCCGCGTCGCCGACAACCACTATCTGCTGCCGGAAGGCGGCCTGCACATCATCGGCGAGCATTTCCAGCGGGTGAACCACCAATTGCTGGCGCCGAAGGGCGCCACGCTGGACAGCATCAAGACGGTGCGCAGCCACATCCAGGCCCTGTCGCAGTGCCAGACCGCCATCCGCAGCCTGGGCCTGCAGGCGATCAACCACGCCGACACCGCCGGTGCGGCGCGGGAAATCGCCGCGATGAACGACCCGCGCCATGCCGCCATCGCCTCCTCGCTGGCGGCGGAGATCTATGGGCTGGACATCCTGAAGAGCGGGATCGAGGACGCCACCCACAACACCACCCGCTTCCTGATCCTGGCGCGCGAGCCGAAGCTGCCGGCGTTGGGGTCCTGCAAGACGATCACCACCTTCGTCTTCCGCGTCCGCAGTGTGCCGGCCGCGCTGTACAAGGCGATGGGCGGCTTCGCCACCAATGGCATCAACATGACCAAGCTGGAAAGCTACATGGTCGGCGGCCACTTCACACAGACGCAGTTCTACGCCGACGTGGAAGGCCATCCGGACGAGCGTCCGCTGCGCCTCGCCCTGGAGGAACTGGACTTCTTCGCCCGCGAGGTGAAGATCCTCGGCGTCTACCCGGCCAATCCCTTCCGCTATCAGGAAAGCCAGCGCGTCGGCGAGGACTGATCCCCTCCCGCAATGCCGCAAGTCTTTTCGCACCCGCGGCCAAGTCGCGCGTCATTCCGCCGCAGCGACGCGACTTAGCCATGGCCGCACCCGGCGGGTGCTGGGCAAGATTAGCGGAAGTTGTTATACAATGAAGACCGGCAAGCACCGGCTTCATATGCTTACAAATACAACAAAACACCACGGCGGCTGACGGGTGAAACCCCGCCGACGGCCATGGCGCCACGGATGGAGGTTGCCATGCTCACGATGGACGATTGTTTGGGCCTCGCGAACCTGGAGGCGGAGGAGGTGGCACAGATTGCCGCCCACGAACATCTCCCCTTCATGACCGCCCTGGAAAAGGGCGCCTCTCTTCTGGTTGAGCCCTGGGGCGACGCAGCCGTCCGCCAGATGGTGTGGGACAACCTGTGCAGCGCCGACCGCCGCCATGCGGCAGAGGCGGCGTCGCTGATGGCGCTCTACAACGACACCTGCACCCGCCACCCCAACCCCTTCGACCGCCGCACTTCCCCGGTGCGCGCCGCAGGACCGCAGCGGCGGCATTGATGAGGGGACCCCAGCGAATGATGGAACCGCGACCATTCGACCGTTGAACGAACGGACGGCACCAATCATCTTATACTCTGTTCTGATGGCAAGGGACCGGAGTTACGCCTCATGACCACGATGCAGAGCGAAGTCTATGAGGCGTTCCGGTCCATCGATGTGCCGGAGGACAAAGCCGTGAAAGCAGCCGCAGCCCTCAGCAAACGGGACGACGATGTCGGCGGGCTGAAGTCCGACATGAACCTCATGAAGTGGATGCTTGGCTTCGTCCTTGCCTTTCAGATCGGCATCTTCGTGAAGCTGTTCATCCACTGATCCCTCACCCCTCCGCCATCCATTCCCGGATCAGGCGGTGGGCGATCGAGTCGGGACGGGCGAGGCGGAAGGTTTCGTCCGGCGTGTGGGTGCGCAGGAACTCGCGGTCGAACCAGCGGGCGCTTTCCAGCTCGTCGTTGCCGGTGTCGATGTCGAGGTTGGTGGCCCGCGCGGTGAAGCCCAGCATCAGCGACGATGGAAAGGGCCAGGGCTGCGACGAGCGGTATTGGATGTCGGTCACGGTCAGCCCGACCTCCTCGAACACCTCGCGGGCGACGGTGTCCTCCAGGCTTTCGCCCGGCTCGACGAAACCGGCCAGCACCGAATGCATGCCGGGCGGGAAGCGGCTCTGGCGGCCCAGCACGACCCGGTCGCCGCCGTCATGGACCAGCATGATCACGGCCGGGTCGGTGCGCGGGAAATGGTGGGTGGCGCAGTCGGGGTTGGTGCAGAGCCGAACATGGCCGCCCTCCGCCGAGGCGGCCGGAGACCCGCAGACCCCGCAGAAACGGTGGCGGGCGTTCCACCACACCATGCCGCGGGCGTAGGCGCACAGAGCCGCCTCACCCTCCGGCATCAGCGGGCCGGCGGCGCGCAGATCCTCGAAGCGGCCGAGGCCTTTCAGCGCGGGCAGAGCGTCCGGTTCCTCCACGATCGACAGGTCGACGGCGAAGAGCGGAGCGCCATCCTCCATCAGGCCGAGGAAGATCGGCACCGCGTCCAGCCCCTCGGCAGGCAGCAGCACGGCGCGCGGCGCATCGTCCGGGCCGGCGACGAAGCTCTTGGTCTGCCAGACCGGCAGGACGCGGGATGCGGGAGCGAGCCAGGCCTCCGTCAGCCAATCCTCGTCCTTGCGGCGGAGGGAGGCGCGGTCGATCGGCGTGGCGGCGTAGATGTTGGGTCGGTTGGTCATGGCCGATGGAGGCTGCCACAAGCCGTGACGGGCGGAAAGCCCCGCCTTAAGGCCAGTTGCCCCCAGACCGGTCGTTCTGCGGCGGTTCCGCCCCCGGCAGCGTGGACGGGGCGCTTTCGGGTTTCCGGGGCGGGCCCACGCCGTTAGGATGCGGCACTCATACCGACAGCAGCTTCAAGGAGCGACCATGACCGAACCCTGCCCCGCCCCGATGGTGGCGCTCGCCCAGCGGTTGGCCGACTCCAGCGGCAGCGTGGTCCGCCGCTATTTCCGCACCCCCGTCGCCATCGACGACAAGGCCGACGCCTCGCCGGTTACCATCGCCGACCGCGAGGCGGAGCATGTCATCCGCACCATCATCGAAAGCCAGCGCCCCGACGACGGCATCTATGGCGAGGAGCACGGCACCAAGAACCTGGACGCCGAATGGGTGTGGGTGATCGACCCCATCGACGGCACCAAGTCCTTCATCACCGGCCGGCCCATCTTCGGCACGCTGATCGCCCTGCTGCACCGTGGCCGTCCGGTGATGGGCATCATCGACCAGCCCATCGTCGGTGACCGCTGGATCGGCGTCGAAGGCCGGCCGACCACCCACAACGGCCAGCCGGTGCGCGTGCGCCCCTGCCCCGGCGGTCTGGGTGCGGCCATGTTCGGCACCACCTCCCCCGACCTGTTCCCCGGCAGCGATTACGAGGCCTACCGCCGTGTCGCGGCCAAGGTGAAGACCGCCTCCTATGGCGGCGACTGCTACACCTACGGCCTGCTGGCGTCGGGCTATTACGACCTCGTCGTCGAATCGGGGCTGAAGCTCTACGACTTCGCGGCGCTGGTGCCGGTGGTGACCGGGGCCGGCGGGCTGATGACGGATTGGGAGGGCAAGCCGCTCGACGCCAACTCCAGCGGGCGGGTGATCGCCGCCGGCGACCCGCAGACCCACCAGGACGCCATGAAGGTTCTGGCTGGCTGATCCTTCGCTGTTAAACGTCTGTTTGGAATTCGAAATGACCACCATCGCCCCGCCCACCCGTTCCGTCTTCGAAACGTCGCCTGAAAAGCTGCGGCCATTCCTGGAGGGATTGGCGGCGCGGGTGTCGGGCGGGTCGAACTGGCTGGTGCGCAAGAAGACCGTCTGCGACCTGCTGCTGGGACTAGACGCCTTCTTCGCCCTGCCCGCAGCGGAACGGCAGGCCCTGATGAGCGACGAGGCCACCCCGGCGGAGAGCATGGACGCGGACGGCGGTCCGGAGGATTTCCGCAAGGTCCTGCCGCTCTATGTCGGGGCGATCCTGGAACGGCTGAAGGAGACGGCCATTGCGTCTCCGGAACAGGCCGCCATCTACCTGCTGTCCATCCATCCCGAACATCAGGCGGCGGCGGAGGGCTGGATGCTGGCCGACCCGCGCAACGGGAAGTCGGTGCGCAAGCTGATGCGGACCGACCGCCGCTATCGCCAGTTGATGGACCGCATGGCCGACCATTGGCGGACCGCACGAAGCAGCTGAGTCTGGAGCGGAATTGCGCTTGACCGGGGCGCGGACGTGGCAATCTAACCAGAACGCCCGCTCCCGACACAGGATTGCCGATGCGCCGCCTTCTCGCCGTTGCCGCCACGATCCTGACCCTCGCCGCGCCGGCCGCCTTCACCTCGGCCGCCTTTACATCGGCCCAGGCGGCGACGAAGACCGTCACCGCGCTGAAGCAGTTCGGGGAGCCGCAGTTCAAGCCGGACTTCACCCATTTCCCCCACGTCAATCCCGACGCGCCCAAGGGCGGGTCGGTCGGGCTGGCCGAATCGCAGCCGGGCACCTACGACAGCCTGAACACGCTGATCCTGCGCGGGGTGCGGCCGCGCACGCTGGGTCTGATCTCCGACACGCTGATGGTCGGTTCCGGCTGGGAGCTGGACGCCGCCTACGCCCATATGGCGGAAAGCGTGGAGGTGCCGGACGATTACGGCTGGGCGATCTTCACGCTGCGCCAGGGCGCCCGCTGGCATGACGGCACGCCGATCACCAGCGCCGACGTCGTCTTCACCTGGGACGCGATCCAGGCCCATGGCGCACCCTTCATCAAGTCCTTCCTCGACCACACCGCCAAGGTGGAGGCGCTGGACGAGCGCCGCTTCAAGATCACCCTGACCGGCACGGGGGAGATCAAGCCGATCATCGACTTCGCCGTCACCTTCGCGCCGCAGCCCAAGCACTGGTGGACGGCGCAGGGGCGCGATATTTCCAAGACGACGCTGGAGCCGGTGCTGGGCAGCGGTCCCTACCGGATCAAGACGGTCGATCCCGGCCGCTCCATCACCTACGAGCGGGTGGCCTACTGGTGGGCGAAGGATCTGCCGACCGCCCGCGGCTTCTACAATTTCGACACGGTGAAGGACGACTTCTACCGCGACGACGATGTGATGTTCGAGGCGTTCAAGGCCGGCGCCTATGATTTCCGCGGCGAATACCGGGCGCAGCGCTGGACCACCGGCTATGATTTCCCCGCCGCAAAGGACGGCCGCGTCCTGAAGCTGGAGGTGCCGAGCGAGCTGCCGCTGGGCGCCCAGGGCTACCGCCTGAACACCCGCCGCGACAAGTTCGCCGACCCGCGTGTGCGCGAGGCGCTGACCCTGCTGTTCGACTTCGACTGGATCAGGAAGAACATCCTGTACGGCCAGTACAGCCGCACGCTCAGCAACTTCCCCAACTCCGACTTCGGGGCCAAGGGTCCCCCCGGCCCGGCGGAGTTGGCGCTGCTGGAGCCCTTCAAGCCTCAGCTGTCCGAGCGGCTGCTGACCCAGCCCTTCACCCTGCCCAGCACCGACGGCAGCGGCAACAACCGCGCCCAGGTGCGCGAGGCGACGCGCCTGTTCAAGGAAGCCGGCTGGGAGACCCGCAACGGCAAGCTGACCAACGTGAAGACCGGCGAGGTGATGGCGATCGAGTTCCTCGACGGCACCGGCGCGCTGACCCGCGTCACCCAGCCCTACATCGAAACCCTGCGCCGGGTCGGCATCGACGCCACCCTGCGAATCGTCGACACCGCCCAGTATCAGGCGCGGTTGGACGAGTTCGATTTCGACGCCATCGTCGTCAATCTCAGCTTCTTCACCCCGCCGGGCACCGAACTGCGCGGCTATTTCGGCTCCGCGGCCGCCGGCATCAAGGGATCGGCCAACTATTCCGGCATCCATGACCCGGTGGCCGACGCGCTGATCGAAAAGGCGCTGGCGGCCAAGGATCTGGAGCAGGTGCAGGCCGCCACCCGCGCGCTCGACCGCGTCCTGCTGTGGGGCTTCTACATGGTGCCGCAATGGTACAACGCCGAAAGCTGGATCGCCCACAAGGCCTGGCTGGCCCATCCGACGGTCTGGCCGAAATACGATCAGGACTATCGCAGCACGAATTTTCCGGCGACTTGGTGGGTCGATGCGGCTGGCAAGGCAGCGCAGCCTTGATGACGCCCCATTGAGGGGCTAACTCCATCAGACTGAACAGTTTTTGGACAACAATCGAGGGAGGGGACCGGGCATGACTTGTCGGATGCGGTGGCTGGGCACCGGCGTGACGGCTGCGATGACGGGGACGGCAATGGCGGCGCTTCTGCTGCTGGCGGCACCCGTCGCGGCGCAGGAAAAGGGCAGCCACGCCCTGGCCCTGCACGGCAAGCCGAAATACGGGCCGGACTTCCAGCATCTCGACTACGTCAATCCCGACGCCCCGAAGGGCGGCGAGGTCAAGCTGATGTCCTTCGGCGGCTTCGACAATCTCAACCCCTTCATCCTGCGCGGACAGGCCGCCGCCGGCGCCGGACTGGTGTTCGAAACGCTGACCACCAGCAACGGCGACGAGGCGATCACCGAATACGGGCTGCTGGCCGAGACCATCCAGGTCGCCGACGACCGCAGCTGGGTCGCCTTCACCCTGCGCCCCCAGGCCCGCTTCCACGACGGCAAGCCGGTCACCGTCGACGACGTGCTCTGGAGCTTCGACACGCTGCGTGAAAAGGGCCACCCACTCTACCGCACCTACTATGCCGACGTGACGAAGGCGGAGAAGACCGGCGAGCGTACGGTCAGATTCTCGTTCCGGAATGGCAACAATCCCGAGCTGCCGGTTATCATGGGCCAGTTGCCGGTTCTGCCCAAGCATGCCTTCGCCAACCGCGACTTCGCCACCACGACGCTGGAGCCGCTGGTCGGCAGCGGTCCCTACAAGGTCGTCGACGTGCAGCCCGGCCGCGCCATCACCTACGAGCGGGTAAAGGACTGGTGGGCCAAGGATCTGCCGATCAACCGCGGCCGCTACAATTTCGACCGCATCCGCTACGACTATTACCGCGACCTCGACGTGGCGTTCGAGGCGTTCAAGGCCGGCGCCTATGATTTCCGGCTGGAGAATTCGTCGAAGAACTGGACCACCGGCTACAATGTCCCGGCGGTGCAGAACGGCCAGATCGTCAAGGAGGAGCTGAAGCACGAGGACCCGCAGGGTATGCAGGCCTTCGCCTTCAACATCCGCCGCCCGATCTTCGAGGACCGGCGCGTGCGCGAGGCGCTGAATTACCTGTTCGACTATGAATGGACGCGCGCCAACCTTTCCTATGGCCTCTATCAGCGCACCAAGAGCTATTTCGCCAACACCGAACTGGCGGCGACCGGCCTGCCCTCCCCCGCCGAACTGAAGCTGCTGGAGCCCTTCCGCGGCCAGATCCCCGACGAGGTGTTCACCAAGCCGTACGAGCCGCCGAAGACCGACGCCAGCGGCAACATTCGCGGCAACCTGCGCACGGCGCTGGGCCTGCTGAAGGAAGCCGGCTGGGAGTTGAAGAACGGCAAGCTGGTCAATGCGCAGGGCCAGCCCTTCCGCTTCGAGATCCTGCTGGTGCAGGCCGACATGGAGCGCATCGTCCAGCCCTTCGTCCGCAATCTGGAGCGCGCCGGGATCGAGGCGCAGATCCGCGTGGTCGACAGTGCACAGTACCAGAACCGCACGGATAATTTCGATTACGATATGATCATCGAGCGGTTTGCACAGTCATTGTCGCCCGGCAACGAACAGCGCGATTACTGGGAATCGTCGCGCGCCGACCAGCCCGGCAGCCGCAACGCGATCGGCATCAAGAACCCGGCCGTCGACAAGCTGGTGGAGACGTTGATCGCCGCCCCCGACCGCGAGGCGCTGATCACCGCCACCCGCGCGCTGGACCGCGTGCTGCTGTGGAACTGGTACGTCATTCCGCACTGGCACGACACCGTCTATCGCGTCGCCTATTGGAACCGTTTCTCCCATCCCGCGGTTGCCCCGAAATACGGCCTGGGATTCTCGGACAGCTGGTGGGTCGATGCGGACAAGAACGCCAAGCTCTCCAACAGTGCGCGCCGTACGGGCCCCTGATACATAGCCGGGACACAAAACCGGGCTACACTGCGTCACCTTAGAGGATTGGGGAGGGTCGGGACACCCGCGATGCTGGCCTACATCATCCGCCGCCTGTTGCTGATCATCCCCACCCTGTTCGGGATCATGGTGATCAATTTCCTGATCGTTCAGATCGCCCCCGGCGGCCCGATCGAGCAGATGATCGCCCGCGTCCAGGGCACCGCGGTGGAGGCGACGTCACGCATCGGCGGCACCGCCGGCGGCGACGCCAACACCGCCCAGCGCCAGAACCAGACAGCCGGGGACAGCGGCGGCAAGTATCGCGGCGCCCAGGGCCTGGACCCCGCCTTCATCAAGCAGCTGGAAAAGGAGTTCGGCTTCGACAAGCCGATCCACGAACGCTTCATCCACATGATGTCGAACTATATCGTGTTCGATTTCGGGACCAGCTACTTCCGGGACCGCCGGGTGGTCGATCTGGTGCTGGAGAAGATGCCGGTGTCGATCTCGCTCGGCATCTGGACGACGCTGATCGTCTATCTGGTCTCCATTCCGCTGGGCATCGCCAAGGCGGTGCGCGACGGCCAGCCCTTCGACGTCTGGACCTCCGGCGTGGTCATCGTCGGCTATGCCATCCCCAGCTTCCTGTTCGCGGTGCTGCTGATCGTGGTGTTCGCCGGCGGGCGCTATCTCGACTGGTTCCCCTTGCGCGGGCTGGTGTCCGACAATTGGGGCGACCTGCCCTGGTACAAGCAGATTCTCGACTATTTCTGGCACATGGCGTTGCCGGTGCTGTCCATGGTGATCGGCGGCTTCGCCGGCCTGACCATGCTGACCAAGAACTCCTTCATGGAGGAGATCGGCAAACAATACGTCACCACCGCGCGGGCCAAGGGCCTGACGGAAAAGCGCGTGCTGTACGGCCATGTCTTCCGCAACGCCATGCTGATCGTCATCGCCGGCTTCCCCGGCGCCTTCATCGGCATCCTGTTCACCGGCGCCATGCTGATCGAGGTGATCTTCTCGCTGGACGGGCTGGGGCTCCTGGGCTTCGAGGCGGCGATCAACCGCGACTATCCCGTGATGTTCGGCACGCTCTATTTCTTCACGCTGCTGGGGCTGATCATGAATCTGGTCGGCGACATCACCTATGTGATGGTCGATCCCCGCATCGACTTCGAATCGCGGAGGGTATGATGACTCCGCTGACCCGGCGCCGGCTGGCCAATTTCAAGGCGAACCGCCGCGGCTTCTGGTCCTTCTGGATCTTCCTGGTGCTGTTCGTCCTCTCGCTGGGGGCGGAGTTCATCGCCAACGACAAGCCGCTGCTGATTGAATACGAGAACCAGTATTACTGGCCGGTCTTCCAGACCTACCCCGAGACCACCTTCGGCGGGGAGTTCGAGACGGAGACCGATTACCGCGACCCCTATGTCCGCGACCTGATCCAGGCCAAGGGCTGGATGGTCTGGCCGCCGATCCCCTACAGCTACCGCACCATCAACTACAACCTGCCGGTCCCCGCCCCCGCCCCGCCGTCGGCCGACAACTGGCTGGGCACCGACGACCAGGGGCGCGACGTGGTGGCGCGGCTGATCTACGGCTTCCGCATCTCGGTGCTGTTCGGTCTGGTGCTGACCGCCTTCTCCTCCGTCGTCGGCGTGGCGGCCGGCGCGGTGCAGGGCTACTTCGGCGGGCTGACCGACCTGTTGTTCCAGCGCTTCATCGAGATCTGGCAGGGGCTTCCCACGCTGTTCCTGCTGATCATCCTGGCCAGCGTGGTGACGCCGACCTTCTGGTGGCTCCTGGGGCTGCTGCTGCTGTTCTCGTGGACGGCGCTGGTCCATGTGGTTCGGGCGGAGTTCCTGCGGGCGCGCAACCTGGATTACGTGCGCGCCGCCCGCGCGCTGGGCGCCGGCGACGTGACCATCATGGTGCGCCATGTTCTGCCCAACGCGATGGTGGCGACGCTGACCTTCATGCCCTTCATCCTCAACGGCTCGATCACCACCCTGACCGCACTGGACTTCCTGGGATTCGGCCTGCCGCCCGGCTCGCCGTCGCTGGGCGAACTGCTGGCCCAGGGCAAGGCCAACCTGCAGGCGCCGTGGCTGGGCCTGACCGCCTTCTTCGTGCTGGCGATCATGCTGAGCCTGCTGATCTTCATCGGCGAAGCGGTGCGCGACGCCTTCGATCCGCGCAAGACCATCGCCCAGATGTCAACGGCGATGCCGGGAGAGGCCGCAGCGGCGACGGCTGCGCGCAAGGAGGCGGCGGAGTGATGATGCTGGATGCCCCCTCCCTAACCCTCCCCCGCTTCGCGGGAGAGGGGACTCCGCTGCATTTTCCCAAAGCTCCTGCCCCCTCTCCCGCAAGGCGGGGGAGGGATGGGGAGGGGGCACCCGCGATGCACCTTCCGCCAACGAAGAAGGCCCAACAGCCCGAGAGCCCGACATGAGCCTGATGCCCCCCAACCCCGACCTGCTGTCCGTGCGGGGCCTGCGCGTCGATTTCCGGTCCGGTGCCGGCGCGACGCAGGCCGTGAAGGGCGTGTCCTTCGACATCCAGAAGGGCGAGACGGTGGCGCTCGTCGGCGAATCGGGCTCCGGCAAGTCGGTGACGGCCCTGTCGATCCTGCAGCTGCTGCCCTACCCGATGGCGCACCACCCCGCCGGCTCGATCCGCTTCCGCGACACCGAGTTGCTGGGCGCCGAGGAGAAGACCCTGCGGCAGGTGCGCGGCAACCGCATCGCCATGATCTTCCAGGAGCCGATGACCTCGCTGAATCCGCTGCACAGCATCGAGCGGCAGATCAACGAGACCCTGTTCCTGCACAAGCGCCTGTCGACCGGCGCCGCCCGCGCCCGCACGCTGGAGTTGCTGCGCCTCGTCGGACTGCCCGACCCGGAAAGGCGGCTGACCGCCTATCCGCACGAACTGTCGGGCGGCCAGCGCCAGCGTGTGATGATCGCCATGGCGCTGGCCAACGAGCCCGACCTGCTGATCGCCGACGAGCCGACGACGGCGCTGGACGTCACCATCCAGGCGCAGATCCTGGCGCTGCTGAAGGATTTGCAGAGCCGCTTCGGCATGGCGCTGCTGCTGATCACCCACGACCTGGGCGTGGTGCGCAAGATGGCGGACCGCGTTTGCGTGATGAACCAGGGCGAGATCGTCGAGCAGGCCAAGGTCGACGACCTGTTCATCCGCCCGCGCCACCCCTACACGCAAAAACTGCTGTCGGCCGAACCGCGCGGCAACCCGCTGTCGCCGCCGGAAGATGCTGCGGAGGTGATGGCCGCCGACAAGCTGAAGGTGCATTTCCCGATCAAGAAGGGGCTGCTGCGCCGCACCGTCGGCCATGTGAAGGCGGTGGACGGCGTCGACGTGGCGGTCCGCCGTGGCCACACGGTCGGTGTCGTCGGCGAATCGGGATCGGGCAAGACGACGCTGGGCCTGGCATTGCTGCGTCTGCACGCCAGCCAGGGCGCGATTCGCTTCGACGGCACCGACATCCAGGGCTGGCAGCCGAAGCGCCTGCGCGGCTTGAGGCGCGAGATGCAGATCGTTTTCCAGGACCCCTATGGCAGCCTGTCGCCCCGCCTGTCGGTCGGCCAGATCATCGGCGAAGGGCTGGGCATCCACGGCATCGGCGACCGCGGCGAGCGCGAGGCGATGGTCGCCCGCGCGCTGGAGGAGGTCGGGCTGCCGCCCGAAGCCCGCAACCGCTACCCGCACGAGTTCTCCGGCGGCCAGCGCCAGCGCATCGCCATCGCCCGCGCCCTGGTGCTGAAGCCGAAATTCGTCGTGCTGGACGAGCCGACCTCGGCGCTGGACATGTCGGTGCAGGCGCAGATCGTCGATCTGCTGCGCGACATCCAGGCCCGCCACAACCTCGCCTACCTGTTCATCAGCCATGATCTGCGGGTGGTGCGGGCACTGTCCAGCCACGTCATGGTGATGAAGGACGGCAAGGTGGTCGAACAGGGTCCGACCCAGCGCATCTTCGAGGACCCGCAAGAGGAGTACACCCGCGCCCTGCTCGCCGCCGCGCTGAACCTGGAGGCGGTGGAGTCGCCGGCGGTGCGGACGTGAGTTGCGGACGTGAGTTGCGGGCGTGAGGCGGAGGCTTTATCCCGAACCGCTCCCTCGGGTAGGGTAGCCCTCCCCTCGCACTGACCGACGCCGATCCCATGACCGACACCGCCCCGCAAGACGCCGCCCGCCTCGCCGAAGCCGTCCGGTCGGGGGACCGGCGGGCGCTGGCGCGGGCGATCACGCTGATCGAATCGACGCGCGCCGACCATCGCGCCACCGCCGACGCGCTGCTGGCGGCGCTGCTGCCTTACACCGGCAACTCGGTGCGACTCGGAATCTCCGGCGTGCCGGGGGTGGGCAAATCGACCTTCATCGAGGCGTTCGGGCTGCATGTCATCGGGCTGGGGCACAAGGTCGCGGTGCTGGCGGTCGATCCGTCGTCGCAGCGCACCGGCGGCTCGATCCTGGGCGATAAGACCCGCATGGTCGATCTGTCGCGGGAGGCCGACGCTTTCATCCGTCCCTCCCCGGCAGGTGCGACGCTGGGCGGCGTGGCCCGCCGCACGCGCGAGGCGATGCTGATCTGCGAGGCCGCCGGCTTCGACGTGATCGTGGTGGAGACGGTCGGCGTCGGCCAGTCGGAGACCGCGGTCGCCGACATGGTCGACCTGTTCATGCTGCTGCTGCTCCCGGCCGGCGGCGACGAGCTGCAGGGCATTAAGAAGGGCATCGTCGAGCTGGCCGACCTCGTCGTCGTCAACAAGGCCGATGGCGACCTCGCCGCCACCGCCCGCCACACCGTCGCCGACTACCGCCACGCTCTGGCCCTGCTGCGCCATGGCGACTGGCGGGTGCCGGTGCTCAGCTGCTCCGCCGTGAAGAAGGTGGGGATCGACACGGTGTGGGACACCATCGGCGAGCACAAGGCCCTGACCGAAGCCAATGGCGCCCGCGCCACCCGCCGGGCGGAACAGGCCCGCGCCTGGCTGTGGAGCGAGATCCGCGAGACGCTGATCGACCGCTTCCGCGCCCACCCCGCCGTGCGGGCCGATCTGGCGCGACTCGAGGAGGAGGTGACCGCCGGCACGACCATCCCGGCGGCGGCGGCACACATTCTCCTGGGGCGCTTCCTCGACCAAACAGGCGGCGCATAACCCGTTCAGCTTATGTTGCACCGCAACAAATTCGTTGCGCCGCACCAACCGTAGGGCTATTCTGCATCGGGCGGGAAAGGGGCGGCGTGCGCCGATTCGACCTTGTCGATCAGCGTCTGTCGCTTGGGCCGGGGTGCCCGCGGTCTCCTGGGGTTACGCCGGAGCGGCCTTTCCGTTTCCGCCAATGTGCCTTTTCTACGGGAGACAACGCCATGACCGCTCAGCCGACCCCCGCCGCCGTCCTGACCCTGCTCAAGACCAACGCCCAAACCACTGCCGCCAAATCCGCGCGTGTCGCCACCTTGGTCCAGGACGGCTACCGCCGCTGGTTCGACGGCGTGACCGCCTCGGTCAACGACGCCAGCCGTCTGGCCGCCGGGCTGGGCAAGGCCCGCACCCCTGCCGATCTGGCGGCGCTGCAGCGCGACTGGCTGTCCACCACCCAGGCCCGCGTGACCGAGAGCGTGCAGGGCTTCCTGGACGTCTCCACCAAGATCGCGGCCGAGATCACCACCCTGCCGGCTCCGGCCGCAGACGCGGCCCCGGTCGCCGCTCCGGCCCCGAAGGCCGAGGTTCCGGCGCCCGCCCCGGTGACGGTCGCCGCCCCGGTGGTCGAGATGCCGAAGGCCGAAGTTCCCAAGGTCGAGGCCCCCGCTCCGGCCCCGGTCGTCGAGGCCCCGGAAGCTGCTCCGGAGCCCGCCCCGGTGAAGGCCGCGGAGACCGCTCCGGTCGCCGCCGCCGCCGCCGCCAAGCCGGTCGAGGTTTCGGTCGAGACGCTGGTCGAGGCTGTGAAGGCCGAAAAGGCTGCTCCCGCAGCCCCCATCGCTGCCGAAGCGAAGGCTGCGGCCAAGCAGGCGCCCCGCCGCGCCGCCAAGCCGGCGTCGAAGACCTCCACCGCCGTGAACTGACACCTGTCAGGGACAAGGCATTTAGAGAAAGACCGGACGCGGCGCGTCTCTTCGGCAGATCGAAGAGGCCGCCGCGCTTCGACTCTCCACATTCCCGCGACGACTCAGGTTTTGATGGGTTCATCGCGGATCCCGGCTTGACGACGGCGCTTTTGTTCGACTATATAGCGGCCTCCTTCGGGCGGCAGGCCGTCCGTTACCGGGTTTCATTTGCTAAAGTAAAGGATCAGTCCGATGGCACGTCGGTGCTCCGTGACCGGCAAGGGCACGCAGTTTGGCAACAACGTCAGCCACGCCAACAACAAGAATCGCCGCCGCTTCCAGCCGAACCTCCAGGAAACGTCGCTGCTCAGCGACAGCCTGGGGCAGCTGGTGCGTCTGCGCCTCTCGGTGAACGCGATCCGCTCGATCGAGCACAAGGGCGGCCTCGACGCCTTCCTGCTCGACGCGAAGGACGCCGTGCTGAGCCTGGATGCCCGTCGCATCAAGCGCCGGATCTCCAAGGCCCAGGAGAAGCAGCAGGCCGCGGCCTGATCGCTTCCCGGCATCTGGGGCGCGTTTGGTGTGCTGAAGCGGAGCGCTTGCCGCTCCGCTAGCGAGATTTAGGACGCGTACAGGACGATTCCGACTCCCGGTAAGAGAGCGGCGCGCGACATCCGAAAGGGTGCCGCGCGTTTCGTCGTTTCCGGGGTTGGGTGCTGTTGCGGTTGCCCCCTCCCCATCCCTCCCCCGCCCTCGGTCGGCCAAAGGCCGATCCGATCGCGGGAGAGGGGGTAGGAGCTTTGCGGAGGTGCGGCGGAGTTCCCTCTCCCGCGAAGCGGGGGAGGGTTAGGGAGGGGGCAACCGGGCGAGAATTCACTCCCCCAACACCTCCTCGGGGTCCTCCGCATCCACCACCCGCCGGGCGATCTCATACCCGAAGCCGGCCCGCCCCAGCGCCGCCATATCCTTCTCGCGGTGCGCCTCGCGCTGTTCCGGCCGGCGGTAGGGCCCCAGCCGCCGCCGCTTCGCGAGCGCCAGCGCCGCGGTCAAATCCAAATCCGGCCCGACATCCTCGCGCAGGCTGTCCAGCGCCTTGTCGGCCTCGTCGCGGCCGATGCCCTTCCCGGCCAGCTTCTGCGCGATCAGCCGGGTGGAGGCGCCGCGGCGGTGCAGGCTCTCGGTCCGCATGCGGGCATAGGTCTCGTCGTTCAACAGGCCGCTGCGGACATAGCGGGCCAGCAATTCGTCGATCCAGCGGGCGCCCTCCTCGCGGTCGGTGCCGTGGGCCTTGGCCGACAGGTCGACCTTGCGCATCAGCACCCGGCGCAGGTTGGCGGTCGAACTGGCGAAGCGTTCCAGATAATGCAGCGCCGCGTTCTCCAGATACTGCGGCGTGACGCGCCTGGGCGGCTTGCGGGCCGGCGAAGATGGGCGCTTGTCGTCGGTGTTCATGGCAGTTCCTTCGGCGGCGCCGGTTGCCGGATGGGCGGGCGGCACGTACAGTCCGTGGCCTTATTCCGGCCGGTTCCCAACAGGCAGATCGTGACGCGATGACCCTTCCCCTTCCTCCCATGCCGCGCAACGTCGGTTCCGTCAACTGGATCGGCCTGTGGACGCTCTACGCACGCGAGGTACGGCGCTTCGTCAAGGTGCACCAGCAGACCGTCTGGGCCCCGGTGGTGACGACGCTGCTCTATTACGCGGTGTTCGCCCTGTCGCTCGGTTCCGCCGTGCGGATGGTCGGAGAGACGCCCTATCTGCAATTCCTGGCGCCCGGCCTGATCATGATGGCGATGGTGCAGAACGCCTTCGCCAACACCTCCTCCTCCATCGTGATCGCCAAGGTCCAGGGCAACATCGTCGACATCCTGATGCCGCCGCTGTCGCCGATGGAGCTGGTCAGCGGCTTCGTGCTGGGCGGCGTCACCCGCGGCATCGTGGTCGGCCTGGTGACCGGGCTGGCCATCTGGGCGGTGATCCCAATGCACATGCCGCATCCGGGCTTCGTGCTGTTCCACGCGGTAATGGCGTCGATGCTGCTGTCGCTGCTGGGTCTGGTCGGCGGCGTCTGGTCGGAGAAGTTCGACAACATCGCCGCGGTGACCAACTTCGTGGTGACGCCGCTGTCCTTCCTGTCCGGCACCTTCTATTCGGTCGACACCCTGCCGCCGGTCTTCTGGTGGATCGCCCATTTCGACCCGTTCTTCTACATGATCGACGGCTTCCGCTATGGCTTCATCGGCGTGTCCGACGGGGCGCGCTGGCTGGGCGTGATCGTGATGCTGGGGGTGAATGCCGGGCTGTGGTGGCTGGCCTGGCGCATGTTCAAGACGGGCTACAAGCTGAAGGCGTGAAACACCGGAAAGTCTTGCGTCTTTTCCGCCCTATCCGTTGACAGAACCGATCGATCTTCGGATATTTGCCGTTCCCGGTGGCCAGCCATGGCCGCCGGATTTTCCTTTTTGGGAGACCAAAGCCGTGATCCCCGTCGTTATGCCCACATACGCCCGCGCCGACATCGTGTTCGAGCGTGGTCAAGGTCCGTATCTCTACGCGACCGACGGGCGACGATTCCTCGACTTCGCCGCCGGCGTCGCGGTGAACGCCCTGGGTCACGCGCATCCCTATCTGGTGGAAAAGCTGACCGAGCAGGCGAACAAGCTGTGGCACACCTCCAACCTGTTCCGGGTCGCCGGGCAGGAGAGCCTCGGCAAGCGCCTGACCGAGGCGACCTTCGCCGATACCGTGTTCTTCACCAACTCGGGTGCGGAAGCGTGGGAATGCGGCGCCAAGGCCGTCCGCAAGTACCACTATGACTCCGGCAACCCGCAGAAGAACCGCATCATCACCTTCGAGCAGGCCTTCCACGGCCGCACGCTAGGCGCCATCTCGGCCGCCAAGCAGGAGAAGCTGGTGCATGGCTTCGACCCGCTGCTGGACGGTTTCGACCAGGTGCCGTTCGGCGACCTCGACGCCGTGCGCGCCGCGATCACGCCCGCGACCGGCGGCATCTGCGTCGAGCCGATCCAGGGCGAGGGCGGCATCCGCGCCGGCTCGGTGGAGTTCCTGCGCGGCCTGCGCGCGCTGTGCGACGAGCATGGCCTGCTGCTGTTCCTGGACGAGATCCAGTGCGGCATGGGCCGGACCGGCAAGCTGTTCGCCCATGAATGGGCCGGCATCACACCGGACGTCATGTGCGTCGCCAAGGGCATCGGCGGCGGTTTCCCGCTCGGCGCCTGCCTGGCGACGGAACGTGCGGCGTCGGGCATGACCGCCGGCACCCATGGCTCGACCTATGGCGGCAACCCGCTGGCGACCGCCGTCGGCAACGCCGTGCTGGACGTCATGCTGGCGCCGGGCTTCCTGGACGGCGTGCAGAAGACCTCGGCCTATATGCGCGGCCGCCTGGAGGAGTTGATCGCCAAGCATCCGGCGATGTTCCTGGAACTGCGCGGCCAGGGCCTGATGCTGGGCCTCCGGCTTGGCCAGCCGGTGGGCGACGTGGTGGCGAAGCTGCGCGCCAACGGCCTGCTGTCGGTTCCGGCCGGCGACAATGTGGTGCGGCTGCTGCCGCCCCTGAACATCGGCGATTCGGAAGTGAACGAAGCCGTCGGGATTCTCGACCGGACGGCGCAGGAGTGCGTGGGATGAGCGGCGACAACACCAACACGGCCAATAACGGCGTTCGGCATTTTCTCGACATCGACCGGATGGACGGCGCCACGCTGCGCCGCCTGCTCGACCATGCCGTGCGCATCAAGGCCGACCTGAAGAAGGACCGGCTGGCCCATTCCACCCTGCTGGCGGGCCGTTCGCTGGCCCTGATCTTCGAAAAGCCGTCGACCCGCACCCGCGTGTCGTTCGAGGTCGGCATGCAGCAGTTCGGCGGCAACGTCGTGGTGCTGAAGCCCGACGACATGCAGCTGGGCCGCGGCGAGACCATCGGCGACACCGCCCGCGTGCTGTCGCGCTTCGTCGACGCCGTGATGGTCCGCACCACCGGCGAGGAGCGGGTGCATGAACTGGCCGCCCATGCCAGCGTGCCCATCATCAACGGCCTGACCGACCAGACCCACCCCTGCCAGATCATGGCCGACCTGATGACCTTCGAGGAGCATCGCGGTCCGATCAACGGCCGGACCGTCGCCTGGATCGGCGACTGCAACAACGTCGCGGTCAGCTGGGCCCATGCGGCAGTGCGTTTCGGCTTCGAGATGCGCCTCGCCTGCCCCACCGTCTACGGCCCGTCGCCGGAGCTGCTGGCCTGGGCGGAGCGCGAGGGCACCGGCCGTCTGGTCGTCACCGAATCGCCGGAAGAGGCGGTGCGCGGGGCCGAATGCGTCATCACCGACGCCTGGGCCTCCATGCACAACACCGACGTGGACGAGCGCGCGGCGATCCTCAGCCCCTATCAGGTCAACGAGGCGCTGATGGCGCACGCTCATCCCGAGGCGCTGTTCATGCACTGCCTGCCGGCCCACCGGAACGAGGAAGTGACCGACGGCGTGATCGACGGCCGCCATTCGGTGGTCTGGGACGAGGCGGAAAACCGCCTGCACGCCCAGAAGGCTATCCTCGGCTGGTGCATGGGCGTGCTGGACTGAGGGAGCGTTCTGCCCCCTCCCTATCCCTCCCCCGCTCACGCGGGAGAGGGAACTCCGCCGAATTTCCGCAAAGCTCCTACCCCCTCTCCCGCGAAGCGGGGGAGGGATGGGGAGGGGGCAGAACTCCCCACACCACAGGCCACCCCCATGCATGGGTGCCCTGCCGGCCTTGATTCGGCCCTTCCTCACCCCGATCTTCGGCCCTACGCCTATATCGCCGGTCTCTGTCTTAAGGAATCCGCCCTATGGACGATCCGTCCGTCCGCCCGCTCACCGATGATTTCGTCCTGCCGTTCCAGATCGAGGCGTCGCGCCTGCGCGGCCGCGTCGTCAAGCTGGGGCCGGCTATCGACGAGATCCTGACCCGCCACGACTATCCGCCCACCGTCGCCCGCTTCCTGGCGGAGACGGCGACGCTCGCCGTGCTGCTCGCCAGCATGCTGAAGTACGAGGGCATCTTCACGCTCCAGACCAAGGGCGACGGGCCGATACGCCTGATGGTGGCCGACGTCACCTCGGTCGGCGACGTGCGCGCCTATGCCCAGTTTGATCCGGAAGCACTGGCCAAGGCCGAGCGGGACGTCGATATCGCCCCGGCCGCGGCGCTGCTCGGCAAGGGCTACATCGCCTTCACGGTGGACCAGGGTCAGGACACCGACCGCTACCAGGGCATCGTCGAGCTGTACGGCAAGACGCTGACCGACTGCGTCCAGCACTACTTCCGCCAGTCCGAGCAGATCGACACCGGCCTGACCGTCTCGGTCGACCGCGAGGTGAAGCCGGACGGCACGCCCGGCCAGTGGCGCACCGGCGGCATCATGGTCCAGCGCCTGCCACAGGAGCAGGGTCTGGTCGCGTCCGACAAGGAAGACGACTGGCGCCGCGCCATGGTGCTGATGGCCAGCGTCACCGGCGACGAGTTGCTGTCGACCGACCTCGCCGCCTCCGACCTGCTCTACCGCCTGTTCCACGAAGACGGCGTGCGGGTCTACGAGGGCCATGCGCTGCGCTTCGGCTGCCGCTGCTCGCGCGAGCGGGTGGAAAACATGCTGCGCAGCCTGCCCCGCGAAGAGGTACAGGAGCTGAAGATCGACGACGGCCGGGTCGAGGTGACCTGCCAGTTCTGCTCGACCGACTACCACTTCACCGACGCGGATCTCGACCGCGTGTATGGCGCGTAAGCAGTGTGAAGATGGCCGGTGCCGACAGGTGCCGGCCGTCCGCTTGCGCTCCCCGCCCGCCTCCCCCATACTCTATGTCAATCCTTGACATACGATCTTCATGGGGATGACGGCGATGGCGACCAACGTGCATCTCACCCCGGAATTGGAGCGGTTCGCCCGCGACTGTGTCGAAGGCGGGCGTTACAACAATGTGAGCGAAGTGGTGCGCTCCGGCCTGCGGCTGTTGCAGGAAGCCGAGGAGCGGCGGCGGACCTTCAACGTCATGCTGCTCCAGGCCGAATCCGAAGCTGATCGCGACGGCAGCATCGCCATCGACGATGTCCTTGCCGAAGCCGACGCGATCATCGACTCCCACAGCGGCTCCCGCGGCCGATGACCACAGCGCTGCTGTCGCCGGCGGCGCGCCGCGATTTGCTGTCGGCAATCCGATGGATCGCCCAGGACAATCCCGGCGCCGCCCGCGCCTTGCGCGACACCATTGCCCGGACCGCGCAACGCATCGGCACTCATCCCCAGGTCGGAGTGCCCCGCCCGGACTTGGCCGCCCCGCCCTACCGCTTCGTCAGCCTGACCGGCTTCCCCTACATTGTCGTCTACAACGCCGAACGTCATCCGCCGCTGATCGTCCGCATCCTTCACGGCGCCCGCGACCTGCCGGTCGTGCTCGGCGATCTCCCGGACGGTTGATGCAGCCCGGAAGACGTTCACCGGAATGGGTGTGATGCACCGGCCTGCCTTGCCGGCTATAGTGCCGCCCCTTTGTCCAACTTCTCCCTCACCCGGAGCCCCCATGCTGTCGCGCCGCTTTGCCCTTGCCGCCGGAACGGCCACCCTCCTGCTTGCCGCCTGCCAGAGCACGCCGCCGCGGCCGGCGCCGCGTCCCGTCGATTTCTCCAATTTCGGACCGATCGTGCTGAATGCCGGCACCATCGACGTGGTCGACGCCTATCGCCCGATGGGGGCCAAGCATGTGGAGGGACGCTCCGCTGTTCCGCCAGCCGAGGCGGTGCGGCGCTGGGCGGCGGAGCGGCTGCAGGCGGCCGGCGGGAGTGGGCGCGTGCGCGTCACCATCCGCGACGCCAGCATCGTCGAGGTGGCGCTGCCCACCAAGAAGGGCATCACCGGCTATTTCAGCAACGATCAGGCCCAGCGCTATGACGGCCGGATCGAGGTGGAGATCACCGGCGAGGTGCCGGACACCGGCAATGGCGGCTTCCGCGGCGTGACCCGTTCCACCGTCACCCATTCCACCACCGTGGCGGAGAACATCTCGCTGGCCGACCGCGAGGCTACCTTCCTCGACATCACCCGCCGGATGATGGACGACCTGAACGCCCGGCTCGACGCCGGCATCCGCAAGGATCTGGCGCCGATGGTGCGGCGGTGACCTCTTTATAGGACTTGGCCCGGCCCTTGCGATGGGGCACCCGACGTTTCGTCAGAACGGAGAGTGCCCATGCCGAAATTCGACCTCTACGTCGTCCGGCCGCCGGAGGGATCGGCCACCGTCACCGCCATCCCCGAGGAAAAACAGCAGGCGTCCCAGGCGGCGCTCCGCAACCTCAGCCGCTCCGGCTGCGTGGTGAAGCCCTTGGGCGGCATCGACCTGTCCTTCGTCAAGAAGTCGGAGGCGCAGATCAAGCTGGAACTGGCGGTGCGGCAGATGTTCGCCGCCTCCGCCTACAAGCCGCCGGTGTCGATTGTCTGGTGATGGGCGTCTGGTGATGGGCGTCTGGTGATGGGCGTCCGGTAGCGGCCAAGGTGAACGGCCTTCGGGCGGGGGCGGAAGAAACTGCCCCCGCCCGCCGTCCCGGCGCCATGGCGCGGCAGACTCTGCCGGGCCGAATCCGCCCTATATCTCAAGCTGCATGCCCAGCTCGACCACGCGGTTGGGCGGGATGCAGAAATACTCCGACGCGCTGGTCGACAGCTTCGACAGGAAGATGAACAGCGGTTCCTGCCAGCGCGGCAGTCCAAGCTTGCCGTGGCTGCGGATCAGCGTCTCGCGGCTGACGAAATAGGTGGTTTCCATCGGCTCGAACGGCAGACCGGGAATCCGCTTCGTCTCCAGCGCCTGCGGGATGTCGGGTTCGTCCTTGAAACCGAAATGGACGATCAGCCGGAAGAATCCGGCGGACAGAGCCTTCAGTTCAAAGCGCTGCTCGTCCGGCACATGGGGCACGTCCTCGATGTCGACGGTCAGCAGCACGACCCGCTGGTGCAGCACCTTGTAGTGCTTCAGGCTGTGCAGCAGCCCCGGCGGCAGGCCGCGCGGGTTGCCGGTCAGGAACACCGCGGTGCCCGGAACCCGCTGCACCGAGCCGGTCTTCAGCCGCTCCACCAGCAGGTCGAAGGGCAGCGCATCCTCGGCCAGCCGCTTGCGCACCACCTCGCGCCCGCGCCGCCAGGTCGCCATCAGCAGGAAGACTGCCGCGCCGACCACCAGCGGAAACCAGCCGCCCTCCTCCACCTTCACCAGATTGGCCAGGAACAGCGCCATGTCGACGGTCAGGAACACCGCCAGCGCCAGCACCGCCTGCCACAGCTTCCAGCGGCCGAGCGAGCGCGCGACCTTGTAGGCCAGCAGCGTGGTCGCCACCATCGTGCCCGTCACCGCGATGCCGTAGGCGGCGGCGAGGTTGCTGGAGGTCTGAAAGGTCAGCACCAGCATGAGAACGCCGGCCAGCAGCAGCCAGTTCAGCTGCGGCATGTAGATCTGGCCCTTCTCATGCTCCGAGGTATGCATCACCTCCATCCGCGGCAGATAGCGCAGGTGCATCGCCTGCAGCGTCACCGAATAGGCGCCGGAGATCACCGCCTGCCCGGCGATGATGGTCGCCGCGGTCGCCAGCAGCAGAAGCGGCACCTGCGCCCAGTCCGGCGCCAGATGGAAGAAGGGGTTCTCGATCGCGTCCGGTTCATGCAGCAGCAGGGCGCCCTGGCCGAAATAGCACAGCAGAAGCGACGGCAGCACCAGCACGTACCACGCGATGCGGATCGGCTTGCGGCCGAAATGGCCCATGTCGGCATAGAGCGCTTCCGCCCCCGTCACCGCCAGAACCACGGCCCCCAGCAGCAGGAAGCCGTGCCAGCCATGATTGAACAGCATCTCCACGGCATGGCCGGGCCAGACGGCGGCCAGGACGCCGGGATAGCGCACGATCTGCCACAGCCCCAGCACGCCCAGCGTTATGAACCAGACCAGCATCACCGGCCCGAACAGCCGGCCAACCTTCTCCGTCCCGAAGCGCTGCAGCACGAACAGCCCGATCAGGATGGTCAGGGTGATGGGGATGACGTAGTCGTCCAGGGCGGGGGCCACGACATGCAGCCCCTCCACCGCGCTCAGAACCGAGATGGCGGGGGTGATCAGGCTGTCGCCGTAGAACAGCGAGGCGCCCATCACGCCGATGGCCATGACGACGCCGGTGCGCCGGTGCCCCGGCCGCATGCCGCGCAACGCCAGCGCGGTCAGCGCCAGGATGCCGCCTTCGCCCTGGTTGTCGGCGCGCATGACGAAGACGACGTATTTCACCGTCACCGTGATGATCAACGCCCAGAAGATCAGCGACAGCACGCCCAGGATGACCTCCGGCACCAGCGGAAAGCCGCCGCCTTCGGTCAGGCATTCGCGCAGCGTGTAGAGCGGGCTGGTGCCGATGTCGCCATAGACGACACCCAGCGCCCCCAGCGCGAGCGCGCGCAGCTTCGCCGCATGCTCCCGCCCATCCATGCCTGCTTCCATAACCAGGTCCGCTCCTGTCCCGTTTAACCGCGTCCGCAAAGGACCGCCGCCGGCCGGCCCGGCACATCGTCCGGACCGATCATTGGCATACGCACAGCCATGCCTAAGGTGGCTCGCGGTGGCCGCGCAAGCACCGAATGGCGAAACGCGCCGCCGGCCGGTCCGATCCCATGCCAGTTACACCCTTTCGGTGGTCCATTCCCATGCGACGGAGCGCGGCACTCGGCACCGTTGCATCCGGAGCGCCGACATGCTTCCATTCATACGTGTACCGCGCGGAGCTCCGAGCCGGCAGCCATGTCCAACGATTTCCTGTTCGCCTCGGACGAGTCCCCCGCAGCACCGCTCCCGGACCGATCCGACTCCGACACTCCGGATCCTCGCTCCCCGCCCTGGCTGGTGCTGGTCGCCGATGACGAGCCGGAGGTGCATGCCGTCACCCGGCTGGCGTTGGCCCGCCTGCGCTTCCGCGGCCGTCCCGTCCGCCTGCTGGACTGCACCAGCGCCGCGGAGGCGGAGCGCATCCTGCGGGAAACGCCCGGCATCGCGGTCATCCTGCTCGACGTGGTGATGGAGACGGAGGATGCCGGCCTGCGGCTGGTCCGCACCATCCGGGAAGATCTGGGCAACCGGGCCGTCCGCATCGTCCTGCGCACCGGCCAGCCCGCGCAGGTCCCGGAGGAGGACCTCGTCCTCGCCTATGAGATCGACGGCTACACCGCGAAGACGGAGCTGACCGCCCGCCGGCTGTTCACCAGCGTGGTGACGGCGTTGCGCGCCTACGCTGCCCTCGAGGCGCTGGAGGGGCAGCTCGCCGAGCGCACCCGCGCGCTGGAGGAGGCGACCGTCCGCCTGAACCGGCTGGCGGTGCTGGATCCGCTGACCGGCGTGTGGAACCGCCGCCGCTTCCTGGAACTGGCGGCGGCGGAACTGGCGCGGGCGCGGCGCTATGGCCGGCCGCTGACGGTCTTCCTGCTCGACCTCGACGGGTTCAAGGCGGTCAACGATGCCCATGGCGACGCCGCCGGCGACGCGGTGCTGCGCGCGGTGGTGAAGCGGATGCGGGCGGCGCTGCGCATCTCCGACCATGTCGCCCGTTCCGGCGGGGAGGAGTTCGTCGTGCTGCTGCCGGAGACCGACTCCGCCGGTGCCGCCGTGGTGGCGGAACGGGTGCGCGCCGCCCTGGCCGGCAGCCCCATCGTCGTGGACGACCGCGCCATATCCGTCACCGCCAGCATCGGCATCGCCCACTGGCTGCCCGGCGAACCCGGCGTCGAACAGACCCTGCACCGCGCCGAGCGGGCGCTCCAAGCCGCCAAGCAGGCCGGCCGCAACCGGGTGGAACGCGCGGCGGGATAGCCGGTCCGATCCCGGCATTGGGGTGTTTCATGTGAAATATCGTTACAGCGCGGCGATTGAACGGCGGGAAGCTAGGGGTTACTCCTATCGTTGGAGGCATCCATCCGGATGTTGCTCCCGATCAGGGGTTCGCACATGTGGCAGGACTACGGCAACGCGCTCATCTCCGCCTTCGGGCTGGCGGGCCTGGGGTTCGGCATCGGCAAGCTCGTCATCGTGCTCGGTGAGCGCGCCATCGAGCGCCGCCACGGGTCGGAGGGGGTGCGCGACGTCATCGCCCGCCGCGCCAAGATGGAAACGAAGTTCGAAGCCCGCCGCGCCGACCGCATCCGGGAGCTGAAGGAGCTTGACGGCACGGTGGAGGACGTTCTGCGCCGCCGCAAGGTTCTGGAACGCCAGATCGAGGACTCGCGGCAGTCCGGCGAACGGCTGGTCCGCCTGATCGGCGAGGAGGTCCACGGAAGCCCCTGCTATGTCGCGATGGTCGTGAACAAATATGTCGGCACCGGCGCCGCCCAGCAGAGCCAGCATGCGCTGGTCGACCCCACCTGGGCCCAGCCGCAGATGATCGAGGTGTGGGCGCGGTCGATGGCGGAGGCGCGGACGGAGATCGAACGGCGCTACCCCCCGGCCTTCGGTTATGCGGTGACCCGGATGCAGGAGTTCCTGTCCGCCGATGCTCCCGTCGCCAAGGCCGGTTGAGATCCGGTTGAGATAAGGACGCGCCATGGACAGCATGCCCTACATCTTCGCCGGTCTGGTCGGCCTCGCCTCCCTGTCCGTTTCGATTCTGCTGGCCATGCGCCGGCTGAAGACCTCGGAGGAGCGGATCGCCAACGCCGTCTCGCGCAAGCAGGCGCAGGTCGAGCGGATCAAAAAGGTCGCCCGCGTCACGCTTCAGCAGGCCCGCGATCAGCGCGACGCCCGCCGCCGCAAGGCGATGGCCGAGCTGGGTTGCGAGGATCTGGAACAGCGCCTGAAGGCCGCCGGTGCCGCCGACCGCCGCATCTATGTGCTGGACGACCGCCGCACCCAGAAGGACCAGGGCTGGCTTCTGCGGGTGGTCAACATCGAATACGGCGCCCGCGTCAACGCCAACCTCACCCCCACCGCGCTGGACAGCTGGAAGCGCGGCCGCCGCTTCCTGGTCTGGGCGCTGGACGAGAAGAAGGCCCGCGAGAAGGTCCACTCCCGGTTTCCGGAGAACAAGGGCTTCACGGTCATGGGCGTGGAGTCCTATCTGGGGTGAAGTGTCGGCTGACGATGCCCCTACCTAACCTCCCCCGCTCTCGGTCGACCGAAGGTCGATCCGATCACGGGGGAGGGACTGCCGCCGCCCTTCCAAACAAGCACTTACCCCCTCCCCCGCCCAGCGGGGGAGGGTTGGGGTGGGGGCAATCGAAGCCACCCCTCCCCGCCACAATAATGACACCAATCCCATTTCCGGACTATCATCCCCGCGCGCACCCATCCGCCAGCGCCGGGGAGCCTTGCCATGATCCGTTACGCCGAACTGCAGGTCGCCACCAGCTTCAGCTTCCTGGAGGGGGCGTCGCACCCTGACGAGCTGGCGCTGACCGCGGCGGCGCTCGGGCTGGCGGCGGTGGGGGTGACGGACCGCAATTCGCTGGCCGGCGTGGTGCAGATGCATGCGGCGGCGAAGAAGGCGGGCATCCGGGCGCTGATCGGCTGCCGGCTGGACCTGACCGACGCCGACAGCCTGCTGGCCTACCCGACCGACCGCGCCGCCTATGCCCGGCTGTCGCGGCTGCTGACGCTGGGCAAGATGCGGGCGCCGAAGGGGGAGTGCTTCATCGCCCGCGCCGACGTGCTGGCCCATGCCGAGGGCATGCTGTTCCTGCTGCTGTCCCCCGACCGGCGCGACGAGTCGTTCCTGCGCGAGCTGCGCGCCTGGCGCAGCGGACTGGCGCGCGGGCAGCTCTATCTGGCGGCAAGCCACCGCTACCAGGGCGACGACGGCCGCCGGCTGCGCTGGCTGGCCGGGCTCGGGGAGGCGGAGGGGGTGCCGCTGGTCGCCACCAACGACGTGCTCTATCACGGCGCCGGACGGCGGGCGCTGGCCGACGTGATGACCTGCATCCGCCACCACACCACCATCGACGAGGCCGGCTGGCGGCTGTCCGCCAATGCCGAGCGCCACCTGAAGCCAGCCGTCGAGATGGTCCGCCTGTTCCGCGACCACCCCGACGCCGTCGCCCGCAGCCTGGAGATCGCCGAAGCCTGCCGCTTCTCGCTGGACGAGCTGCGCTATGAATACCCCGACGAGGTGGCGGAGGGACGCGACCCCCAGGACACGCTGGTCACCCTGACCTGGGAGGGCGCGGCAAAGAAGTATCCGGACGGAGTCCCCGACAAGGTCCGTGCCGCGGTCGAGCATGAACTGGCCCTGATCGGGGAGCTGCGCTACGCCCCTTATTTCCTGACCGTCCACGACATCGTCCGATTCGCGAAGGGCCAGGGCATCCTGTGCCAGGGGCGGGGCAGCGCCGCCAACTCCGCCGTCTGCTATTGCCTGGACATCACCGCGGTCGATCCCGCCCGCTTCGACCTGCTGTTCGAGCGCTTCATCTCCGCCGCCCGCAACGAGCCGCCGGACATCGACGTCGATTTCGAGCATGAGCGGCGCGAGGAGGTGATCCAGTACATCTACAAGAAGTACGGCCGCGCCCGCGCCGGGCTGACCGCCACCGTCATCCGCTACCGCGCCCGCGGTGCCTTGCGCGAGGTCGGCAAGGCGATGGGGCTGTCGGCCGATCTGGTGGCGCGGCTGACCGGCTCGATCTGGGGCTGGAGCAGCCAGGGTGTGGACGAGGAGCGCGCCCGCTCGCTCGGCGTCGATCCCGACGACCCGAGGCTCAGGCGGACCCTGGAACTGGCGCAGGAGCTGATGGGCTTCCCCCGCCACCTGTCGCAGCATGTCGGCGGCTTCGTCATCACCCGCGGCCCGCTGTCCGACCTCTGCCCGGTCGCCAACGCGGCGATGAAGGACCGCACCACCATCGAATGGGACAAGGACGACATCGACGCGCTGGGCATCCTGAAGGTCGACATCCTGGCGCTGGGCATGCTGACCTGCGTGCGCAAGGCCTTCGACCTGATCGAGCAGGTGCATGGGCAACGCTGGACGCTGGACAGCCTGCCCAAGGAGGACCCGGCGGTCTACGACATGCTCTGCCGCGCCGACAGCCTGGGCGTTTTCCAGGTCGAAAGCCGCGCGCAGATGAGCATGCTGCCCCGGCTGCGCCCGCGGGAGTTCTACGATCTGGTGATCGAGGTCGCCATCGTCCGCCCCGGTCCGATCCAGGGCGGCATGGTCCATCCCTACCTGCGCCGCCGCAGCAAAGTGGAGCCGGTAACCTACCCGATGCCGGCGCTGGAGCCGGTCCTCTACAAGACGTTGGGCGTGCCACTGTTCCAGGAACAGGCAATGAAGGTCGCCATGGTCGGTGCCGGCTTCACCGCCGAGGAGGCCGACCAGCTGCGCCGCGCCATGGCGGCCTTCCGCAAGACCGGAAAGGTCCAGCTGTTCCACGACAAGTTCATCGCCGGCATGACCGCCAACGGCTGCGACCTCGCCTTCGCCGAACGTTGTTTCCAACAGATCGAGGGCTTCGGCGAATACGGCTTCCCGGAAAGCCACGCCGCCAGCTTCGCGCTGCTGGTCTATGTCTCCGCCTGGATCAAGCGCCACCACCCCGCCATCTTCGCCGCCGCCCTGCTGAACAGCCAGCCGATGGGCTTCTACGCCCCCGCCCAGATCGTCCGCGACGCGCGGGAGCATGGCGTGGAGGTGCTGCCGCCGGATGTGAATGTGTCGGGATGGGATTGCGCGCTGGAGATTGCTGAACAATCCCTTCTCCCCCCCGCTCACGCGCAAACTTCGTTTGCGCTGACGCGACAGGCGGACCACAGGTCCGCCGAAAGCGGGGAGAAGGTTAGGATGAGGGGGTTCGGCGCAGCCGAAGAGATCCTCGCCACGCATCCCCCTCACCCCGACCCTCTCCCCGGGGGGGAGAGGGGGAAAAGCCCAAGCCTCCGCCTCGGCCTCCGCCTCATCAAGGGCTTCACCGAGTCGCAGGCCGACGCCCTCGTCCTGTCCCGCGCCGGCGGCTACCGCGATCCCTACGACCTGTGGCGCCGCGCCCGCCTGCCGGTCGCGGCCCTGGAAAAGCTGGCGAAGGCCGACGCCTTCCGCTCCGTCGGGCTGGACCGCCGGGCGGCGCTGTGGGCGGTGCGGGCACTGGGCGACCAGCCGCTGCCGCTGTTCGCGCGGCTCGACGGTCCGATGGCCGAGGAACCCGAGGCTCCGCTGCCCGCCATGGCGCTGGGGGAGCATGTGGTGATGGACTACACCAGCTTGGCGCTGTCGCTGAAGGCCCACCCGCTGGCCCTGCTGCGCGATGGCCTGCCCGGCATCACCCCGGCGGAGCGGCTGGCCCGGACGCGCGACGGCCGGCGGCTGACCACCGCCGGCCTCGTCCTGGTGCGCCAGCGGCCGGGCAGCGCCGAGGGTGTCGTCTTCATCACGCTGGAGGACGAAACCGGGGTCGCCAACCTCGTCGTCATGCCCGACGCCTTCGAGACCTTCCGCCGCCCGATCATGACCGCGAGGCTGATGGCCGCCACCGGCCGGGTGCAGAACCACGAGGGGGTCGTGCATCTGCGCGTGGAATCGCTGCTCGACCTGACCCACCGGCTGTCCGAACTGACCGGCGAGGACCGGCCTGCCGCCGGCTCTTTCTCCAAGGGCCGCAATTTTCATTGAAGGGACCGGCCATTTTAATTCAGCCAACCGATTGCTCCTGACATCACGCTGTCAGGAGGGGGTGTGCTATCAAGAGGGCGTGCCGGCACGAACCACGAACATCCCTTCCCCACATGTCAGGAGCCCGTTCCATGAACAACCCGCATGTCGCCACCTGGTTCGAAATTCCCGCCGCCGACCTCGCCCGTGCCGTGCGCTTCTACGAGGAGGTCTTCGCCACCAAGATGGTCCAGGAGCCCTGCCCCAGCGGCATGAAGATGGCCGTCTTCCCGGCCGACGGCGAGGCCGTGAAGGGCTGCCTGATCGAGCACGAGTCGTACAAGCCCAGCGCCGACGGCACCATCGTCTACCTGAACGGCGGCGACGACCTGTCCGCCCCGCTGGCCCGTGCCGAGCGGGCCGGCGCCACCATCGTCATCCCGAAGACGCTGATCACGCCGGAGATCGGCTATTTCGCCCAGCTCATCGACAGCGAGGGCAACCGCGTCGGCCTCTATTCGATGCACTGATCCCGCTGCCCTGAGCCGCTTCCATGCGCCGCGCCGACCGCCTGTTCCAGATCGTCCAGCATCTCCGCAAGGGGCGGCTGGTGACGGCTGCCGAGTTGGCGCGCTGCCTGGAGGTGTCGGAGCGCACCGTCTACCGCGACATGCGCGACCTCGCTTCCTCCGGCGTGCCGGTGGAGGGCGAGGCCGGCGTCGGCTATCTGCTGCGCGACGGCTACGACCTGCCGCCGCTGATGTTCACCCGGGACGAGGTGGAGGCGCTGGTGGTCGGCGCCCGCCTTGCCCGCGCCTGGGTCGGCGGCGCGCTGGCCGATGCCGCCGCCCGCGCGCTGGACAAGGTGGAGGCGGTGGTGCCGGAGGCGAGGCGGCGCGAGTTGGCCGACAGCCGCGTCTTCGTCCCCGACTTCTCCTTCCCCGCCCCCTTGCGCGAGCGGATGGACGTGCTGCGTTGCGCCATCAACGCCAAGCGCGTCGTGCTGTTCGACTACCGGCGCGAGGACGGCACCCATTCCGCCCGCGCGGTCCAGCCGCTGGGCCTGTTCTTCTGGGGCCGCGTCTGGACGCTGGGCGCCTGGTGCGAACTGCGCGAGGAGTTCCGCAGCTTCCGCATCGACCGCATGGAGACCCTGATGGCCCTGGAGCGCCGATTCGACGAAATCCCCGGCCGCGGCCTGGAGGACTATCTCGCCCGCTGGCGCGAGGAGGGCTCATGCGCGGGGGTGAGCCCTCTCACTCCACCAGCTTGATCTCCGTCGTCGCCACGCCCGACGCGCCGACCGGCACCGCATAGTCGTCGAAGCTCGGCGGGCCGAAGCTGCCGCGGGCGGAGCGGCTGAAGCCGTGCGGTTCGGCGGGGATGCCGAACAGCCCGGTGGCGAGTTCCCCGTTGTTGTCCAGGTCCTGGAAGGCGATCAGCCCATAGCGCCCGGCCGGCAGGTCGGGGAAGACCGCGACCAGATCCGTCCCCACCGCCGCGGCGAAATAGCCGGCGCGCGGCGCCTTCGCCGCCTGGGCCTCGGCGCTGTCGAACAGCGCGATCATCATCTTGCCCTGATTGGGCTTGACGTTGCGGACGGTTGCGCGAAGCTCCCCGGCGGCGGCCGTACCCGCGGTTGCCAGCACCAGCAGCGTCACCGGGGCGATCATCCTTGCGAACCTACGGCTTGCAAACCAACGCGCGAACCAACGGCGTGCCTTCATTCCCCGATCCTTCCTGGCGGTTTCCGGCCGGCCGGGCACCGCGCGATGCGTGACGCGACCATGCCGGACGGCGCCGCCTCCACCCCGCCCGTTCCTTATGGGCGGCGCATGCTGCGCCGGCACCTGCCGCTGCTGGCGGGCTCCATCCTAGCATTGGCTCTGCTGGGACCGTTCGGCACATTTCGCGAAATGGGGTTTCTCTCGCGGCTTGCCTATTGGGGCGGACTGATCACCACCGGCTGGTCGATGTTCGAGATGGTGGTGTTGATCGCCCGCCGGATCCTGCCGAATCTGGAGCGCACATGGCCGCTGATGCTGGCCGCGGCCTTCCTGACCGTCGGCGTCCTGCAGACCCTGGTGGTCGCCCTGCTGGAAAACCGGCTGCGCGGCCAGGATTTCCTCACCCCCGCCGGACTGGCCGAGCTGTTCGGCTATGTGCTGGTCATCACCACCCTGGTGGCGGCCCTGCCGGTGTGGCTGGAGTTGCGGGAGCAGGGCATCGTCGGCCACCGGCCGTCCGCCCCGCCCGAGTCTCCCAGCGACGGCGGCCCGCCCCCGCCCCGTCCCGCCTCCTTCCTCGACCGCATCCCGGGGAAGCTGGGCCGCGACCTGCTGGCGCTGGAGATGGAGGACCATTACGTCCGCGTCCACACCGCGCTGGGCAGCGACCTGATCCTGATGCGCATGCGCGACGCGGTGGCGGAACTGGCGGGCATCGACGGCCGGCAGGTCCACCGCTCCTATTGGGTCGCCGCCTCGGCGGTGACGGCGGTGGAACGCAAGCCGGACGGCAAGCTGTCGCTGCGGCTGACCAACGGCCTGCTGGTGCCGGTCAGCCGCACCCATGCTCCGTCGGTGCGTGCCGCCGGCTGGGTGGAGAAGGCCGTCTCCTAAACGCCTCTAAACACCCTCTCCGCGGAAGGGCCGCGACAACAGCCCGTCGATGGTCTCGTCCAGCCCCGCGCCGCGGTTCAGGATGGCGTCGACCGCACCGCAGATCGGCATGTCGACGCCCAACTTCGCCGCCAACCCAACCACCGCGGCGGCGGTGTAGACGCCTTCCGCCACCGACCGGCGCACCGCCAGGATCTCGGCCAGCGCCTTGCCCTCGCCCAGCGCCGCCCCAAGCGACATGTTGCGCGACTGCAGGCTGGAGCAGGTCAGCGTCAGGTCGCCCAGGCCCGACAGCCCCATCAGCGTCTCCGCCCGGCCGCCGAGCGCCAGCGCCAGCCGGGTGATCTCCGCCAGCCCGCGGGTGATCAGCGCGGCCCGGGCGTTGTCGCCCAGCCGCCGCCCCTCGACCACGCCGCAGGCGATGGCCAGCACATTCTTCACCGCCCCGCCGATCTGCGAACCGACGACGTCGTCCGAGCGGTAGGGCCGGAAGGTGCGGCTGCCCAGCGCGGCGACCAGCGCCGTGCCCAGCGCCTCGTCGGCGCAGGCCAGCGTCACCGCCGTCGGCAGCCCGCGCGCCACCTCGGCCGCGAAGGTCGGGCCGGACAGGATCGCCACCGGATTGCCGCCCGGCAGGGAGGCCGCGACCGCATCGCTCATCAGCGCGTGGCTGTCCAGCTCGATCCCTTTGGCGCAGACGACCACCGGCGCGCCCGGCTTCAGCAGCGGCGCCATCCGCGCGGTGACGCTGCGCGCATGCTGGGCCGGCGACACCAGCAGCACCGCGTCGCAATCGCCGAGATCGGCGAGATCACCGGTGACCCGCAGTGCGTCGGGCAGCGGCACGCCGGGCAGGTAATCGCGGTTCTCGCGGCGGATGCTCATCGCCTCCACCACCGCCGGCTCGCGCGCCCACAGCAGCGTCTCGCGCCCGGCCCGCAACGCCGCCAACGCCAGCGCCGTTCCCCAGGCGCCGCCGCCGACGACGCCGATGCGGTTGAGGGGGGAGGAGGGCACGGCACTCATGGGAGTTCACTCACGCTGACAAAACGATCACCAAAGCGATCACGCCCCACCCTCCCTCTCCCCCCCGCTTTCGCGCAAACGAAGTTTGCGCTGTCGCGGCAGGCGGACCAAAGGTCCGCTGAGAGCGGGGAGAGGGTCGGGGTGAGGGGGATGCATGGGGAGGATTTAGAAGAAATGCAGCAGCGTCGCGCGTCGAACAGAGCCACGCCGCGCATGCCCCTCACCCTAACCCTCTCCCCGGGGGGGAGAGGGGACATCACCGGGGAGAGAGGGAATGCAACCATGCGCTTCACGCCTTCACCCCCGCCCCGACGCCTGCGCGCCCGATCACCGGCGCGGCGGTGGGGTCCAGCGGCCAGCGCGGGCGGGGGGCGAAGTTCAGCGGGTCGCTCTCGCCCAGCCGGAAGCGCTCGATTCCGGCCCAGGCGATCATCGCCGCATTGTCGGTGCACAGGCGCAACGGCGGGGCGACGAATTGCATGCGCTGCTTTTCCGCCAGGGTCGACAGCCGGCTGCGGATCGCCTTGTTGGCGGCGACGCCGCCGGCGACCACCAGGGCGCCGCCCTGCGGATGGTCCTCCTTGAAGCCGCGGATGGCGCGGGCGCAGCGGTCGGCCAGCACCTCCGCCACCGTCGCCTGGAAGGCGGCGGCGAGGTCGTCGCGATCCGTATCCGACAAGACACCGCCCAACTCCTCCACATGCCGCCGCACCGCGGTCTTCAGCCCGGAGAAGGAGAAATCGCAGCCCGGACGGCCCAGCATCGGCCGCGGCAGTTCGAACCGCGCCGGCTTCGTGGCGCGTGCCGCCGCCTTCTCCACCAGAGGCCCGCCGGGATAGCCCAGCCCCAGCAGCTTGGCGGTCTTGTCGAACGCCTCGCCCACCGCGTCGTCGATGGTGGTGCCGAGCCGGCGGTAGCGCCCAACCCCCTCCACCGCCAGAAGCTGGCAATGGCCGCCCGACACCAGCAGCAGCAGGTAGGGAAAGGCGACGTCGTCGGTCAGCCGCGCGGTCAGCGCGTGGCCTTCCAGATGGTTGACGGCGACGAAGGGCAGCCCGCGCGCCGCGGCGATGGCCTTGGCGGTCATCACGCCGACGATGACGCCGCCGATCAGCCCCGGCCCGCCGGTCGCCGCCACCGCATCCAGGTCGCCGAAGCCGATCCCGGCCTCAGCCATTGCGCGGCGGATCAGCCCGTCGAGATGTTCCAGATGGGCGCGGGCGGCGATTTCCGGGACGACGCCGCCATAGGGCGTGTGGTCGTCCAACTGCGACAGCACGACGTCGGCGCGGATCTCGCGCGCGTCGGTGACGATTGCGGCGGCCGTCTCGTCGCAGCTCGTTTCAATTCCAAGAACGATCATGGCGCCAAACTAGCCGCCTTGGCCGTCCGGGTACAGGATGGAGTTGCGCGCACGCGGGTGCGAGAAGCCGGGCCCGTGAAATTTGATCAGCCTCAATCTTATGTATGAGGGGCAGACGAATCCTTGCAAAGCTGCGCGGATCCCCTAGAACACGCCCTATGACGACCCACCCGCTCCGTATCGGGACGCGCGGCAGCCCGCTGGCGCTGGCGCAGGCCCATGAAACCCGCGACCGCCTGATCGCTGCCCATCCGCATCTGGCCGCCCCCGGCGCCATCGAGATCGTCGTCTTCAAGACCACCGGCGACCGCATCCTCGACCGCACCCTGGCGGAAGCGGGCGGCAAGGGCCTGTTCACCAAGGAGTTGGAAGAGGCGCTGTTCGACGGCCGCGCCGACCTCGCCGTCCATTCGATGAAGGACGTGCCGACCCAGCTTCCCGACGGGCTGGAGATCGCCACCCTGCTGCCGCGCGAGGATCCGCGCGACGCCTTCTTCGCCCGCTCCGGCAGCGGGCTTGCCGACCTGCCCGCCGGATCGGTGGTCGGCACCGCCGGCCTGCGCCGTCAGGCCCAGGTGCTGGAACTGCGTCCCGACCTGAAGATTTTCCCCCTGCGCGGCAACGTGCAGACCCGGCTGTCCAAGCTGGACGCCGGCGAGGTCGACGCCACCCTGCTGGCGCTGGCCGGCCTGCGCCGCCTCGGCCTGACCGACCGCATCACCGCGGTGCTGGAGCCGGAGACGATGCTGCCCGCGGTCGCCCAGGGCGCCATCGGCATCGAGATCCGCAGCGACGACGATGCTACCCGCGCCCTGCTGGCCCCGCTGAACTGCGCGGAAACCATGGTCCGCGTCACGGCGGAGCGCGCGCTGCTGGCCGCGCTGGACGGCTCCTGCCGCACCCCCATCGCCGCGCTGGCGGTGCTGGACGGCGGCGACCTGCATCTGCGCGCCAAGGTGCTGTCCCATGACGGCCGGACCATCTTCCGGGCCGAGCGCCGCGGCAAGGCGGCCGACGCCGAGTCGCTGGGTGCCGACGCCGGGGCCGAGATCCGGGTGCAGCTGCCGCCCGATTTCTTCGCCGCCGCGCCGCACTGATCCCCACTCCCGGCCGAGTTTTCCGCATGACGGGAAAACAGCCCGACCCCTCTTCCCCGCCCCGCCGTACGCGCCTTCTCGTGACGCGTCCGGCGGAGGATGCCGAGCCGCTGGTGCGCCGACTGGCGGCGCTCGGCTTCGACGCCGCGGTCGAACCCATGCTGTCGATGGCTTGGCTCGACGGTCCGGAACCGGATCTGTCCGACGTACAGGCCCTGCTGTTCACCAGCGCGAACGGCGTACGCGCCTACTCCAAACGTACGAGCCGCCGCGACCGTCCGGTGCACGCCGTCGGCGACGCCACGGCACGGGCGGCGAAGGCGGCCGGCTTCGCAGAGGTCGACAGCGCCTCGGGCGACGTGTACGCGCTGGCCGACCGGGTGCGGTCCTTGCGCGATCCGTCCGCCGGTACGCTTCTTCATGTGGCGGGAAGCAAAGTGGCGGGCGACCTTGCCGGGCTGCTCGGAGGCTCCGGCTTCACGCTGCGCCGCAGCGTGATGTACGATGCCGTACCCGCGCTAACCCTGTCGGACGATACCGCGACATTTTTGCGTACGTCGGCACTCGACGGCGTGTTGTTTTTCTCTCCCCGTACCGCGGTTTCCTTTGTTAGGCTGCTGGCCGAGGCGGGGCTGGTCGACTGTTGTCGTACGGTCGATGCGTTCTGCCTCAGCCCCGCGGTCGCGGAGGCTGCTCGTGCGTACGGCGACGAGGGAGTGACGCCGTGGCGAAGCGTACGGGTGGCGGCCAGACCGGAGCAGGACGCCCTGCTCGATCTGTTGCCGGTCGCCGGGTAACCCCGGCGCGGTCCGGCCGTACGGCTTACACCCCGGGGTCCTTCCGGGTGGGTACGTCAGCCGTACGGGGGACGAGGGGGACCGGTCAGGGGGCTGTGACGTTAAGACGAACAACAGCGAACCGAAGGTACAGCCCATGACCTCTCGTCCAGGCTCCGAACGCCCCGGCACCGACCGTGACGGCGACGGCGCCAGCACCGGCAATGCGGCGGTCGACCGCATCGTCGAACGTTTCGGCGGCATCCGCCCCATGGCCCACAAGCTGGACACCCCGGTGACGACGGTGCAGGGCTGGAAGAAGCGCGGCGCGATCCCGCTGGCCCGCCATGCCGACCTGCGCACCGCCGCCGCCAAGCACCGCATCAAGCTGGACGACGCCGACCTGGACGCCGCCACCCCCAGCGAAGACCGGCCGACCGACGCGGCATCGGCCGCGCTCATCACCCCCGCTGACGCGGTTCCGGTGGTAGAGCCGGTGCCGACCGCCTCCCCCGCCGACACCATCCCCGCCGACACCATCCCCGGCGCCGACACGCCGACCCCGGCATCTGGCCTTGGGGCATCCGGCCTTGGGACGACCGCCGGCCCGGTGACCGAACTGCAGTCCTCCGACGCCCTGATTCCGCCGGCCACGCCGATCGGCGCCACGGACAGCCTGTCCGACACGCCGAAGTCCGAAACGGAGAAGGCGGAAGACGCGAAGGCCGATCCGTTCAAGTCGGACGCCGCCAAGCCGGACACCGCAGCCGACGGGCCGAAGACGACGGCCTCCAGCTGGACGCCGTCCGGCACCACCGGCAGCGCCGGTTACAACCGTGCCGATTCCGAGCCGGCCCGCCCGACCATCGCCCCGACGCCGTCCTACATCGACGAGCCGCGCTCCGGCAGCGGCTTCGCCACCGCTCTGTCGGTGGTCGCCCTGCTGGTCGGTGCAGCCGCCCTGTCGGCGCCCTGGTGGGGTCCGGCCCTGCCCGGCTGGCCGTCGCCGGCCGCCCCTGCCCCGGCCCAGTCTTCCGCCGCCGCTCCGGCCGACCCGGCGCTCCGCGCCCAGATCCAGCAGATCGTCGACCGCGTGGGCAAGCTGGAACAGCGCCCGGCCGCCGCGCCCGGCAATGGCGGCAACGGCGAAGCCGCCGCCGGCCTCGCGGCGCTGACCCAGCGGATCGACGCGCTGGAACAGCGCCCGGCCGCCGCCGCGCCCGATACCGGCGTCGCCGACGCCCAGAAGGCACTGGCCGACCGGCTGGCCGCGCTGGAACAGAAGGTCTCCGCCGCCGCCGGCAACGCCCAGGCGGCGCAGGAGCTGCGCGGCGAGGTCGACTCGCTGAAGCAGCAGGTCACCAGCGTCAACCAGGCGGTGACGCAGCGCCAGGATGCCGCCACCGCCGCCCAGGCGCTGGTGCTCGCCGCCGGGCAGCTGCGCGCCTCCCTGTCGGGCGGCCAGCCGTTCCAGCAGGATCTGCAGGCGGTCCGCGCGCTCAACATCGCCGATGCCGGCGTGACCCAGCCGCTCGACGCCGTGGCGCCCTATGCCGCCAAGGGCATTCCGACCCGCGCCCAGCTGACCGACCGGTTCGAGCCGCTGGCCGGCGAGATCGTCCGCGCCGACATCCGCGGCGAGGGCAACGGCTGGATCGACTCCGCGGTGGGCAAGCTGTCCACCCTGGTCACCGTGCGCCGTGAAGGCGGCGGGGTCGTCGGTACCACCAGCGATGCAGTCGTCGCCCGTGCCGAGGCCGCGCTGAGCGAGGGCAATCTGGCCAAGGCGGTGGAGGAGCTGTCGACCCTGCAGGGTCCGGCCGCGCAGACCGCCGGCCCGTGGCTGGCCGACGCCAAGGCGCGTCTGGCCGCCGATCAGGCCGCCCGCCAGCTGAACGACCGCGCCATCGCCCTGATGACCACCGCCGCCGGCGGGAAGGGGACGGCCCAATGATCCGCGCCCTCTGGTTCCTTCTGAAGGTCGCGGTCGTCATCGCCGCCGCGATCTGGCTCGCCGACCGCCCCGGCACCGTCAGTGTCCACTGGCTGGGCTATGCCGTCGAGGCGCCCTTCTGGGTCGCCCTGCTGGTCACGCTGGCGGCGCTGGGCATCGCGGCGCTGGGCTACCGCCTGCTCCGCGGCCTGATCCGCACGCCGCAGCGCCTCCGCCACCACAGCCGTGCCCGCCGCCGCGAACGCGGCTACCGCGCCCTGACCCAGGGCATGGTGGCGATCGCCGCCGGAGACGCGCCGACCGCGCGCAAGATGGCGCGCAAGGCCGACGGGCTGCTGAACGAGCCGCCGCTGACCATGCTGCTGTCGGCCCAGGCCGCCCAGCTGCAGGGCGACGAGCGCGCCGCCAAGCAGTATTTCGAAGCGATGCTGGAGCGGCCGGAAACGGCCTTCCTCGGCATGCGCGGGCTGCTGACCCAGGCGATCAAGTCGGGCGACCGGGTGGAGGCGCTGACCCTCGCCCGCAAGGCGCGCGGGCTTCAGCCCAACACGCCCTGGCTGCTCGGCACGCTCTATGATCTGGAGGCGCAGGCCGGGGACTGGGCCGCCGCCGAAGGCACGCTGCAGCAGGCGATCCAGGCCGGGGCCATCCCGACCGAAGAGGGCCGCCGCCACCGCGCCGTCCTGCTGCTGGAGCGCAGCTTCGAGGCGGAGCGTCGCGGCCGTGCCGATTCCGCCCTGTCGCACGCCCAGGCGGCGCACGACATGATGCCGGGCTTCGTCCCCGCCGCGGTGCGTCTGGCCCGTCTGCAGCTCGCCGCCGATCGGCCGAAGCCGGCCGCCAAGGTGGTGGAGCGGGCGTGGCGCCAGTCGCCGCATCCGGAACTGGCCGAGATCTACCGCGGCCTGGTGTCCAGCTACGACCCGCTGGCCCGTGTCCGCCTGTTCCAGAAACTGGTGCGCCAGGCCCCGGATTCGGCCGAATCGCATCTCGCCGTCGCCCAGGCCGCCATCGAGGCCCAGCTGTGGGGCGAGGCGCGCCAGCACCTGAACCGCGCCATGGAGATCGGCCCGACCCGCCGCGCCTATCGCCTGATGGCCGAGCTGGACCGCAGCGAGCGCCATGACGAGGATGCGGCGAAGGACTGGCTGGCCAAGGCCGCCGACGCGCCGGAGGATCCTGTGTGGACCTGCAACTCCTGCGGGGCGGTCAGCCACAATTGGGGCGGGCTGTGCGGCCATTGCGGCGCCTTCGACAGCCTGACCTGGAAGGCCCCGACGGTCGCGGTCCCGGTGATGGAGCCGACCGACGTTCCCCCGGCGCTGGCCCGTCCGGCGACGGCGTAGGGGATAGTTCGCTGAAAGCCCCCTCTCCCCCAAAATCCCCTCTCCCCCCCGGGGAGAGGGTTAGGGTGAGGGGGGCGCACGGCGAGGATTCTCGAAAATCCACCCTTGTGCATCCCCCTCACCCCGACCCTCTCCCCAGGGGGGAGAGGGGGATTCCGCGGCGGGAGAGGGTTTTTTACTACCGCATCCCCTCCGGCCCGACGCGGTCCAGCGGCAGTTCCTTTTTCGCCAGCAACCGGTCCAGCAGGCGCCCCCCAGTGGAGGAGTTCGGGGCCGGTGGGGCGGCGGCCCTGGCGAGACCGGCCGTTCCGGCGCCGGGCACCGACGCCTCGAGCTGCGTGTTCTCGACCTTGTATTCGCCGCCGGTCAGGCTGACGACGACCTGCTCCTTCGGCGATGGAGCGGCCACCACGTTGTCGTTGGCGACGTTGCCGTGCATCAGGCCGTTCCTGCCGGCGCTGGGCACCCATTCCAGCCGCAGGAAGCGGTCCTTGGGGTCGGTCATCAGGGTGATGTTGTCCGACACCCGATTGTTGTCGCCGCCATGCAGGAAGATCGCCGCGGCGCCGGTGTTCTCCAGCAGGTTGCCCTGCACCGTCACGCCGCTGGTCATGTCGTCCAGATAGATGCCGAACCCCTTGTAGCGGACCAGCCAGCGCCCCTGCGCATCGGTGGCGAGGCCGCCGGTGTCGCTGATGTCGTTGAAGCGGACGATGCTGCGGGTGTCGTTGCCGCTGCGGCCCAGCATCTCGATGGCGCCGGCATCGGCGGTCTGGCGCGCGGTGTCGCGGATGCGGTTGAATTCGATGACGTTGTCGCTGTTCACCGTCTGCGGGTTCCAGTTCTTCACCGAAATGCCGTAGCGCGCCGCCCGCCGGATGTCGTTGTGGGCGATCAGCGTGTTGCGGATGCCCGCCGCCATCACCCCGCCGCCGAAGAACCGCACCTCGCCCACGTCGCTGATGCGGTTGGCAAGGACGCGGTTGTCGCTGCTTCCCGGCGCCAGGAAGATGCCGGAACGGCCGAGATGCTCCATCCGGTTGCCCGACACCTCGCTGCGCGTGGCGCCGTCCAGCGTGACCGCGGTGCCGACCAGGGCAAAGCGGTTGCCGGCGATGCGCAGGCCGCTGCCGCCCTTCGCCAGCACGGCGCTGCCGTCCCACGGCACGTCGGTGAAGGTCAGCCCCTCCACCGTCACGTTGCGGGCGTTCTCCAGCCGGAGAAGATTGGCGGTCCTCGCCACCACCAGTTCCGCCCGCCCGCTGTCGAGCCCGGTCGGCGGCTTCACCAGCAGCCGCTTGGCTTTGGCGTCCCAGGCGAACTCGCCCGGCCGCGTCAGGAAATCGGGATGGCCGAGCAGCCGCACGGTGGAGCCGTCGCGGTAGGGGTACTGACCGTCGGCGCCGAAGCTCAGCAGCCCGTTCGGATCGGCGGACGCCACCCCCAGCAGATCGTCGGACAGCCGTTCGCGGTCCAGCGCCTGCGCCCGCACCCCCGGCCCGGCCCAGCCGGCCTTCAGCATGCCCGGCGGCACCTGCATCTGCCGCTTGGATCCGGGGCTTTTGGAATTGGGGCTTTTGGAATTGGGGCTTTTGGAATCGGGGCTTTTGGCGTTGGACTGCACCGCTTTGGCCGGGAACCAGCCGCTGCGCGGGTCGCCGGGGTCGAAGTCGCCGCTGCGCGCGGCGTCCAGCCGCTGCCCGCCGCCAGGGCCGCCGCCAGAACCGCCAATGGAGACGTCCAGCCCCGGATCGCGTGCCAGCGGCGCCGACAGCACGCCGTTCGCCAGCTGCGCACCACCCACTGCCTCACCGCCCGACAGAATCGGCTGCTCCCCCTCCACCGCGGTCAGCCGCAGCCCCGGCAGCGAGCTGTCCACCACCAGCGGCGCCGCCAATCGGTAGGTGCCACCATGCAGCCGCACCGTCGCCGGTCCGCCCCCCTTGGCGGCGGCCAGCGCACGGGCCGGGGTGGCGAAGGGACCGTCGCGCCCGTCCGCCGAGGGCTGGGACAGGCGGCCCGACCAGCGGTCGTTCCCGGTGGGCGACACGTAAAACGTCGTCTCCGCCGCGACCGCCATCGCCCATCCGGCAGGCAGCAGGACCGCGCAGATCGCCAGGATCCGGGCTGCGCGGCTCCAGGACTCAGGGTGGGAACGGGGCATGAAGAAAGCTCCTCCGTTGCGACAGACCTTCCGCCGAAGGGGGGAGACTGACCCAGGCCAGCCGCACCGGCAAAAGCGCGAAGGGGGTGTGCGGGTGCGAAGGGGCCACGCCCTCTGCACCCCTGCCCGGCCGGGACGGGACGTATAGGCTGGCTTTTCATCCTAGCCTGACCGGCCGGTCGTACCCGCTTGCCCGCGGAGCGTCCCGATCAGGCGGGGGCCGGAAGCGAAGCCTACAACCGGGGACGGGTTGCCGATGATCGAAATGGCGCTGATCGCGCAGGTCCTGGTGCTGGTGCTGGTGATCGCGGTGTTCCTCAGCACCGGCAGCGCATCGATGTTCCATCCGCTGACGCTGTACCTGATCTTCCATGCTCTGGTCTTCGTCATGCGGCCGATCCTGGTCCACACGCAGAATTTCAACGACGTCTGGCTGTTCATGGGCTTCTGGCCCAGCGAGCAGCAGTTCGTCATGACGCTGGTGGTCAGTTCGGTCGGGCTGGTCGCCTTCGCCGCCGCCTGCGCCTGGGCCGGGATGGTCCGTCCCGACTGGACCCCGAACGGGGAGCCGGCGCCGTCCTTCAGTTTCGACCGCGTCGACGTGGTGGCCTTCCTGACGACCGCGGCGCTGCTGGGGCCGCTCGCCATCTATTCGGCGATCCAGCGCCAGGGCGGCGCCAGCTTCGACGGCACCGGCGACGTGCAGATGGAACGCGATCCGCTGACCGGACAGCCGATCTACACCAACACCACCGGCTACATCGCCGAAGCCCATTCGATGGGCCTGCCGCTGACGCTGGGGCTGATCTGGATCTGCCGGTTCCACCCGCTGTCCTTCATCCCCTTCGGCGCCTTCGTCGCCTACCGTGCCTATCTGGGCTGGGGCCGCTGGGCGATCATCATGGGCATCCTGGGCCTGGTGCTGCTGATGCTGTACCGCACGCGCACCAAATGGTTCCGGCTGTGGCATGCCTTGGCCGCGGTGCCGGTGCTGGGGCTGTTCACGCTGCTGGGCAACAACCGCGACGCCTTCCGCGACGTGCTGGCCGGCGATGCGCCGCCCTCGGTCCTGCTGAGGTTCAACGGCGGCAGCGGCGGCGGCCGGGCGATCGACGCGCTGGCCGGCCAGGATCTCGCGAACTTCGACTTCCTCGCCTACATCCTGTGGGTGGTGCCGAAGCAGTCGGCCACCTACACCTGGTTCACCCAGTACCTGCAGCTGTTCACCGAACCGATCCCGCGCCTGCTGTGGCCGGACAAGCCGGTCGGCGCGCCGGTGAAGTGGGTGGACCTGAACGACTACGGCGTCTTCTACAACCTGACCACCTCGCTGCCCGGCGACGGCTGGATGAGCGCCGGCTGGATCGGCATGATCGTCACCATGGTGATGGTCGGCCTGATCCTGGGGCGGCTGCACCGCTGGTTCTGGACCGACGGGTTCCGCAACCGCTACGCCGTGCTGTTCTATTGCGCCTTCCTGCCGCTGTGCCTGCAATGGTTCCGCGACGGCAACATCACCATCGTGAAGTTCGGCTTCTTCTCGCTGCTGCCGATCCTGCTATGGATCGGGCTGACCCGCGCCCTGCGGGCCTGGGGGATCCTGGAGGACGACCCGCTGCGTCCGGTGGTGGCGCCGCCCAATCTTGTCCGAAGGGAGCCGTCATGACGCTGACCGTCAGCGCCGTCATCGCCACCTACAACCGCGGGCCGGAGCTGCGCATCGCGCTGACCCGGCTGATGAACCAGACCACCCCGCCGATGGAGATCATCGTCATCGACGACGGCTCCACCGACGGCACCGGCGCGATGATGCGGGCGGAGTTTCCCACCGTCCGCTACGTCCGCCAGCCGCACAACGGCGGGCTGATCCTGGCCCGCAACTTCGGCTTCGTGAACACCACCGGCGACTGCATCCTGTCGGTGGACGACGACAGCTGGTTCGAGGATCCCGACGGGCTGGCACGCTGCGTCGCCTATCTGGATGAGAATCCGGAGGTCGCCGCCGTCGCCTGCAACATCGAGACGCGCGACGGGCTGGTCTATTTCCCCAAGGGGGCCGCCCCCTTCGATGTGCCCTGGTATGTCGGCTGCGGCCATCTGCTGCGGCGCAGCGCGGTCGAGCGGGTCGGCCTCTACATGCCCGAACTCTACCGCCAGGGGGAGGAGAAGGACCGCTGCCTGCGGCTGGTCGGCGCCGGTTACCGCGTCGTCGCCCTACCCGACGTCATGGTCTACCACGACAAGAGCGAGAAGGGCCGCAAACCGGGGATGGAGCGCTTCTACAACCACCGCAACGACCTGATCCGCGAGGTGGCGCGCTGCCCGTCCTCCCTGATGGCGTGGCGACTGGCGCGCAGTTGGGCCGGCAACAGCTGGAAGAACCTGCGCCACGGACCGCGGATGACCGACCTGAAGGTGCTGCTGGCCTTGCCGCAGATCGTCCGCATCGGACTGAAGCACCGGGCGCCGGTGGGCGTCGAGGCCTACCGCCGCTGGCTGCATCTGGCGAAGACCGCGGCCCCGGCCAGCGCTCCTCCTGCGGAAAAGCCCGTCAGCCGGGCTGCATCCCGCCCAGTTGCAGCAGAACGGCCCAGCCCAGCACGATCAGATTGACGGTCAGCGTCATCGCCATGCCCGGCGCCCGCGCGAAGGGATGCACCAGATAGCCCGCCCAGAACAGCAGCCGCCCCAGCACGAACAGCCCTGTCGCCACGACCGCCGCCCCCAGCGAGGGCTGCGGCAGGGTGGCGACCAGGGCGGCCAGCGCCGGCACGAAGATGGCGGACTGCTCCACGCTGTTCGCCAGCACCCGCTGGGCGACGCGCTGGCCGCGCGATTCGGGGTCGTCGACCGGGTTGAAGGCCTGGGTGCGGCCGCGCATCGCCATCACCCCGACGACCATGCCGAACAAGACAAGCGCCGGCCAGACCGCCAGCCGCGCCCACAGCCCAATCCGCGCGCCCGGCGCGTTGACGCCCATCGGCGGCGCCACCAGCGACAGCAGCAGGACGAACAGCAGCGCCGTCACCACCATCGACGCCCCGTTCAGCATAAGGGCGCCGCGGACCAGGGACTTGCGCCTGCGGGGGGCGCCTTGGTGAAGGCTGCTGTCGGACATCGGGGCGGGGCTCCGTCAAAGGGCGGGGATTCGACAAAGGCGCCGGTCCTTCCCATCTGGAAAGGATGGCACCCTGTTCCTTCGACCAATAACGGCCCAGCCCGTGATTTGGATCAAGGTCCGGGAGGGGCGGCAGGTGTTCGATGACGAAGTCTAGTGGGGGCTGCCCCGATGGGACAGATGTTGTCAGCCTCTCTTTTCGCTACCATGTTGTAACCATCTGCTTCACCATGTGGGTGAACGCGGCGATCTCGATGGTGGAGGGCCTATGATGGATCTCGTTCTGCTCGGTGGTGCGGTGGCGACGGCTGCGGCGTTGGCCGGTCTGATCGCCACGATGCCCACCCCCAAACCGATCCCGATCCGCGTCCGCGACCGGCGCCGTCAGCGTCGCTGACGTCACCGGCTTCACGACGTATTCCGATTGGGCGTTTCCCGATGGGGTGTTTCCCGTCGGGACGACAGCACTGCAACTCAGCGGTCCAGGTCGCGGATCGCGCGGTTCAGCTCGAACTCCTTGGAGGCGACGTAGGCCTCCATCCCGACGATGCGCTTGTCCATGTCGCGGAAGCGCTGGGTCAGGCCGGCGAGCGTCCGGTCGGGCTTGGTCGACACCGTCCGCCAGAACGCCTCTTCCTCGGCATCGCGATACAGCTGCGCCGGACGCACCGGCAGCACCAGCAGCGCGATCACATAGGCGATCACCAGCGGGACCGAAAAGAAGAACAGGGCGAACAGCATCGCCAGCCGGACGACCATCGGCTGCACGCCGAAATAATCGGCGACGCCCGTGCACACCCCGCCCAGCACCCCGCGCTGCGGATCGCGATAGAGCCGATGCGGATTCGGCGAGTCGTAGAAGGACGTGCGGTCCATGGCGGCCTCGTTCCTTTCGTTGAGTTTCGGGTTGGGTGGGAGAATGTCGGCTTCGAATGCCCCCACCCCATCCCTCCCCCTCTTCGAGGGAGAGGGGGCAGGAGCTTTGCTGGAGTTCAGCGGAGTTCCCTCTCCCACCAAAGGTGGGGGAGGGTTAGGGAGGGGGCATCCGCCGAAACCCTCACACCTTGTTGCGCCAGTTCGGCGCCTCGGCATCCAGCACGCGTTCCAGCGTATGGACGCGGGCCTCCAGCCGGTTGGAGATCTCCCACAGCTCGGCCAGCAGCCGTTCGTCCTGCGCGGAGAGCCCGCGCTGCGACCGCCATTTGGTGATGTAGTGGAAGACGATCCAGACCGGCGCCACCACCACCATGAACAGCACCGCAAGGACGAAACCCAGGAACCCCATGGTCGTCGGGCCTTCTTATTGTCGTGAGGGGAGTGGGCGGGGCGTCACCGCCCCACCCCGGCACCAAGGCAAGGGTCAGCCGTTGCGCCGCGCCGCGATGCGGGCCTTCAGCGCTGCCAGATCCTCTTCGACCTTGTGGGAGGCTTCGAGTTCCGCGATCTCTTCGGTCAGGCTCTTGGTGCGGCCGACGTCGTAGGCCTCGACCCGGCCCTCCATCTCGTCCAGGTTGCGTTCGACCTGCTCGAAGCGCGACAGGGCGTCGTTGATGCGCTCGTCATGCAGGACGGTGCGGACCTTGACCCGGTTGCTGGCCGTCTGGGTGCGGGCGACCAGCGCCTTCTCGCGGGTCTTGGCGTCGGTCAGCTTGGCCTGCAGGCGGCCGATGTCCTCGTTGGCCTTGGACAGCGCGGCTTCGACCTGCACCAGCTGTTCGGCCAGCGCGTCGGCCTGCTCGGCGACCTTCGACTTGGCCATCAGGGCGCCCTTGGCCAGATCCTCGCGGTCGCGGGTCAGCGCCACCTCGGCCTTGCGGTCCCACTCGTCGCGCTCGCGGTGGAGGTCGGCGACGCGGCGTTCGATCTCCTTCTTCTCCGCGATGATCTTGACGGTGGAGGAGCGTACCTCGACCAGCGTGTCTTCCATTTCCTGGATGATCAGGCGGATCAGCTTCTCCGGCTCCTCGGCGCGGTCGAGCAGGGAGTTCAGGTTCGACTGCACGATGTCGGTCAGGCGCGAAAAGATGCTCATGGTCGGTGTCCCGTTTATCAGCAGCGTATCAGCCGAGGATGGCGCCGGCGACGATGCCGGCGAAGAAGAACAGCCAGCTTTCGACCGGCCGGGTGGCGAGATAGTTGCGCACGCGCCGCATCGTCGGGCGGCTCTGCGCGGTGTTGAAGCGGTCACCGCCATAGCGGCGGCGGAAATCGCTGAAGTCGCTCATGCTTGACCTCCTTACCATGCCGCTACTATCGCAACCGGCGTGCCAAACCGGCCAGACGCCCATTAAGCTATTGTTATTAAAAGATTTTTTCCTTGAGCTCGAGGATGCCGCCCCGCTTGCCGCATCGCTGTTTCAACGATACGATCGCTTAATCGGCGATTGAGTGACGAAATACGCGATGCAAGCCGCCCCTCCCTCCCTGCTTGGCGAATCGCCGGTCTTCCTGGCGACGCTGTCCCATGTCTCCCGGGTGGCGCCGCTGGAGCGGCCGGTGCTGGTGATCGGGGAGCGCGGGACCGGCAAGGAGCTGATTGCCGCCCGCCTGCACTATCTGTCGCAGCGGTGGGATCGCCCCTTCGTCAAGGTGAACTGCGCCGCGCTGCCCGAATCGCTGCTCGATTCGGAGCTGTTCGGGCATGAGGCCGGGGCCTTCACCGGCGCCACCCGCCGGCAGATCGGCCGGATCGAACAGGCCGATGGCGGCACCCTGTTCCTGGACGAGATCGCCACCGCCTCCCCCGCCGTTCAGGAAAAACTTCTGCGCGCCGTGGAGTATGGCGAGATCGAGCGGGTCGGCGGACGGACCGCCACCGTCGATGTCCGTGTGGTGGGCGCCACCAATGCCGACCTGCCGGCGCTGGCCGCGGCGGGGCGCTTCCGCGCCGACCTGCTGGACCGGCTGGCCTTCGACGTGGTGACGCTGCCGCCGCTGCGCGCCCGGCCCGACGACATCCCGCCGCTGGCCGAGCATTTTGCCCTGGGGATGGTGCGCGAGTTGCAGCGCCCGCTGTTTTCCGGCTTCACCGCCGCCGCGCTCGACCGGCTGCGCGCCCATGACTGGCCCGGCAATGTGCGCGAACTGCGCAACGCGGTGGAGCGCTCGGTCGCCGCCGCCGAGAGCGACGAGCCGCTGGACCGCATCATCCTCGACCCCTTCGATTCGCCCTGGCGCCCGACGGCGGCGCCGACCGCCCGTCCAACTCCAGAGCCGGTCACGGACACCCCTCCGCCGGCAGTCCCCGCCTTCGACGGCGGCATCCTCGATCAGGTCCGCGCCTTCGAGGCCGCCAAGCTGCGCGAGGCCCTGGAGCGGAACCGTTTCAACCAGCGCCAGACCGCCGAGGCGCTGGGGCTCGGCTACCACCAGCTTCGCGGCATGCTGAAGAAGCACGGGCTGATCCCGACACCCCCTCTGCGACCATAGGCCGTCCCCAGGTTGCGCCTGTACCGTGCTATACCGGTCGCTCAACCGTCGAGAGAGCGGTTCGTCACGATACGGGAAGGGGAGCAGCACGATGGCCACCAGCATGCCCAGCCTTGAGATCCGCGGTCCGATGAAGCCCGGTTTCGAGGAGATCCTGACGCCGGAGGCGATGGCCTTCCTGGCGGAGCTGGAGGGTCGCTTCGGGCCTGAGCGGCTGCGGCTGCTGGACGTGCGGACCAAGCGCCAGGCGCTGCTCGACAAGGGCCACAAGCCGGATTTCCTGCCGGAAACCCGCGCCATCCGGGAAGCCGACTGGACCATCACCCCGCTGCCCGTCGACCTGCTCGACCGCCGGGTGGAGATCACCGGGCCGGTCGACCGCAAGATGGTCATCAACGCGCTGAACAGCGGCGCCAACGTCTTCATGGCCGACTACGAGGATGCCACCTGCCCGACCTGGACCAATCTGGTCGAGGGGCAGATCAACATCCGCGACGCCGTGCGCCGGACCATTTCCCACGAGGATCCGGCCAGCGGGAAGAAATACCGCCTCAGCGACAAGACCGCAGTTCTGAAGGTCCGCCCGCGCGGCTGGCATCTGGACGAGAGCCATGTGCTGATGGAAGGCGAGCCGATGTCGGGCGCGCTGTTCGATTTCGGCCTGCATGTCTTCCACAATGCCAAGGAGCTTCTGGCCCGCGGCAGCGGCCCCTATTTCTACCTGCCCAAGCTGGAAAGCCATTTCGAGGCGCGGTTGTGGCGCGAGGTCTTCCTGGTGGCGGAGGAATACCTGCACCTGCCCCACGGCTCGATCAAGGCGACGGTGCTGATCGAGACCATCCTCGCCGCCTTCGAGATGGACGAGATCCTCTATGAGCTGCGCGAGCATTCCGCCGGTCTGAACTGCGGGCGCTGGGACTATATCTTCAGCTTCATCAAGAAGTTCCGGAAGGACCCCGCCGCCGTCATGCCCGACCGGGCCGAGGTGACGATGGCCACCCCCTTCCTGTCGGCCTACAGCCAGCTGGCGATCAAGACCTGCCACCGCCGCGGCGCGCCGGCCATCGGCGGCATGGCCGCCTTCATCCCGGTCAAGGGCGATCCGGAAGCCAACGAGGTCGCCTTCTCCCGCGTGCGGGCCGACAAGGAGCGCGAGGCGTCCAACGGCCATGACGGCACCTGGGTCGCCCATCCCGGTCTGGTGCCGGTGGCGCGCGAGGTGTTCGACGCCTACATGACCACGCCCAACCAGATCGCCCGCAAGCGCACCGACGTGACCGTCACCGCCGCCGACCTGCTGGCGGTGCCCGCCGGGCCGAAGACGGAGGCCGGTCTGCGCAACAACGTGGCGGTCGGCATCGGCTATATCGAGGCATGGCTGCGCGGACAGGGCTGCGTCCCGCTGTTCAACCTGATGGAGGACGCCGCCACCGCAGAGATCAGCCGCACCCAGGTCTGGCAATGGGTCCACACCGGCACGGCGCTGGACGACGGACAGGCCGTCACCCTCGACCTCGTCGACCGCGTCATTGCGGAGGAGCTGTCTGCCTGGAAGGAGCGTGTCGGCGCCGATGCCTATGCCAAGGGCCGCTACGCCGACGCCGCGTCGTTGTTCCGCGATCTGGTCGCGCGCGAGGACTTCACGGAGTTCCTGACCCTGCCGGCCTACCAGCGCGTGGTGGCGGAAGGGGCGTAAGGTCCTTTTCGGGGAGAGGGGGCGGCCGGCCCCCTCGGACCCGCCAACCCAGACCCGACCGTCAAATCCTCTCGGCCACCCAGATCACCGCGCGCGTGCCGGCCTTGATCGCCGCCGAAAGCACCGGATAGCCGGCCGCGAGTTCCGCCTCGTTGACGATGCCGATGTCGCGGTGCTCGACCTCCTCCGCCTGGAACTTGCGGATGCTGTCGGCAAGCTCCTGATCCTCGGGGCCGAGGTGCTTCAGCTGCGCCTCGTAATGCTCCTCGATCACCTCTTCGACGGCGACGGTGCAGGCCATCGCCGCGCGTTCGCCGAGGATCGCGGTGCCGGCCCCCAGCAGGAAGCCGGTGACATGCCACAGCGGCTGCAGCAGGGTCGGCCGCACGCGGCGGCGGTTCAGCTGCTTTTCGAAATACTGCAGATGGACCAGCTCCTGCTCCGCCATGTGGCGCAGGGTCTTGCCGTGGCGGCCCTTGCCGATGACGGCGATCTGGCCCTCGTAGATGCGTTTGGCGCCATATTCGCCGGCATGGTCGACGCGGACGATGCGGGCCAGCCGGTCGCGCCGCGGCAGGTCGCCGGGCAGCGCGCCATGTCGCGAGATGGCGTTCGGAGAAGTCGTTTCGCTCACAGTGCAGTCCTCGACACCGGGGTGCGGATGTAGGCGGTGCGTGCCGCGACGAAGGCGTAGGCCGCCAGCGCCAGCGAGATCGCCACGTTGTAGCCCGCCATGGAAATGCCGAACAGCGACCAGGCCACTTCGTCACAGCGGGTGACCGGCGCCGCCATCACCTGCGCCCGCAGCGCCTCCAGCGAATTCGCCGGGGCCGAGCCGCCGCAGGACGAGGTGCCGGCCCACCAATGCTGCTCCACCCCGACATGATAGGCGGCGATGCCCGCACCGGCCAGCAGGGCAAGCCCGCTCGCCACCAGCAGCGCGTCGCCCAGCCCTTTCCAACGGCGGAACAGCCAGGTCACCAGCCCGAACACCATCACCGCCACATAGGGCCAGCGCTGCATGATGCAGAGGATGCAGGGCTGGTAATCCAGCACGAACTGGAAGAACAGGGCCGACAGCAGCACGCCCGCACTGGCCAGGGCCAGCAGCAGCGCGGCAATGCGGGGATCGTCGAAGATGCGGGACATGAGGGGTTTGGTCGTCATGGCCGACAAGGTAGCGCGTGCGCGACCGTTCGACCAGCCGTCCGCGACGCGCGCACCGCCCCTGCGACGGCATGGCAGGGGCGGCACCCCCGCCGGGGAATAAGCACGGCCATGGCAGCGTCCCCGAAGCAGGCAGGCGGGGGATCGGGCTGGCGACAAACGGCGTTCTTTTGCACTTTCCGTTTCCGGACTGTTGAGTTAGAAGAGGCGTCGCTGCGGGCGTGGTGAAATTGGTAGACGCGCCGGACTCAAAATCCGGTTCCGCAAGGAGTGTCGGTTCGAGTCCGACCGCCCGCACCACCTTATTCCGACCGGACTCCCGGTCCTGACCGGCAATCCGCCGTCCCCTCTTCCATTACCGAATCGGTCACGGCATCCGCCACAGCGGCACCGCAGGACGGTGGGCGCTCGCCGGACGAGTGCGGCGGTTGGCAGAACAAGTCGGCCAACACCTCTATGACAGCCGTCACCTCCCGGCTTGCGATCGAGTAGAAGATCGTCTGCGACCTTCGCCGCGTGCGGACCAGCCCGTCGGCGCGCAAGCGCGCCAGATGCTGCGACAGGGCCGACTGGCTGAGCCCGACGATCTCGCCCAACTGGCCGACGCTGCGCTCCCCCTGCCCCAGTTCGCACAGGATCAGCAGGCGCGCCTCGTTGGACAGCGCCTTCATCAACTTGGCGGCGGGCCGCAGCCCCGGAGTCAGGATGGACGCACTCATTGACACTAAATTAGAAACTACTAATTTTATGGTCAAGGGTTTTCCCGGCGTCCGCCCTGCCCGACCAACCGTCTCGATTCAAGGCAAACCGACCATGTCCCTGTGCACGCTGTTCCGCCGCCTGATCCCCACCGCCCCATCGGCCGACCGCAGCGGCGCCGGTCCCATCCGCCAGGTCGACCCAGCGACCGCCATCGAGTGGCAGGCCAGCGGCCAAGCGGTGATCATCGATGTCCGAGAAGCCCATGAACATGCCGCCGGCCATATTCCCGGCGCCATTCTGAACCCGCTGTCCTCTTTCGACCCGTCGCGGGTACCGACCGACCCGGCCAAGCATCTGGTTTTCCATTGCCAAGGCGGCATGCGCTGCGGCCCCGCCGCCGAACGCATGGTGGCCGCCGGCCACACCGGATCCATCAACCGCCTGCGCGGCGGCTTCGCCGCCTGGGTCAATGCCGGGGGTCCGGTGGAACGCTGATTGTTGATATGGAAGAAGGCCGGACTGCAATGAAGATGGTGCGGGCGGCGGGACTCGAACCCGCATACCTTAGGGTGAGGGATTTTAAGTCCCTTGCGTCTACCGGTTTCGCCACGCCCGCGCCCCAGACTCCGCCATCATAGGCCGGTCAGGCGACCGGATCATGACGGCAAAGCTCATGTCGACGGAGCGGCCCCGCGCTGCCCGCGCAGATTGCATACTGCGATATGCAACGCACCGTTCCGTGGTCATGACTTAGACAATCGCGGGGCTGCGGGTCAAGGGGCCTTCGCAAAACCGCAGGCATTCCCATATCGAAGGAAGCGCAACTGCGGGACAGGCCCTGAATAGGGCCGGGCAAAGGGAGGACGCGGCGTGAGCGAGACGAACTGGCTGTCGCTGGTGGCGCTTCTGATGGTGGCCGTTCTGGTGGTGCCGGCCGCCCTTCGCCGGAACCGCGGGGTCGTGCTTCGCAACGCGGCACTCTGGCTGGCGGCGATCGTGGCGCTCGTGTGGATTTATGACCGCTTCGGACCGTTCGGCGCCAACTTCTGAGCGCAGCCTTTCCGAACGGCCAGCTCGCAAGTTGCCTCTAAGGCTCCCAGGGACCAGAGCGCTTCAGGGACGGGTGTCCTCGTTCATCGTCATGATGCCGATTCCCATCGACACGCTGCCGAAGGTCAGCATCAGGCCGGCATAGAGCATGATCGTCGCGGTGATCCCGTACTCGCTGCTGCCGATCAGCGTCGCCAGCTTGGCGACGTCGAACCACAAGAGACCGGTCGCCAGCACCACCGCACCGGCGACGCCCGCTGCCAGATGGCGCAGAAGGAACAGCAACGCCGCTTTCTCAAAGCTCTTCATGGCGGAGCCTCCCGGCAGACGCGGTTTGGATGATGGGAGGCTAATATAGGACCGAATCGGTCCGGGACAATCGATCCGCCGACATAGCTGCGGTCATAGCGCCGCATTACCCTTTCGTACCAACCGTGACGGTCGGCGTACCGCCCAGACGGCGAATGGTGGCCGCCAATTCATCGGCGGCCGCCATCACCTCCACCTCGTCGGTGCCGCGCAGAACCAGGCTGACGCCGAAGAAGCCGTTGCGGAAATAAGGATAGCTGCCGATCTCGAGATTCGGATGGCGATCCTGCAAGTCCGACAGATCGGCGGCGATCACTCCCTCCCCCAACTCGCACGCCACCGTGCGGGCATGCAGCGCCGGTCCGCCGGCCAGCCGCGGCAGGATGCCGTCCAGCATCGCCCGCATGATGTTGGGCACGCCGGCCATGACGAAGACGTTGCCGATCTGGAAGCCGGGCGCCTGGCTGATCGGGTTGTCGATCAGGATGCCGCCGGCGGGGACATTGGCCATGCGCAGCCGCGCCTCGTTGAGTTGGCCGGCGGCGTAATGGCGTTCAAGCCGGGATACCGCTTCCGGATTGCGCTCCAGCGCCACGCTAAAGGCCTTGGCGACGCAGGCGGCGGTGATGTCGTCGTGGGTCGGGCCGATGCCGCCGGTGGTGAAGACATAGGTGTAGCGGGCGCGCAGGGCGTTGACCGCGGCAACGACCTCCTCCTCCACATCCGGCACCACGCGGGCCTCGCGCAGCCGCACGCCGATCTCCGTCAGCTTCTCGGCGATGTGGCCCAAATTGGCGTCCTTGGTGCGGCCCGACAGGATCTCGTTGCCGATCACCAGGACGGCGGCGGTCGGATTTGCTCCGGTCGGGGTTGCGGCGGTCTCGGACGTCATGGCGGTGCGGGTCTCCGTGGAACGCTCTTGTCGAGCGGGAAGGCCAAGGGTAGCGTCGCCGCCAAGATGCGCTTTCCCACCCCCCTTCTTCAAGGCCGCCTGATCCGCCGCTACAAGCGGTTCCTCGCCGACGTCCGGTTGGACGGGGCCGACGCCCTGCTGGACGGGGTGGAGGTGACGGCGCATGTCCCCAATTCCGGCAGCATGATCGGGCTGGACATCCCCGGCTCCGCCGTCTGGCTGTCCCACTCCGACAACCCGAAACGCAAGCTGGCCTACACGCTGGAGTTGGTGGAGGCCGCCGCCCCCTGGGGCGAGGGTCTGGTCGGCGTCAACACCGGCCATCCCAACGCGCTGGTCGCCGCCGCGATATCCGCCGGCATGATCCCGGAACTGGCCGGCTACGACCGGCTGCGGCGCGAGGTGAAATACGGCCGCAACAGCCGCATCGACGTGCTGCTGGAAGACGATCCGGCCAAGCCCGGCTCCCGTCCGCCCGCCTATGTCGAGGTCAAGAACGTCCACCTCCGCCGCCCCGACGCCCCTCATGGTGACGCCGCCGAATTCCCGGACTGCGTCACCGCCCGCGGCGCCAAGCATCTGGAGGAGATGGCGGCGATGGTGGCCCAGGGCTGCCGCGCGGTCATGCTCTACCTTGTCCAGCGCGGCGATTGTTCCCATTTCCGCACGGCGGGCGATCTCGATCCGACGTATCATGACGGTCTGCGCCGCGCGCTGGATTCGGGAGTGGAGGCGCTGTGTTGGTCTTGCGCGATCACGCCCGAATCGATTGAATTGGACCGGCCGCTGCCGATCCGGCTTTAGGGCCGCGGCGGGTTTCGGCATCGGGCTTTCGGTTACTTGGCATAGGGGCTTTCGTCTTGGAACAGGATCACGTCGAATCCAACCGCGTCCGTCTTCATGGTCCGGAGGGATTCGAAGGCATGCGCAAGGCCGGCCGGCTGGCCGCGCTGGCTCTGGACTACATCGTCTCCTATGTGCAGCCGGGCGTCACCACGGGCGAACTCGACCGCCTGCTGGAGCAGTTCATCCGCGACCATGGCGGCATCCCCGCCCCGCTGGGCTATCGCGGCTTCCCGCGCGCCAACTGCATTTCGGTCAACCATGTCGTCTGCCACGGCATCCCGGGCGACAAGCGGCTGGTCGACGGCGACATCCTGAACATCGACGTCACGCCGATCGTCGACGGCTGGTACGGCGACAGCAGCCGCATGTATCTGTGCGGCGATGTCGGCGTGAAGGCGCGCAAGCTGGTGGACGTCACCTATGACGCGCTGATGATCGGCATCGCCGCGGTGAAGCCGGGCGCCACGCTGGGCGACATCGGCCACGCCATCCAGACCTTCGCCGAGTCCCACCGTTTCTCGGTGGTCCGCGATTTCTGCGGCCACGGCGTCGGCCGCGTCTTCCACGAGCCGCCGTCGGTCTTGCATTACGGCAAGCCGGGCGAGGGTCTGGTCCTGAAGGAAGGCATGATCTTCACCATCGAGCCGATGATCAACACCGGCCGCCCCGACGTGAAGATCCTGGGCGACGGCTGGACCGCCGTGACCAAGGACAAGTCGCTGTCCGCCCAGTTCGAGCACTCCATCGGCGTGACCGCCGACGGGGCGGAGACCTTCACCCTGTCGCCGGCGGGGTACACGAAGCCGCCTTACGCGGTGGAGTGAGACCGAAGGGCATTATGGGGTGAGTGGCGGGCGCCGTGTCGGGGGATGCGGCGCCCGAGTTGTTTTTGGCAACCGCCAAGCACTCGATTGACCAGCGCCCGAACTGACAACACCGCAACAACCCCGAAACGAGCAAGGGCTCGGCAATTGCTTGCCGAGCCCTTGAAGAAACTGGTGCCGCAACAGGGATTTGAACCCCGGACCTACTGATTACGAATCAGACAACGTCAGTCAAGCCCAAGCTTGCGGAAGCACGTTTGCGATCGTTTTAGCTACCTACTTTCAACGACTTGGCAGGCAAGCTCCGTTCTCTGAGAATGCTTGGAACCTCCCCAGATCGCTGCACGTTGCGACCTGGGTGCGACCTAGACTGGGTCAAGGTCGCACTTAGCGATAGGAACCAAGTCATGCCGAAATTGACCAAGAAGCTGATCGACGCGACGCCGACCCCTCAACCAGGATCGAAACCGCTCATCCTGAACGACAGCGACGTGAAGGGCTTGAGCATTCGCATCATGCCCACCGGCCAGCGGAGCTTCATGCTGTATTACCGCACTGCCAGCCACAAGGAGCGGCGCCCGAAGCTCGGCGATTATCCGATCCTGACCCCTGAGAAGGCCCGTGACATCGCTCGTGACATGCTCGCCGAGGTGCGACGGGGCGCCGACCCTAGCCTCCAGCGCCAGGACGAACGCAAGGCGGCAACCCTTGCAGAGTTCGCCACACGGTTCATGGCCGAGCACACGGATGCGAAGCGGAAAGCGCGCACGGCCGAGGAGTACCAGCGCCTCCTCGACAAGCACATCCTGCCCGCCTTGGGAAAGCAGCGCGTAGCGGACATTGACCGAACCGAGGTGACCAAGCTGCACCACAAACTTCGAGCGACCCCTTACCAAGCGAATCGCGTGTTGGCTGTCCTTTCCAAGATGTTCAACCTCGCGGAACGTTGGGGTGTGCGTCCAGACGGCACCAACCCTTGCCGGCACGTTGAGAAGTATGCGGAACGCAAAGTCGAGCGCTTCCTGTCTGACGTCGAGCTGCGGGTGCTGGGCGAAACGCTGACGGCGATGGAGGAGGAGCGCACGGCCCCGACCACCGCGATCGCCGCCGTACGCCTGCTGATCTTTACCGGCTGCCGACTGAACGAGATCGTCACGCTGCAGTGGGAGCATGTGGACCTCCCAAACGGCTGCCTGCGCCTGCCTGACAGCAAAACGGGCGCCAAGCTCGTCCACCTCAACGCACCTGCCCGCGACGTCTTGGCGAAGTTGCCACGGCAGCCCGGCAACCCGCATGTTGTTGCCGGCTTTACCGAGGGCGGCCACCTCCAGTCTATGGAGAACATCTGGCAGCGCATCCGGATGCGAGCGACAGTGGCGCTATGGGAAGCGTATCCGGAAAGCGCACCCGGCAAGCTGGTGGTGGACCTCAAGACCCGCCTTAAGTGCCAGCCTGCTCATACCGAGGTCGCCGCAGAAGCGTCTGCGGTGGGGATCAAGCTTCCCGTGGGGTTGACGGATGTGCGCCTTCACGACCTCCGCCACAGCTTTGCCAGCGTTGGCGCGGCGGCAGGCATGGCGTTGCCGATCATCGGCAAGCTGCTGGGGCACACGCAAGCCGCGACGACCCACCGGTATGCTCACCTCGCGGCCGATCCGGTACGCCGAGCAAACGACCTGATTGGGCGACGCCTCGCGGAAGCGATGTCTGCCCAAGAACAGCCGAATGTGGTCGAGGTTGAGTTCCAAGTGACCAATTCCAGCAGATAGCAACTATCGAATTCGGTAACTCTATAAATCCGCTCACGTGGGACGACCTGCGAGCAAGCTCGGGAGAGCATGAGGCATCAACAGCTTCGAGGATGGCCCCATGTCCATGTTGAACGAGCAGGAAGCCGCCGCCCTGCTGAATCTCTCTCCCAAGACTCTGACTCGTTGGCGATGGAAGGGCATCGGTCCGGCCTTCGTGAAGGTCGGAGCTCGCGCCGTACGTTACCGTGAAAAGGACCTTCATTCTTTCCTTGAAACGGGTCTGCGCAACACCACCGAGTCCTAGAAAACGAGTATCCCGGCGGGCTTCCGCTCGTCGGGATTATTGCTTTTCTCCCCGTGACCCAATGCTGGATGCGTTCATCGATATGAACGATCGCAAGTCTACGCTAATTCTTGAGCCCGCGGAGGCAAGATGCCAGACGGCGAAACCTTCAAATTTGAAGATTTGGACTTGACCGATGTTACGCCTGCTACGTGCTATGTACCAAATCTTCCGTTAGTCAGAGCGTATGTTGAAACGCTCCATCACCGTGCCTCGACCATCCGGCACGATGGCAAGTTGGTCGCGGCGAGCTACGGCGAGCAGCCGGATGGGCGATTGTTGCCACCAATCGTCGGCCACTTTTCCGTCGGCGCGGTGGACGCCATGGTCGAGTTCATCATGGACTTGTCGGATGAGCCGCACCGGAACGTCTATGCCAGCTTGGCAGTCTTTCGGCCCGACCTTCCCTCAGGGAAAAAGGGGGGTGAGGCGGATATCGTAGCATCGCTCGGCCTCGTCGCCGACTTCGATGACTTGAATGCGGCGGGATACCGCGATCGTCTTCCGTTGAACCCCGACTGTGTACTGGAGACAAGTGCTGGGCGGTATCAAGCCGTTTACTGGTTCGGCGTGCCTGTCATGCCTGACAAGGCTAAGGCGCTGGCGGTTGCTCTGAAGCAACGCTGTGGATGCGACCACGGCACTGCCGACGTTTCCCACGTCTGGCGCATCCCCGGCACCTACAACTGGCCGAACCGCAAAAAGCTGAACGACGGTCGTCCATCGCTGCCCCAGCGGGTACGGTGGCACGAAGAGTTGGACGATCACAGCACTGAACCCGAGGACCTGAAGAAGGCACTTGGCTTCAGCGACGCGCGCAACATCGCGAACGCCATGGCGCCCTTCATGCCCGACCGCCTTGGCATGGCGTCGCTCATTGATACTCAGCGCGATGTGCCGGCGATCATTTCCCAATTGCCGGATTGGTTGATCCGTGAAATTACGACGGGTAGGACGGCCAAGCAGGAGAGAAGCGGTGAGAACGACCGAAGCGAGGCTGTCCACCACGTAGTGGCCGAATTGAGGGAGCGGGGCTGTCCCCCAAGCGACATCGTTGCCGTGATTGCAGCGCATCCGGCCGGTATCGGCGAGCGGTTCAACGGTGACATGGTGCGGATTGTCGCCGACGTATCACGTTGCTTCCAAAAGGGAGAGGCCAGCGCCGGCTCGCTCAAGGCAACCGTCGCCGATTGGGGCGCCTCCGAGCTAGGCGTCCCCGCTATTTCGGCAGCCACGGCCTCAACCATGATCCAGGCATGGCCAGTGGAGCCGTTTGCTCCCGAAAACCTACCGCCGCGGTGCTGGGTTTACGGGCACTTCTTGTCCCGCGGCAACGCCTCGATGCTCACGGCCGATGGAGGTGTCGGCAAATCTCTCAAGGTGCTCATCATGGCGGTCAGCATCGCTTCTGGACGCGACCTCTTGGGCGTGGGAGTGAAAGAAGTTGGGCCAGTCTGGCTCGTCAGCATTGAGGATGACGAGGATGAGTTGCGCCGTCGTCTTGCTGCGGTGCTCAATCATTACAGCATGTCGTGGAACGATCTGAACGGGAACTTGCATTGGACGACGTTCTATAACAGCAGGTTTCTCGTGGCTCATCGCGACCGCAACGGCAACATCACCATCGTTACGCCTCTGGTCAACGACGTGATCGCGGAAGCCCAGCGCATCGGCGCTGTCGCTGTTATCGTCGATCCCTTGGTCGAGACGCATGCAGCAAATGAGAATTCTAACGAGGAGATGGCCGTAGTGTTGAGTGCCTACCGCCACATCGCGCGCGGCGCCAATTGCGCGGTTTGCGTGGTCCACCACACCTCGAAGGCCAATGCTGGTGGTACAGAAGGAGTTAACCACATGGGGCGAGGGGCTGGATCAATCACTGCCTCCATCCGTCACCAAGCAAGTTTGCTGCCGACGGATGCAGAGACAGCAAAGAAGTACGGCCTGAGCGACGGGGAGCGCCTTCGGTTGGTCCGTTTGGTGGAAGGAAAGAACAACCAAGCCCTGAGCGGCGGAGTTTACTGGTTCCGCAAAGTTACCATCGTCCTGCGCAACGGAGATACGGTAGGCGTTCTTGAGCCGTTCGACATAACGCAGCTTGAACACGAGCGCCGCCGTGAACGCGAACGGGCGGCAGAGCCTGAGTATCGCAACATCGCCGAGATTATCGCACGGGCCATGATTGGGTCCGAGACGCGGATGGGAGATATGGTTGGTATCGTCTGCGATGCTCTCGGTGTTAAGGAACGCACTGCAGGCGAGCGAATCACCGCGTCCATCCCGCTGGCGCCTGGAGTGCGCGAGGTTTGCATCGATGGAACAAACTACCGCCTTTGGCGGCGAAGGGAGGGCAGTCACGCGAAAGCGCCGGTGACTATCGTCAAGGTAGAAAATCCGTAATGATGCAGCCTTGTACAAAGCAGACCGGCGTAACGCTGCATCAAAGGCCTCCAGCCATTTATTGGCAGAGGGAGGAAGCGATGCAGCAGATGTAACGGTTGTGGTCCTGCATCGCGCCCAAAAGCCTATAGAAGCCAACGGATGCAATGATGCAGCAGATGCACCCCTACGGGGCGAACGGCTGCGCTGCATCTTGCCGCTCGCCTGACGTAGAGCGCCCAAGCCGCGCTGCGCAGCGCCTCGTATTCTGCGGTAGCCTCACAAGCAGCTATGGAGGACGTTATCTAGCGTGAGGACCCACGCCTGAAGTCCTCCGGCGCCTGAACGTCGGTAAACACGCCACGAGCCGACATGAGATTGTACACAACTCAAGATTTTTGCGTTCATTTTTTGTTGATTGGCCCGTTATGCATTAGCTCTCAGACCTAATAGCGACGTGGGCCTGGGTTGGTGCACACTTAAGGCCACTAACCCGGTTGCGACTGCAGGGGTTCCTTCACTTTGATCTGCCTGCTCAGTCACCAGATCTATGTGTAGGAAGCGATAAGAGCGCTCGTCCAAGACCACAGAGCTCCATGCACGGACATGCTTGGGCCAAGGGCGACAATCGTTGGTCTCATACCAACCAGGAAGGCGGCTGTGGATTGGCCGCTGCGATGTTAGGGACACCACCGGGATGGCAGGGCAATAGTTCCATCGCAAGATGCACCCCACCATGGTGGTGAAGTATGCCGAAAAAGGCTGGGGAAATGTACTTTTCATGTGCGTTGCAGAACCCACTTCACTGGAGACCAGTGGAGGTGGCTCATGGCAAATGATCACGACGCGCTCTGGAAGGCGGTTGAAACGTTGCAACGAGATGTCGCTATGCTCAAAGCTGAGCGCGACGGTACTCCACGGAGTCGCGCGCGAGGACTCTTGAATTATGCCCGAATGACTTTCGAGACACGGGACACGGCGCACGCATGGTTGTTGCGACCGTGCAGCCACCTTGGGGGTAAAACACCACTAAACGCTGCCTTAGAGAGCCGCGAAGGCTACATATCAGCCTGTGACGTGTTGGGATGTAAGCTGCCGGACCGCATGGAGAGCGAGAAGGAACTCGATATCCTTCTCGCTCGCAAAGACACCTGTATGCCAAAAGTCCCCGATGAACACAACTGGCAGCCCTAAAAGCTGCGCAGCGTTGAAATTCGAGGATTGTCGGCTGTATTTCCGCACATACCTTTAGATAGGAGCATTGCCGTAATACGTAATTCTTTGTTGGATGCACCAGCAACTCTCCCCATACCGCATTCAACAGGCGCTTTACGTGATATCTTGCGTCGCTTGCTTGATCTTCTGGCGGCGCTCCCATGTGCGGATGCGATGGCAATTGGCGCAGACAACCTCGCAAAGTGAGATCTCGCGTTTCGCCTTGGCGTAGGACCGACATTCACCGACGTTGATGGATTTGCCAGTCATGACGTGGTCGAACTCCAGCGCAGCATGATGCCCACTGTATCCGCAATCGGCGCAACCGCGTTCGAGCTTGTAGGCCCTGAGCCATTGCGCTAAGCGATCTGTAAACCTGCGCTGAATGGTAAGCAGTTTCTCCCGTCCTTCGGGAGTAGAGCGCATCCGCGCCTTCTCCTTAGCTTGGAAGTGTGGGTCCTCCAGAATCTTACGCTTGTACCAACGGCGGCTTGCCTCTCGGCCTTTTTCCGGATTCAACGCTTTGGCTTTTCGGGCAGTCTCGCGCGCATATTCCCTAACATGGTCGATGTTCCTCTGACGCCATTCCGCGATGTACTCCCGTCGCTTGGCTCGATCTCGCTCTAAATCCGCGGGTGAAGTTTTTGCAAGATACTCTGCCCGCTTTCTTCTCTTATACTCACGATGGTATTCTCGACTTTCCTCACGACGCTGAGCTATCTCCTCAGGCTTCATGGCTGCTCTCCGCTTCTTTTGGTACTCACGCATATATGCGTTCTTCTTTTCACGCTTCTGCTCTTCCGTTAGATCCGTCATTGCGAACTCCTTAGCTACCGAAACCAAACCCACGAAAAGAACGATCGGTTTTGATCGCCTTCAGGTTGTCAGATCTGCAATCAGTAGGGGCTGGGTACCTGTCTGTCCGAGGAGATTTGTCTGGGCCACCACGTTCAGACAGTGATCTCTGGCGCACCTAGAGTTTCCAAGCTGGGCAGAGCGCTAGTCGAACCATCCCATATGCGATGCAGCGTCACAGCGCGACGACCGCTTTCGTGGTTCACAATCAGACGGTCACCTAGGTGTATGAATCTTCCCACCCCCAGCTGGATGGATCAGGTTGCGCTCCTCAAGGCCGGCGCATTACCTTGGCCTACGCAGAGCATTGCAACCGCATTTAGCTCGACGCCAAACTTAGATATCACAGGGTATTTCATTTCATGCGAGAACAGGACGAATGGTTGCATCTATAGCAATGCGCCGTAAAATCCTGCGGCTGAGAAGCGGGGAGCCACCGCGGTTGATGGACCTGTTCGCCGGGTGCGGCGGGATCACGCTCGGTTTCGTCACGGCAGGGTTTGAGCTCGTCGCATCTGTGGAATCGGACCCTTGGGCAGCCGAGTCCCATGGTGCCAACTTTGCGGCCGTCAGCCGCGGAACGAACCGCGAGGCCTACCACAAGGCTTACGACATCACGCGGGAGACGCCCGCGTCGGTCTTCCGCGACCTGGGGATCAGCGGTCCCGTGGACGAGCAGGTGGACGTGCTGGTTGGCGGACCGCCTTGCCAAGCGTTCGCACGTGTCGGCCGCGCCAAGCTCCGCCACGAGGCCTACCGTCGGGATGAGGACGATGCCGACATCGCCTTCCTCGTCGACGGCCGGGTGAACCTCTGGCAGCGGTACCTGCACTACGTCCGTGAGACCAAGCCCCTCGCGCTCCTTATGGAGAACGTCCCAGACATTCTGAACCACGGCGGACGGAATGTTGCCGAGACAGTGTCCGAGCACCTCCGGAGGGAAGGCTACAGGGTCCGCTACACCCTCCTGAACGCCTCCTGGTTCGGCGTCCCGCAGACAAGGGAGCGAATGTTCCTTATTGGCGTGCATGAGGATCTAGACGAGGACGTTGTTTTTCCCTCGCCGACTCATTTCTCCGTCCTTCCTATCGGGTACGAAGGAACCCGTGCGACGGCCCGGAAGCTGATCAACGCGACGCACGGGGACATCGAGCACAGCCATTGCCTGATCAGTGACCCGTCCGAGAAGGACGACCTGCCGAAGGCCACGACGGTCGAGAATGCCTTCGCCGACCTACCTCCGATTCACGCGCTCGACCTTCTAAAGAGCGGGAAAATTGCGCGCGGACGCAAGGACCCGTCGGAGCCGATGCGCTACACGTCCGCCATGCCGACGTCCGCGTGGTCAAGGCTGATGCGGGAGTGGCCGCTGTTCGCCGCCTCAGACTACAGCACGGGTCACGTGATCCGTTACCTACCGCGCGACTACAAAATCTTCCACTTGATGGAAGAGGGCTGGCAATATCCAGAGGTTTGGCGCTTTGTCGAGGAAAAGCGCCGGCAACTCATAGAGCAGCGCTGGGCGTCCGGGGAAGCCAAGGACGATGACGAGATGCAGGCGTTTATTAAGGAATGGACTCTGCCGTACGACCCTGGGAAGTTCCCGAACAAGTGGTGGAAGCTTCGCCGGGACAAACCATCGCGCACCCTTATGGCACATCTGGGCAAGGACTCGTACAGCCACATTCATTACGACAGCGAGCAGGCCCGCACCATTTCCGTCCGGGAGGCGGCCCGGCTGCAATCCTTCCCGGACGGGTTCGTTCTGCGCGGGAGCATGAACCCCGCCTTCAAGCAGATCGGCAACGCGGTGCCTCCGCTGGTCGCCTACACCATCGCCATGACAATGCGGCCGATCATTGGATGCCGGCCAATGCCGGACATCTGTCGCGAACTGCTGGCCGAGGACAGTCAGTCGTTGCCGGCAACCGAGGGGAGTGGTGAGAAATGCGTTTCCTGATCCTACGCATCCTGACTCACAGCGAACTCGGAATGTTCCATGAGTACCGCCGCCAGGGGAAGGAAGGGTCCAAGCAGCGTGCCTTGAACTTCGACTGGGACGTCGTCGACCGTGTCTTCCCGGCGGCCAAGGATTCCGACCGAATCGAAATGAACCTGCTGTACGACACCGATCAAGGGGTGGGGTGCGCACAGCAGTGGCTAAAGCGCCAAGAAAAGAACTGGCGACTCGAAGGCAATTGCCCAAAGGACAGATGCTACCACTTCGTCGAACCGGGTTGCCTGTTCGCCATGGAGATCGACGCCGGCACGGTACCGAGCGCCGGTGCGTGGGCGGTGTTCCCAGTAGATCATCCTGTGACGGCGACCATACTTGCCGACGGTGAGAGCTGTCGGCTCGCAAATTCGGCAATGATCGCACTGCATGACGAAGAGGGCGCACGCACTTGGGGTGTGCTCAGCAAAGCGCGCCCGGATCTTTTCACTTTGCACCAAGGGAACTCATTCGTGCCTCGGCCTGTGGTAGACACCATTCACCGCCTCGACCCTCAACTCCTGAAGCTCAACCCGGAGAATGAGCGCACTTACAGCGCCGACAGCCCGCAAAACCTATCCTTGCGCCAAAGCATAATGGCGCATGGAGTTCAAAGCCCGTTGCGCGTGTACGAGGACGGCACGGTTGAAGATGGAAATCGGCGATTATTCAACGTAAATTTACTTTCTGACGAAGGGCATCGTATCAATGATGTGCCGGTCATTTTTGTTCAGCACCCAGATAGTGTCGCTGAAGGTGTCATTCGGCGAATCAACTTGAACGAGGCCCAGCAGTTCACCCCCATTGAGCAGGCAAGAGCGTTTCAGAAGCTACGAGCCGCTGGTATGAACAATTCGCGGATTGCCTCCAAAACACCTTTCACTGCGATGCACGTTGGCAACATGCTAACGTTGTGGGACGCTGGTGAGGACGTTCATAGGTTAGTGGAAGACGGCAAGATCAGCGCGACCACAGCCGTAGACACTATTCGCTCATTTGGAGTTGACGTTGTCTTCGAGGCTGTTTCCCTTGCTATAAAGCAGGGGAAATCAAAGGCTACAGCGTTTCATGTGAATTCTGTTTTAGCTAATCGAAATATCATTGCGCAGATTGACCAAGATAGATTTGATGATAACGGCGAGGAGATGCTGATTGAGATATCTCCAATTAGAGAAGCCAATTCTGGAAGCGGTAATACGCGAAGCCCCAGTACGATGGCTTTGCTCAACGACCAGCTGAATGGGGTGCAATTGGCCCCCAATCCCGCAAGACTGGTGAAGATCCTCGCGTCGGTCGGCCACACGTTGCCGTCTGCTGTCGCAGACTTGGTGGACAACGCGATCAGCGCCGATGCCACCGAGATCGCGATCACCTTCGGGCGGCCGGATGGTGGACATGGACGCTGGATGAGCATTGCCGACAACGGTGACGGCATGGACGGCGCTAGGCTGGCGGAGGCGATGCGGATCGGCAGCGACTCCGAGTATGAGGGGAACAGCCTTGGAAAGTACGGTTACGGCCTGAAGGGCGCATCGTGGTCCCAGGCCAAGGTCTTCACCGTCGTGACCAAACGGGAGGGCGCACCCCGGCACCACCTGACCTGGGATGTCGACAACATGGACGGATGGATCGCCAAGTCGACGCCTCTGGAGCCCTGGGAGGAGGAGGTGAGCGCTCTCAGTGGCCATGGGACAGTGGTCCTCTGGAAGGATATGCGCCCGCCCCATGCCATGCCGACAATGCGTGGGCTGGACCCGTACTCCACCGAGGTGATGCTGCTTGAGCGGCACCTTGCGCTCGTCTTCCACCGCTTCCTTGAAGGCAAGGCCGTGGGGCGGAAAACTGTGACTATCACCATCAACGAAAAGCGTGTCGAGCCAAACAACCCGTTTGGCCATCCGCTTGCCTCGGCATACGACGCAAAGACGATCCGCATCCCAACCGGAGACGAGGATGGTCGCGTCCTGGTGCAAGCGTACCTGCTTCCTTCCGAGGATGAGATTGGCGACTACCACGCGCCCGATGGACAGGAGGTCGTCAGCCGGGCAATCGACCTAATCGGGCTGCATGGCAAACGCACAGAAACACAGGGCCTGTTCATCTACCGCCACGACCGCCTCATCAAATGGGGTGGTTGGCACCAGATGTGGAACACCAACGATGAGAAGACGAAGCTGGCACGCGTCATCGTCAACTTCGATAAAGTGCTGGACGACGCATTCAAGATTAATATCAGCAAGCAGATTGTTCAGCTTCCTCAACAGCTTCAGGCTGAAATCAAGAAGGTCGCTGAAGTCGCGCGTCGGGACAGCCAGCGGAAGTACCGGAAGCGGACTCCCACACCGCGGCCGACGCCAGCGGCGGGGCCGGGAAGCGGTAGCAATAGGCCAAACGTGCCTGGAGGCGACGTCGTGATGCCGACGCCCACGTCGTCGTCCACGACTACGCCCCCCACACCATCCCGGCGGATCGCTGTCAAGCCCGTCAAGACGGAGAAGTTCGTCTGGAAGGTGACGAGGGGGATGACCGGGACGCTCGACGTCCAGGTCAGCGAACTCGACCCAAGCCTCTCCGCGCTGGTCCAACTGATCCGCGACAACTCCGACGCCGTCGCTCACTTGGCGGGTTTCCTTGGTGGCTTGGACGAGGTAGATGCCCAGAGTCGGCTGATGGCTAGGAAGAGCAATTGATGGGCACGGTCCGCATCGTGGGGGCCGTGCCGCCGCAGCCCGTATGGACTGATCGCCTTACCTCGGGGTCCTGGTACCACTGGGAGCGGCTGGAGGGGCTTCTCCGGGGCGGTAGCAAGTGGGAGTCACAACAGGTCGACTCGGTCGCAGCCGAATCGCTTAGGGTTCTGCGGCATCTCGCCGATCCCCAACGGAAAGCCCCGTTCCAGTGCCGCGGCCTTGTCGTGGGCTATGTCCAGAGCGGCAAGACAGCGAACTATACAGCCGTCGCTGCGCGCGCCGTCGACGCGGGATACCGCATCGTCATCATTCTGTCCGGCATCCACGATTCCCTTAGGAACCAGACCCAGAATCGTCTGGAGCGCGAGCTGACGGGCCACCAGCTAGGCGGCCTCCCTCCGGCGAAACGAGGACGAGAATGGATCGCATTGACAACCCCGACAGAGGATTTCAAGGAGCAGGATGTCCGCATTCTCCAGTCTCCAGCACCGTTCCTGGCGGTGGTCAAAAAAAACGTCTCCGTACTGGCTAAACTGGATCGGTGGCTCGAGTCGGCTGAGCGCTTCCTGGAGGATATGCCTGTCCTGCTCATCGACGACGAGGCTGACCAAGCGTCCATCAACACCAAGGGCAACCGCCTCCCTGACCCAGCAGTGGGTGACGAGGAGGACGGCGACGAGAATGAGGCGCCGTCAAAGACAAATGCCCTCATCAGGTCCATACTGACCAGGACGTCCAAGGCCGCCTACATCGCCTACACGGCGACGCCGTTCGCCAACATCCTGATCAACCCGGAGGCGGTTGACCGTCGCGTGGGCGAGGACCTCTTCCCCAAGGATTTCGTCATCCAGTTGCCCCGTCCGAACGGCTACACGGGAACCGAGGAGCTGTTCGGCGTGTCCGCCCAGGGCCGTGACGTCTTGCGGATAGTTTCCGAAGAGGACGTCCGGGCACTGCGCGCGCCACGCCGGCGGAGGACGGCCGAGGTCGTCGTCAACAGCGATGACAACGCGCTGCCGGCGTCTTTAGCGGACGCGCTTGTCTCGTTCTGCTTGGCCGGGGGCGTGCGGTCGCTCCGCCCGGGGCTATCCGGCAAGGCTCACACGATGCTCGTGCACGTCAGCCAGCGGACCGCTGACCAGGAACGCATCGCCAACGCAATCCGCGACCAGTTGGAGCTGTGGCGCGAGGCCGAGCGGCAGGGGCAGCGGCTCGAGGCTGTCCTCGGCCCAGCCTGGGAGGCTATGAAGGCCGGCGTCGAGGCCCCTGCCGCCGACGACGAGGTGATCCGAGCCTCGATAGTTGTCCTCCGTCAAGTCGTCGTCCTGGAACTGAACAGCGTCACGGGCGAGAACCTTGAGTATGACGAGAAGCCCGGCCGACACATCGTCGCGGTCGGGGGAAACCGCCTCTCTCGCGGGCTGACCCTTGAGGGGCTGACGCTCTCCTATTTCCTCCGGACGGCGTCCATGTGCGACACCCTGCTGCAGATGGCGCGCTGGTACGGGTTCCGCCGCGGCTACGAGGACCTCATCCGCATCTGGACGACGGACGGAATCGCCCGATGGTTCTCAGAACTCGCGCTCGTTGAGCAGTCACTGCGGGACTCCATCGTCACCCTTGGACGCGCAGGGCGTAGGCCCGACCAGATGGCCATTCGGCTCCGCGCCCACAGCGAGCTCCTGCTGACGGCGCGCAACAAGTCCAGGACGGCCCTGTCCCAACAGGACTCCTGGTCCGGCGAACACCCGCAGACAGTCCTGCTACCGCTGTCAGACCGGGCTAAGCTGTTGGCCAACTGTGCCCTGGCGGAAGGGTTTATCGCGGAGGTCACGCCGTCGTTAAGGCGCCACGGCGGTTTGCTGGCGCGCGACGTCGCGCCCGAGACAGTGTGCGGCTTCCTTCGCTCTTACCGGATCCACGAAGACATCGTTGCGTTCCGCAGCGACCTCCTCGCCGACTGGATCATGGGACGGGCGGCGACGGGAGAACTCGTCGACTGGTCCGTGTTCGTCGCATCGCCGGAGGACGGGCGCCTAGTCATCCTCGGCGGCCGGGAGGTCCGTCTCGTACGCCGAAAGCGCGTCAGCAGCGAGAGCATCGGCATCCTGTCCGACCCGCGTCACGAGGGCGTCGACCTATCGGGAGGGCCGGACGCCTACCGACGGGAAAGTGGCGCCTACGACGCCGAGGCCATGCGCGCGGCAAGGCCTTCCACTCAGGGGCTTCTGATAGTCTACCCGCTAGACCCCGAGTACCTTGGCGTGCCGCAGCCGGACCCAATCATCGCGCTCGCCCTCAGCCTTCCGCGGACATCCGACGCGGGCACGACGTGGATCGTGAACGGGGCGCTGTCCAATGGTTGACGGGCCCACCCCCCAGCAATGGGCCGAACTTCGGGCTAAGCGCCCTGTAAGCGAGGACGCGCTGGCCACCCTCGCGGTCACCGTCGACGGGAGAGAAACGCCACTTTCCATCGGCATGGATCAAACGGGCAACCTCTATCTCCTGATCCCCATCCGGCGCGGCCCGGCAGGGGCGCCACCACCGGACCTGAACGGCCTGAGGGTCCGCCACCGCCTGTTGGAGACGGGGGAGGTGATCGAGCTTTCTGCCCCACCGTCGCACGAGTCAGTCTTCTCCCCATTCTGCCGCGAAGTCGCCGACGCCATCGTCGTCGAGTGCCGGGAGCCATGGGCGGCGGTGGCCGCGACCGTCCGGAATTGGCAGTCGGCTTGGCGACCGCTGCGCCCCGCCATGGACAAGACGGTTCAGGTTGGCCTCTTCGGCGAGTTGCTGGTGCTCCGCTCCCTCATGATCCCGGTCCTCGGCCCTGCCGCCGTGGACCAGTGGAGCGGCCCAGACTCCGAGCGGCACGACTTCGTGGGCAGGCGCCTACACCTGGAGGTCAAGACCACGCGCAAGGGCAGGCCAGAGCACGAGATATCCCGTCTGGACCAACTGCGCGTTCCCGAGGGACGCCAACTGCTGTTCGTGTCGGTTCAGCTTGAGCAGTCTGCCGGCGGCGGCGAGACGCTAGCCACCCAGCTCGACTCCACTGTAGGCGTGCTGCGCGCGGACGCCGCCGCGTTAGACACCTTCATGATGAAGATGGTAGATATGGGATGGTCGGAGGAGATGCGGAACTCTGGCGAACTTCTGCGGTTCTTTGTGCGTGGTGCGTCCGTCTATGCTGTGGACAACGACTTCCCGCGGCTCCCTGACGACTTCGCGCCACCTTCGGGCGTCGTATCGGTCAAGTACACGATAGACTTGGCGAACCTGCCCGAACTGGACTTCGACGAAGCCACGGCGCTTGTCAGAGACGCCAACCCGGGATACACATCGTGAACGCCTGATGGCCAGGACGCGGAAAGGACGCAAGCCAAAGCCCCCTCCGCTGTCCCGATCGGAGATGATGGCTCGCATCAAGGGAAAAGATACCGTCCCAGAGTTGACGGTGCGCCGGGCCATGTGGGCAGCCGGTCTGCGCTACAGGCTGCATGACCGGCGTCTTCTAGGTCGTCCAGACATGGTACTCCCCGCGCGACGTGTCGCGGTTTTTGTCCACGGATGCTTCTGGCATTGCCACGAGGGCTGCCCCAATTTCAGGATTCCCAAGACCCGAACAGAGTGGTGGGCGGAGAAACTAGCCCGCAACAAGGCTCGGGATGCTGAGGTGTGCGCCGCTATCGAAGCAGCTGGGTGGCAGCCGTTCATTATATGGGAATGCGAGGCAAGTCGCCCGGACTGCTTGGCCGGCCTTGTGGAAAGACTGAAAAATATACCATGTCGGTAAAGGAACCTTTCGTTCGCGTCAGAGGAAGTGAGCACTTGAGGCGGAAATGCGAACGTGAGTTACTCATGACGCCACAGTGAAACCCGCTACACGCCGTGGCACCGCTTGAACTTCTTGCCCGAGCCGCACGGGCAAAGCTCGTTGCGACCCGGCCGCTTACCAGATCGCACCGACTCCCGCATCCAAGGCGGCGTCACCTGCGGCACCCTGAGCTGCGATGGTGGGCCGTGACGTCGCAGCTCGGCGATCAGGCGATGCTGTGTCATGAGCTCTTTCTGACCAGCCTCGCTCATCCCTGGATGATAGGGCAATAGCCGTGCCATCTCTGCGTCGGCTTCGTCCCATGCACCACAATAAGCCAGAACGACCGCATACTGACTCCTCACCGGAATCATGTGGCCGGCCAACCTTAATCCCTGCACAAGTGGCAGCAGGTTCCGCTCTATCAGGTCGCGCGCGCCTTGGAAGTCATTGCGGCCGCAGAACTCGTCGACAAGTTCCTGACCGACGCGCAGCATGGAATCTGGCGCGTGGGCCAATTGGTAGAACTTGAGCGCGTGAATGCGGCCGAACGGCGACACGCCACCCTGTGCGGTAATCGCTTGCGCATGAAGGTCCAATGTGTCGGCAAGGTGCTTCAAGTCGTCGACAAGGCCGGGTCGCTCCGGCAATAGGGGCCTGAGTTCGTCGGCGTTGCGGCCGAACACCAACTCCGGATCAATCCCGAGCGCATCATAATATTCGGTAATGAGCCGGCCTGTTTCGGCCGTCGTCCTCTTAAATTCCCCCAACCTGAAGAAAGCATTAGCGACATTATAGCGGAAAATCCGATCATATTCCGGCTGCTTCGGTACGCGCGGACGCATTTCCTCAATGGCTGCGGCGACAGCTTCACCATTGCTTTTCTGCGCGAGAGCAAGCATCCGCTTCATCGCCCAGTTGAGCCAAAGCTGGTCGCCGATGCCGTGTCGTTCAATCAGGCGCCCCATCGTTCCGAGACGTTCCAGCGCCCGTTCGGACTTACCTTCCCGCAGGTCATTGAAGATCAACCCATCGAGTGCTCGACAACGCTGCTCAGGATCTCCGTCTCCTTCGGCGGTGCGGACCAGGAAAGGTTCGATTTCTGGCCATACTCCCATCTCATGAAAAAGCTCGTCGGTCGCAAACTCGACGAGCAGCGTAGCCCTCCCGACCTGACCGAACAGCCGTATGAGGAGCGACAGCTTGCCCAGGCTCCAATCCTCCTGGATCGACGCGACGATCACGTCGGCAAACACCCTCCTGACCCGCTCTACTTCGGCTGGTCCAAATCCGATAAGATGTCGTTGCGTGACAAGGCGCATCGCATCGTGGACCTTCAGCCGATCACCGCCGAACAACTCCATCGCACCGGTGGCAGGAAGCCCGCGGAGCCGGCGCGCTACTTCGACGTCATCAAGCGACAGCGAATCCCGGAGAACGGCGCGAGCTTCACTTCCAGAGATCGGGACGTCCGCGATTGAAAGCACTGAGAGAATGTCCCTCAGTTCTGGCGTTGCAGCGGCGAATGTCCTTTCCAGGATTATCTCCTGGGCCGTCTCTACGATGTGTGTCTGTGCTTCCAACTCGGTGCACAGAGCGGCCAAGTCGCCGTCGTACTCGGCCTGAGCGATTGATAATGCATTCTGTACGTAATAGGGCAAAGCCCCAGTGAGCCGGCGCAACCGCTCGCACGTAGCGAAGTCCGCGCGGCAACACCGCTCCTGCGCCTCAGCAGCGACAGCATCGGCATCCCATCCTTCCAGCCGCTCGGCCTTGACGTCGAGCATGATCTGAAGCTCGCGGACGGCTTCGCCCGGATGGCAAAGAAGCAGTACACGTAGCCATGGCACCCGAGAAATGAGAGCCAGGAGGTCGGCCGGGGGAAGACGGTGTGCGTTGTCCAGCACCAGCGTCACGCGTTCACCGCGCACCTCCATCTGACGCCCGAGCGCCTGGAGCAGGTCGAGCCCTGAGGCGCCGGGCAACAGCACCTCGCCCAGCCGCCCGCCCTTCGAACCCAACCAGCGGGCGGCGAGCTCGCGCGCCAGTGACATCGCAAGAGCCGGGCCGGGCGTATCGCCAACGTCGAAATAGGCTAGCTGCTCAGGAGTCTGTTGTGCCGCCGCTGCCGCCCATGCAGTCTTGCCGGCACCGGAGTAGCCAGCGACGATCCGCACCGGTGCGTCGGACACCAGCGACGGCTCACCTTTCTGCGGGCGGTAGACAGCTGGCGGCGCTGGAAAGTCTTGGAGTTGCAGGACAAGCTGCTCGAACAGGACTGGCAACTCTTCCGCCGTGAAACGGTGGTTGGTCCGCGGCGGCGTGCCTGACGCAGCCAGCATGACCTGTCCCGCCAGCTTCCAGACCAAAGTTTCCGGGACGAGCAGCGCGTGCGGGAGCGAGTCCGCTAAGAAGCTGCAGCGCTCAATGGCTTCCGCGATGTCCATCGCAGGCTTCGGCACCACAACTCGCGGCCCGCCCTCCATGCTGGGCCAATGCAGCTCCACATCCTTCGGCCAGCCTGGGCCTCTCAACATCGCGGCTAGCGGGCCGTTGGGCGCCGCATTGGAGGCGATTACGAAGTAGGCATCACCAGAACGTGACTTATTGGTGTGCTCGGCTCGGATCTGTGCGAACCGGGCCAATGCATCATCGACGTCGGCCCGAGCGAGGGCACCTACGCGGGTCTTCACCTGGACGTAGATGCAACCTTTATCCGTCTCAAGCTCAATGTCCTCGTCGCTCTCCACCACGACGGCTCGGATGCCAGAGGGACCTGCGAGCAACAAGCACCACACTGCGTAGAGGTGCTGGTAAAGGAACCCCCGGTGGACTGCTTCGATGCGGCGAAGCTGCCTTGGATCGAGGGTTCGCGGAACGGCGGCATCGATATCGAGCACAGTGACTCCGGGTATGAGCGACAGTTGGAGCGCAGGTTATGAACCGCGTGGTTGCCCAGATTGCCTAGGTGATGGAAGTCCATGCCCCTAGGGGGCAGCACCTTTTGGTCCTAGAGCCCGCACAGAAAATCGATATGCGCTTCAGCGGGAAAGGTCCAGGTTCTGGCTCTTGCGGCAGCGAGCTGAGCCAACACCTCGCCAAACTGCCATATCTTTTAGAGGCAGCCATTAAGGAGTAGTAGCGAGATGCACTCCGACTGCATGGCCAATCGGACAGGCCAGAGTTCTTTGATTGCGAGGAATACGCAGTTTGACGATGTGATGGGTACGTGCATTTATGATATACAATCTATGATTGCAATAGATGGTAGGAGAGCGGCCATCGTGAGGAAAACACCTTCGCTGCGTAGGATAGTCTGCGCTTGAGGAAAGGCGCAACGATGTGGAGGCAAGAGGCATGAAGGGCGCGATCATTGGGGACATCATCGGCAGCGTCTACGAGCGGTCCAATATCAAAACCAAGGATTTCCCACTGTTCGCAACGGACGCCGACTTCACGGACGACACAGTTTGCACTGTGGCTCTTGCCGAGTGCATCCTGGATTGGGGAGATCCAAGCGCCTATCTGCGCCGCTGGGGCAGGCGTTACCCCGATGCTGGTTACGGTGATCGCTTCAGCGAATGGCTTTGGGCCGAGCAACCGGAACCATACGAGAGCTTCGGCAATGGTGCGGCCATGCGGGTATCGCCCTGTGCGTGGTTGGCCCCTACGACCCAAGAGGCACGGTCACTCGCGCGGGCCGTGACGCAGGTCACCCACAATCATCCCGAAGGCATGAAGGGTGCACTGGCGGTCACGGACGTGATCCGGCTCGCTCAGCGAGGAATTCGGCCGGAGGTCATTCGTGCCCGCGTTACCGAGCGCTACCGCTATGACTTGACATGTAGCGTAGATGATATCCGCCCCAGCTATGCTTTCGATGTCACCTGCCAGGGCACCGTACCGCCGGCCATAGTGTGTGCCCTGGAAGCCACTGGGTTTGAGGACGCGATCCGCAATGCGATCAGCATTGGCGGGGATAGCGACACGCTAGCGGCCATTACCGGCAGCATCGCCGAGGCTATGTTCGGCGTTCCGGATGCGCTGTGGGTTGAAGCTGAAGCTTACCTGCCAGACGACATACTGGCCGTGTTGGAGCGGTTCTCCGATGCACTTACCGGACGTTTCGCCGGGGGTGCGAACCGTTGACGGACGAGGGGAGGTAGGCGGCCCGATGCATGCGGCGGCGGCGGAGGGGGCCGCCCCCACCCCCAATGATGCTGTTGCCTTACCCAGCGTGCAGACTAGGCCTATGATCGATGCTGACCACTTCACTATGTCTGGCAAACAAGATCGATTGTGACAGCGTCAGATGCGTCCAAAGTGGTTTGGAGCTGGATTGCTGGATTTAATTTTCTGTTGCGACCTGGGTGCGACCTGGAGCGGATAGGAGCTCTCGGTCCGGATATGGAAAGGCCCCGAAAGGCGTTACCTTTCAGGGCCTTAGAGTGGTGCCGCAACAGGGATTTGAACCCCGGACCTACTGATTACGAATCAGTTGCTCTACCCCTGAGCTACTGCGGCGTCGTTGTGGCGCGGAACATAGCGAGGTGCTTCGCGGGATGCAAGCGGTGAATTTCGGAAAAATCGACCGCCCGCTCTCAAGCCTGCCATGCACCCGAAAACCTCATCCGTGCTGCCGGATCACCTCCAGGAAGGCGTCGGCGTAGCGTTCCAGCTTGCGCCCGCCCACCCCCGGCAGATGGGCGAAGGCGGCGTGGTCGCGGGGGCGCTGGGCCACCATCTCCAACAGCGTGCTGTCATGGAAGATCACATAGGGCGGCACGCTCTGCGCCTTGGCCAGCGCCGTGCGGCAGTCCTTCAGCGCATGCCACAGCGCGTCGTCGGCCGCAGACAGCGCACCGCGGGCGCCGGAGCGCGACACGCCCTCCCCGCTCGCTCCACCGCCGACGGAGCCGCCCCGCGCGGTGTGGCGGCGCAACGCGTCGTGGACGCCGCGGCGGCGTTCCAGCACCGGGTCCTTGCGCAGCTTGACCACCCGCTGCCCCTTGATGACGGCAACCCCGGCATCGGTCAGGCGGAAGCCGCCATAGCCCTCCAGATCGACGGTCAGCAGCCCGGTCGCCACCAGCTGGCGATAGACCGACTGCCATTCGACCTTCGACAGGTCGGTGCCGACACCGAAGGTCTTCAGCCGGTCATGCTGCTGCTGGATCACCTTCTCGGTGGCATTGCCGACCAGCACGTCGATCAAATGGCCGGCACCATAGCGCTGCCCGGTGCGGTAGACCGCCGAAAGCGCCTTCTGCGCGGCGATGGTGCCGTCCCAGGTCTCGACCGGGTCGAGGCAGGTGTCGCAGTTGCCGCAGGGCTCCGGCAGCGTCTCGTTAAAATAGTTCAGCAGCACCTGACGGCGGCAGTCCGACGTTTCGCAGAAGCCGAGCAGGGCCTCCAGCTTGCCACGCTCCACCCGGCGGTGGCTGTCGCCGGCTTCCGATTGCTCCAGCATCTGGCGCAGCATCACCACGTCGGCCATGCCGTAGGCCATCCAGGCGTTGGCGGGCAGGCCGTCGCGGCCGGCGCGGCCGGTCTCCTGGTAATAGGCTTCCAGGCTCTTGGGCGGGTCGAGGTGGCAGACGAAGCGGACGTTCGGCTTGTCGATGCCCATGCCGAAGGCCACCGTGGCGACCATCACCAGACCCTCGCTCTTGATGAAGCGGTCCTGGTTGGCCTCGCGCGTCTCGGCCGGCAGCCCGGCATGGTAGGGCAGAGCCTCGCGGCCCTGTTGATTCAGCCAGGCGGCGACCTCCTCCACCTTGTTGCGCGACATGCAATAGACGATGCCGGCGTCTTCCGGATGGTTTTCGCGCAGGAAGGCCAGCATCTGCTGGCGCTCGCTCTTCTTCGGCACCACGCGGTAGGTGATGTTGGGCCGGTCGAAGCTGGACAGGAAGACGCGGGCGTCGGTCAGCCCCAGCTTGTCCTTGATCTCGGCGCGGGTCTGCACGTCGGCGGTGGCGGTCAGCGCGATGCGCGGCACCATCGGGTGGCGTTCGTGCAGGATCGACAGCTGCAGATATTCGGGGCGGAAGTCATGCCCCCACTGCGACACGCAATGCGCCTCGTCCAGCGCGAACAGCGCCAACCGGGTGCGGTCGAGCAGGTCGAGGAAGCGCGGCGTCACCAGCCGTTCCGGCGCGACATAGACGAGGTCGATCTCGCCCTGCACCATCGCCCGCTCGACCTCCCGCGCTTCGGCCGGCCCGAGGGAGGAGTTGAGGAAGGCGGCGCGCACGCCCAGTTCCCGCAGAGCCGTCACCTGGTCGCGCATCAGGGCGATCAACGGCGAGACGACCACCGTCACCCCGTCGCGCACCAGCGCCGGGATCTGGTAGCACAGCGACTTCCCGCCGCCGGTCGGCATCAGCACCAGCGCGTCGCCGCCGCGCACCACATGGTCGATGATGTCGGCCTGCTGGCCGCGGAAGGAGTCGTAGCCGAACACCGTCCGCAGCGCGTCGAGCGCCGTGGCCGGCCGTTGACCGAGGGCATCGTCCGACGCACCCGGGTTGCTGTAGGAAAACAACGAATCCACGCCGATGCGGTTCAGGAAAGTGGTGCCGGAGATCCGGCTTGTCGTCTCAACGCCCCATCATGTGGCACAGATCGCCCGCCGGGCAAAGCCGCAAAGGGACACGCCCGGGAACAAAGGTCGGACCTGCTCGGGCACCACCACACATTGGTGTGAAACAGTGGCGCCCGCTCATCGTCCGCGTGTAAACTGAAAACGGCGGATGGATGGTCCATCCGCCGTTTCAGAAGGAGGAAGGTGGCATGAAGAAGATGCCGTTCTTCCCGGTGCTCCGGTGGCGGAGATGGCGGATCGAAATCCGCTTGATCCACCGCTAAGCATCGGGAGCGTGCCGGCGGGTGCTGCAACACCCGCCGGCCACCTCCGAAAAATATACAGCCGCGCGGCCCGATTTTCAACGCGCGGTATCGGCCCCTACAGCAAATCGCGCAGCATCGCCACCAGCGGCACGTCGGCCGGCGGCATCGGGTAATCGCCCATCCGGTTCGGGTAGACCCAGGCGAGCTTCTGCCCCTCCTGCGGCCTCACCTCGCCCTCCCACACCCGGCAGACATAGAGCGGCATCAGCAGATGGAAGCTCTCGTAGCTGTGGGATGCGAAGGTGAAGGGGGCGAGGCAGCTGGCCGCCGTGTCGATGCCCAATTCCTCCTTCAGCTCGCGCACCAGGGCTGCTTCCGGCGTTTCCCCGGCATCGACCTTGCCGCCTGGGAATTCCCACAGCCCCGCCAACGACTTGCCGGGAGGGCGCTGGGCCAGCAGCACGCGCCCGTCGGCATCGACGAGCGCCACCGCGACGACCATCAGCACCGGCAGCGAGCCGCGAGCAGGGGTGGAGTTGGGATCGAAACAGGCGGTCACGGCTGATCAGCTCCGATAGCTGCCGTTGATGTCGATGTAGCCGTGCGTCAGGTCGCAGGTCCACACCTTCGCCGTGCCCTTGCCCAGGCCGAGGTCGATGTCGATGTCGATCTCCTTGCCCTTCATGTGGGTGGCGACCGGCGTCTCGTCATAGCCCGGGACCTCCATCCCGTCGGCGCAGATCAGGGTGCCGCCGACGGTGATCTTGATCAGGTCGCGGTCGGCGCGCTCGCCGGCGCGGCCGATGGCGGCGACGATGCGGCCCCAGTTGGCGTCCTCGCCGGCCACCGCGGTCTTGACCAGCGGCGAGTTCGCCACCGTCATGCCGATCCGCTTGGCGGCGGCGTCGCTGTCGGCGCCGCGCACGGTGATGGCGATGAACTTGGTCGCCCCTTCGCCGTCACGCACCACCTGCAGCGCCAGATCGAGCAGCAGATCCTCCAGCGCGGCGCGGAACTCCGCCAGCTCGGCGGCACCGGCGCTCGACACCGGGGCGTTGCCGGCCTTGCCCGTCGCGAACAGCAGCAGCGTGTCGCTGGTCGAGGTGTCGCCGTCGACCGTCACGGCGTTGAAGGTGCGCTCGGTGAATTCCGACAGCATGTCCTGCAGCGCGGTGGCGGCGATGGCGGCGTCGGTGAAGACGAAGCCCAGCATCGTCGCCATATCCGGCGCGATCATGCCGGATCCCTTGGCGAAGCCGGCGATGGTCACCGTCGTCCCGCCGATCTTGGCGGTGCGTACCGCGCCCTTCGGGAAGGTGTCGGTGGTCATGATGGCGCGGGCGGCCTTCTCCCACGCGGCGGAGTCGGCTTTGAGGGTCGGCGCCATCGGCGCCAGGCACTTGCCGATGGCGTCGGCAGCCAGCGGGATGCCGATCACGCCGGTCGAGGCGATGTAGACCTCATCCGGGGCGCAGCCGGCCAGTTCGGCGGCGGCGCTGACGGTCGCCTGCACGGTGGCGTCGCCCGCCTTGCCGGTGAAGGCGTTGGCGTTGCCGGCATTCACCACCACGGCGCGGGCCGAGCCCTTGGGCAGGCTGTCGCGGCACCAGATCACCGGGGCCGAGCAGGTCAGCGACCGGGTCAGCACGCCCGCCACGCTGGTGCCGGGATCCAGCACGGCCAGCAGCAGATCGTCGCGGCCCTTGTATCGGATGCCGCTGTTCGCCGTGGCGATGCGCACGCCCGCGATGGGCGGCAGCGTCGGGAAGCTGGCGGGAGCCAAGGGGGAGAGGGTCGTGGCCATGGAGGGAGTTCCCGTGGTGGGGAGTGGTGGTGGCGTGGTGGAGGCGTGATGAGAATGAGAAAGCCTCAGGCCCCCTCCCTAACCCTCCCCCGCCCTCGGCCGGCCGAAGGCCGGTCCGATCGCGGGAGAGGGAATTGCCGCCGCTCCGCAACCAACTCCCTCTACCGCCGCAGGCGGGGGAGGGAAGGGGCCCATGCGTCAGCATGGGAAGGGAGGGGGCAACGGGGGCCTGAACGCCTGACCTTACTTCTTCGCCGGCTCCGCCGGAGCGGCGGGCGTCGCCGGGGCCGGGGTCGCCGGGGCGGCGGCCGGCTCTTCCTTCGGCATCGGCGAGCCGTCGAGCTGGAAGGTCTCGATCGTCGCCTTGCCGCGCAGTTCCTCGACCAGCGCGGTGACGATGTCCTTCGACAGCGTCTGCTCCAGCTGCGGCTTCACCTCGTCCAGGGTCGGCTGCGGCTGGGTGCGCTTATCCTCGACCTTGATGATGTGATAACCGAACTGGGTCTTGACCGGCTCCTTGCTGATCTCGCCCGGCTTCATGGCGAAGGCGACGTTGGCGAAGGGCTCGACCATCGCGTCCTTGGTGAAGTAGCCGAGGTCGCCGCCCTGGGCCGCGGCGGCGGCATCCTTGGACTTCTCCTTGGCCAGCTTGGCGAAATCGCCGCCCTTCTTCAGCTGGGCGATGATGGCCTTGGCCTCGTCTTCCTTCTCGACCAGGATGTGTGCGGCCTTGACCTCCTCCTGCGCCGGGTTCTCCTTCAGGAAGTCCTGATAGGCCTTCTGCGTCGCCTCAGGCGTGATGCGGGCCTTGATCTCCTTCTGGATGTAGGCGCGCTGCACCGCGCGCTCCTCGGCGCGCTTGATCTCGTCCTTCACCTCGGCCGAATCGGCCAGACCGGCCTTGTAGCCGGCCGAGGAGACCAGCTTGCCGCTGACCAGCTGGTCGATCACCGCCGGATAGATCATCTCGATCGGCATCTGCTGCACCTGGGGCGGCAGCTGCGAGACCATGCGGGAGACGTCCGACTTGCGCAGCTCCTCGCCGTTGACGCGGGCGACCACCGGATCGGCCGGAGCAGCCGGGGTGGCCGGAGCGGAGGCGGCCGGGGCAGCCGGCGCGGGGGTGGCGGGAGCCGGCGTCTGGGCATTGGCGGCCAGCGCGATGCCACAGGCGGCAACCGACAGGAGCGCGGTGCGGAACACTCGTTGAACCATGGCGTGTCTGTTTCCTTCCGGCGGATGCTTCGCAACAAGAGGGCGGCCGATGGGTCGGAGCCCCGGTTCGCATGGCCTGCGGCATCGGAGCCATCCGCCGCTCCGCGCCCGATTCCGCAGGGGATTAAGCATGGCTAGCCCGCGCGGGGCAAGGGGTGCGCTTGGGTTCCGTCCGGGATGCCGTTGCGGATCCGGAGCCCATGAGCCTCCCCAACGACCTGTGCCTCGCGTCCGGCAATACCAGCCCCGAACCGTCCCGTCAGCCGCCTTCCCGCTTTCTGGACGCGATTTCATGGTTCCGTCATGCCCGCAACGGGGCGGGCGGCGCCGTTGATGATGCCGCAGGGGGGCTCCACCTGCCCGGTCTCGTTGACAGGGCCTTGCCATAGTCCTATGTGAGACCCGTCGATAGACTGGCCCGCATTCCGCTTTACTCCCGAGGTTTTCATGTTCGGCGCTCTCGCCCGCAAGATTTTCGGCACCGCCAACACGCGCGCGGTCAAGGCGCTGCACAAGACCGTGGCTCAGATCAACGCGCTGGAGCCGTCGGTCGCGGCGCTGACCGACGACCAGCTGAAGGGACGCACCGACTGGCTGCGCGACCGGCTGGCCAAGGGCGAGACGCTGGACGACATCCTGCCCGACGCCTTCGCCACCGTGCGCGAGGCGGCCAAGCGCGTGCTGGGCCAGCGCCATTTCGACGTCCAGCTGATGGGCGGCATGGTGCTGCACAGCGGCAAGATCGCGGAGATGCGCACCGGTGAAGGCAAGACGCTGGTCGCCACGCTGGCCGTCTACCTGAACGCGCTGGAAGGCAAGGGCGTCCACGTCGTCACCGTGAACGACTATCTCGCCTCGCGCGACAGCGGCTGGATGGCCCGGGTCTACGGCTTCCTCGGCCTGACGACCGGCTGCATCGTGCACGGGCTGGACGACGACGAGCGCCGCGCCGCCTATGCCGCCGACATCACCTACGGCACGAACAACGAGTTCGGCTTCGACTATCTGCGCGACAACATGAAGTTCCGGCTGGAGGAACTGGTCCAGCGGCCCTTCAACTATGCCATCGTCGACGAGGTCGACTCGATCCTGATCGACGAGGCGCGCACGCCGCTGATCATCTCCGGCCCGTCCACCGACTCGTCCGAGATGTATGTCCAGGTCGACCGGCTGATCCCGATGCTGGTGGCCGAAGATTTCGAGAAGGACGAGAAGCACCGCACCGTCAGCTTCACCGAAGCCGGCCAGGAGCATATGGAGCAGCTGCTGGGCCAGGCCGGGCTGCTGAAGTCGGGCGGGCTCTACGACATCCAGAACGTGGCGCTGGTCCACCATTCGCA
>NZ_DASPIS010000053.1:0-49525 GCF_035628975.1 Azospirillum sp. | reverse complement strand
CCTCGCCACACTGCGCAAGATCGCCCTCAACGTCTTAAACCGAGCACGCCCAGACGTCTCCATCCGACGCAAGCGCAAACGCTCAGGATGGTCCGACGATTTCGCCAGATCAATCCTCGGCCAAATGCGATGACCCTGGGGCATCCCGTATCGACAGTGGCCGTCCGGCGCGCTAGATCCTTATCCATGACCGACACTTCCCTCGCCGCCCGCGGCGTTGCGCTCGACTTGCTGCGCGACGTGCTGCGCAAGTCCGTTCCCTTCGACGACGCGTTCGACGCGCATCCCGAACTGGCGGCGCTGCAGCCGCGCGACCGCGGCTTCGTCCGCCTGCTGGTCGCCACCGTCCTGCGCCGCCTGGGCCAGATCGACGAGCTGATCCAGTCGAGCCTCGCCAAGCCGGGCCTGCCCAAGGCCGCCATCCACGACATGCTGCGGCTGGGAACGGCGCAGCTGGTGTTCCTGAACACTCCCGCCCATGCCGCGGTCGACACCGCGGTGGAACTGGCGGCGGCGCGCAATGCCGCTCCCTACAAGGGGCTGATCAACGCCGTGCTGCGCCGGATCGGCCGCGAAGGGGTGGAGATGGCGGCGCGGCAGGATGCCGGGCGGCTGAACACGCCGGACTGGCTGTGGCTGTCCTGGCGGTCCGCCTATGGCACCGCCCGCACCCGCGGCATCGTCGAGGCGCACCTGCACGAGGCGCCGCTGGACATCACGGTGAAGTCCGACCCCGAGGGCTGGGCCGAGCGGCTGGGCGCCACCCTGCTTCCGACCGGATCGCTGCGCCGCCCGCCCGGCGGATCGGTGATCGAGCTTCCGGGTTTCGAGGATGGGGAGTGGTGGATCCAGGACCTCGCCGCCTCGCTGCCGGCCAAGCTGTTCGGCGATCTTCGGGACAAGCGGGTGTTCGACCTCTGCGCCGCCCCCGGCGGCAAGACGGCGCAGCTGGTGGTGCAGGGCGCGCAGGTCACCGCCATCGACCGCTCGGCCCGCCGGCTGGAGCGGGTCACCGAAAATCTGAAGCGCCTCAAGCTGGAGGCCGAGGTTCTGGCCGCCGACGCCGCGACCTGGGAGCCGGAGGAGCCGGCCGACGCCGTGCTGCTCGACGCGCCCTGCTCGGCGACCGGGGCGATCCGGCGCCATCCCGACATCCTGCGCGTCAAGACGCCCGACGATATCGCCAAGCTGGCCCGTGCCCAGTCGCGACTGCTCGCGCGCTCGGTCGAGCTGGTCAAGCCCGGTGGCACGCTGGTCTACTGCACCTGCTCCATCCAGCCGGAGGAGGGCGAGGCGCAGATCGCCCGCCTGCTGGACCAGGACAGGCGGGTGGAGCGCTGGCCGGTCACCGCCGAGGAACTCGGCGGCCTGTCCGAGCCGATCAACGAGGCCGGCGAGGTCCGCAGCCTTCCGGGGATGCTGGCCGATCTCGGCGGGATCGATGGCTTCTTCGTCGCACGGCTGCGCCGTCGCCCGGACTGATGGCGCCCGGATTAAGGCCGTATCCGTTCCGCAGCGGGGGATAAATCCCAGGCCCGTCTTGCGGTGCGGGCGGCGAATTGATACGACACGACCTATGCTTTCGTCTGTGTTCTCCCGCACCGCATCATCACCCTCCGCCGGCCGCCGACGCCGCTCGCGGTCCTGAAGGAGTTGGCGCTGATGGGCGACGGGAACGGACGGTTTCGCAGCGGCATGGCGCGCCTTGCCTATGGGAATCCCCTCTACGCCCTGATGCTGGGCGGCAAGGCGCCGGGGGCGCTGGCGGTGGTCCCGCCCGATCCCTGGCCGGGCGACACCGGCAACGGCAACGCCATGCTGGCCGGCCGGATGGGCTTCGCCGGACAGGCGGTCATGGTCGACCCCAACGGCGCGCCCAACTGGCGGCCCCAGGGCGCCAGCCCGGGCTGGCTGCGCGCCGCCCACGGCTTCGAATGGCTGCGCGACCTGCGCGCGGTCGGCGGCGACACCGCGCGGCGGCGGGCGCGGGTGCTTGTGTGGTCGTGGCTGGACCAGAATGGCGGCTGGCATGCGCAGAGCTGGGCGCCCGACGTGCTGGGCACGCGGCTGGCCAGCTGGATCGGTCTGCATGACTTCTACTGCGCGTCCGCCGACGACGAGTTCCGCGCCCGGGTGTTCGAGAGCATGGCGCGCCAGCTTCGCCATCTGCTGCGCGTGGCACCGGCCAAGCTGGACGGCGAGCGGCTGATCGGCGCGATCAAGGGCCTGCTCTATGGCGGCTATTGCCTGCCCGACCAGGACAAGGCGGCGCGGGAGGCGCTGCGCCTGCTCGACAAGGAGCTGCCGCGCCAGATCCTGCCCGACGGCGGCCATGTGGAGCGCAACCCGTCGATCCAGATGCGGGTTCTGCGCGACCTGATCGACATGCGCGCCGTTCTGCGCGTCGCGAGGGAGGAGGTGCCGGAAAGCCTCCAGCATGCCATCGACCGCATGACGCCGGCGCTCCGCTTTTTCCGCCACGTCGATGGCGGGCTCGCCCTGTTCAACGGCGGGCGGGAGGAGGACCCGGCGCTGATCGACACGGTGCTGGCCCAGGCCGACGCCCGCGGCCGTCCGCTGAAGAGCGCGCCGCACACCGGGTTCGAACGGCTGCTCGCCGGGCGCACCCTGGTGCTGCTCGACACCGGCGCGCCGCCGCCGGTGGGGCTGGACCGCAGTGCCCATGCCGGCACCCTGTCGATGGAGGTCTCCGTCAACAAGGAGCGGCTGATCGTCAATTGCGGCAGCCACCCGTCCCAGCGCGGCCCCTGGCGTGCGGCGCTGGCCGGGACATCTGCCCATTCCACAATGGTGGTCGCCGACACCAACTCGTCGGAGGTTCTGGAGAAGGGCGGGCTGGGCCGCCGGCCGACGAATGTCAATTGCGAGCGGCAGGAATCGGACGGCGCCATGCTGGTGGTCGCTAGCCACAACGGCTACAGCAAGGGCTTCGGCCTTCTGCACCGCCGCCGCGTCTATCTGGCCGACAATGGCGAGGATCTGCGCGGCGAGGACACGCTGGAACCGGTGATCGGCGCCACGCCGCAGCCGCAGCCCTACGCCATTCGCTTCCACCTGCATCCCAATGTCGAGGTGGTGCCGGTGCAGGGGCCGGGGAATGGAAGCAACGATCAGGTGTTGTTGCGCCTGCCCAGCGGCAATGCCTGGCGCATGCGGGTGACCGGCGCCGTGCTGGAGGTGGCGGAGAGCGTCTATCTCGGCAGCGGGGACGAGCCGCGCCGCACCCGGCAGATCATGATGCAGGGACAATGCGGCCCCGAAGGCCTGACGGTGAAATGGGCCTTGCGCCGCGAGCGCAAGGCGGCGTAAATCGCGCCCATCCGCGGTGGCCGGGCCTATACCCTTCGGGAGAAGGCGTGGAAACACGGATGAACACGGGATTTGGAGCACGGACGACCACGGGACTCTTCACGCCGTGCTTATCCATGTCCGTCCGGACCGGCATCGCCGGGGGCAGGCAGGGATAAGCACAGCTGAGCGGCATTTCCGTGGCCGTCCGTGCTTTTCTTCTTCCGTGCTTGTCCGGGTCTCCCCGGTTGCCTGCGGTCTTGCGCAACACCCGCAGCGATCAGGATGACGCCATGAGCCCGCCCAAAGCCAACCACGCCCCCGCTCCCGACAAGGTCCGCATCACCCGCGCCCTGATCTCCGTGTCCGACAAGGCCGGTCTGGTGGAACTGGGCAAGGCGCTCGCCGCCCGCGGCGTCGAGATCCTGTCGACCGGCGGTTCGGCCCAGCGTCTGGCCGAGGCCGGCGTGCCGGTCCGGGAAGTCTCCGACCACACCGGCTTCCCGGAGATCATGGACGGCCGCGTCAAGACGCTGCATCCGCGCGTTCATGGCGGCATCCTGGCCCGCCGCGACATCCATGCCGACGCGATGGCCCAGCACGACATCCCCGGCATCGATCTGGTGGTGGTCAACCTCTACCCGTTCGAGGCGACGGTTGCCAAGGGCGCGGCCTATGACGACTGCGTCGAGAACATCGACATCGGCGGGCCGGCGATGATCCGCGCCGCCGCCAAGAACCACGATTTCGTCGCCATCGTCACCGAGCCGTCCGACTACGAGGCGGTGATGGACGAACTCGCGACCCATGACGGCTGCGTCACGCTGGCCCTGCGCCGCAAGCTGGCCCAGCGCGCCTATGCCCGCACCGCCGCCTACGACGCCGCCATCTCCACCTGGCTGGCCGGCCAGCTGGGCGAGACCTTCCCGCCGCGCACCACCCTGTCGGGCGCGCTGGCCCAGACCCTGCGCTATGGCGAGAACCCGCACCAGCAGGCCGCCTTCTACGTCACCGGCGAGAAGCGTCCGGGTGTCGCCACCGCCGTGCAGCTGCAGGGCAAGGAGCTGTCCTACAACAACCTGAACGACACCGACGCCGCTTTCGAGCTGGTGGCGGAGTTCGAGCAGCCGGCCGTCGCCATCATCAAGCACGCCAACCCCTGCGGCGTGGCGCAAGGGTCCAACCTGCTGGAGGCCTACCGCTCGGCCCTGCTGTGCGATCCGGTCAGCGCCTTCGGCGGCATCATCGCCGTCAACCGCAGCCTGGACGCCGAGACGGCCGAGGAGATCTCCAAGCTGTTCGCCGAGGTGGTGATCGCCCCGGACGCCGACGAGGCCGCCCGTGCCCTGCTGGCGACCAAGAAGAACCTGCGCGTGCTGCTGACCAAGGACGTGCCAAACCCGGCCGAGCCCGGCATGATGATCAAGCAGCTGTCGGGTGGCTTCCTGCTGCAGAACCGCGACAGCGGCCGCGTCAACCCGGCCGAGCTGAAGGTCGTCACCAAGCGTGCCCCGACCGCACAGGAGCTGGCCGACCTGCTTTTCGCCTTCCGCGTCGCCAAGCACGTGAAGTCGAACGCCATCGTCTATGCCAAGAACGGCGCCACGGTGGGCGTCGGCGCCGGCCAGATGAGCCGCGTCGATTCGGCCCGCATCGCCGCCATCAAGTCGGCCGAAGCCGCCAAGGCCGCCGGCCTGCCGGAGGCGCTGACCAAGGGCTCGGTCGTCGCGTCGGACGCCTTCTTCCCCTTCGCCGACGGCCTGCTGGCCGCTGCCGAGGCGGGTGTGACGGCGGTGATCCAGCCGGGCGGCTCGATCCGCGACAACGACGTGATCGCCGCCGCGGACGAGAAGGGTCTGGCGATGGTGCTGACCGGAATGCGGCACTTCCGGCATTGAGGGGGTGGGGGGCTTTGTCGTTGCCCCCTCCCTAACCCTCCCCCGCTTCGCGGGAGAGGGGACTGCCGCCGCTTTGCATTTTCGTTACGCTCACAAGCATCCTACCCCCTCTCCCGCGAAGCTCTCGCACAAAGCTCCGCTTTGTGCTGACGCGACAGGCGGACCGAAGGTCCGCTGAGAGCGGGGGAGGGATGGGGAGGGGGCCGTAAGTTTCACGCCTCCGCCAGCAGGTCGTCGGAATCCTCGACCCGCTTCAGCATCGACTGCCGTAGTTTCAGCAGTGCCCGATGCTCCAACTGGCGCACGCGTTCCTTGCTGACGCCCAGTTCGCGGCCGAGTTCCTCCAGCGTGGCGCCTTCTTCGCGCAGCCGGCGTTCGCGGATGATGGTGCGTTCGCGCGGGCTCAGTTCGCCCAACGCCTCCGCCAGCCACTGCGACCGCGTGTTGGCGTCGCGCATGCCGATCACCACATCCTCCGGCGAGGGGCGCTGGTCGGCCAGGAAGTCCTGCCAGTCGTCGTCGGAGCCGTCGGCCACCGGCGTGTTCAGCGACTGGTCGGAGCCGGACAGCCGCATTTCCATCGCCTCGACCTCGGATACCTCGACCTTCAGTTCGCCGGCGATCCACTCGCGGCCTTCCCTGGTCAGCGGCGCGCCGCTGCCGTTCTGGGTGGCGCTGTCGATCTTGGCGCGCAGGCGGCGCAGGTTGAAGAACAGGGATTTCTGCGCGGCGGTGGTGCCGGTCCGCACGATCGACCAGTTGCGCAGGATGTAGTCCTGCATGGCCGAACGGATCCACCAGGCGGCGTAGGTGGAGAAACGCACCTCGCGGTCGGGCTCGAAGCGGCTGGCCGCCTGCATCAGGCCGACATTGCCCTCCTGGACGAGATCGCCCATCGGCAGGCCGTAGTTGCGGAAACGGGACGCGGTGGCCACCACCAGACGGGTATAGGCCCGAACCAGCTGATGCAGGGCGCGTTCGTCATTCCCTTCGCGCCATTTTCGGGCGAGGTCGAATTCATGGTCGCGCGACAGCAACGGTTCGCGCATGGATGCCTTGATGAAGCTCAGATTTGCACGCTGAGTCTCCGGATCGTCGATGTATGCCATCCGTCCCTTCCTTCCCGTCTGGGCGGCATCGTGTTCCTTCGCATATCCCCGTACTTTCGGGTCTTCGCCGTTGCCGCCCGCCCCCGGTCGATGCCGTCGGGTTACACAACAAGCATGAGCGCGCCCTGTTGCGGAATCATACGCAGGTGTAGGGGGAACGGATCACAAGGGATGGACGATTTTTGCCGGAGGCCTATTCGATGGCATTCCGGAGGATGGCGGGAGCGGTATGCGGGGACAGGATGGACGGGCGGAAGGTTCGGGCTGGACCTAAGGGTGGGTCACACCTGGAAAAGGTCCAGCATCTCGCCGAAAGAATCGAAGCAGGCGCAGACGAGGTGCCCACCACGGCCGCAGCCGCCGTCCAGCGTCACCGTCACCGGGCCGACCTCCACGCTGGGGTCTTCAGGCGACCAGAGAGGGTTGTAGCCGCGCACGAGACGGCGGAAAGCGCCATAGGGCTGGTCCAGCCGGGCGAAGGCGGCGCCGCCCCACCAGAACGCATCGCCCTGGCCGGTCAGCGGGCGCCGCGGGTCGATGCCGGCGTTGACCAGAAGCAGGCTGCCGCCGCCCCGGCTGCTGGCGCCGGGAGTTCCGTCATCCGTCCCATCGCCGCCCGGGATTCCAGTCGGGCTTCCGACCGGGCCGCCGGTGTAGGCGGCACGGCGCAGGGCGTTGAACAGCGCCTCGTGCCCGGCATGGGCGGCCATCGACTGGCGCAGCTCACGCGTCCAGCGGCCGAGCATCACGGCACCGCCGCGCGCCGCCGCCATGCCCGCCTCCAGGTTGCCGCCATAGGCCGCCAGCGTCGGCGCCACGCCCTGGCGCAGCATCCAGTCCAGGACTGTGCGGGGATCGGGAGCGAAGTGGAGTTGCTGCAACTTCTGCCACATCTCCTCCTGCTGGCCGCGGAGATAGACGATGTCCGACGCGATCATGCCCGGCATCGCCAGCAGCGCGATGCGGAAGGCCAGCAGCCGGTCGATGGTCTCCACCACCTCGTCGCCGAAGCCGATCATGTTGCCGAGATAGACCAGCCGGTCGCCGGGGCGGAAGCGCTGGCCGATGGCATGGTGGATCACGTCCAGCCGGTCGGGCTGGGCATGGATCGCGCCGATGGCCCAGACGCGGCGCGGACGGCCGAGCGACGCGAAGCGGCTGTCGTCCTCGACGGCGGCGACGATGGTCCCGGCATGGCGGGCGGGATGACCAAGGCGCGGCGGCAGACCCAAACTCGATCCCCTTCGACGTCGTTCGCGAAGCCGGTGTCAGCGGCCCGTCCGGTGGTGCCGGCAAGTGCCGGAGCCGGAAGGCGGCGGGGAGTTTAGGCGTGTCATGCCGCCGAAACAAAGGTGAAAAAACGAGACGGGCGCGCGGCTTGACGTAGCAGCCGCGCGCCCGTTCGTGTCACGGACGGATTTTCGGAACGTATCCTGCCCCGGCGTCAGGCCGCCTTGGACAGCACCGACTCCAGACGCTCCGTCGCCTTGGTCTCGTCGATCTTCTCGACGGCGGCCAGCTCGCGGGCCAGACGCTCCAGGGCGGCCTGATAGATCTGGCGCTCGCTGTAGGACTGGTCGGACTGGTCGGCACCACGGTACAGGTCGCGCACCACCTCGGCGATGGACACCGGGTCGCCGGAGTTGATCTTGGCCTCATACTCCTGGGCGCGGCGGCTCCACATGGTGCGGCGGACGCGCGAACGGCCCTGCAGCGTCTCCAGCGCGACCTTGATGCGGTCCTTGGAGGACAGGCGGCGCAGGCCGGCGTTGCGCGCCTTGGTGACGGGAACCTTGAGCGTCATCCGCTCTTTCTCGAACGTGATCGCGTAGAGTTGAACCTCGAGTCCGGCGATGCTGTGGGTCTCGATCCCTTCGACCCGACCGACGCCATGAGCCGGATAAACGACGAAGTCACCGGCTTCGAAGTCAAGCTTGTTCGACATTTGGATTGGCTCTCACTTCTCGCGATCACGCCATTTTGCCGTCCCGGTGGAAGGGACGAAAAAGGACCCCGGACAGTTATGGCGCCGTGGGGATGGGGCCCATCCACGACGATCACAAAAGCCACGAGTCCTTGAGCGAAGGGAAAACCGGCAATGGCGCGGAGGCCGGCTCCGGGCGCGCATTATAGCGATGTTACGCCCGAGTTACAAAGGGAACGCGCAAGCACCCGGGCGGAAATCGTCCATCGCCCGGCCATGGCCGACCCGTCGATTTTGCATGGCAACATCGGCGGATGCAATCGGTTGATGCGGCCCGACTCGGAAGAGTCGTGGGTTTTCCCTGGGGAAGCCCGGCAAGCCGGGCCGCATCCGCTGGTTCGGTCTCAGCCCGCCTTGGGGGAGAAGAACTTCTCGAACTTGCCGTCCACGCCCTTGAACTCGTCGGCGTCCGCCGGCGCGTCCTTCTTGCGGGTGATGTTCGGCCACTGGCCCGAATAGTCGCGGTTCAGCTCCAGCCACTTGGTCGCGCGGTCGTCGGTGTCGGGGACGATCGCCTCGGCCGGGCATTCCGGCTCGCACACGCCGCAGTCGATGCACTCGTCGGGGTGGATGACCAGCATGTTCTCACCCTCGTAGAAGCAATCCACGGGGCAGACTTCGACGCAGTCGGTGTACTTGCACTTGATGCAGCCGTCGGTGACGACGTAGGGCATGATCTCTTCTCCGCTGTTCCGGCCTGCGGTGTCGGCCGCGCGTCGCTGTTCCGGTATCGCCCCAAAGGGCATCCCCAAAGGGTGCTCCTTGCGGGCGGATCGAAGCCGTTTCCAAAAGGTCACGCGCGTGGCACCGGGCCGGATGGCCAACCCGCGCCTGCCTAGCACGCCGCCGACAAGCCGTTCAACCCTGCGCGTGATGTGGGCGACCCTGTCGCACCACCAATGGCATCGTTTACGGGGGCACCGTCCGACACAGCCGCCAGGAAGGCGCGCAGGCTGCCCGTCTCGATGGCGTCGGCGCGGCGGACGAATTGGGTGGGCATGCGGGCCAGCGTGTCGGGCAGCGGCCGCGCCGCCAGCAACTCGCGCCAGGGATCGCGCTCCACCACCGACCGCGGCATCACCGTCACCCCCATGCCGGCGCCGACGCAGCCGAGGATGGCGTCGAGCGCGCCGAATTCCATGACGCGGAAGGGCACGCGACCGGCCTCGCGCATCGCCATCTCGGCCCGGCCGCGATAGGCGCAGGCGCGGCCGAAGACGATCAGGGTGCGCCGCGCGCTGTCGGTGGTCAGGCCGGCTGCGGGTTCGACCAGCACCAGCTCCTCGTCGAAGATGCGCCGGGCGGTCAGGTCGGGGTGCTCCACCTCGCCGCCGACGAAGGCGCCGTCCAGCCGCCCGGCCAGCACCTCGGCCAGCAGGGTCTCGGTCGGGCCGGGGGCGATGGTCAGTTCCACGTCGGGATGGTCGCGGTGGAAGCGGGCCAGGATCGGCGGCAGCCGCACCGCGGCGGTCGATTCCATGCTGCCCACCGACAGCCGCCCGCCGCGCCCGGCTGCCTCCGCCACCGCGTCGCGGGCCTGGGCGACCAGCCGCAGCACCCGGTCGGCATAGCCGGCCAGCACGCGCCCGGCCGGCGTCGGCTCCATCCCGCGGCTGAGGCGCAGGAACAGGTCGACGCCCAAATCCTCCTCCAGCCGCTTGACGCGCGCGGTGACGTTGGACTGCACGCAGTTCAGCGCCTCGGCCGCCCGGCTGACGCTGCCGGTATCGGCCACCGCCTTCACCACCCGCAAACCGGCGAGATCCATCGCGACGCCTCCTGCAAACGCATGGCACCCATCACTGGGAGTGGAGCTTACCATCAGAACAATTCATTGGAAATGAGGGCCGGGCGGCAGCCATGATGGATGATCGAATCAATCGGCTGGCCGAACAGTCCCTGGTCCAACGAGCCGGCCGAAAACCGAGAGGGCGTGGATCATGGTTCGGGTGCTGGTCGGCGGCGTGATCGGGCTTGCCATCGCGATGGGGGTTGCGCGCTTCGCCTTCACCCCGATCCTGCCGGCGATGCAGGCGGCCACCGGGTTGGGAGCCGACGGCGCCGGGCTGCTCGCCTCGCTGAACTATCTGGGATATTTCGTCGGCGCGCTGGGGATGGGGCTGGTGCCGCACGGCGCCGCGCGCACCGCCGTGTTCCGGCTGTCGCTGCTGCTCAGCGTCGCCACCACTGCGGCGATGGGGCTCGACCTGGGCGATGCCGGGCAGGCGATGCCGGTCTGGCTGGTCCTGCGCTTCCTGTCAGGGGTGTCGAGCGCGGGCATCTTCATCCTGGGCATCGCCATGGTGCTGGACACGCTGGCACGCCAGGGTGGGGAACGCTTCGCCGGCTGGCTCTATACCGGGGTCGGGCTCGGCATCGCCTCGTCGGGGCTGTTCGTGGCGCTGTTCGGCGGGCGGCTGGGCTGGGCCGGCGACTGGTTGGCGCTGGGGGCGATCTGCGCGGTGCTGGGGCTGCTGCCCGGCCTCTGGGTGCGCGATCCGGCGCCGCAGCCGCAAGCCGCCGCGGCCGGGACGGCGGGCAACGCCGCCGCGGCGCGGGCGGGCGGGCTGTCGGCCCCGCTTCTGCTGCTGACGCTGGCCTATTTCCTGGAGGGCGGCGGCTACATCGTGTCCGCCACCTTCCTGGTGTCGATCCTGAAGACCGATCCCGGCACCGCCGCGGTGGGCGAGGCGGCCTGGATGGTGGCCGGGCTGGGGGCGATCGGCGCCGGGGTGTTCTGGGCCGCGGTCGCCCGGCGGACCGGCAGCTGGTGGTCGCTGATCCTGGCGCACCTGACGCAGGCGGTCACCATCCTGCTGCCGATGACCGGCTCGCCGACGGTCGCCGTCGTCTCCGCCCTGCTGTTCGGCGGCACCTTCGTCGGCATCGTGTCGCAGGCCTTCGCACTGGGACGGCAGCTGTCGGCCGGCGCATCGGCCAAGGTGGTTGGAGCGCTGACCGCCGCCTATGGGCTGGGCCAGATCATCGGGCCGCTGCCCGCCGGGCTGGTGGTGACGCACACCGGCAGCTTCAACGCCGCGCTGCTGGGGGCCGCCGCCGCCGTGCTGCTCGGCGCGGTGCTGCTGGCGGCCGGCATGGTGATCGCCGGGCGGCGGTCGTCGGCAGGACCGGCGCTGGCCACCCCCAATGCCTAGCCCAACAATTCGTAAGTATTCGTAAGGTTTGCCTGCGACAATCGGCGCCGCGCCCGCAGCAATACCGCTGTTCTCCCCCATCGTCCGCTTTGGCTACAGTCTGGTCCACAACAACCAGACCCTGGGGGAGTCCATGAAACGCAAGCTGGTTCCGGACGTCGTGAAGGCGCAGGAACTGATCCTGGTGCCGGAGGATACCTCCGTCGCCACCGTGTCGAAGATGATGGCCGACAAGAACATCGGCGCGGTGCTGGTGGTGAACCATGGCGCGCTGATCGGCATCGTCACCGAGCGCGACCTGAACAACAAGGTCCTGTCGAAGGACCTCGACCCGTCGGCGGTGGAGGTGGGGACGGTGATGACCCGCAACCCCGACAGCCTGCCGCCCGACGCCGACGCGGTCGATGCGCTGAAGCTGATGCACGACAAGCATTACCGCCACCTGCCCATAACCCAGGGCAAGCGCGCTGTCGGCATCGTGTCGATCCGCGACCTGTTCAAGGTCGCCTACGAGCACATGATGGCCGAACGCGCCGAGGCGTGATGGAAGAAGGGGGCGCCGCGCCAAGCGCGTGCCCCCTTGACCTCGATGCGGCCTCAATGCCCGGGGTTCGCCTTGCGCCGCGCCAGCAGGTTCAGCGCCTCCACCAGGGTGGAGAAGGCGATGGCGAAGTACAGGTAGCCCTTGGGGATGTGGAAGCCCAGGCCGTCCGCCACCAGCGCGACGCCGACCAGAAGCAGGAAGGACAGCGCCAGCATCTTCACCGTGACGTGACGGTTGACGAAGTCGCCGACCGGGCCGGAGGCGAACAGCATCACCGCCATGGCGATGACCACGGCCGCGACCATCACCGGCAGATGGTCGGACATGCCGACGGCGGTGATGACGCTGTCGAGCGAGAAGACGATGTCCAGGAACATGATCTGGACGACCACCGAGGTGAAGGTGGCGTGCTTCGGCGCCGTGCCTCCCTCCTCATGGCCTTCGACGGTGTGGTGGATCTCCAGCGTGCCCTTGGCCAGCAGGAACAGGCCGCCCAGGACCAGGATCAGGTCGCGGCCCGACACCTCCCATCCGGCGATGGTGAACAGCGGCTGGGTCAGCTGCGCCACCCAGGCGATGGAGGCGAGCAGGGCCAGGCGCGTCAGCAGCGCCAGCGCCAGGCCAACCTGACGGGCGCGTTGCTGCTGTTCGGGCGGCAGCTTCGACGCCATGATCGAGATGAAGATGATGTTGTCGATGCCCAGCACGATCTCCAACGCGGTCAACGTCAGAAGGCTGGCCCAGACATTCGGGTCTGCGAGCAGGTCGAGCATGAAGAAGCGGGGCTCCGGCGGTCGGTGGGCGCTGTCAGGGAAATGTGCGCCGGCACCGCAAGGCGCCAGCGTGACCGCGCGCAGATGAGGTCGGTTCCCGCCCGCTGCAAGAGGGGCGGGAGCGATTTAGCCGCAGGAATTCGGTTATAGCCGCTCCGGCGGAGATGGGACGCCGGGCGGCTGATGCAAGAGGAATGATGCGGGGCCGATCAGGATCCGAAGGCCCGGCGCCCCCAGGCCGCAGCGTCCGTCCGGCCGGTCTCGATCCGTCCGTTGTCCATCCGTCCGTTGTCCATCCGTCCGTTGTCGGGCCTGCCGGCCTCCATCCGGGGTGTCCAGGCGCGGCGGCGTACCGCCATCTGCAGGCGGCAATCCTGTGAGCAGTAGCGCGGCGCCGGACCGCGCGCGGACGTGCGGACGAACGGCCTGCCGCAGCAGGCGCAATAGAGAGTGGTCATGGTCGTTTCCTCCGAAACGGGCGGCCGTTTGCCGGCCTTGCCCCCGCGCCGCGGGATTGAACGTCCCCGCGGCCTTGCTGATGCGTTGGCTGTATTGTGTCCAGGGGTTGCAGGCGCTGCCAGCGTTCAAAAGGCATAAGCCGCGGGAGAGGAAAGTATTCGATTCGGAAAATCCGAGCAGAGGCAGCGGCTTAGATGATCGTGCGCGTCAATTCGCCGCGTCGTGTCTGTCGGCGGCGGCATCTGCATCTTTCGCTTTCAGCGACCTCCAACGGAAGCCTGGCAGCTCCATGTCTTCCAATCGATCAACCGCATGGAAAGACAAGATGCGATGCTGCCGGGCATCGCGGATGTGGGCGGCCGTGAGCGGCATGGCCGTCCCGGCGGCCATCGACATCTGAAGCCGCGGTGGTTGAAGGCAGCGGTTGAAGATTGTCGGCAGGGATATCCGGCCATGGTATTTGTTTGTGGTGCGAACTTTGCGCGTCGCGTGCGGAACCCGCGGGGGCGGTGACGGGTTCTTCCCTTGCGGGGATTCGCGCGTCAGGCGCGGGACCGACTGATCGGGGGACTTGCGATGATCGACGCCATCCGCACACGCCGACGCGACCTTGCCGAAGACCTCCCGCCGGGCGGCTCCGGCAGCACCGTCCCCATCGATTTCCAGCGGCTGGAGCGGCTTCGCCGCCTGACCCGGCTGATGGACAGCCGCTGGCGCATTCCCTTCACCCGCATTCCCATCGGGCTGGACGGAATCGCCAGCATCGTGCCGGTGGCGGGGGATACCGCGACCGCCGTGGTCTCGGCCTACATCATCATGGAAGCGGCCCGCTTCGACCTGCCCAAGGCGCTGCTGGCCCGCATGGCCTTCAACGTCGCGCTGGACTGGGCGGCTGGGTCGATCCCGGTGGTGGGGACCGTGTTCGACATCGCCTTCAAGGCCAACCGCGCCAACCTGAACCTGCTGCACGAGCATCTGGAGCAGCGTCTGGCCGCCGCCGGGACGAAGCGCTGAAAGCACCGGCCCCTGTGATCTTGACGTGGATCAAGGCGGGGGTGGGGTGGCTGCGGCACTCTGTCGCTCATGAACGCCATCACCGCTCTGGCCGTACAGCCGGCCCCCGCCAATCCGTCCCGTTCCCACGGTGTCGATGCCGCGCTGCTCGCCAAGTATGACGGGCTGCGGGTGCCGCGTTACACCAGCTACCCGACCGCGCCGCACTTCACGCCCGAGGTGAACGGCGACGTCTATGGCGGCTGGCTGGAGGCGATCGATCCCGCGCGCTCCGGATCGCTCTACCTGCATGTGCCCTTCTGCCAGAAGATGTGCTGGTACTGCGGCTGCCACACCAAGATCGTCGCCCGCTATGAGCCGATCACCGAGTATCTCGGCCATATGCGGCGCGAGATCGCCATGGTGGCCGACCGCATTCCCGGCCGGCTGGCGGTGCGCCACATCCATTTCGGCGGCGGCACCCCGACCATGATGGCGCCCGGCGATTTCGAGGCGATGATCGCGCTGCTGCGCACCCGCTTCGACGTGGCCGCCGATGCGGAACTGGCTGTGGAGATCGACCCCCGCACCCTGACGGCGGAGATGGCGGCGGCGCTGGGCCGCGCCGGGGTCAACCGCGCCTCGCTGGGCGTGCAGGATTTCGACGAGACGGTGCAGCAGGCGATCAACCGCGTCCAGCCGCGCGCCGTGACCGAACAGGCGCTGGCCTGGCTGAAGGAGGCCGGCATCACCAGCGTCAACCTCGACCTGATGTACGGCCTGCCGCACCAGTCGGTGGAGAGCGTCGCCCGCTCCGCCGAGATCGCGCTGGAGATGGCGCCCGACCGCCTGTCGGTCTTCGGCTATGCCCATGTGCCGTGGATGAAGACCCACCAGAAGAAGATCGACGAATCCGTGCTGGCCGACTCGCTGGGACGGTGGGAGCAGTTCGCCGCCATCGGCGACACGCTGGCCGCCGCCGGCTACAGCGCCATCGGTCTCGACCATTTCGCCCGTCCCGGTGACGAACTGGCGGTGCAGCAGGAGGAAGGGCGGCTGGGCCGCAATTTCCAGGGCTACACCACCGACGACGCCGAGGTGCTGCTGGGCTTCGGTTCCTCCTCCATCGGCGCGCTGCCGCAGGGCTATGTGCAGAACGCCGTGCCCTTCGACCATTACGCCGCCGCTGTCGAGGAAGGCCGCCTGCCCACCGGCAAGGGCATCGCGCTGACCCTGGACGACAAGGTGCGGCGCGATCTGATCATGCGGCTGATGTGCGACCTGTCGGTCGACACCGCCGCCATCGCCCGTGCCCACGGGTTGACCGAGTCCGCCTTCGACGCAGAACTGGAGGGCATGGCCGATCTGGTCGCCGACGGCGTCGCGGTGGTGGAGGGACGGCGTGTCCATGTGCCGGAGAGCGCCCGCCCGCTGATGCGCATCGTCGCCGCCCGCTTCGACACCCACCTGTCCAAGGGTGCCGGCCGGCACAGCCGGGCGGTTTGAGGGCCGGGCGGTCTGACGGACCGGGCGGTCTGACGGGCGTTTCCAAAAGAAAAGGCGGCCGGCGCCACCCGCCGACCGCCTTTTCCCGTGCCGCGCATCCGAACCCACACGTCTACGCGGCAACCTCGTCGATGCCTTGTATCGAAGTTCGCTCTGCGACATGGCCGTCCGGCCGGTGTCGGAGCTGTGCCCGATTGTCGAGATACGCAGGCCGGGGGTGAATCCCTGCGCTCCGGCTTCGGGTCCGACCGCCCCAAAAAGCGCATAGCGATCCTGGTTGCGCTGCGGTGGCGAAGAGGAGCCTGCCTCCTGTATGGTCGCGCCGAAGGCCCCGCGGCCTTTCCTGCCTTCACCCTGCCCCCTCCAAGGTGAGCGATGATCCGGCGTTTGCGTACCCTTCCGCTGATGGTGGCCCTGGTCACGCTGACGGTTCCCGGCTGCATGCCGTACCAGCGCATTCCCAACCCGCCGACCGTGCGCACCGCGCCCGACGGCGGGGCCGGGCTGGAGCCGATGTATGGGGAATGGCAGGTGGACAGATCGACCCCGGTCTATGCACAGCCCGCCGCCGGGTCGGGCGTCGTCGCCACGCTGGGCGCCGGGCAGGCGGTCAGCACGCTGGGCCGGGTGCGCAACAGCGATTGGGTGGCGGTGAAGGCCGGCGGCTCCACCGCCTATGTCCGGCTGCACCTGCTCAGCCTGAAGGGCAACACGCCGCGCGGCAGCCGCGGCACCTCCACCACCCTGGAAAAGCCCGTCGACAATGCCGGCCCGACCATCAAGGCGGCACCGCGCGGCAAGATCGGCGCCACACCCATCGCCAACTGACCTGGGCGATCTGGTCCCGGCACATCCGGCCCCAGGATCCTATCCCAACACAAGACAGGAGTCGCAGACTCCCCCTCGACAAGGCTCCGTGATAGAACATATCAGGAACATATGCCTGTCGAGCGGAGCCGAGTCATGTCCACCCTGCCGTCCCCTTCCGTGCCTGCGGACTCTGCGCCGCGCGATCGTGCCGGCGTGCTGGCCGACCTGCGCGCACACATCCGGCGGATCGAGGGGACGGGCGGGGAGGGCGGGCGGACGCTGCCGTTCGGGGTGGAGGCGATCGACGCGCATCTGCCCAACGGCGGCCTGCCGCTGGGCTGCCTGCATGCGGTGACGGCGGAGGATCCGGGTGCGGGCACCGGCTTCGCCGCCACTCTGCTGGGCCGGCTGGCGACGCCGAAGGCTCCGGCATTGTGGATCCTGCGGGGGCGCGACCTCTATGCGCCGGGTCTGGCGGCCCATGGGCTGACGCCGGACCGGCTGGTGGCGGTACGGGCGGTGCGGGCGGTCGATGCGCTCTGGGCGATGGAGGAGGCGTTGCGCTGTTCCGCCCTGTCGGCGGTGCTGGGCGAGTTGGAGGGGGTGGACCTCACCGCCAGCCGACGGTTGCAGCTGGCCGCCGAGTCGTCGGGGGTGACCGGTTTCCTGCTGGACCTGAGCGCCGGAGCGCCAGCCTGCAGGAACAGGCGGTGGAGCGATAAGGGGCCGGAGGGGCTCAGCGCCGCGGTGACCCGCTGGCGGCTGGATGCGGCACCCAGCCAGGATGAGGAGGAGGATAGGGCCCCGCGCCCGGCCGGAGGCCTGCCGGGATTGGGAGCGCCCCGCTGGTCCGTCGCGCTGGAACGCTGCCGTGGCGGCCGTCCGGGCCGCTGGACCCTCATCCGCGAGGAGGAGGGCTGGCGCGATGCCGGAGAACCCAACACCGGAGATCCCAACATCGGAGAGCCCAACATCGGAGATCCCAGGGCCGGAAACCGGTGGCAGATGTCCGACACCCGACAGTCAAGCCGGGAGAGCGGTCTGTCGGGTCACCGCCCGGCTGCCGCCGGCCGGTGAGTGCCGTCAGGAGTTGCCGCTCAGTAGTCGGTCGCCCAATCGGGCTCGCGGCGGGCGGCCTGTTCCGATTCGTCGGGCTCGGTCATCCAGCGCGGGTCGTCAGCGTCCAGCGGCGCGTACAGCGGCAGCTGGCGGGCGAATTCCGCCGTGTCGGCATCGCGGCGCTGCTTCAGCAGGCGGTCGGCAAGGTGGGCGGGCAGCATGGCAGGTCTCCTTCTGAGCGCCGGATGGCACCGCGGATCAGCCTGACAAAGGCCGGTCCTGGCCCACCCGTCGTCCTGTTTGCCTGGATATTAACTACGCAAGTTCCAGGCCAGCTGTTAAGCGCGTCACACGAGGTCCATGACACACGAATAAGTCTCTACAAACGGTTTATACGAAGCCACTTTGAACCCAGATGAACCGGTATGACACGGGGTGTGGTTGGGGGGATCTGTCGTACATGCCGTGGCGGCGGTCACCGTTCGGTCGGCAGCCGCCGCTCTGCGAGTGAGATGTGTTCCCTTCCGCGCCATTCCAACCCATATTCGCGGCCAATCCTCTTCAAGGAATGCGTACCTCCCATGCACAGCGCCCCCGCCCCCGAATCTTGCCCCAACTGCCTAAAACCTAATCACCTGTGCATTTGCGAGGCAGTGCAGCCGATCGACAACGGCGTGTTCCTGCTGATCCTGCAGCACCCGCAGGAGAAGCGGGAGAATCTCGGCACCGCCCAGATCGCCCATCTGCAGTTCGCCAATTCGATGGTAAAGGTCGGGCTGAGCTGGCCGGGGCTGAAGCGCATCCTGGGGCGCGAGGTCGATCCCAAGCGCTGGGGCGTGCTGTATCTCGGGCCGGTGCAGGAGGGTGGCGCCCCGCGGGCCGAGGTGGCGGTGGTCGACAAGAACGGCCAGCCGCTCCGCGACAGCGCCGAGATCCTGGAGGATCTGGAGGGCGTCATCGTCCTGGACGGCACCTGGAGCCAGGCCAAGACCCTGTGGTGGCGCAATGCCTGGCTGCTGAAGTGCCGCCGCATCGTGCTGAATCCGCAGTTCCGCTCGCTCTATGGGCAGGCGCGCAAGGAGCCGCGGCGTGACAGCGTCTCCACACTGGAGGCCGGCGCCTTCCTGCTGTCGCGGCTGGAGGGCGATCAGGCGATCCTCGATACCGCGCTGAAGCCCTTCTCCCTGCTGCTGAAGAAGCTGCGCCAGCCCCGTCCGCGCCCTGCGCAGCCCCCACGGGACGATGCCGGCGACGATGCGGATGGCGGCGGCGATGGCGGCGGGGAGGACTGATCTCCTTCGGCGCATCTCTTTATCAGTCGGTCGCGCCGCTGCAACGAACCGGCGGCTCGGCCGTTGATGATGGATGAGAGGGCCGGGACCGGACCGGCCGCGACATCCATCAGACCGAAGGAAGGAGACGCGCCATGAAAGGCATCCTGCTGTGGCTGGTCGGCATTCCGATCCCGATCATCATCCTGCTGTACCTGTTCAACGTGTTCTGATCGGGCTTATCCGGGCAAAGTGGCCCGCATACGAACGGTTGCCGGGTTGACGGGGGCGCGGCGCGGGGTGCCAAATGCGGCCCCCGGCCCCGCGCTTCCCCCTTATCCGCAATCGAACGAGAGAATGATGGCCAGCGATTTCGTTCCCTTCGGCCTGACCGTCTGCGGTCTCAGCGAGCTTTGCAATTTCGGCGGCGGCAAGGTCAGCCATGTGCTGTCCATTCTCGATCCCGAGATGACCGAGCCGAGCGACTTCGGCGATTACGGTGAGCATGAGCGGCTGGAACTGCGCTTCCACGACATCATCGAGCCGACCCGCGGCCAGATCGCGCCGGAACGCGCGGACGTGGAGCGCATCCTGGCCTTCGGCCGCGACCTTCTGACCGATCCGGTGGACTGCCGCCATCTGCTGGTCCACTGCCATGCCGGCGTGTCGCGTTCCACCGCCGCCCTGACCATGATCCTGGCCCAGGCCCAGCCCGACCGCCCGGCCGCCGACGCGGTCGCCGCCGTGGTCGCCATCCGCGCCCAGACCTGGCCCAACCTGCGCATGACCGAATTCGCCGACGACATCCTCGGCCGCCGCGGCGAACTGGTCGCCGCGGTGCGCCAGCGTCACTTCACGCTGGGCAAGCAGCGCCCCGAACTGGTCCAGTTCATGATCGACAACGGCCGCGTCCGCGAGGTCGAGGATTTGATCGACTGAGGGCTGTAACCACCGCATGGACGGATCACCGCAAGACGTTGATCCGTCCATGGAGGGTATGCGGGGATTGTGCTAAACTGATCGGATCGAGCGGCGGCGGTGTCGAAGGTCCGGGCAGTGGAACTTATGGTAACTGAGAAGACTCCGAAGCAGGACGGCATGGTGATCGCGCTGGAGCGCATCGCCGAGGAAGCGGAGCAGCGGACCGGACGGCTGAGCCTGCGGAACCTGGAGTTGGAATGGCTGCCGGAGGAACTGTTCGCCCTGACTCATCTCCAGGAATTGGATTTGGGGGCGGATTGGTGGGATGATTTTGTTGGGAATAAAATTCGCGCCCAGCAACATAGGTTTTCATCTTTTGGACTTCTCAGAATTTTAATAACTGATGCGTCGGATATCACGAGTTTAATCCCGCTCAGCGGTCTGAACAGCTTGCAGCATTTGAACTGTTCCGATACGTCAGTGAGCGACCTGTCCCCGCTCATTGGTCTGAGCAGCTTGCAGCATTTCGACTGTTCCGCCACGTCGGTGAGCGACCTATCTCCGCTCAGCGGTCTGAATGGCTTGCAGCAGTTGAACTGTTCCGGCTCGTCGGTGAGCGACCTGTCCCCGCTCAGCGGACTGAGCGGCTTGCAGGAGTTGGACTGTTCCGCCATGTCGGTGAGCGACCTGTCCCCGCTCAGCGGCCTGAATGGCTTGCAGAAGTTGTCCTGTTCCGCCACGTCGGTGAGCGACCTGTCCCCGCTCAGCGGTCTGAGCGGCTTGCAGCAGTTGTCCTTTTCCGGCACGTCGGTGAGTGGCCTGTCCCCGCTCAGCGGTCTGAGCGGCTTGCAGCAGTTGTTCTTTTCCGGCACGTCGGTGAATGACCTGTCCCCGCTCAGCGGTCTGAATGGCTTGCAGCATTTGAACTGTTCCGAGACATCGGTGAGCGACCTGTCCCCGCTCTGCGGTCTGAATGGCTTGCAGCGTTTGAACTGTTCCGGCACGTCGGTGAGCGACCTGTCCCAGCTCAGCGGTCTGAATGGTTTGCAGCATTTGAACTGTTCCGGCACATCGGTGAGTGACCTGTCCCCGCTCGGCGGTCTGAGCGGCTTGCAGCAATTGTACTGTTCCAGCACATCGGTGAGCGATCTGTCCCCGCTCATTGGTCTGAACAGCTTGCAGCATTTGGACTGTTCCAACACGGCCTTGAGCGACTTGTCCCCGCTCAGCGGTCTGAGCAGCTTGAAGCGCTTGTATCTTTGGAATGTAGAAATTCCCGGCATTCCCACGGCAGGGGTCTTGTCTCAGGAACCTTATGACGACTGCCTGGATCGGCTGTGTGCCCATTGGGCTGACCTCATCAAAGCCGGTGAGGAGGTCGTCCCAACCGTGAAGCTTCTGCTGCTCGGCAATGGCCGGGTCGGCAAGACGCAGATCGCCCGCAAACTGGCCGGCTTGCCGTTCGAGTCCGAGTCGGTCTCGACCCACGGCATCCGGATCGGGCGGATCGATCTGGACGGGGAGTCGCAGATCCGTCTGCATGTCTGGGATTTCGGCGGCCAGGACATCTATCACGGCGCGCATGCGCTGTTCCTGAGCAGCCCGGCCCTGCTGGCCGTGGTGTGGGCGCGCGAGGTCGAAGACGAGCCGACCCATACGTATGGCGGGCTCGAGTTCCGCAACCAGCCGCTGCCCTATTGGCTGGCGGTGGCGCATCACCAGGGGCACCGCTACAGCCCGCGTCTGGTGATCCAGACCCGGTGCGAACGCAAGGACCAGGAGGAAGCCCGTCCCCCCGCCCCGGACGAGTTGCTGAACGCCCCCGACCGCTACTGCGACATCCTGAGGGTCAGCGCCGAGACCGGACGGCGTTTCGACGCCCTCAGGGACTGCCTGCGCGATGCGGTTGGTTGGATGCGCGACCCGGACCGGCTGGGGGTGGCGAAGGTCGGTGCCGGCCGTCTACGGGTCCAGCGCCGGCTGGAGCAGATGCGGGACGAGGACGAAGCCCGCCCGCCCGCCGAACGGCGCCACCGCCTGCTGACCATGGAGGCGTTCACGGCGATCTGTGCCGAGAAGGACGACGTGTCCTCGCCGGAGGCTCTGCTGGTGTGGCTGGATGCTGAAGGCACCGTGTTCTATCGGCCTGGACTGTTCCACAACCATGTCGTGCTGGACCAGAATTGGGCGCTGGAGGCGATCTATGCCGTCTTCGACCGCGACCGCGGCGCCTTGCAGCAGATCCGCCACAACAATGGCCGCTTCACCCGCGACCTGCTCGACCGGCTGGTGTGGGAGGACCATCTGCCGGCCGACCGGGAACTGTTCGTCAGCATGATGCTGTCCTGCGGCATCTGCTTCAAACACCGCGAGATCCCGGACGGCCGGGAGCGGGTGGTGGAATACATCGCCCCCGACCTGCTGCCGGCGGAGGACAGCGTCCGCGCCGATCTCGGCGGGCTGTGGGACGAGGACCAGCCGACGGAGCAGGCGGTCTTCCGCTATCCCCTGCTGCATGACGGCTTGATCCGCACCATCATGGCGGAGATCGGCGAAAAGGCCGGCGACCGCGCGCTCTACTGGAAGGGCGGGCTCTGCGGCTATGAAAAGATCTGTGGCAGCCGCCTGCGCATCGAACAGGTGCCGACCGGTCCGGAGCCCTGGCAGGGCGAAATTCGGGTGCGGACCCAGAAGGGGCAAGCCGCCCTGCTGCTCGACCGCCTGATCGAGATCGTCGAGCGGGCGCAAAGCCGCATCGGCCTGCGGGCCGAGAATGTGGACCATCCCAAGCGCAGCAAACCCGAACGGGAAGAAATACCCTTGGTTTTCGACAAGCCGCCGCAGCAGGAAACCGCGCCCGCCGGTCCCAACTGGTATGTTTCCTATGCCTGGAGCGACGACAGTCCGGAAGGCAGGGCGCACACGACATTCATCAATGATCTGTGCGCGAAGGCCAAAGAGCGTGGACGCATCATCCGGCGCGACAAGGAAGAATTGAGGGTCGGCGATAGCCTTACCGCCTTCATGCGCCGGATCGGTGCGGGCGACCGCATCTTCGTGATTCTCAGTGACCGTTACCTGCGCTCGCCCAACTGCATGTTCGAATTGAGCGAGATATGGCGGACCAGCCGGTTCGAGAACGCGGCCTTCCTCGACCGGGTTCGGGTCTATGTCACGCCCGACGTTTCGCTACGCGCAGCGAAAGATCGGGCCAAGTGGGCGATCCATTGGAAAAAAGAATACGACGAACTGAACGAAATCGCCCAAACACATGGCCCCACCGCATTGGGCGAGGACGGTAACGCCGAACTGCGCCGGATGCAGACCTACTATCTCAACGTCGCCGACATCCTGGCGACGATGAACAGCATCCTGCGGCCGGGCAATCTTGAGGAACTCGTCCAATACGGCTTCGACGACCCGCCGGCCTGACGCTCCGCCTCACCGCAGAGGGTAGGTCACCACGTCGACCGAGGTTTCGGCCACCGTGCCGGCGATGTCCACGGCGGTGCCGGCGAGGCTCACGGCGCCGCCGGCCACGCCGGTGACGGCACCGCAGCCGGCCAGCGAGCCGCCGAGCAGCAGCAGGGCGGCGAGGGGGAGAAGGCGGTGCCTGAGGGGGCGGCGGGACATGGTGTCCTCCAGGGACGAGAGCGCAAAAAATGAAATCGGCGGGAATTGCAGCACGCAATCCCCACCGATTCGTTAATTCAGGCTTTTAGCGCAAAGGCCGACTTACCCCTGCCACTCAGAACTCCTTCCAATCGTCGTCGTCGCTGACGCTGTGCTTCAGCACCGGAACCGCCGTCGCAGTGCCGCGCGCCGGGGCATCGGTGCGGGCCGCGGGCTTGGCCGCAACATGGCTGTGGGCGCCGCCGGTGCCGCGGGCGGCAGGCTTCGCCGCCGGCTTGGCGGCCGTACCGCGGGCCAGGGTCTGGGTCTGGGCCGAGGGGCGGCGGGTGGCCGGGGCGGAGTAGGTGCCGGTCATGGCATGGGGCGCCGCGCCATAGCCGGAACCGGCGGCCTGGTCGAACTTGAAGAAGCCGACCAGCGCCTTCAGGTCGCCGGCCTGACCGCTCATCGCCTGGGCGGCGGCGGTGGTCTCCTCCACCAGGGCGGCGTTCTTCTGCGTCATCTCGTCCATGTTGGCGACGGTCGAGTTGATCTCGTCCAGCGCCGTCGCCTGCTCGGCCGAGGCCGAGGCCATCTCGGCGATCAGGGTCGCCACCTGCTGCACGCCCGACACGATGCCCTGCAGCGCGTCGCCGGCCTTGCTGACCAGATCGACGCCGTCCTTGACCTGGGCGTCGCTGTCCAGGATCAGACCCTTGATTTCCTTCGACGCCTGGGCGGAGCGCTGGGCCAGCTGCCGCACCTCCTGCGCCACCACGGCGAAGCCGCGTCCGGCATCGCCGGCGCGCGCAGCCTCGACCGCCGCGTTCAGCGCCAAGAGGTTGGTCTGGAAGGCGATCTCGTCGATCACCCCGATGATGTCGGTGATCTTGCGGCTGGATTCCTCGATCCGGCGCATCGCCTCGATGGCGGAGCCGGCGACGCCGCCGCCCGACTCGGCGGAGCCGCGGGCCTGGGTCGCCATCACGTTGGCGCGCTGGGCGTTGTCGGCGTTGGAGCGCACGGTCGCCCCCAGCTCTTCCATGCTGGCCGCGGTCTCCTCCAGCGAGGAGGCCTGCTGCTCGGTCCGGTCGGCGAGGTCGGAGGAGCCGAGAGACACCTCGGCAGCGGCGGCGGCGATGGTCTCGGCCGCCTGGGTGATCTGCCCGACGATCTCGGCCAGCCGGGTGGAGGTGGCGTTGACGTCGGTCTTCACCCGCTCGAAGGCGCCCTGGTAGTCGCGGGTGACGCGGCGGTTCAGGTCGCCCTGGGCCAGCGCGCTCAGCACCTCGCCCAGGTCGGCGATGACCGCCTCCACCGTGTCGGTCAGGCGGTTGATGCCTTCCGACATCGTCTTGTAGAAGCCGTCCTTGCCGGCCAGATCGATTCGGCGCTCCAGGTCGCCCTTCGACACGGCGTCGATCAGGGTGGCGATCTCCTCGCCGATGGCTTGCTCGCGGGCGCGCTGGGCCTCGGCGGCGCGACGCTCGGCCTCCAGCCGTTCGCGCTCGGCCTCGTCCATCCGCTTCTTCTCGACGGCGTTCTCCTTGAACACCAGGACCGCCTTGGCCATGTGGCCGATCTCGTCGCGGTTCTCCAGGGCGGGGACATCGACGGCGAGGTTGCCGGCGGCCAGTTCCGTCATCGTGCCGGTCATCTGCACCACCGGACGGACGATGGAGCGGGCGGTGACCAGGGCGATCAGGATACCGATGGCGAAGGCGCCGACCGCCATGCCGATCAGCAGGGTGGTGGTGCGCTCCATGTCGGTCTGCGCGCCGGTCAGCACAGCCTTGCGCGAGTCGGTCTGGGAGGCGACGGTCTTCTCCACCAGTTCGCCGAACTCCTCCGCCTCCTTCACCATGGTGACGAAGGCCAACGTCTGGGCATCGCCGACGGCGGTGACGACGCGCCTGAAGCTGTCCAGGTAACGGCTTGCGGTCTGCACCGCATCCTCCGCGGCGCGCTTCTGCGCCGGGTCGGTCAGACGGACGGTCAGTGCGGTCGCGGTCTTGATGAACGCCTCTACGCGGGTGCGCACCTCCTCCTCGGCCTTTGCCGTCGGATCGGTCAGGAAGCGCTGGGCGGCGAGGCGGGCGAGGATCAGCGATTCCTGCGCCTGGCCGGCATAGGCGGAGGATTCGAAGTCGCCGGCGGCGATCCCGCCGGCCATCACCTGGCTCAGCCCCTCGCGCGCCTTGACGCCCAGCGGCACCAGCTCGTCCGACACCAGCCGGTCGCGCTGCTCGCGCAGCTTCACCAGCTGGGCGAAGTTGGCGCTGTAGCTGTCGACCTTCTGCGACATGCGGGCGATGAGGGCGCGGCGCCCCTCATCCAGCGTGGCGTCCCGCGAGGTCCGCAGCATTTCGGACAAGGTCCTTTGCTGCGCCTGGGTCGGGGCGACCAGGGCATCGTTGCCGGAGAAGGAGTAGTTGACCACGTTGCGCCGCATGTTCGCGACCAGGCTGTCGATGTCCGAGATTCTGATCGAGTTGTCGGAGATCGACGCATAACGGGTGAAGCCCTCCTCCACCGTCCACAGCGACCGGACGCCCAGTGCGGCCACCAGGGTGAGAAGGGCGAGGATCAGAAGGAAACCCACCTGGATGCGGGTGCCCACCTTGAATCGGCCGGCGAAACTGGCGTTCTGCATGGTCAAATGCCTTGGTCTGCGGTGCGGATCGAACGCGATACGCCCGGCAGGGTAGAGGAAGATGGTTTCCAGTCCGTTGCCATGGCGACAGGAAATGCACCGCAGGCTGCCCAGGGCCGCGCCAAAAACGTGCCAAAGAGGTGACATGCCCCTTTGACGACGCTGCACGGATCCCTAGGTTAGGTCGCCTGACCCCAATCCTTTGCGACGGCTCTTCGGAACGGCGCCATCCCCGCCACGATGTCCCGAACAGTCCCCGAGACCTGAACAGACCGATGCGCCGCAGTCTTCCGCCAAGCCCCCCGGCCAGCTCCGATTCCAGCGCCTTCTCCCGTCCTTCCGGCGATCTGCGCGCGGCGATCCGCTCGCTGGCCCCCTACATCTGGCCGCGGGATTCCTTGGAAACGCGGGTGCGGGTGGTGCTGGCGATGCTCCTGCTGGTGGGGGCGAAGGTCGCCAACGTCTATGTGCCGATCTTCTACAAGCATGCGGTGGACGCCCTGACGCCGGCCGGCGGGGCGGGGGCGGGAGCGGCCGTCGCCATCCCCCTGGGACTGATTGTCGCATACGGCCTTGCCCGCGTGACCTCACTGATCTTCGCCGAGCTGCGCGACGCCGTCTTCGCCACGGTGGCGCAGCGCACCATCCGCAATGTGGCGCTGTCGGTGTTCCGGCACCTGCACGCGCTGTCGCTGCGCTTCCACCTGGAACGCCAGACCGGCGGCCTGACCCGCTCGCTGGAGCGCGGAACGCGGGCGATCGAATCGCTGCTGCGCTACACCCTGTTCTCCATCGTGCCGACGCTGGTGGAGATCGCCCTGGTCTGCGCCATCCTGTGGAAGCTGTTCAGCATCTGGTTCGCGCTGGCCACCTTTGTCACGGTGATGGGCTACATCTTCTACACTTTCTTCGTGTCGGAATGGCGGATCAAGTTCCGCCGCATGATGAACGACACCGACAACAAGGCCAACACCAAGGCGATCGACAGCCTGCTGAACTACGAGACGGTCAAGTATTTCGGCAACGAGGAGCATGAGGCCCGCCGCTACGACGGCGCCCTGCAGAGCTATGAGGCGGCGGCGGTGCGCAGCCAGCAGAGCCTGTCGCTGCTGAATGTCGGGCAGTCCGCGATCATCTCGCTGGGGCTGGCGATGGTTATGGGCATGGCCGCCAAGGGCATCGTCGACGGCAGCATGTCGCTGGGCGACTTCGTTCTGGTGAACACCTATCTGCTGCAGCTCTACCAGCCCCTGAACTTCTTCGGCGTCGTCTATCGCGAGATCAAGCAGTCGCTGATCGACATCGAATCGATGGTGACCCTGCTGGCGGTCGACCGCGAGGTGGCCGACGGTCCCGGCGCGAAGCCGCTGGAGGTCGACGGGGCGGAGCTGCGCTTCGAGGGGGTGGAGTTCGGCTATGACCCGCGCCGGGCGATCCTGAAGGATGTCAGCTTCAGCGTGCCGGCCGGCAAGACGGTCGCCATCGTCGGTCCGTCCGGGGCGGGCAAGTCCACCATCAGCCGGCTGCTGTTCCGCTTCTACGACGTCAATGGCGGCCGGGTGATGATCGACGGGCAGGACATCCGCAACGTCACCCAGGCCTCGCTGCGGGCGTCCATCGGCATCGTTCCGCAGGATACCGTGCTGTTCAACGACACCGTCTTCTACAACATCGCCTACGGCAATCCTGGCGCCAGCCCGGCGGAGGTGGAGCGGGCGGCAAGGCTGGCCCATATCCACGACTTCATCATGGCGCTGCCCGACGGTTACCAGACCACGGTGGGCGAACGCGGGCTGAAGCTGTCCGGCGGCGAGAAGCAGCGCGTCGCCATCGCCCGCACCATCCTGAAGGACCCGGCGATCCTGCTGTTCGATGAGGCGACGAGTGCGCTGGACACCCACACCGAGCGGGAAATCCAGGCCAACCTGCGCGAGGTCAGCCGCGGCCGCACCACGCTGGTGATCGCCCACCGGCTGTCCACCGTGATCGACGCCGACGAGATCCTGGTGCTGGAGGCCGGCAGGGTGATCGAGCGCGGCCGCCACGCCGACCTGCTGGCCGCCCGCGGCGCCTATGCGGCCCTGTGGGCGCGGCAGCAGGAATCCAGCCAGGGTCCGACGCCGCTGCCCGGCGTGCTGGCGCCAACCTGACCGGAACGGGGAACGAGGAAACATGGGACCGGCAAGGCAGGCGCTGCGCGCCGCGACGCGGGAAAGCCACGACCGGCTGGACAAGGCGGCGGTGCTGCAGCCGCTGGTCCGGCCGGACATCACGGCCGGCCAATATGCCCGCGCGCTGGCGGTGCTCTACGGCTTCAACGCGCCGGTCGAACGGGCGCTGGGAGAGGCGGGTTCGGCGCGAATGGCGCTGCTGCGCGAGGATCTGCGGGTTCTCGGCACCGAACCGGACGCGCTGCCGGAGATGGCCGGCCTGCCGCCGCTCGACAGTCCACCGGCCCGGCTGGCGGCGCGTTACGTCCTGGACGGTTCGGCCCATGGCGGGCGGGCGATGCTGCCGGGGATCACCCGCGCGCTTGGCTTCGACGCTGGGCGCGGAGCGCGCTTCCTGGCGTCCGATGGGCTCGACATGGTCGGCGCCTGGAAGGCGCTGATGATTCGCCTGGAAGAGGAACTCGCCGATCCCCCGGCGCTGGCCGTCGCCTGCGCCACCGCCGCCGGCCTGTTCGCGGCAATGGAGCGGTGGACGGCGGAACACGCCTGAGCAGGGTCCAGGCGGGGAGCCGGGGACCGATGCCATCCCCCGCTCTGGCGCATGGCCCCATCCCTTGCTAGGGTGCCGGACCATCCGCATTCGGGTTTCTGGAGACCGCCTGCCCATGACCGCGCCAGCCTCGCGCATCTATTGCTCCGTCGACACCACCGAGATCGACGCCGCCCGCCGCATCGCCGGGCAGGTGGCCGGGGCCGTCGGCGGCATCAAGCTCGGGCTGGAGTTCTTCATCGCCCGGGGGCCGGCCGGCGTCCGCGCCGTGGTGGGAGAAGATGGACCGCCGCTGTTCCTCGACCTGAAGCTGCACGACATTCCCAACACGGTGGCGGGCGGCGTGCGCGCGGCGCTGCCGCTGAAGCCTGCCTTCATGACCATCCACAGTGCCGGCGGGCCGGCGATGATGCGCGCGGCGGCGGAGACGGCGGCGAGCGCCGGGGCCGACCGGCCCAAGATCCTGGCCGTCACCGTGCTGACCAGCCTGGACGAGGGCGATCTCGGCGCTGTCGGGCAGTCGGTGCCGGTGGCCGAGCAGGTTGTCCGACTGGCCAAGCTCGCCAAGGCGTCCGGGGTGGACGGCGTCGTCTGCTCCCCGGCCGAGGTGGCTCTGGTCCGCGCCGCCTGCGGACCCGATTTCATCCTGATGGTGCCCGGCATCCGTCCGGCCTGGGCCGCCACCAACGACCAGAAGCGCATCATGACCCCGGCGGAGGCGCTGGCCGCCGGTGCCGACCATCTGGTCATCGGCCGCCCGATCACCGCCGACCCCGACCCGGCCGCCGCCGCCCGCCGTATCGTCGCCGAAATTGAGGGGACCGCATGACCGTCGCCGCCAAGATCTGTGGCCTGACCGAGCCCGAGAGCCTGCGCGCCGCCGTCGCCGGCGGGGCGCGTTATGTCGGCTTCGTCTTCTATCCGCGCAGCCCGCGCGCCATCGCCCCGCCGATGGCGGCGGAACTGGCCCGGCTGCTGCCGACCGGCGTGCGCTCCGTCGGGCTGTTCGTCGATCCCGACGACGAGTTCCTGGAGCATGTGACCGGGCAGGTGCCGCTCGACCTGATCCAGCTGCATGGCGCCGAGACGCCGCGCCGCATCACCGAGATCAAGGGTCGCTATGCCCTGCCGGTGATGAAGGCGATCCGGGTCGGCGGGCCGGAAGACCTGACCGCGGCGCTGGAGGCGGCGGAGGTGGCCGACCGGCTGCTGTTCGACGCCAAGCCTCCGGCCAAGGTGTCGGCGCTGCCCGGCGGCAACGGCATCGCCTTCGACTGGACGATCCTGGCCGGCCGCAGCTGGCCGCGCCCCTGGATGCTGTCGGGCGGCCTGACGGCGGAGAATGTGGCGGAGGCGGTGCGCGTCACCGGCGCCACCGAGGTCGACGTGTCGTCGGGGGTGGAGGACCGACCCGGCCACAAGGATCCGGCGCTGGTCCGCGCCTTCCTGTCGACGGTCGCCGGGCTTTAGGGGCGATTTGACCCGAAAGCGATCTGTTTTAGACGAATGCTTCGGCTTATCTTGATCGCATGGCGGGACCCTGCGCCGTCGGGTAGGATGCGCCCATGAGCGATTCGACCACTCCGTCCACAACCGAGGCGCTCGGCGCCGTGCTCGACGAGCATCTGCGCTGGATCGGCCAGTGGCAGCGCGCCGTTTTCTACCGTGAGGGCCGCGGCGGGGAGCGGTCGTCGGCCCCGGCCTCCTTCCAGGCCTGGTGTCAGGCCGCCAGCCGCGACGACCTGCTGCAGCAGCCGGCCGTGCAGAAGCTGGCCAACCTGCACGAGCAGATGCATCGCCAGGCCCGGCTGATCCTGCTGAAGGCGTCTGGCGGCGAACTGCCGACCGAGGCCGAATATGAAGGGGTGATCGGCCGTTTCGAGGAGTTCATGCTGCATCTGCGCCGGATGGAGCGCGCCTTCGCCGCCGCCGCGTCCGGCCTGGACCCGCTGACCGGCCTGCGCACCCGCCGCGGCATGAGCGAGGCGCTGGAGCGCGAGCACAATCGATATCGCCGCACCGGCCAGCCCTTCTGCGTCGCGCTGTGCGACATCGACAAGTTCAAGGGCATCAACGACAGCTACGGCCACGACATCGGCGACCGGGTGCTGGCCGCAACCGCCGCCGTCATCAGCCGCGGCGTCCGCAGCTTCGACGAAGCCTTCCGCATGGGTGGCGAGGAGTTCCTGGTCTGCCTGAAGGAAACCGGGCTGGACGAGGGCTATGCGGTGATCGAGCGGCTGCGCGTCGATCTGATGCGCTCGCCGGTGGTGCTGCCCGACGGCCGGGTGATCCCCGTCACCGCATCCTTCGGGTTGGTGGAGGCAGTGTCCGACCTGACCGTCGACGATCTGGTGGTCTGCGCCGACCGTGCGCTCTATCAGGCCAAGAATTCCGGCCGCAACCGCGTGATCCGCTATGGCATCGACCGGCCGGAACAGAAGGCCGTTCCGGTGAAGGCGGGGCGGGGCTAGGGGCAAGCAGCAGCTTTCCGGTCAGCCCCCTTGGCCCCGGCCCCCCGGACGCGCTAGGATCGCGATAACCTTACCGTCAGCCGCGATCCGGATTCCATGCGCACCCTGCCCGAATTCCCCAACCTGTTCATCCTCGACCATCCGCTGATCCAGCACAAGCTGACCCATATGCGGAACAAGGAACGGTCGACCGGCGGGTTCCGCACCCTGCTGCGCGAGATCTCGCTGCTGATGGGCTATGAACTGACGCGCGACATCCCGCTGACCACCGAGCGGATCGAGACGCCGCTGCAGCCGATGGACGCGCCGGTGATCCTGGGCAAGAAGCTGGCCGTCGTGCCGGTGCTGCGCGCCGGGCTCGGCATGTCGGCCGGCCTGCTGGAACTGGTGCCGTCGGCGCGCGAGGGGCATATCGGCCTCTATCGCGATCATGACACCAAGCAGCCGCACGAATATCTGGTGAAGCTGCCCCCGGCCGAAGGGCGGCTGTTCATCGTCGTCGATCCGATGCTGGCGACCGGCAACTCCGCCGCCCATGCCTGCGACGTGCTGAACCGCCATGGCGTGGACGACCACAACATCCGGTTCATGGCGCTGGTCGCAGCGCCCGAAGGCGTGCGCCGCTTCCACGAGTCGCACCCGGACGTGAAGGTCTTCACCGCCGCTCTCGACAGCCATCTGGACGAGAACGCCTACATCGTCCCCGGGCTCGGCGATGCCGGCGACCGCATGTTCGGCACCAAGTAAGGATACTCCCGTTCGATTCCGCCGGGCCGGCTGCCTTGGGGCAGGTCCGGCGGATGCGCGCGATGGGGGCTTTTTGCGCCGGTTTCTCGCGTCCGGCACCCTGGTGCGGCGGGGGCCATGGCCTCCTACCGGTATGGACGATTCTCCGACTCTTTCCAGTGACCGCCGGGTCAAGACAGGCATGCGCACGTATTCCCGGACTGAACGCATGGTCATTGTGGAAGTACAGCCCATATTTGCCGTGTCGGTCCCAAGTCATGGCCGATTGCCGGCCTGATGGCGGGAAGCGGCCATGCGCTATCCACAGGGCATGGGACCATCCCACTTGTGCGAAGGTCCCATGCGACGGCGGCTTGATTTCGATCAATGCCGGGTGGCGTATCGGTAAGGATCATGCCATTCTCTCGATGCGCCGGACGAATGGCCTAGCCCTTATGCCCTGAGCGGTGCAGCCGACCGTGTGGACGAACGCGAACGGAAACGCGCGATGGATTACGAAACTTTCTTCCGCAACCAGATTGCGACCCTGAAGCAGGACGGCCGCTACCGGGTGTTCGCCAACCTGGAACGCCATGCGGGCAACTTCCCGACGGCGACCTTCCGCGATTCCAACGGGCGCGAGCGTCCGGTCACGGTCTGGTGCTCCAACGACTATCTCGGCATGGGCCAGCACCCGAGCGTGCTGAAGGCGATGCATGACGCGCTGGACCAGGTCGGCGCCGGTGCCGGCGGCACGCGCAATATCTCCGGCACCAACATCTACCATGTGCTGCTGGAACGCGAACTGGCCGACCTGCACCACAAGGAAGCGGCGCTGCTCTTCACCTCGGGCTATGTGTCGAACGACGCGACGCTGACCACGCTGGGCAAGATCCTGCCCAATTGCGTGATCCTGTCGGACGCGCTGAACCACAACTCGATGATCACCGGCATCCGCAACTCGGGCGCCGAGAAGCACATCTTCCGCCACAACGACCCCAAGCACCTGGACGAACTGCTGTCCGGCATCGCTCCCGGCCGTCCGAAGGTGGTGGCGTTCGAAAGCGTCTATTCGATGGACGGCGACATCGCCCCCATCCATGACCTGTGCGACGTCGCCGACAAGCACGGCGCCATGACCTATCTGGACGAGGTGCACGCCGTCGGCATGTACGGCGCCCGCGGCGCCGGCGTGGCCGAGCGCGACGGGGCCATGGACCGGCTGACCATCGTCGAGGGCACGCTGGGCAAGGCCTTCGGCGTGCAGGGCGGCTACATCACCGGCTCCAGCGCGCTGATCGACTGCGTCCGCAGCTTCGCCGCGGGCTTCATCTTCTCCACCTCGCTGTCTCCGGTCCTGGCGGCGGGGGCGCTGGCCTCCATCCGCCACCTGAAGAACAGCCAGACCGAGCGGACGAAGCATCAGGAACGTGCGGCCACCCTGAAGCGGATGTTCGCCGATGCCGGCCTGCCGGTGATGCCGTCGGTCAGCCATATCGTTCCGCTGATGGTCGGCGACGCCCACCGCTGCAAGCGCGCCTCGGACGAACTGCTTGAGCGGCACGGGATCTACGTCCAGCCGATCAACTACCCCACCGTCCCGCGCGGGACGGAGCGGCTGCGCTTCACCCCGACCCCGCTGCACACCGATGCGCAGATGGGCATGCTGGTGGACGCGCTGCTGGACGTGTGGAGCCGGCTGGATCTGCGGCTCGCCGCCTGAGGCGGAGGCCCCTGTCAAAGACCCCTTTGGCGGCAAGGACGTTTTGTCCTCTGGACATATGGGTCGGCCATCCCTAACTTGGGGATAGTGTTGCGACCGGTTCGCAGTTTCTTTGCTGCGGGCCGGCCGTGACCGTGCCGTCCATTCCGTCCTTTCGTCTTTCCGGGGCATCGCCCAGGGGGTTCGCCATGTACCGTGACAACTCACTGATGCCGAAGGAGGCCGTGCGCCTCGTCGTCCTGGGCACCCTGATCCAGGGCGGGCCGTTGCGCTACGCCGATCTGGCCGGCTCCGTTCGTCATTTTCTCGACCGCATCATGGGTCCGTCGCTGGATCTGATGGGCACCTCGCTTGAGATGCTGCGCTACGAGGGGCTGATCGAGGCGCTGGACGGCAGCGGCATGGAAGACAACGCCCTGCTGGGGCCGACCGAGACCGGCCGGGCGGAGTTCGAGACGCTGATGCGCGCCAATGTCCGCGCACCGTCGGCCGATGGGCTGAACAAGCTGGTCATCGCGCTGAAGCTGCGCTTCCTGCACCTGCTGGACGTCGAGTCGCAGCGCGACCAGATCGACAACCTCGTGGCGCTCTGCGAGACCGAACTGGCCCGGCTGGGCGACCTGAAGCGGGCGGATGTCGGCAGCGACGTCGGCAGCGACAGCCACTTCGCCTCCTGGCTCGATCTGGACATCGCCCAGGCCGAAGACCGGCTGGCTTGGTTCCAGGGGCTGCTGGCGCGGCTCTGACATCTTGCACGACCCGGTAATTTCGTTACGCGCGGCGCGCCCTTGCACATAGGGGCGCGCCGCGTCTGTTTCGGCGCACGGTTTTGGTGTACGTTCGGGGTACCTCTCTCCCCGCGCCGGAATCCGCTCCATGGCCTCGTACCTGTCGACCGACGACCTCGAAGACCGCTTGCGCATGGAGTTCGTGGACGACGCGCGCGATCGGCTGGAGCTGATGAACGCGACGCTGGCGGACCGCGTGAAGGGTCAGCGCACCGATGCCGAGACCATCGGCGTCCTGCGGCTGGAGGCCCACAACTTCAAGGGCATGGGCACCAGCTTCGGCTATCCCACCGTCAGCCTCGTCGCCCACCGTCTGGAGGATTACCTCAGCGGCCTGAAGCGGCTGGACGAGAAGCAGCTGATCGACGCCCAGACCTTCATCGACCGCATCTCCGAACTGGTCGACCGCGCCGAACAGCCGCTGCTGGCCGAGACCAACCGGATCATCCGCGCGCTTCCGGTGCGCTACGAGTTCCAGGTCACCGACGTCGAGGTCCGCAACGTCGAGATCATGCTGGTCACCCCCTCCAAGGTCGTCGCCAAGAAGCTGGGGACGGAGCTGGCGGCCTGCGGCTTCCGCACCATGACGGTGACCGACCCGATCGAGTCGATCAGCCTCGCCGTCCGCGTACCCCCGGACATGGTCATCGCGTCGATGGTGATGGACGGCCTGTCCGGCCTCGACCTGATCCGCGGCCTGCGCGCGATGAGTGTAACCCATCATGTGCCGATGGCGCTGCTGACCTCGCTGAACCTGGACCACCCGTCGCTGAAGGAGATCCCGCACGGCGTCTCCGTCATCCGCGTCGGCGAGCATTTCGGCGACGACTTCGCCGCGGTGGTGGCCAAGCACAATCTGGGTTGATCAGGCTGCCCCTCGTCTGAACGTCATCGTCATATAGCCGCGCTTGCGCCGGCGGGAATCCCCATGTTAGGCGTCGGACCGGTCCAACAGGCTGGAGCAGCGCCCGAATGACGGAGGTTCTTCGCCGGTACGGCCCGGTCCTGACCGGGGTGATCCTGCTGGCGGTGGCGCTGTGGCTGGCGCTGCTGGTGGTGCTGCCGCAGTTGATGATGATCGGCTTCTCCTTCCGGCCGTCGCTGCCGCCTTCAAAGCTCGGCGGGCCGGAGGACGTGTTCACGGTCAGGAACTACCTGACGCTGTGGACCAACCAGATCCATCTGGCGATCTTCCTGAAGACGATCTGGGCCAGCGCCCTGGTCACGGCGACCACGCTGGCCGTCTGCTATCCGGTCGCCTTCTATCTGGCCCAGGTGGCGCCGAAGCGGCGGCTGCCGCTGCTGATCCTGATGCTGGTCGTTCCCTTCTGGATCAACGAGCTGCTGCGCACCTTCTCCTGGTACATCATCCTGGCCTTCAACGGGCCGCTGAACGCGATCCTGCTGAATCTCGGCATCATCGACGAGCCGCGGCGCTTCCTGGGCGGCGATGGTGGGGTGATCGTCGGCATGGTGTATGTCTACATCCTGTTCATGGTCTTCCCGCTCTACAACGCCATCGAATCGCTGGACCGCAACCAGATCGAGGCGGCGCGGGACCTTGGCGCCGGCTGGCTGCGCATCCACCGTCGCATCGTGCTGCCCCACGCCAAGCCCGGCATCGCCGTCGGCTGCATCATGACCTTCATGCTGGCGGCCGGCAGCTATGCCGTGCCGGCCCTGCTGGGCGGGCCGAACAGCCGCTGGTTCACCGAGATCATCTACAACTGGTTCTTCGAGGGCGGAAACTGGAACCAGGGGGCGGCCTACGCCTTCATCCTGCTGGTGCTGTGCATCGGCTTCATCCTGGGCGCGATGCGGCTGTTCCGCGTCGGGCTGGCCGATATTGCGAAATGAGCCGTCGCGACATGAGTCCGCAACCATGACCGCCGCCCGCCTCCGCCGCCTGCTGACCGGCGCCTATCTGGTGCTGTTCTTCGGCTATCTGTTCCTGCCGCTCGGCATCATGGCGGCGGCGACCTTCAACAGCAGCCGCTTTCCCACCGTGACGCCGTGGATGGGCTTCACGCTGAACTGGTTCCAGGCGCTGTGGGACGACCAGCGCATGTGGGCGGCGCTGGGCACCAGCCTGATGGTGGGGGCGGGGGTGATCGCACTGGCCGTGCCGCTGGGGCTGGCGGCGGCGCTGCTGCTCGACCGGCTGCACAGCCGGGCCAAGACTTTCCTCTACGCGCTGATGGTGTCACCGCTGCTGACGCCGGGGGTGATCGTCGGCATCTCCACCCTGGTGTTCTGGCGGGAGTGGTTCGGGGTCAGCGGCGGGCTGTTTCTGACCGTGGTCGCGCAATCGAGCTTCATCGCCGCCTATGCCATGCTGCTGTTCTCGGCAAGGCTGGAGCGGTTCGACCCGGTGCTGGAGGAGGCTGCGCTCGACCTCGGCGCCACGCATGGGCAGGTGTTCCGGCGCATCACGCTGCCGTACCTGATGCCGGCGATCCTGTCGGCGTCCCTGCTGGCCTTCCTGCAGAGCTTCGAGAACTACAACACCACGCTGTTCGTGCGCGGGCTGGATACCACCCTGACCGTCTACATCGCGACCAAGGTGCGCACCGGCCTGACCCCGGCGGTCAACGCGCTGTCGCTGGTGCTGATCGCGCTGACCATCCTGGGGGCCGTCGTCTACGAGATCCTGCGCCGGCGCGAGGCGCGCCGGCAGGCAGGGTCCGTAACTGTCTGAGGCTCAGTCCTCTTCCGCCTCGTCGGCGTCCGCCTCGATCTGGGCGGCGAGGTCGCGCAGCATGTCGATCACGTCTTCATGGCTGGTCTCGTCCACGGCGGCGTTCACCGCGGCCTCGATCATGGCGACGGCGATGTAGGGGCCGAGCGGGCCACCTTCCTTGATCGCCTCATCCAGATGCTTTTCGGCGATCGACAGCGCCTTTTCGAACAGCGCCTCGGCCGTCTGGTTGGTGGTGTCCTTGCTCATCGTCCGGTCCGTTGCGGAGGGTTGGTTCGACTCCAATAACACGCCCAATCGGCGATTGGCGCGGGAATTCGCGGGGGCCGCCGCAAATAGCGACCGTAAACGGGAGGCCGGGCTTGCGCCACCCCCCGACCATACGCCACAGTCCGGAAGCGGATTGACCTATACGGCAAGGGAACAGCATGACCGGCACGCCCGACCTGACCAGCTCCGCCCTTTATCGCTTCTGGTGGGAGGAGCGCGTGCGCTTCAACGACCTCGATGCGGTGGGGCACGTCAACAACAACGCCATCGGGGTTTATTTCGAGCAGGCGCGCGTCGCCCTGATCCATCAGGTCGGCGGCTTCACCGACGAGGTTCCCTGGACCGTCGTGCTGGCCCGCAGCGTGATCGAATACAAGGCGGAGCTGCTCTATCCCAACACCGTGCGGGTCGGCGCGCGGACGCTGCGGCTGGGCACCAGTTCGATCACGCTGGGCTGCGCCATATTCCTGGGCGACCTCTGCATCGCCACCCAGGAAGCGGTGGCGGTGATCGTCGACAAGGCGGCCCATCGCCCGACCCCGATTCCGGAACCGTTGCGCGCCAAGCTGCTGGAGGCGTAAAGGGAGGCCCACATCTCCCTCACCGGACCTCCCGTCATGACGCGCCCCGCAAAGCGCCCCTTCGCCAAGGGACGCCCGCCTGCCCGCAAGACCAACCATGCACCCGCCGAAACGCGGGAAGTGGAGGTCGCCATCACCGACGTCGGTGCGCGCGGCGATGGAATCGCGTTCGCCGACGGCTTGCGCCTGTTCGTGCCCTATACGGTGGCCGGCGACCGTGTGCGCGTACGCATCGGCGGCAGCGATGGAAAGGGGGAAGGCGTACGGGCCGAACTTGTTGAAATCCTTGAACCCGGCCCTGGCCGCCAAGTGGCGCCCTGCCGCCATTTCGGCCGCTGCGGCGGCTGTACGCTCCAACACATGGATGATGCGACGTACGCGGCCTGGAACATCGGGATGGTGAGCGGGGCGCTGGAACGGGTCGGGCTGGGTGGGGTGCCGCTGGAACCGCTGGCGCGTACGCCGGCCGGTGCGCGCCGCCGCGCCCGCTTTGCGGCGCTGAAACGGGGCAAGCGCGTCTGGTTCGGTTTCAATGAACGCCAGAGCCACCGGCTGGTCGACCTGGAGGAGTGCCCCGTGCTGGCGCCCCGCCTGTTCGCCCTGGTGGAGCCCCTGCGTGGTGTATTGGCGGAAATCCTGCCGGATGGCGGCGACGCCGATGTGGTGCTGACCGACCTGGAGGGCGGGGCCGACCTGCTGCTGGTCGGGCCGCGCAGCCTGGACCGTGCCGTGCGCGAGGCGCTGGTCGCCTTCGAGCCGGAGCGCATCGCCCGCATCGCCTGGCAACCCACCGACCGCGCGGCTCCGGAACCGGTGGCGAACCGCCGCCCGGCCTTCATCCGTTTCGCCGGCGTTCCGATCCAGCCGCCGCCCGGCGCCTTCCTGCAGGCCAGCGCCGAGGGCGAAGCCGCCCTGGTTGCGGCGGTGCGTGAGGGGGTGGGGGAGGCGGCCCGCATCGCCGATCTGTTCGCCGGCATTGGCACCTTTTCCATTCCGCTTGCGCAACAAGCCGCAGTTCATGCGGTGGAAGGCGACGAGCCGGCGGTGGTGGCGCTTGGCCGCTCGGTGCAGGGGCTGCGGTTGACGGTGGAACGGCGGGACCTGTTCGAGAACCCGCTGAGCGCCAAGGACCTCAATCGTTACGATGCCGTGGTGTTCGATCCGCCGCGCGCCGGTGCGGCAGCCCAGGCAACGGCGCTCGCCGGCAGCAAGGTGCCACGGGTGGTGGGGGTTTCCTGCAATCCGTCGAGCTTCGCCCGCGATGCGCGGGTGCTGGTGGATGGCGGCTATCGTCTGGTGAAGGTTTGGCCGGTCGACCAGTTCCTGTGGTCGGCCCATGTCGAGGTGGTTGGCCTGTTCGAGCGGTGAGGGCCTGATGCCCCCTCCCTAACCCTCCCCCATCCTCGGCCGGCCGAAGGCCGGTCCGATCGTGGGAGAGGGAACTCCGCCGTATTCGCACTTAACTCCCTCTCCCGCAAAGCGGGGGAGGGTCGGGGAGGGGGCAATCCGAAGCCTGAACGCCTTCAATCCAACTGCAGCACGATCGCCTTGAGATAGGCCGACTCCGGCAGATGCGGGTGGACCGGGTGGTCGGCGCCGGCGCCGGCGCTGCGCAGGATGCGGCCGGTGCGGCCGGCATCGTGCAGGCCGCGGGCGACCTGTTCGGCAAAAGTCGGCGGATCGACATTGTGGCTGCACGACCCGCAGAGCAGAAAGCCACCGGGCGCCGTGATCTTCGCAGCCAGACGCGCCATCTTGCGGTAGGCGCGGCAACCGGCTCCCAGATCCTTCTTCGATTTCACGAAGGCCGGCGGATCGGCCACCACCACCTGGAAGGTCTCGCCGGCGGCGCCCAGCCGCTCCATCTCCTGGAAAGCGTCGGCCTTGCGCGCCTCGAACCGGTCGGCAACGCCGTTGGCTTCCGCGGCACGGGTGGCGTTCTCCAGGGCCAGGGCGGAGCGGTCGACCGCGACAACCTGGGTGGCGCCGGCCACCGCGCACTGGATGCCGAAGCCGCCATTGTAGCTGTAGAAGTCGATGGCCCGCCCGCCCTTGGCGAGCGAGGCGATGAAGGCGCGGTTGTCGCGCTGGTCGTAGAACCAGCCGGTCTTCTGGCCGTCCAGCGGATTGGCGAAGAAGGTCACGCCGTTCTCTTCCAGCCGGATCGGGCCGTCGATCTCGCCCTTCGCCAGCCGCGTCTCCTCCGTCAGCCCTTCCAGCGCCCGCTGAGTGCTGTCGTTGCGCAGGATGATCGCACGCGGCGCCATCACCTCGTCGACGGCGGCCAGGATGTCGTCGATCCGGTTGTCCATGAAGACCGAATTGGCCTGAACCGTCACCACGTCGTCGAACCGGTCGACGATCAGGCCGGGCAGCCCGTCGGCCTCGGCATGGACCACGCGGTAGAACGGACGGGAGAACAGCCGCTCGCGCAGCTCGACCGCGCGGCGCAGGCGGTCCGTGACAAAGGCGTGATCCACCACGGTCGCCGGATCGCTCGACAGCAGCCGCGCGGCGATCAGCGTGTGCGGATTGAAGGTGTAGATGCCCAACGGGGTCCCGCCGGGGTCCAGAAGCCGCACCGGGCTGCCGGGCGGGACCGCCTTGGCGATGGTGTCCATCTGGACTTCGTTGGAATAGACCCAGGGATGCCCCTGCATGACGCGCCGCTGGCGGCCGGCCTGCAGGTGGATCGGCGGGTACTTCTTGACGGGTTTGGTGCCGGTGTCGCTCATGGGGCCGCATCCTAACGGCAAATTGCCGCCGCGCAACGGATCCCTGTATCGCGCGGCCGGCGGGTTCTACTCCACCCCGCGCAGGCCCTCCGCCACGACGGGGGCATTGTCGTTGACCACGGCCAGATCCTTGCAGAAGCGGATCGTCTCCTGCCGGTGGCCTTCGGTGCGGAAACACTCGGGGATCGGGTTGCGCCGGGCATCCAGCGGGATGGTGCGCTCCGGCAGGGTGGTGTGGATGGCGGCGCAGCCGAGCCGTCGGGCCAGCGCCTCCATCGCCCGCAGCAGGGTCTCGGCGATGCCGGCCACGTCGAACAGGTCCAGCACCACGAAGTTGTCGACGCTCAGCACCCGGCCGTGGCGCAGGTGCGGCTCCACCGCGTAGGAAAACAGGCCGTGCATATAGCCCTGGGCATTCTGCACGGTGATGATGCCGGCATCCGCGGGCAGGCCGGAGCGTCCGGCGCCACTACCCTTGGATGCGGTGCCCAACACCGCTGCGGCAAATGCGCGCCATTGATCGACCCCCAGTCCCGGCGAGATTGCGCAGACCAGCGGGTAGGCTTGGTCGATCTGGCGTCGACCAAGGGGTTTCGCGATGAAACTGTCGTCCATTTCAGTCCGGCCGATTGCAAGGACACTGAACGATGGCAGGGCGGGCCCGCCAGGGTCGTTGACGTAGATCAATGTTGTACAAGCCCCCCCTACACATAGTGGGGCCCATTGGAGACAGGCGCGCCCGGCGTCCCTCTTGGCATTCCCGAGTGCAACCTGTCCCGCTCCTTAACAGTACGTACCCAGTGGTGGTGCAACCCAGACGGCGCGGCCTCACGGCCGCCCGGGGCAAACGGGAGAGATTGTATGACATCAGCGACTCTGACTTCAGGGGCCACCCTGGGCAGCCAGCGGGTGTCGGAAGACGTGCGTTACCATGAGGACGCCATCCGACTCTTCGTGATCGCTGCAGTGTTCTGGGGCGTGGTCGGTTTCCTGGCCGGCACCTTCATCGCTCTGCAGCTGGCCTTCCCGGCGCTGAATCTCGGGCTGGAGTGGACGAGCTTCGGGCGCCTGCGCCCCGTCCACACCTCGGCCGTGATTTTCGCGTTCGGCGGCAATGTGCTGTTCGCCACCTCGCTCTATTCGGTTCAACGGACTTGCCGTCAGCATCTCTTCGGGGGCGAAGGGCTGGCGAAGTTCGTTTTCTGGAACTACAACGTCTTCATCGTGCTTGCGGCGCTGAGCTATGTCCTGGGCTACACCCAGGGCAAGGAATACGCCGAGCCCGAGTGGATCCTCGACCTGTACCTGACGGTCGTCTGGGTGCTCTATGCGGTCCAGTTCATCGGCACCGTGATGACGCGGCGCGAGTCGCACATCTACGTGGCGAACTGGTTCTTCATGGCGTTCATCCTGACCGTCGCCATCCTGCACATCGGCAACAACGTCAACATCCCGGTGTCGCTGTTCGGCATGAAGTCCTACAGCTTCGTGTCGGGCGTGCAGAGCGCGATGGTGCAGTGGTGGTACGGCCACAACGCGGTCGGCTTCTTCCTGACCGCCGGCTTCCTGGGCATCATGTACTACTTCGTGCCCAAGCGCGCCGAGCGGCCGGTCTATTCCTACCGCCTGTCGATCGTCCACTTCTGGACCCTGATCTTCCTCTACATCTGGGCCGGCCCGCACCACCTGCACTACACCTCCCTGCCGGACTGGGCGCAGACGCTGGGCATGACCTTCTCGGTCATGCTGTGGATGCCGTCCTGGGGCGGCATGATCAACGGCATCATGACCCTGTCGGGCGCCTGGGATAAGCTGCGCACCGACCCGGTCCTGCGTTTCCTGGTCACCTCGGTCGCCTTCTACGGCATGTCGACCTTCGAAGGCCCGCTGATGTCGGTGAAGCCGGTCAACGCCCTGTCGCACTACACCGACTGGACCGTCGGCCACGTGCACTCCGGCGCTCTCGGCTGGGTCGCCTTCGTCTCCTTCGGCGCGATCTACTATCTCGTGCCGGTGCTGTGGAAGCGCTCGCAGCTCTACAGCATGCGTCTGGTCAGCTACCACTTCTGGACCGCCACGATCGGCATCGTGCTCTACATCACCGCCATGTGGGTGTCGGGCATCATGCAGGGCCTGATGTGGCGCGCCTACGACAACCTGGGCTTCCTGCAGTACTCCTTCGTGGAGACCGTGGCGGCGATGCACCCGTTCTATGTGATCCGCGCGATGGGCGGCGTCCTGTTCGTCATCGGCGCTCTCATCATGGTCTACAACCTGTGGCGCACGGCGAAGGGCGATGTCCGCATCGAGAAGCCCTATGTCACCACCCCGCACAAGGCGGCGGTCGGCGCGGCCTGACGCTAGGGAAGGATGCGAGAAATGGCTCAGGAAAAAAAGGGCTTCAGCCACGATCTGATCGAGCGGAACACGCTTCTTCTGATCGTGCTCGTGCTGATCACCGTGTCGATCGGCGGTCTGGTCCAGATCGTTCCGCTCTTCACCATCGAATCGACCATCGAGAAGGTGGAGGGGGTCCGTCCCTACTCGCCGCTCGAACTGGCCGGGCAGAACATCTACTACCGTGAAGGCTGCTACAACTGCCACAGCCAGCAGATCCGTCCGTTCCGTGACGAGGTCGAGCGTTATGGCCACTACTCGCTGGCTGCGGAGTCGATGTACGACCATCCGTTCCAGTGGGGCTCCAAGCGCACGGGTCCGGACCTGGCCCGCGTCGGCGGCAAGTACTCCAACGACTGGCAGGTCGCCCATCTGGTGAACCCGCGCGCTGTCGTGCCGGAATCCATCATGCCGGGCTATGCCTGGATGAAGGACCGTCCGCTGAGCTACGGCGACATCGGCGATCACCTGAAGGCGCTGAAGATCGTCGGCGTTCCCTACACCGACGAGCAGATCGCCAACGCCAAGGCCGACCTGGAAGCGCAGAAGAACCCGGACGGCGACACCGCCGCCCTGGCCAAGCGCTATCCGAAGGCCGTGGTCGCGAACTTCACCGGCAACAAGACCGTCACCGAAATGGACGCTCTCGTCGCCTACCTGCAGGTGCTGGGCACCATGGTGGACTTCACCAAGTACCAGTCGCCGAAGCAGCTGCAGCAGTAATCGGGGGAGGAATCCATGGACTTGGATTCGATCACGGTGATGCTTCGGTCCTTCTGGACGGTGTGGTTGATGCTGCTGCTGACGGGCATCCTGGTTTACGCCATGTGGCCCGGCAACCGCCGCACCTTCGACGACGCCGCCCAGATCCCGCTCAAGGATGATGGTCAGGAGCTTTAGACCATGGCACAGAATTACAAGGACGAGCTGTCCGGCGTCGAGACCACCGGCCACGAGTGGGATGGACTGCGCGAACTGAACAACCCGCTGCCCAAGTGGTGGCTGTACCTCTTCTACGTCTGCATCGCCTGGTCGCTGGTGTACTACGTGTTCTACCCGGCCTGGCCGCTGGGCAAGACCTACACGAAGGGCATCCTCGGCTATTCGCAGCGTGAAGAACTCGATACCAGGATGGCGGAGGCGAAGGCCGGCCAGGCCAAGTTCCTGACCGCCATCGCCGCCAAGTCGGTCGACGAAATCCAGAAGGACAAGGACCTGCTGGGCTTCGCCATGGCCGGCGGCCGGTCCTACTTCAACGAGAACTGCGCCGCCTGCCACGGCGCCGGCGGCCAGGGTGCCAAGGGCTTCCCGACGCTGGCCGACGACGTGTGGCTGTGGGGCGGCTCCTCGGCCGACATCTACAAGACCATCCAGCACGGCATCCGCTCGGATGACGGCGACACCCGTGGCGTGCCGAACGTCGGCATGACCGCCTTCGGCAAGGACGGCATCCTGAACCGCGACCAGATCGACCAGGTCACGGACTATGTGCTGTCGCTGAACGGCAAGACCGCCGATGCGGGCAAGGTCGCCAAGGGCAAGACCGTCTATGACGAGAACTGCGCCGCCTGCCACGGCGACGCTGGTCAGGGTTCGGTCGCCGCCGGTCTCGACGGCATCGGCGCTCCTCCGCTTCGCCAAGCCAACTGGCTCTACGGCGGCGACAAGGCCACGCTGATGGACACGGTGACCAACGGCCGTGCCGGCATGATGCCGGCCTGGTCCAAGCGTCTGGACGACGCGACGATCAAGTCGCTGGCGGTCTACGTCCACAACCTGGGCGGCGGCAAGTAAGCCGATCCCGATCCGGGAACACGTTCGGAACCGACCGGGAGGGCGTCGGGGAGTTCGCTCCCCGGCGCCCTTTTCCTATGGGAAGCGGCCTGCCGGCTGGCGGTTCCGTGAACTTCCTGTCATTTGATCCAGCGCAATGTACCTGCGGCAATCGGTCGCCATAGTGCCCTGACCGGCCACCGGAATTTGCCGACCAGAAGCCGCCGACCAGTCGAAGGGCAGCCAGCGACCATGACCATCAGCACGACCACCGGAAACCGCCCCACCGCTCCGAAGCGTGTCAAGCCGCCGCGCCAGAAGGGCTGGTACATCCCCTGGATCTTCGTCGGCCTCTTCATGATCGTTCTGTCGGTGAACGCGATCATGGTCCATTTCGCCATGTCGAGCTGGACCGGCGTGCAGACCGAGAACCACTTCATCAAGGGCATCAGCTACAACAAGGATCTCGCCGGTGCCCGCGCCCAGGCCGAACGCGGCTGGCAGGTGCAGGCGGAATTCACCAGCACCGAGCCCCGCAAGGCCCTGGTCGCCATCACCGCCCGCGACAAGGAAGGCCGCGTCCTGAAGGATGCCGGCGTTACCGTGTCGATGATCCGTCCGACCACCGTCGGCCACGACAAGACGCTGACCCTGCCGTATCTGGGCGAAGGCCGTTACGGCGCTCCGGTGGAACTGGACCTGGAAGGCCAGTGGGACATGCGCTTCGTCATCACCCACTCCACCGGCGACTATCAGGACCAGAAGCGCGTCTGGGTGCAGTGAGCTTTGAAGGGGCCGATCGGCAGCGATTGCCGGGCCGGGATCATCGGGGTGATGTGAGATGAGCGTCTGCCTCCATTGCGGACAGGAACTGGGCGAGCAAGCCGCCGCTTCAAACTCCAACTCCGCCACGACGGCCACCGACGGGGCCGGCCCCTTCTGCTGCACCGGCTGCGCCGCCGCCTACGATCTCGTCCGCGGCCTGGGGCTGGAGCGCTACTACGAGCGCCGCAGCGTCGATCCCACCGCGCGCCCGCTGCGCCCCGACGACGCCCCGACGGTGGATTACGAACCGCATGCGCGCGAGGACTCCGACGGCACCCGCAGCCTGCACCTGATGGTCGACGGCATGCAGTGCGCGGCCTGCGTCTGGCTGATCGAATCGGCGCTCAGCCGCCAGCTGGGCGTCGGCCACGCCCGCATGAACATGACCACGCGCCGGCTGACGGTGCGCTGGGACCCCAAGGTCACCGATGCCAACACGGTGGTCGGCACCGTCGCCCAACTGGGCTATCGCGCCGTGCCCTTCGATCCGGACCGGCTGGGCGGCGCCCAGGCGAGGAGCGAGAAGGAGCTTCTGCGCGCCATGGCCGTCGCCGGCTTCGCCATGGGCAACGTCATGCTGCTGTCGGTGTCGGTCTGGGCCGGCCACAGCCAGGGCATGGGCACCGCCACCCGCGACCTGATGCACTGGATCTCGGCGCTGATCTGCATGCCGGCCATCGCCTATGCGCTGCGTCCCTTCGCGCGCTCGGCGCTGTCGGCCCTGCGCCATGGCCGCACCAACATGGACGTGCCGATCACCATCGGTGTCCTGCTCGCCACCGGCATGAGCCTGTTCGAGACGATCCACAGCGGCGACCATGCCTATTTCGACGGCGGCGTCATGCTGTTGTTCTTCCTGCTGGTAGGCCGCTATCTCGACCAGCGGGCCCGCGGCCGGGCGCGCTCGGCGGCGGAACAGCTGCTGGGCCTGCGCGCCAACGCCGTCACCATCCTGCGCGAGGACGGCACCAGCGCCGTCGTTCCGCCGGAACAGGTCACCAGCGGAACCACCATCCTGGTCGCGGCGGGCGAACGCATCCCGGTGGACGGGCGGGTGTCCGACGGCATCTCCGACCTCGACACCGGCCTGATCACCGGCGAGACGGTGCCGGGCACCGCGCGGCCGGGCGACCAGGTCTTCGCCGGAACGCTGAACCTGACCGCGCCACTGCGCCTGACCGTCACCGCGGTGGGGGAGGGCACGCTGCTGGCCGAGATCGTCCGGCTGATGGAGGTGGCGGAGCAGGGCCGCGCCAAATATGTCGCCATCGCCGACCGGGTGTCGCGCCTCTATGCCCCGGTGGTGCATCTGGCGGCTTTGAGCACCTTTGCCGCCTGGATGCTGCTGGGCGCGGCGATGTGGCAGGACGCGCTGATGAACGCCATCGCCGTGCTGATCATCACCTGTCCCTGCGCGCTGGCGCTGGCGGTGCCGGTCGTGCAGGTGATCGCCAGCGGCCGCCTGATGCGCCAGGGCACCCTGTTGAAGAGCCCGACCGCTCTGGAACGGCTGGCCAGCATCGACACGGTGGTGTTCGACAAGACCGGAACCCTGACCGAAGGACGCCCGGTGCCGCGGCTGGACGGGCTGGCGGCGGAGGATCTGGCGCTGGCGGCCTCGATGGCCGCGGCCAGCCGGCATCCGCTGGCCCGCGCGCTCGCAGCCGCCGCGCCGCAGGTGCCGGTCGCCGCGGGCGTGCGCGAGATCGCCGGTGCCGGCCTGTCGCTGGACACCCACGATGGGGAGGTCCGGCTCGGCAGCCGCCGTTTCACCGGTGCGCCGCTGGAGGCGGAGGACGCCGCCGGTCCGGAGCTGTGGCTCGCCCGTCCGGGCGAGGAGCCGCGGCGAATCCTGTTCCTCGACGCTCCGCGGCCGGACGCCGCGGCCGTGGTGGCGGCGCTGAAGGCCCGCGGGCTGGAGGTGCGGCTGCTGTCGGGCGACCGCCGTGGCGCTGTTGCGGCGGTGGCGGAGCGGCTGGGCATCGCCGACTGGCGGGCCGAGCAGACGCCTGCCGACAAGACCGCCGTGCTGGCGGAACTGGCCGCCGAGGGACGCACCGTCCTGATGGTGGGCGATGGGCTGAACGACGCCCCGGCGCTGGCCGCGGCGGCGGTGTCGATGTCGCCCTCCACCGCGGTGGACGTCAGCCAGACCACGGCGGACGTGGTGTTCCAGGGCCGCCTGCTGCGCCCGATCGTCGAGACTGTGGAGGTCGCCCGCCGGTCCGGCCGTCTGGTCCGGCAGAATTTCGGCATCGCGCTGGTGTATAACCTCTGCGCCGTGCCGCTCGCGATGGGCGGCATGCTGACGCCGCTTCTGGCGGCGCTCGCCATGTCGTCGTCGTCGCTGATCGTCATTCTCAACGCGCTGCGGCTGGCCCGCGGTGCCGTCGTCAAGGATGTTCCCGTCCAGGATATGACTGTGCGGGATCTGCCGGGTAAGGATTCGGGTGATGGACGAGCTTCTCTATCTGATCGCGATCGCGCTCAGCCTGGGCGGTCTGGGGCTGGCGGCCTTTCTGTGGGCGCTGAAGTCCGGCCAGTTTGACGATCTCGACGGCGCGGCGCACCGCGTCCTGTTCGACGACGACCTGCCGGCGGCCCCCCGGTCCGGGACCGAACCGGCCGCCCCGGAGGCTGTCCGGAGGCAATAGTGCCAAAGCCCGTATGGGCAAAGAAAAGGTTGTATGCGTGCGAGGTTGCGATTCTCAGCGATTGCCACCAATATGAGCCCATGCGGAATGAAAGGCTGGGTTCGTCCATGCCACCTTTTGATACGGTTCGCGCTCGGGAAAAGAGCGCTGCGACGGAAATGAATCCCTGCGGGGCCTGTCCCGTGCGCAGCCTGACGGTTTGCGCCGCGCTGGAACCGGAGGAGCTGCGCCGTCTTGCCGACATTCTGCAGAATGTGCGCATCGATGCCGGCCACACCCTGTTCGCCGAAGGCGACGCGGCCGACGCGCTTTACAACGTCACCTCCGGTACGGTGAAGCTGTACAAGCTGCTGCCGGACGGGCGCCGCCAGATCACCGGCTTCCTGGTGACCGGCGACTTCCTGGGGCTGGCCGTCAACGACAGCTATGCCTACACCGCGGAGACCGTCACCAGCGCCTCGCTTTGCCGCTTCCCGCGCAAGAAGATCGACGCGCTGCTGGAGGAATTCCCCAAGATGCAGCGGCGCCTGTTCTCGATGGCGTCGAACGAACTGGCCGCCGCTCAGGACCAGATGCTCCTGCTGGGCCGCAAGACGGCGAAGGAGAAGATCTGCTCCTTCCTGCTGATGCTGTCCCAGCGGGCCGCCCGCCGCGGCCACAAGGAAAATCCGGTCTTCGTGCCGATGAGCCGCGCCGACATCGCCGACTATCTGGGCCTGACCACCGAGACGGTCAGCCGCACCTTCACCCAGCTGAAGACCGCGGGCGTCATCTCGCTCCAGGAAGGCAACAAGGTCCTGATCGCGGACATCGACGCGATGTACGATCTGGCCGAAGGGGCGTGACGCAGGCCGTCACGCCTTAGTTTCCGAACCACACTGCGTCTTCTCAAATTACGTTGTATCCGGAGCGGTGATCGTTGCCGGAGTCCGGATGCCCTTACTCCCGCCGCACCGGCCGCAACTCGAACTGCAGCCACACCAGCATCGACACCACCAGGATCGCGCCTGCCTGATGGGCGGCGGCGACGGGGATCCACACCACGGTCAGCAGGGTGGCGATGCCCAGCGCGATCTGCAGCAGGATCATGGCGGCCGACGCCAC
>NZ_DASPIS010000052.1:0-8881 GCF_035628975.1 Azospirillum sp. | reverse complement strand
CTTCATGAGATGAGCAAAGCGACCCGGGGACGGGCGTCACGCGATGGCCGATATCGCGTCGGAACCGTGGACCGGCTTCAGCCCGGAACGCTGGACCGCCTTCAGATCGGAATCCCCGGCCGGCTTCATCGGAATCCGCAGCTGTAGCTCATGGCGAGATCGTATCGGAGCCGAAGCACTTCTTTCACCTTCCTCATCGCGATCCTCGTTCTCGGCATGCCGTGTCTCCTCTTGGCAGAGGAGCAACGGCACGGGCCGTTACTGGTGCGACGAAGGCGCGAGAAGCCGCTCGGCTGCTCAACCCGCTCCGCTGTTCATGCTGCCGTACAGGCCGTTCACTTTCCTCCGGTCGTCCTGTTCAGTTTCGAGCGCACTGTGCACGTATCAACTTCTGATCAGACGCTGAATCCGCAGCTCGACGAGCTGGTACGTACTGGTGTTGACCCGGACCGGATCTACACCGATGTCGCGAGCGGCGCGAAGGCAGAACGGCCCGGCTTGACCGCATGTATGCGCGCCCTTCAGCCCGGCAACGTCCTGGTCGTCGTCAAGCTGGACCGCTTGGCGCGGTCGGTCGCTCACTTAGTGGAACTGGGGCAGGTTCTGGAGCGGCGCCGTGTCGCGTTGCGCGTCCTGAACCTCGGCATCGACACCGGGATCCCAGTGGGGCGGCTCATGTTCACCATCGTGGCCGGCATTGCAGAGTTTGAGCTCGACCTAATTCGGGAGCGCACGCGTGCTGGCCTTGCGGCGGCTCGCGCCCGGGGCCGACCTGGAGGACGCAAGCCGGTGTTGACCGGCGTTCGGCTGGACACTGCACGGACGCTGTGGGCCGATCCCTCAATCTCGGTGGAGGATATTGCCGCACAGTACAAGGTGTCGCGACGCACTCTGTTCAGGGTGCTTGGCCCGCGGCACGATCCAACGGAAAGCGAGTAAAGGGCAGACCCAGATGCCGGTGTTGGGGTGGATGCTGCTCGGAATCCTGGGGATTACAGGGACCTTCTGGATCGACGTGCGGCTCGGCTCGGTGACGTTGGAAGCTGTGCCGCTCATTGGCGGCGGACTGGCGCTGTACAAGGTGATCCGGACGGCCGATGAGCCTCCCGTGAAGCCAGGTCGTTGATCGCGGGCGTGATCAAGGCGGATCCCGCGGTAGATAGCTGTCTGTCGAGTGCCGAGCCGGTGGTCGCGAACTGAGGTGCGCCCGGAGCCGCTCAAGCTTGAAGGCGCTCACGCTGTTCCAGCAAGGCCTCCCTGACGAGTTGCCAGCTTGGTTCATCGGAGGCGCAGATGAGGCCCCCGGTGAGATGGGTCGGGTGGTAGGCAGTGCCATCGAAGTGGGCGCTGTAGCCGCCGGCCTCGCGGTGGAGCAGCCAGCCTGCCGCATGATCCCAAGGCATCAGCTTGTTGTAGAACAGGATGTCGCAGTGGCCCGCCGCAGCCATCCGGTATTCGTGCGCGGCGCACCGCAGCCACGCGCTCAATCCCAGCCGCGAGAGGTTGCCGTTGACAGTCGTGCGCAGGGGCTCAGGCAGGAAGTTCGTCCCGATGATCGCGTGCATCTCCCGGACAGACACCGCGCCAGCGACCGCCAAGTCTGCCCGGGCGCCTCCCTCACCCTGGATCCACGCCCCCTCGCCCCTAAGCGCGTAGGCGGTATTGCGGCACACCGGATCGTGGATGGCGGCGAGCGCCACCTCCCCCCGTACCGTCGCCGCGACCATGACTCCGAACAGCGGCAGTCCGGAAGCGAAGTTCTTGGTGCCGTCGAGTGGGTCGAGCACGAACGCGAGGTCGGCCGTGCCAATGGCATCGAGCAGAGTGGAATTCCCGGCGGCGGCCTCCTCTCCGATGACGACCGCTCCAGGGTAGGCAGCCTCCAGCGCGGTGGAGATGGCGCGTTCGGCCGCCTCGTCCGCGTCCGTGACGACATCGAATCGCGACGACTTCTCGCGCACCTGCCCGGCGACCAGCTCGCCAAACCGAGGCATGATCTCGGTCCGGGCAGCCAAGGACAGGATCTCGCCGATCCGAAGGGCGTCAGAGAGCGCGAACTGCATCATAGCGCCCGATTGAAGTGCAGGATGGTCACCTTGGCAAATTCCGGAACTCTGCACGGCCTGCGGTCTGAGCGGTGTAGTGACAGGGGGGCCGCCTCTGCGGCCACGGTCCGACCGCTATTCCAGGGCGATCTCGCCCCGGACCTCGTGTGAGAGCGCGACGTCATCGATCGTCAGCACCGCCCGGACCCGGAGCGTTTCGTTGCCCTTCAGACGACCCGAAGCCAGCGCCTCGCCGACGGCTCGCTCGATCTCGCGCTGCGATGTCACGCCCAGGGTTTTGAGGAATTTGCGGATATCCATGTTGAAGGTGTCGTCGTTCATCGCTCCCTCCACCGCCTTTGAGTCCGTGGCGCTGCGTGCCCGCAGTCTCCCGCGAGCGCCTGCTCGACCAACCGGACAATGACATCGTTCGATGTGAGCACCAGATCCCTCGGGTGCGCGATTATTTATTCCGCGACCTTTGGGCAAAGGCGGTGAAGCCCCGCAGGAACGATCGCAACTGTTCTTCCACCTTCGGGTCTGAGATTGCGCCGCCCTCGCCGAGGATCGTGTGCGCCTGCGAGACCAGCAGGCGACCGTCGCTCCACAGTTCGGTGCCGAGCGTGCGCAGGACCGGCAGCCAGGCGTTCTGGCTGAGGATGGTGCCGAAGCCGCCGGGCGAGGCTCCCATAAGCGCGACGGGCTTCCCGCCGAAGACCCGGGGGATGTCGGCCGGCGGCCGGGACAGCCAATCGATCGCGTTCTTGAACACGCCGGGGATCGAGTTGTTGTACTCGGGCGTGACGAGCAGCAACCCATCGGCGGCCGCGATGGCGTCCTTCAGTTCCGCCACCGGCTGCGGGATTCCTTCGGCGGCCTCGAGGTCGCCGTCATAAAGCGGTATGCCACGGATGCTGCCGATGGTCAGCGTCGCGCCATCCGGCATCGCCGCGGCGGCGGCCTTCAGCAAGGCGGTGTTGAGCGAGCCTCGGCGGAGACTGCCCGACAATCCGATCAGTGTGGTCATCCGCACCCCCATGGTCATGCGATCAGCCGCTGTTGGGCAATATGGCCGCCTCAGCGCGGTCTTCAAAGGCGGCCCGCCGCGCGTTCCCGCCGGGGGATGGCCGACGAGCCGCAAGCCTCCACCTTGTTCCCCGTATCCGCTTCGATCCCGCGAGGAGGCGCTGATGTGGCCGGACATTCCCTATCGGCCTTGGCGGGATACCTGCACGGCCCTGCACCTCTACACGCAGATCGTGGGCAAGTACCGTCTTGCCCGGACACCCTGGGTGAACCATTCCTGGCACGCCACGCTGTACGTAAACGGACGGGGACTGACAACCGGACTGGTCCCTGACGGGCCGGGCGGCGTAGAGATTGCCTTCGACCTGCTCGACCACGCGGTGGTGGGGTGCGCCACCGATGGCCGTTCCGGCCGCTTCGCCCTCGGCCCGACGACGGTCGCCGGCTTTCACACCCGCTTCATGGAGCTGCTCGCGTGGCTCGGGGCCACGCCCTGGCTGGACGGCCGTCCCAACGAGGTGCCCGACCCGGTGCCGTTCGCCGAGGACCGGATCGAACGTCCCTACGATGCGGATGCCGTGCGGCGGTTCTTTGGCGCTCTGGTGGCCGTTGACGGCGTGATGAACCGGTTCCGCACGGGATATCTCGGGAAGGTCAGCCCGGTGCACTTCTTCTGGGGGAGCTTCGATCTGGCGGTCACACGCTTCTCCGGGGCCACGGCGCCCCTTCACCCCGGCGGGATCCCGGCCCTGCCGGATGACGTCACCCGCGAGGCTTACAGCCACGAGGTGTCGTCAGCCGGCTTCTGGCCGGGGGGCGGGATGATCGAGTACCCCGCCTTCTACTCCTATGCCTACCCGGCGCCCGAGGGATTCGCCGAAGCCAGGGTCGAGCCGGAGGACGCGCGCTTCAACCGTGGCCTCGGCGAGTTCCTGCTGCCTTACGATGTCGTGCGTCGGGCAGTCGACCCGGAGGCGGCGTTGATGGCGTTCCTGGAGAGCACCTACCGCGCGGCGGCCGACCTCGGCGGCTGGGAACGCGGACGTCTTGAATGCGCGCTCGGGGAGCCACGTCGGCCACGCCGGCTGTGACGGTCCATCGACGCAGGTATCGCAGTGTAGCAGAAGGGGGCGGCGGCCTTCGGACCGCCGTCTTTGCTGGCCGGCTCAGATCGGCTCGCCGGCGGAGCTGGAGAGCATCGGCCCGCACTCTTGAACGTCGACGCGTGTCAGGAATGCGGGCCAAAGCGGTTCAGGCCACCTTCGGGTGCAGGTCTGGCGCCGGCGTCAGGCCGAGAGGTGCTGAGTGAAGAACGACTGAAGCTTAGCCCAGGGGATCAGGTCCACGCGGTCGTAGAGATCAACGTGGTTTGCCCCCCGAACCCAGAAAACTTCCTTTGGTTCTGCCGCTCGGGCGTAGGCGTTGTCGCTGAACTCCCTGGAATGCGCCTGATCCCCCACGATGAGCAGCATCGGGCGCGGCGAGATCGTTTCGATGTCATTGAACGGATAGAAGTTCATGAACTTGATTTCGCCCGCAAGGGTGCGGTTCTGGGTCAGCTCCGGAGTCCGCCCTTCGGGGACGTGCAGGCCGCGCCCGGTCCGGTAGAACTCGTGGTACATCCGCGTGACGGGGTCGGCATCCGCCGGCAGCTGCATCGGCAGGTAGTTCCGGAAAATCTGCTCGCCGGTCGTGAACTCCTGATAGCGCTGCTGCGCGGCCTGGGCGAGCAGGGCCTTGCGCTGCGCGAGCGTCTGCGACGTGTTGTAGCCGTTCCGGGTGACCGCGCCCATGTCATACATGCTGACCGTGGCGATGGCTTTCAGACGCGGATCGATCTTCGCCGCGCTGACCAGGAAGCCGCCGCTGCCGCAGACGCCGATGCCGCCGATGCGCTCGCGGTCGACGAACGGCCGCGTGCCCAGGAAATCGACGGCGGCGCTGAACGCCTCCGCATAGAGATCGGGTGCCACCGCATTGCGCGGCTGACCGACGCTCTCGCCCCAGAAAGGCAGGTCGATGGACATCGCGACAAAGCCCAACTCGGCCATCTTGATCGCGTACAGGTTAGCGCTCTGCTCCTTCACCGCGCCCATGGGGTGACCGACGACGATCGCCGGAGTCCTGACGTTGCGGTCGAGCGCCTTGGGCGTGAAGAGGTTGCCGGCGACCTTCATCCGGTATTGGGTGTCGAAGGTGACCTTCTGCAGGTCGACCCTGTCGCTGGTGTAAAAGTTGTCTGCGCCGTTCGGCATCGTCTTGGCCTCCGTGAATGGGATGTTGATGAGTGACACCAGGGCGAGCGCTGTCGCTCCGGCGCCGGCGCAGTGCAGCAGGTTCCGCCTGCTGATGATGGTGAGGTCGTTCGGGTCGCGCATCGCAGCGTCTCCTTTCGATCACGCGGTCGCGTGGGCATCTCTCCGGGCTTCGGATCGCCCGGCCGCAGCGGCCCGGCGGGACGCGATGAACGCCACCACGGCGGAGCCGCACAGGATGGCGGCGCTGACGGCGAAGGTGGCCTGGTAGCCGCTGCCGTCGAACATCAGGCCGCCTGCCGAGGCGCCGAGGGTGATGGCCAGCTGGATCGCCGCGACCATCAGCCCGCCGCCGGCTTCGGCGTCGTCGGGAAGCGTCCGGCTCAGCCAGGTCCACCAGCCGACCGGCGCGGCGGTGGCGATGAAGCCCCACAGGGCCAGCAGCACGCCGGTGGCGACGGTGGACGATCCGACGGCGATCAGGGCGAGGGCGATCACGGCCAGGGCGAGCGGCATCGCGACGAGCAGGCCATACAGCCGGGTCTTGACGACGAAGCCGATCAGGTACGTGCCCACGAGGCCGCTCACCCCGAGCGCGAGCAGAATCAGGGACAGCGCCGAGACGCTCACGCCCGTGACGGTCTCCAGGAACGGCCGGAGATAGGTGAACAGGGCGAACTGGCCGATGAAGAGCAGGGACACGGCCATGATGCCGAGCGGCACGTTCCGGCGGCGCAGGACTCGGAACGCCGCAGCCGCACTGGATCGACCGCGCGCGGGCATCGACGGCAAGGTCATGAACAGCCACACGAAGGTCAGCGCCGCCAGCGGGACGACGGTGAAGAAGGCCCCGCGCCAGCCGATGTATTGGCCAAGGAAGCTGCCCAGCGGCGCCGCGATTGTGGTGGCCAGCGCGTTGCCGCCGTTCAGGAGCCCGAGGGCCCGGGGCACCTCGTCTTCGGACACCAGCCGCATGACGATCGCAGCCGACATCGACCAGAAGCCGCCGATCACCACGCCGACGAGGGCGCGGCCGACGACCATGACGGTGAAGTTCGGGGCAAAGGCGACGACCAGACCTGACACCAGCATGACCGCGGTCAGCCCCAGCAGAAGCGCCCTGCGGTCGATGGCTTGCGTCGCGGACGAGATGAACAGGCTGGTCAGCACCGCGAAGATGCCGGACACCGCGATCGCCTGCCCGGCTTGGCCCTCGGTCAGCCGCAGGTCGGAAGCGATCGGGGTGAGCAGGCTGACGGGCATGAACTCGGACGCGATCAGAGTTCCGACGCAGAGCGTCAGCGCGAAGACGGCGCTCCAGCCCGCAGCGTGCGAGGGTGCGGCCTGACGCGCGTGGCGCTCGGTCTCGGCCGCGGTCGATGAAGGGGTGGTGTCGGTTTGCATGACAGCTAGGTAGCGGCTGCAATCACCCGCAACTAGACGCTATATTCGGCATGAATCTTTAAGTGAGGCTTCAGAATGCCCCGTGCCCCACTCGCCGATCTTGGCGCCTTCATCGCCGTGGCGCGCGAACGCAGCTTCACGCGCGCGGCAGCTCAGCTGGGCGTGTCTCCGTCCGCGCTCAGCCAGACCATGCGCGCCCTTGAGGAGAAGCTGGGGGTGCGCTTGCTGACCAGGACGACCCGCAGCGTGGCCCCGACCGACGCCGGCGAGCGGTTGATCGCGACCGTAGGGCCGCATCTGGAGGAGATCGAGACCGGCTTGGCCGCCTTGTCCGAGCTTCGCGACAAGCCGGCGGGCATCATCCGCATCACGGCTGTGGACCACGCGGCGGAAACGATCCTCTGGCCCTCTCTTGCAAACTTCCTGGCCGAGTACCCGGATGTCCGGGTCGACCTGGTCGTCGACAACACGCTCCGGGACATCGTCGCCGAGCGCTTCGACGCCGGTATTCGGATGGGCGAGCGAGTCGCCCGCGACATGATCGCCGTGCGGATCGGACCCGAAATCCGGATGGCCGCCATTGCTACACCTGCCTACTTCAAGAAGCACGGCAAGCCGAAGGTCCCTCAGGATCTGGCGGCGCACAGCTGCATCAATCTACGCCTGCCCACACTGGGCGGAGTCTATGTTTGGGAATTCGAGAAGGGCACGCGCGAGATCAACGTGCGCGTCGAAGGGCAGCTGACCGTCAACGACATCGCGGTGATCAGGAACGCTGCGCTTCATGGCCTCGGCATCGCCTTCATGCCCGAGGATGTGGCGCAACCCCATCTGGATGCCGGTGACCTGGTCCGCGTGCTGGCGGACTGGACGCCGCCGCTTCCCGGCTACCACTTGTACTATCCCAGTCGGAGGCAGCAATCGCCCGCTTTCGCCCTGCTCGTCGAGGCGCTGCGCTATCGTGGATGAGGGAATGTCCTTTTCTGGACGTCTGCCATACATGCTCCGGTCCCCGAGTGATGGGGGCGCTGGAGCAGTGTGGCAAAAGGGGACGGCGGCCTTCGGGCCGCCGTCATTGCTGTCCGGCTCAGATCGGCTCCTTCATGACGGCCTCCCTTCAACGGGTTCCAACGGCGATGAGCAGCTCGCACGGGCCGACGAAGCCATCCTCGGTTTCGTAGGCGCGCAGGGCCACGGCGATCTCGTCCCATGCGGATTGGCGGCCTGGCGCGTCGAGGTTGGCGAGCATCTGGTGCAGGGCGCCGAACGACTCCTGCTCAAAGCGCAGGCATTCGGCCGCCGATCCCAGGAGCAATGGCGCGTTCACCGAGATCGTCTCGACCTTCTGGAAGCCGGCGCGGCGGTAAAGACCCTCCAGGACGCCGGGAGCGCCGAGGCTGAACGGGCCGGGCTGCCCGGGCAGCGGCGGCGGCAGCTGCGCGCGGCGCCGGATGATCGACACCGGGGTCGCGAAGAAGCCGTTCGCCTCGGCACGCCCGTAGACGATCGCGGCGACGCGCCCGCCCGGCGTCACGGCCCGCCGCATGCCCTCCAGCGCCTTCACCTGGTCCGGCAGGTAGATGAGGCCGACGCGCGACACCACGGCGTCGAACGAGCCCTCCTCCACCTCCAGCGCCTCGCCGTCCATCACGCGCGTTTCGCAATGGTGGCATCCCGCGTTGCGCAGGTTGCCGGCCGCGAAGTCGAGAATGTTCGAGGCGATGTCGGTCGCCAGCACGTAGCCCTGCGGCCCCACCCGCCCGGCGATCTGCAGCGTCTGATCGCCCGCGCCGGCCGCGACGTCGAGGACGCGCTGTCCCGGTCCGATCTCCGCCATATCGAGCATCAGTTCGGTGGCGGGACCGAGCCAGCGGCGCAGCAGCGGTCCCCAGTCGTTCCACGCCTTCGCCGTCTGCTGCCATTGCGTGCGGGTCGTGGTCTTGTAGGCGACGGGGTCGAAGACGGGTGCGGTCTGTACGGTCATGGGGGTTCTCCCAATTCGGGTTGTCTGGCCATCCGTCCGCCTCGTTGCCGCGGGTCGGAGCCGGCTGGTACTGTACGGACGCGGTCGTAGGAGCCTTCGTTGGAGCGATCGTTGGAATGCCGAGACGGGTCCGATGACCGCAACCGGCCTTCACATCCGCCTGCTCG
>NZ_DASPIS010000051.1:0-10937 GCF_035628975.1 Azospirillum sp. | reverse complement strand
CCGGTCGAAGAGGACGGTGGGCGTGCCGTGCTGCTCCGGCTCCAGGAAGCGGTTGGGGGCCTTGCGCTCCATGATCGCGCAGTCGATCAGAAGCAGGGGATCGGTGCCCGCCAGATGATAGAAGGCCTGCCAGTGGCCATGCCAGGTGGGCTGCGGCACCTCCCAGCGACGGTCCAGCGGACCGAGCGACTCCAGCGCCGACTCCACAGCGAGGCGGGTCGCCTCTACGGTGCCATCTGCGACGATGCACTGCAGATCCATGTCGGAGTAGTGGTCATAGCGGCCGGTGGCGCGGGAACCGGCTTCCCAGAAGGCGAGTACGTTCGGCATGGGTTCGAGGGCGGCCACCAGGGCCTCAAGAATCCGGGTGCGGTCGCTCACGGTTTGATCCCCCACAGCAAGCTATAGTACGAAACGCAGCGTACGGGCCCCCGGGCCAAATCGGCCTCCAGCCGCTCCAGGCCCCGGCGGAAGGCAGCTTCGCCGATCAGGTGGAGACTGGAGAAGGCCTTCTCCCGGTACGGGCCGGTATCTGTTAATTCCCACGGGAACTCGACCAATTCCTCCTGCGCCTGTGCAAAGCCGGCCTCGGTCATGAACCGGGCCAGGTCTGCCATGGCCGGGTAACGGCGAAGCTCGATCTCTTCGGTCTCGGGCCAGTAGGCGGTCAGGGGAATCCGATGGCGAATCACCCATTCCGAGTCAGTGACCGTCGCCAGGCGGCCCCCGGCCTTAAGCGCCCGGAACGCTTCCCGCATATGCAGGGGCCGGTCCTGTACGTGGTGAATCACATCGACCGAGAAGAGCAGGTCAAAACTGGCGTCGGGGAAGGGGAGGGACTCGGCCCGCCCCACCTGAAGCGTCACGGGGGCGCCCTTCTCGGCGGCCCGGTGCAGCATTTCCTCGGATGGGTCGATGCCGAAGCAGGCGGAGCCCGTGGCGCACGCAATTGAAGTGATATAGTTGCCCGTGCCGCAGCCGACTTCAAGGATGCGGGTGCCGCCGGCCTCGAGCAGGCGGCGGAAGACGAGCGGATGAACGCGGCGGTGACGGGCGTATTCAGCGGCCAGCTGGTTGTAGTCGAGCAACTGCAATCTCCTCCTTCATGCGCAGGGCTGACCATAGGACGGCAAAGAAGCGGCAGGCGTTCAGACGGTAACTTGACACGAGGCATGCAGGCTTGTATAGTACTGGGTAATCGAACCCAATGACGGGAAGTACGGTCCCCGCACCTCGCCGCAGAGAGGGCGCCCCACCGGCTGAAAGGGCGCCTGGCCGAGAGGGAACCGGAGCCACCCCCGAGGGGCCCTCCGATGGGGAACAATCTCCGAGGACGCTGCGAGATATGCGCAGCACCGCAGTGAGACTGTTCGCCAGCAAAACAGGGACGGCCACCAAGCCGATATCACTGGCATGAGCGACAAATCAGGGTGGTACCGCGAGAGTTTGGCCCTCGCCCCTGGCGCCTGTTAGCAGGCGTCAGTGGCGAGGGCCTTTTGCATTTTTGCGAAGGAGGAAAGAACCATGCCCAAGTACATGTCCGGCAACGAAATCCGGACCGCCTTCATCGAGTTCTTCAAGTCCAAGGGGCACACCTATGTGCCCAGTTCCTCGTTGGTGCCCCACGGCGACCCCACGCTGCTCTTCACCAACGCGGGCATGAACCAGTTCAAAGACACCTTCCTGGGCCTGGAGAAGCGGGAGTACAACCGGGCCGTTACGGTCCAGAAGTGCACCCGGGCCGGCGGCAAGCATAACGACCTGGATGAGGTCGGTTTTACCGCCCGGCATCATACCATGTTCGAGATGATGGGCAACTTCAGCTTTGGCGACTACTTCAAGGATGACGCTCTGGCATATGCCTGGGAGTTTATCACCTCGCCCGAGTGGCTTGGCCTGCCCACGGACCGCATTTGGGTCTCCATTTATACAGATGATGATCAGGCGTTTGACATTTGGACCAAGAAGGTCGGCGTTTCCCCGGACCGTGTCGTCCGCCTGGGCGAGAAGGATAACTTCTGGCGCATGGGCGACACCGGCCCCTGCGGCCCCTGCTCCGAGATCTTCTTCGACCACGGCCCGTCCATCGCCGGCGGCCCGCCGGGCAGCCCGGACCAGGATGGCGACCGCTTCATCGAGATCTGGAACCTCGTGTTCATGCAGTATGAACAGCTGGGTCCCGACAATCTGGTGCCGCTGCCCAAGCCGTCGATCGACACCGGCATGGGGCTGGAGCGTCTGGCCGCCGTCCTGCAGGGCAAGCACGACAATTACGACATCGACCTGATGCGGGCGCTGATCGTGGCGTCGGCCGAAGCGACCAAGACGGCTCCGGACGGCCCGCATGCCGTGTCGCACCGCGTCATCGCCGACCATCTGCGCTCCACCTCCTTCCTGATCGCCGACGGCGTGCTGCCGTCGAACGAAGGCCGCGGCTATGTGCTGCGCCGCATCATGCGCCGCGCCATGCGTCACGCCCACATGATCGGCGCGCGAGAGCCGCTGATGCACCGCCTGGTCCCGGCGCTGATCCAGCAGATGGGCGACGCCTATCCGGAGCTGAACCGCGCACGTGCCCTGATCGTCGAGACGCTGAAGCTGGAGGAAACCCGCTTCAAGCAGACGCTGGAACGCGGCCTGCGCCTGCTGGAGGACGAGGTCGGTCATCTCGGCGAAGGCCAGCCGCTGGCCGGCGACGTCGCCTTCAAGCTGTACGACACCTACGGCTTCCCGCTCGACCTGACGCAGGACGTTCTGCGCGGCCAGGGCCGCGGCGTCGACGAGGCAGGCTTCAAGGCCGCCATGGACGAGCAGCGCCGCAAGGCCCGCGAATCCTGGGCCGGGTCGGGCGAGGTCGGCACCGAGAAGCTGTGGTACGAGATCAAGGACGAACTGGGCGCCACCGAGTTCTTTGGCTACGACACCGAAGTCGCCGAGGGCAAGGTGACCGCCATCGTCAAGGGCGATGCCCGGGTCGAGGCCGCCGACATCGGCGATCAGGTGATGGTCGTCGTCAACCAGACGCCCTTCTACGGCGAATCGGGCGGTCAGGTCGGCGACGCCGGCGTGATCTTCTCCGCCGGCGGGGCCGAGGTCGCGGTCTCCGACACGCTGAAGAAGCTGGGTGCGGTGTGGGCCCATGTCGGCACCGTCACCAAGGGCACCCTCAAGGTCGGCGATGTTGTCGAACTGCGCGTCGACAGCGAGCGCCGCGCCGCCATCCGCGCCAACCACTCGGCCACCCACCTGCTGCACGAGGCGCTGCGCCACCGGCTGGGCGACCATGTCACCCAGAAGGGCTCGCTGGTTGCGCCGGAGCGTCTGCGCTTCGACATCAGCCAGCCGACCGGCCTGTCCGCCGCCGACATCGCCGCCGTCGAGGATGAGGTGAACCGCCGCGTGCTGGGCAACAGCGAGGTCATCACCCGCCTGATGTCCCCGGACGAGGCCCGTGCCCAGGGCGCCATGGCCCTGTTCGGCGAGAAGTACGGCGACGAGGTCCGCGTGGTCTCCATGGGCGGTCCGCATGGCGAACTCGACCGCGACTATTCCATCGAACTGTGCGGCGGCACCCATGTCCGCCGCACCGGCGACATCGGTGTCTTCAAGATTGTCTCCGAGGGTGCCGTCGCCGCCGGCGTCCGCCGCATCGAGGCGCTGACCGGCACCGGCGCCAAGGCGTGGCTGTCCGAGCGCGACCATCTGCTGACCGAGGCGGCGGGCGTCCTGAAGGTGAAGCCCGACGAGGTTCCGACCCGCGTCGCTGCGCTGGTGGAAGAGCGCCGCAAGATGGAGCGCGAACTGGCGGAATTGCGCCGGCAGGTCGCCATGAGTGGCGGCGCCAAGGCCGAGGGCGGCAACGAGGCCAAGGACATCGCGGGCATCAGGTTCGCCGCCCGCGTTGTCGAAGGCCTGCCGGCCAAGGACCTGAAGCCGATGGCCGACGAACTGAAGAAGCAGGTCGGCTCCGGCGTCGTGGTTCTGATCGCGTCCAACGAGGGCAAGGCGTCCATCGTCATCGGCGTGACCGACGATCTGACCGGCACCTTGAGCGCCGTCGATCTGGTCCGCGTCGGCGCCGAGGCGCTGGGCGGCAAGGGTGGCGGCGGCCGGCCGGACATGGCCCAGGCCGGCGGCCCCGACGCCTCGCTGGCCCCGGCGGCGGTCGAGGCCATCGAAAAGGCCATCGCGGCCAAGAAGGCCTCCTGATCCTGATGGAACCCGGCCCCCGGACTGCTCCGGGGGCCGTTTTTCCGTTCATGCCGTTTTTGTCGAGGTCCGGCGATGGAACTCCCGACTCTTCCCTTCACCGTGACCGACTGGGCCGCTGTCCCGGTCACTGAACATCCGGGCGAATCCGGCAAGGCGCTGTGGCGCACGTTCCGCGCCGGGGAACTGCGGGTGCGGATGGTCGAATACACGCCGGGCTATCTGGCCGACCATTGGTGCGACCGCGGCCATGTTCTGTTCGTGGTCAGCGGTGAACTGATCACCGAGTTGAAGGATGGCCGCCGCTTCGTCCTGACCGCGGGCATGAGCTATCAGGTGTCGGATTTCGGCGACCACCCGCATCGGTCCTCGACCGAAATCGGCGCCACCCTGTTTATCGTGGACTGAACATCGTCGTTTGAGGGAGCAGGCCCATGCGCTTCACCGGCACCGACCGCTATGTCGCCACCGACGACCTGATGGTGGCGGTCAACGCCGCGATCACGCTGGAACGGCCGCTTCTGGTGAAGGGGGAACCCGGCACCGGCAAGACCGTGCTGGCGGTGGAAATCGCCCGCGCGCTGAACAAGCCGCTGCTGTCCTGGCATGTGAAGTCCACCACCAAGGCGCAGCAGGGACTTTATGAATACGATGCGGTCAGCCGCCTGCGCGACAGCCAGTTGGGCGAGGCGAAGGTCCACGACATCGCCAACTACATCGTCCGCGGCAAGCTGTGGGAAGCCTTCGAGGCGCCGGAGGCCCCCGTCCTGCTGATCGACGAGATCGACAAGGCCGACATCGAGTTCCCCAACGACCTGCTGCTGGAACTCGACCGCATGGAGTTCCACGTCTACGAAACCCGCCAGACGATCACGGCGGCCAAGCGCCCCATCGTCATCATCACCTCCAACAACGAGAAGGAGCTGCCGGACGCCTTCCTGCGCCGCTGCTTCTTCCACTACATCCGCTTCCCCGACCGCGAGACGATGGAGCGCATCGTCGATGTCCATTACCCCGGCCTGAAAGCCGCGCTGCTGCGCGAGGCGCTGAACCTGTTCTACGACCTGCGCGAGGTTCCAGGCCTGAAGAAGAAGCCCTCGACGTCGGAACTGCTGGACTGGATCAAGCTGCTGATGGTGGAGGACGTGGATCCCGAGACCCTGCGCGCCAAGGATGCCCGCACGCTGATCCCGCCGCTGTGCGGCGCGCTGCTGAAGAACGAGCAGGACGTGCACACGCTGGAACGGCTGGCGTTCCTGGCGAAGCGGGGGCGCTGAGGGGAGTTCAGGAGGCGGTTGCCCCCTCCCCATCCCTCCCCCGCTTCGCGGGAGAGGGGGTAGGATTTTTGGCGGCGTGTACTGAAACGTGAAGCGGCGGCAGTCCCCTCTCCCGCGTTAGCGGGGGAGGGCTAGGGAGGGGGCACCCTCCGCAACCACTCCCCTCAAACCCCCTCCACCTCCTCCATCGCCACCCCCAGCGCCGTCCCCGCCACCGACTGCACCGTCACCCGGCTGCGCCCGCCGCCCAGCGGCATCACGCGGATCTGCGTGCCGATGCGCTCGACCATCGCCGGAACGTGGCTGATCACCCCCACCTGACGCCCGCCGGCCTGCAGCGCTTCCAGACAGGACAGCGCCACATCCAGGCTGTCGGGGTCGAGCGTGCCAAATCCCTCGTCGATGAACAGCGTGCCGATCCCGCCGGAGGTCCCCGCGGCCATCGCCGACAGTCCGAGTGCCAGGGCAAGCGACACCAGGAACAGCTCGCCGCCCGACAGGCTGTGCACCCCGCGCCGTTCGTCGCCCATCTCGCGGTCGACCACCTGGATTTCCAGATCGGCCCCCGCCACCCGTTCCAGCCGATAGCGGCGGGCAAGATCCTCCAGATGCCGGTTGGCGTGGGTCAGCAGCAGGTCCAGGCTCAGGCTCTGGGCGAAGTTGCGCATCTTCTGCCCGTTCGCCGAACCGATCAACTGCGCCATCTTGCCCCACAGTACGCAGAGCGCCTGCTGCGCCTCGATCGCCGTCCTCAACCCGGCCAGCCGTTGCCGGTTGGCGTCATCGGCCTCCAACCGCCCGCGCGCCGAGCCCAGCCGGTCGCGGTCCCGTTCCAGCACCGCGCGGATGCTCTCCGCCGCCGCGGCGGCTTCGTCGACACTCAGCGCCGGGCGGCCGGCCGAATGATGGCCCGCCGCATGATAGCCCGGCGCATGATGGTCGGTGCGCTGCCGGCGTCGTTCGGCAACCACGAGCGCCGCGTCGCCACGCGCCCGCTCCAGCACCGCCAGCGCCAGTTCTTCCGCCTCCAGTTCGCTTTCTGCGGCCGCCAGCAGCCGACGGACCTCCTCCAGCCCGACCCCCCGTTCGGCCACCGCCCGTTCCAGCCGCTCCCCGGCAACCCTGGCCTTGTCGGCGCACAGCCGGGCGGCCTCGCCGCGGGTTTCCCGTTCCTGCTCCGCCGCCGACAGCCGGGCGATGGCATCCTGCCGCGCAAAGGTGGCCTTCTCCACCAGTGCTTCGGCCTCGTGCCGCTCGCCGGCCAGCAGCTTGCGCACCAAGGCCACCGCCCGCCCGCCCAGCAGGGCACCGCGCGCCGTCCGCGCTTCCGCCAGCCGCGCGGCCAGATCGCCGGCCCGCCCGCGGGCCTCCTCCTCCGCCCGCAGTGCGGCGTCCATCTCGGCGGTCTGCACCGCCCGCTCGCCGCTGGCCCGCTCGACCTCGCGGGTGGCACGGGCCAGCGCATCGGTCTTTTTCCGATATTCGGCCACCCGTGCCGCCAACCCGGTCCGATAGTCCTCCGGCCCCCGCTCCAGCCGAGACCGCCACTCGGCATCTCCGGCCAACCCTTCGGCCAACTCCGCCAGAGCGGATTGCCGGTCGGCCTCGGTCCGCTCGAGTGCGGCCACCGCGAGCGCCAAGGCCTGCCGTCCGTCCGCCAGCCGCTGCCGGGTCGCTTCGCATTCCGTTGCCAGCCCGGCCGCCGCGGTCTCCAGCCGCCGATGCTCCTGCTGCGCCGCATCCAGCCGCCGGCGATGATCAAGTGCCTGTTCCTCGTCGGACGCAATGGCCGCAAGCTGCCGGTCCACCGTTTCGACCGTCTGACGGATGTCGCCGAGCGTTCCGCCCTCAACCTCCCAGCCGACAACCTCCCAGCCAGCCACCGCCGCCTGCTCGGCCCAACGGACCTCAAGCCCTTCGGCCTCCCGTGCGAGAGCCGCCAGCCGTGCCGCCAATCCGTCGGCCTCCTTGCGCGCCGCCCGTTCGGCCGCCTCCAGTGCCGCGTGGCGGGCGACCGTCGCGGCCAGGGTCTCGCGCAACCCGGCAAGGTGCCGCTCCTGATCCTGCGTCACCCGGCCGAGCGGAGTTACGCCGGCGCCTGCCCAGGGATGGTCCGCCGATCCGCAGACCGGGCAGGCTTCCCCCTCCACCAGCCTCCCGCGCAGGCTTTCCACATCCTCGCGCTGGGCCAGCAGCAGCCGTTGCAGGGTCCCTTCCGCTTCCTCGACCGCCGCGCATTGCCCGGCCCGGCTGTCGGCAAGCTGCCGCGCCGCCGTTCCGTCACGCTCCGCCTCGCCCAGCCGTTGCAGCCGCTCCCTCTCGGCCGTTTCACGCTCCGTGCTAAGCCGCTGGCGTGCGTCGCCGGTGGCGAGCAGCGCCAGCAGCCCGTCCCGGCGGCGGCCGGCCTCGCCCCGTGCCTGCCGTGCCTCGTCGAGCGACGGCGCCGCCTCGCTCCGCAAACTGTCCAACGTCCGCTCTGCCGTGCGGCAGCGCTCCCTCGCCTCGGCGAGCCGGATTCCCACGCCTTCGGCAGCGGCTTCCGTCGAGGCAAGCTCCTGCTCCAGTCGTAGACGCTCCCGGGCGGCAGCCTCCCTTGCCCGTCCATCGGCGATGGCGCGTCCCAACAGCCGATCCCAGCGCTCCCACTGGTTAGCCACCACGGCGAAGATCGCCTGATCCCGCAGCCAGACCTCCAGCCGCGCGGCATCGTTGCGTACCGCCGACAGGGTGGAGTCGATGTCCTGCACCGCTTTCCGCGCCGTGCCGCTCCGCTGCGCCGCCGCCTTTGCAGTCGCCTGGGCAGTTTCTTGCTCGCTCGTCAGCGCCGTGATCCGCCCGTCCAGGTCGGCCGCTCGTTCAAGATCCGGTTCTGCCTTGGCTTGCTCCGCGCAAGCGGCTTCGAAGCGCCGCCGGGATTCGCCATGACGGGCGGCGGCTTGCTCCACCGCCAGCCGCGCCGCTTCCCGGGCTTCCGTTGCGCGCTCCACGGCCGCTGTTGCTTCGGCAGCTTCGCCGCTCGCCCTGTCGGCATCGGCCAGCAGCGGGCGCAGCGGTTGAAGCCCGCGCAGCCGGGCAGCCGCCTCACGCCGTCCCTCCGCCTCGACCCATTCCCGCTCCGCCGCTTCGGCTGCCTCGACCGCTTTGCCCTCGGCCGCCGCGAGTTGCCCGTCGCGCTCATGCCAAGCCAGCGCCGCCTGGGCATGGGCCAGCGCCTGCTCACCGCCACGCACCGCATCCGCCGCTTCGCCGGCCTCAGTCTGCAAGGCGGCGCGGTCATCGTCGTTCAGCACCCCGATGCCGCCGCCTTGCGCCACCAACCTGTCGAGCGTTTGCTTCTCCGCATTCCCCCGCTCATGCGCCGCGACGGACAGCCGGGAGTAGATTTCCGTCCCCGTCAGCAGTTCCAGCAAGGCAGACCGCTCGCGCGGCGGCGCCTTCAGGAAGGTGGCGAAATCGCCCTGGGCCAGCAGGACCGCCCGACGGAACTGCTCGAACGTCAGGCCGAGCCGCCGTTCGATCTCCTCCAATACGCTCTTCTTGCCGTCGCCGAAGCGCCGCTCGCCGTCGAGGCTGCTCAGCGACATGCTCTGTTGCTGCAAGGCACCCTGCGCCTTCTGCCGCGCCCTTCGCACCTCCCAGCGCGCGCGATAGGCGTCGCCGTCGATCCCGACGAAATCCACCTCCGCCCAGCCGAACCCTGCGCCCCGCCGTAGCACCGTGCGCACGTCGGTGGTGCGGATGCTGTTGGGATCGCCCTCGGGGCCCAGCATCTCGCCGCGCCCCTCCGGCAGCCGCGGCATGCTGTCGAACAGGGCAAGGCACAAGGCATCCAGGATCGTGCTCTTGCCGGCGCCGGTCGGCCCGGTGATGGCGAAAAGGCCGGCCCGCCGCAACGGCTCCCGGTCGAAATCGATGGCGAATGGGCCGTCCAGGCTGGTCAGGTTGGCGCCGCGCACCGCGAGAATCCGCATCACATCGTCTCCTGAACGCCGGTCAGCAACTCATGGAAGGCCGTCATCAGGTCCGGGTCGGGGTCGCCGTCATGGCTGCGGCGGTAGAGCCGCCGGAATACCTCTTCAGGCTCCAGCGAAGCCAGATCGACCGGCGGCGCGCTGTCCGCCAGCGTCTGCCCGCTGCCGGTCAGCCGCACCCCCAGCTTCAGCAGCCGCACCGGCCGTCCGGCCAGCACCGCCTCGACCTCGTCGCGCAGGGCGGGGCGGGGTTCCGGCAGGGTGACCGTCACCTCCAGGAATGGCCAGGCGTCGCGCGGCAGGCCGCTGTCCAGCTCCAGCCGCTTCAGCCTGTCGAGTGCCGCCTCCGGACTGGCTTCGCTGACCCGGTGGATCGTCACATGCCGCGGCACCCGCAACGCCTCATGCCCGACCAGCCGGCCGCCTGCGAACTCGGTCAGAACCACCTGATGGGGATAGGGTTGTTCGTCCAGCGCCAGCGGGATCGGCGAACCGCTGTAACGCACGGCCTCGCGCCCGCCGACCGCCTGCGCCCGATGCAGGTGGCCCAGCGCGACATAAGCCGCGTCTTCCGGGAAAATGTCGACCGGCAAGGCGTGCAGGTTGCCGCCCAGGATCTTGCGCTCGCTCAGCTCGGACAGGGCGCCGCCTCGCATATAGCAGTGTCCGGTCAGGATCAGCGCTTCACCGGGGCGGCAACGGTCGCGGCCGCCGGTCCAGGCCTGCGTATAGAGCCGGCGCACGCCTTCGATCAGCGGGTCGACGTCTTCCGCCTCCTCGATAGGTGGCAGATCGGATGGCCGCAGATAGGGCATGGAGACGCAACGGGCTGCCACCGCGCCATCGGCATCACGGAGCGGCACGATCAGCGGCGACGGGTCGAACATCCCGTCGGCGGAGGAGGGCAGGGTACCGATCACCCGCACGCCCATCTCGGTCATCAGCGGCGACGGGGCCTCCAGCCGACTGGCACTGTCGTGGTTTCCGGCGACCACCACGATATCCAGCCGAGGGTGCAGAGCCTTAGCCCGCGCGACGAACCGATAGAAGAGGGCAAGCGCGGGGATCGGCGGGTTCTGCCCGTCGAACACATCGCCGGCGATGACGAGCGCATCCACATCATGCTCGCCGATCCGGTCGATCAGCCAGTCGAGGAAGCAGGCATGCTCGGCATCGCGGGGAATGCCGTGCAGAGTCTGGCCGAGGTGCCAGTCGGCGGTGTGGAGAAGACGGAAGCTCCGCATGGTCCTGCGCTCGCAACGAAACGATGCGCCACTCTACGGATCGCGCCACCGGCCGCGCCTAAAAAAACGACGCGGCCGAAAAAATGCCGAGGCGGCGAAAAAACCGCTTGCCAGTTTTGGGGGAGGGCGCCTATAACCCGGTCCACCGACGGCGGGGCGCTGAACGACAGCGCGGCGCCGGAGGAGAAACGGAAGCAAGAACAGCAGCTTAGCTGTTTAATCTTCCGGCTTCGACC
>NZ_DASPIS010000050.1:0-31906 GCF_035628975.1 Azospirillum sp. | reverse complement strand
CACCGCGGCGTCCAGCATCTCCGACCGGTTGGTGGCGGCGATCACCACCACGTCGCCGCCCTCGACGATGCCGTCCATCTCGACCAGCAGCTGGTTCAGCGTCTGCTCGCGTTCCGAATGGCTGTTCGATTCGCCGCGCTTGCCGGCCAGCGCGTCGATCTCGTCGATGAACAGGATGCAGGGCGCGCTGGCGCGGGCGGTCTTGAACAGGCTGCGGACGCGCGCCGCGCCCAATCCGACGAACATCTCGACGAAATCGGAACCCGATGCGGCGAAGAAGGGCACGCCGGCCTCGCCCGCCGCGGCCTTGGCCAGCATGGTCTTTCCGGTGCCGGGCGGGCCGACCAGCAGGATGCCCTTGGGCACGCGGGCGCCGGCCATGGCGAAGCGGCGCGGATCCTTCAGGAACTGCACCGTTTCGCGCAGCTCCTCCTTCGCCTCGTCCACGCCCGCCACGTCGGCGAACACGGTGTTGGTGTCCTCCGGGCGCACGCGGGTGGCGCGTCCCATGCCGAAGAACTGACCGCCGCTGAGCAGCAGCCCGCCGATCAGCAGGGCCACCACCAGGAAGGGAGCCGTGCGGTCGAGCACGCGGACCGTCTGCGCCATCAGCCCGTCCGGCCCCTCGTCGAAGGCGATGGCGACCTTGTGGCTGCGCATCTCCTTCAGCAGGTCGTCGGTGACCGGCATCACGATGCGATATCGGCTGCCGTCGGTGGCGACCGCATGGCCCGTGCCGCTGGAGAAGGTGACGGACTCGATCTCGCCACGGCCCGCCCGTTCGATCAGCGCGCTGTAGGTTGCCGGCTGTTCGTCCGCCCGCTGGCTGTGATCGTACCACGCCGCGAATCCGAGCCATGCGGCCAGCAGGGCGGCCAGGACGGCAAGCGCAATCATCGGGCGTTTCGGCAGCGTGGGCATCTCGGCTCCGCGAAAAGATAGGGACTGGCTTTCGGTCTATGACATTGATGCGGGACATGCCGCCGCCGCGGCAACCCTTAACGCCCGCGGTCCCTTCTTTGACACCGTAAGCGGTGCGTTTGCGGAATGGCTCCCTTGGGATTTGACGGTGATCTCAATCGGTTGCCGATAGCAGGAAGTTCGGACAGTATGGCTTCCTAACCAAAGTGATCCGCCCGAACGATAAGGACCACACCGATATGGCCGAGGCCGCCGCGGCGCCCGCCCTCCAGCTGGACGGCGTGACCTGCACCTTTCCCTCACCCGACGGCCGGGGACGTTCCTATACTGCCGTACAGGGAGCCAGCTTCACCGTCGCGGACGGGGAGTTCGTGTCGATCGTCGGCCCGACCGGCAGCGGCAAGTCGACGATGCTGAACGTCGCCGCCGGCCTGCTGAAGCCCAGCGAGGGCCGCGCGCTGTCCTTCGGGCAGCCGGTGACCGGCATCAATCCCAAGGCCGGCTACATGTTCCAGGCCGAGGCGCTGATGCCCTGGAAATCGGCGCTCGACAATGTCGCCGCCGGGCTGGAGTTCCGCGGTGTTTCCAAGGCGGAGGCGCGGGAGCGCGCGCTGCCCTGGCTGTCCCGCGTCGGGCTGGAGGGGTTCGGCGACCGGTTTCCGCACCAGCTGTCGGGCGGCATGCGCAAGCGCGTGGCGCTGGCCCAGACGCTGATCGTCGATCCCAAGATCATCCTGATGGACGAGCCCTTCTCGGCGCTCGACGTCCAGACCCGCCAGATGATGGAGAACGAACTGCTCGACCTGTGGGCGGCGGACCGCAAGTCGGTGGTCTTCATCACCCACGACCTGGAGGAGGCGATCGCCATGTCCGACCGGGTGTTGGTGCTGTCCGCCGGTCCCGGCGCCCGGCTGATCGGCGAGTACCGCATCGACCTGGACCGACCGCGCGACGTGGCGGAAATCCGCATGACGCCGCAGTTCCTGGCCCTTCACAAGGAAATCTGGGGCCAGCTGCGCGACGAAGTTCTGAAGGGCTACGCCCAGACCAAGCTGCGGTGACGACATCATGAGATCCCATGCCAAACGCCTGCCCAGCCGCCCGGTCATCCTGCTGCTTCAGCTGGGCGTCCTGATCGCCTTCTTTCTGATCTGGCACGTGCTGACCGACACCAAGATCCTCAGCCCGTTCTTCTTCGGCACGCCGGGGGCGGTGCTGGCCCGCACCTGGGCGGATTTCGTCTCGGGCGTCATCTGGTATCACCTGGGCATCACGCTGCTGGAGACGGCGCTGGCCTTCGTCATCGGCACGGTCGCGGGTATCGCCTTCGGCTTCTGGTTCGCCCGCGCGCCGTTGGTGTCCCTCGTCTTCGACCCCTACATCAAGGCGATCAACGCGCTGCCCCGCGTGGTCCTGGCGCCGATCTTCGCGCTGTGGCTCGGGCTCGGCATCTGGTCGAAGGTGGCGCTGGGGGTGACGCTGGTCTTCTTCATCGTCTTCTTCAACGTCTACCAGGGCGTGAAGGAGGTCAGCCCGGTGGTGCTGGCCAATGCCCGCATGCTGGGCGCCAGCTCCCGCGACCTGTTCCGGCATGTCTATCTGCCCTCGGCCCTGTCCTGGGTCTTCTCCTCGCTGCACACCGCCGTCGGCTTCGCCATGGTCGGTGCGGTGGTGGGCGAGTATCTGGGCTCCGCCGCCGGGCTCGGTTACCGCATCCATCAGGCGGAAGGGGTGTTCGACACGGTCGGTGTCTTCTCCGGCATGCTGGTGCTGACGATCTTCGTCGTCCTGATCGATGCCGCCGTCACCATGATCGAGAAGCGGCTTCTGCACTGGCGCCCGCAGGACACCAGCGGCGGGCAGCACTGAGTTCCTTTAAGGAAATCCAACTGGGGGAGGAAACCAATGACGTTCAAATCGCTGATCGCGGCCGCCGCGATCGTCATGACGTTGGGAACGGCCGGACCGGCCGCGGCGCAGGACAAGCTTGAGAGGGCCGACATCAAGATCGCCGTCGGCGGCAAGCCGCTGCTCTATTACCTGCCGCTGACGCTCGCCGAACGGCTGGGCTACTTCAAGGAAGCCGGTCTGAACGTCGAGATCAGCGACTTCGGCGGCGGTGCCAAGAGCCTGCAGGCCCTGATCGGCGGATCGGCCGACGTGGTAACCGGCGCCTACGACCATACCATCCAGATGCAGGCCAAGAGCCAGCCCATCGTGGCGGTGGCCCAGCTCGGCCGTTATCCCGGCATCGTGCTGGCCGCCGTCAACAAGGCCGGCACCATCAAGTCGGTCAAGGATCTGAAGGGCAAGAAGGTCGGCGTGACCGCCCCCGGCTCCTCCACCAACTTCATGCTGAACCATGTTCTGACCTCCATGGGCATGAAGCCGGAGGATGCGTCGGTCATCGGCGTCGGCGGCGGTCCCAGCGCCATCGCCGCGATCAAGCGCGGGGAAATCGACGCCATCGTCAATCTGGACCCGGTGATCAGCCAGGCGCAGGCAGACGGCGACATCACCGTCCTGCTCGACACCCGGACGGAAAAGGGCACCCTGGACGTCTATGGCGGTCCCTATCCCGCCGCGGTGCTCTACATGAAGCCGGACTTCATCAAGGAAAACCCGAAGACCACGCAGGCGCTGACCGACGTGTTCGTCCGCACCATGCTGTGGCTGAACAAGGCCAGCACGGACGATGTGCTGAAGGTGCTGCCGGAGGAGTATTTCCTGGGCAACAAGTCGCTCTATGCCCAGGCCTTCGAGCATTCGAAGCCGACCTATTCGCCCGACGGCCGCTTTACCCAGGCTGGTGCCGATGCCGCGCTGAAGGTGCTGAAGGCCTTCGATCCGGCGGTCGCGTCGGCCGGCATCGACCTGTCCCGGACCTACACCAACCAGTATGTCGAGGACTCCCTGAAGCGCCTGCAGAAGTGAGCCTCGCGGGCCGGTTCGGAATACCCATATAAAAAATGTGGACGCGGCATTCCGTCGCGCCCATTTTCATGCTGCGCTGCCGTTAGACTGGACGAAATCGGTCCTGATTGCTTCCCGGTCAGGTCCGTCCCCCCGACAGCGGAGTGCCCCATGGCCGAGGTGATTTTCTACGGAATGGCCGGTTGCCCGGCGAACGCCAAGCAGAAGCAGCAACTGACCGCCGCCGGCCACACGCTGGTCGAACGTGACCTTGCCACCGCCGAGTTGACGGCTGACGACCTCCGCGCCTTCTTCGGCGACAAGGAGGTCGATGCGTGGTTCAACCGCCGCGCCGCCGCAGTGAAGTCAGGCGCCGTCAAACCCGATGCTCTCGACGAGACCGCCGCACTGTCCGCGATGCTGGCCGACCGCGATCTGATCCGCCGCCCGCTGATCCAGGTCGGCGACCGCCGCGAGGCCGGCTTCGACCCCACCACACTGCATGGCTGGATCGGCCTGACCTCCGGCGAAAGCTGCGACGACAAGCATGCCCGCGGCCAGTGCGATCACGGCCACCAGCATTTCGTCAAGGCGCCAACGGCCTGACGGGCCTCACTCCGGCGGCACTTCGCGCGGCTTGCGGTCCTCGCCGATGGCGACGTAGGTGAACACGCCTTCCGTAACCTTGATGGGGTCGGAGCCGGAGCGTTCGCGCCGCACCCAGGTCTCGATGCGGACGCGCAGCGAGGTGCGGCCGACCTTCTCGATCCGGGCGAAGCAACTGACCTCGTCGCCGACGAAGACCGGCTTGTGGAAGGTCATCGCCTCGATTCCAACGGTGGCGACGCGGCCGTGGCTGCGCCGCACCGCCACCGTGCCGCCGGCCAGATCCATCTGCGCCAGCAGCCAGCCGCCAAAGATGTCGCCGTTCGGATTGGTGTCCGCCGGCATCGCGATGGCCCGCAGGGCAGGGCCATTGTCGAAGTCGTATGCGTGCGCTGCGCTCATGCTTCCTCCGGCGTCACGAAAATTTCCTGCACAAAAGCTTGTGGCATCGCACTATAAACGGCACAGGATGCGCTTGCGCACCCCTGACGAAATTCCTATCATCCCGTCATGAGCGATCTTTTCGAGAACACGGCCCCCAAGGCCGACAGCTACTCCGCCCAGGATATCGAGGTTCTGGAAGGGCTGGAGCCCGTCCGGCGCCGGCCGGGCATGTATATCGGCGGCACCGACGACCGTGCGCTGCACCATCTGGTGGCGGAGGTCCTGGACAACGCCATGGACGAGGCGGTGGCTGGACATGCCAGCCGCATCGACCTGGAGTTGGCGGCCGACGGCACGGTGATGGTGCGCGACAACGGGCGCGGCATCCCCATCGACGACCACCCGAAATATCCGGGCAAGTCGGCGTTGGAGGTCATCATGACCACGCTGCACTCCGGCGGCAAATTCTCCAACAAGGTCTACCAGACCTCGGGCGGCCTGCACGGCGTCGGCCTGTCGGTGGTGAACGCCCTGTCGGACCGGCTGACCGTCGAGATCGCCCGCGAAAAGCAGCTCTACGTTCAGGAGTACAGCCGCGGCCTGCCGCAGGGGCCGCTGGCCCACCGCGGCAACGTCAACCGGCGCGGAACCACCATCCGCTTCCATGCGGATGCGGAGATCTTCGGCGAGACCGCTCATTTCGAACCGCACCGGCTGTACCGGCTGGCGCGCTCCAAGGCCTATCTCTTCCGCGGGGTCGAGATCCGGTGGAGCTGCGATCCGGCGCTGCTGTCGGTCGACGCCACCACGCCGGCATCGGAGACCCTGCATTTCCCGGGCGGCCTGCAGGATTACCTGACCGCCGCGCTGAAGGACCGCAAGACGCTGACGCGGGCGCCCTTCGCCGGTGCGCTCGACTTCCCCAACGGCCAGGGCCGGGTGGAATGGGCGGTGGCGTGGCCGGATGATGATGAAGGCTTTTCGCACACCTACTGCAACACCGTGCCGACCCCCCAGGGCGGCACGCATGAGGCCGGCTTGCGCACCGCGCTGACCCGCGGCCTGAAAGCCTATGGCGAGCTGACGAACAACAAGCGCGCCGGGCAGGTGACCGCCGACGACGTGATGGGCGACGCCTGCATCCTGCTGTCGGTCTTCATCCGCGAACCGCATTTTCAGGGCCAGACCAAGGAAAAGCTGGTGACGGCGGAGGCCCAGCGCCTCGTCGAGACCGCGGTGAAGGACCATTTCGACCATTGGCTGTCCGGCGATCCGCAGAGCGCCAACGCCCTGCTGGAGCGCCTGATCGAAAAGGCGGAAGAGCGGGCGCGCCGCAAGCAGTCCAAGGAGATGACGCGCAAGTCGGCCACCCGCCGCCTGCGCCTGCCCGGCAAGCTGGCGGACTGCTCGCGCAACTCCCCGGAGGGCACCGAACTGTTCCTGGTGGAGGGCGACTCGGCCGGCGGCTCCGCCAAGCAGGCGCGGCAGCGCGAGACCCAGGCCATCCTGCCGCTGCGCGGCAAGATCCTGAACGTCGCCAGCGCGTCCGTCGACAAGATGAAGGCCAACCAGGAGCTGAACGACCTGACCCAGGCATTGGGCTGCGGCATCGGCAAGGACTTCTCGACCGACAAGCTGCGCTACGAGCGGGTCATCATCATGACGGACGCCGACGTGGACGGCGCCCACATCGCCTCGCTGCTGATGACGTTCTTTTACCGCGAGATGCCGGGCCTGATCCAGGAAGGCCACCTGTATCTCGCCCTGCCGCCGCTCTACCGCCTCAGCCATGGCAACAAGCAGGTCTACGCCCGCGACGACGCCCACAAGGACGAGCTGCTGTCGAAGATGTTCAAGGGCAAGAAGCCCGACATCAGCCGCTTCAAGGGCCTGGGCGAGATGATGCCGGCCCAGCTGCGCGACACGACGATGGACCCCTCCAAGCGCTCGCTGCTGCGCGTGGTGGTGCCCAATGCCGCCGATCCGGAAGAAAAGCCGGAATTCGAGCGCACCCGCTCCCTCGTCGAGGAGTTGATGGGCAAGAAAGCCGAGCTTCGCTTCCGCTTCATCCAGGACAACGCGAAGTTCGTGAAGGCGGACGACATCGACGTGTGATGGCGGGAATGTTCCCTCCGTACCGGGATGCGGGATCAGCGGAGGCTTCGTGGAGCTGTCGAGGGACCTGCTGGAACAGGCGTTTGAAATGATGGGTGACCTTGCCGCACTGGACGGCAAGGTCATCGACATCGCCGTCTATGGTGGGTCATGCCTTCTGCTGGCCGGCAACATCCGCGACGTGACACGAGATGTCGACGCGGTGTTCCTCAGAGAGCGCAGCCGCGGTTACGAATTGGCAGATGCCGTTGGACGCCGTCTCGGTCTTCCCGACGACTGGCTCAATCAGGCGGTGAAGAGCGTCGCTCCGCCGAAGGGAAATCCTCAGCCGAACCTGCTGCCGTTCGGCGAATATCCCAGAAAAGGACAGATCGGACTTCGCGTTTACCTGCCCACACCGGAATACATGCTGGCGATGAAGTTGCTTGCCAACCGGCTTGACGATCCTGAAGGAGTGGCGCGGGACAGGCGGGACCTCTACTTCCTGATGGAAGTGACCGGCTTGGTGACGAATGAGCAGCTGGCCGAACTCGTCACGCTCTGCTATCCGCAAGTTCCCGGAATTAACGCGCGAATCGCTGCAAAGATCGAGGACATCGTTCAAGGTTATGCCGTCCGGGAGTGCGAAGATGACCGACGACCTGAACCGCCGTCCTGGAACGCTGGCCGAGGCCATCCAACGCTATAGGTCCGGACGGCAGGCATTCTCGGTGGCGTTGGGCGAGTTCCTCGACGAATTCTACATGGATCACGATGCGGGCAGCCGATACGCCCGTGTCCAGGAACCGCCGGAACAGCTCGGCGACGGTGTATTCGACGCCTATGCCGGCGCGGTCGGCGAACATCTGGTGCGCCGCTGGCACCTCGGCCCGCCTCCGGATTGGACCGACGAGCCCTGCCGCTTCCTTCGGCGCCCCTGGTTCCCGCCGGGCGCGCAGGCGGAGAAGCCGATTCTGCTGGTCGAAAGCCCGATGGCATTCCGGCGCCGGATGCTGTTCGTCGAAGCCGAGCCTTTGCGGCGGGCACGGATGCCTCATGACGAGCGATGGCGCGCGTACGAGTACCTTCGTACGGGCCTTAGTCCGGACGATGACGCGGGAAGCCCCGACCCGAGCTAGCTTCGGGTGGAAGTTCCCGTTGAAAATTCACGGTTATGGGGAATGCCGTCCCTGGTCTATCATTCCGGAAGCTGCCGCTCCCGAGAACCTCTCGCGGACAATGGCCCCGACCCCGCAGGAGACGCATGCACCCCTTAGCCTTCCCCGGAGCGCAGATTCCGGATGACGCCATCCCGCCCGAGATGCTCGCCGCCGCGCTGTCGTCGCTCACCCCATTCACCACCGACCTGTTCGTGCCGCGCTATCAGCCTTGCGAGGTCGGGCGCTGGCAGTTGCGGGTGGCGCCGATGCTGGTGAGCTCCGGCTATTGGAGCCCTGCGCTGATGACGACCGGCACCGCCGCCCTGTTCAGGCGCGAGGCGGATGGCGACCCCCGCTGCTGGATGTCGATGACGCCGATGGAAATCGAGAGCCAGGAGATCGGCGTCCGCGCCGCCACCGGTCATACGGTGGTGATGGGCATGGGCATGGGCTGGGCGGCGGTGAATGCGGCGCTGCGGCCGGAAGTGACGCGGGTCACCGTGGTCGAACTCGACCCCGACGTGATCGAGGTCAATCGGCGCATCGGCCTGTTCGCCCAGCTTCCGGCCGAAGCCGTGGCGAAGATCATCCTCGTCAATGCCGATGCGCTGGAATTCCGAACCGAGGAACCGGCCGACACGCTGATGACCGACATCTGGCTGCCGATCAACGGCGACGAGCGGATGGAGCAGTCCCGGGTCATGGCGCGCAACACCGGCGCGCGGCGGGTCTATGTCTGGGGCCAGGAACTGGCCATCGCCCGCCGCGCCCGGACGTTGGGGGTGGGGTTGACCGAGGCGACGGTCGCACGCATCGTCGCGGAGTTCGGCCTTCCCCTGCTCGGGCCGGAGCGTCCCGACTATCCGGGCCTGATCGCCCGCGCTGCGGACAAATGGCTGCGGGACATGTAACGGATCCTGTCCATGGGGCAGGGGAGCACTCGCCCATCAGGCAACCGCTCCCCATATCCCGCCCAGCGATACCAACGGACGATCCGATCATGCGCATGCTCCCGCCGCTCGCCGCCCTTCTGCTGGGTGCCTCGGTCCTCGCCGCCTGCTCCAACGAGAGGGTGGTGGCGAGCGAACCGGCTCCGGCCTACACGCGCAGCGAGGTCTCCTATGCGGCGGGGAACCGCGACCTGCGGGTGGTCCTGCATGGCGATCCCTTCGGCCTGCCGCCGGAGCGGTTCGCCGAGAAGGTCCTGCCCCACATGCAGAACCGCGTGTCCGGGGTGAAGACCAACCTCACCACCACGCCGAACGAGACGGCACGGCGGGATTACAAGGTGGTGCTGGCCTTCAACGTCGCGGAGAACATGCTGAACTCGTCGCTCTGCACGGACGGGCCGATCCCGACATCGCCGCCGGGCGGACCCATCGTCGTGCAGGGGGCGTTCTGCCGCTCCGGCGGGGCGCTGACCTCGGCCACCGGCTGGCTCGACCGGCCGCAGGGGCCGGACGATCCCGATTTCCGCAGCCTGATCAGCGACATGACCTTCACCCTGTTCCCCAGCCGGCGGGCCGACCTGTTCTGCGGCGCCATCGACTGCTGACGCCAGTCGCGGGCCGGCAGTCCCGGGCCGTCAGTCCCGCAGCAGCCAGTCGCGCATCAGCGCGGTCACCGCCTGCGGCTGTTCCATCGCCGACAGGTGCCCGCAGTCCTCGACCAGCACCAGCCTCGCGCTGGGGATGGCGTCCGCCATCTCTTCGTGCAGGGCGGGCGGGGTCAGCGCATCCTGGCGTCCGCAGACCACAAGCGCGGGGCAGCGGATGGCGGCGAGGCCGGGCCGGCTGTCCGCACGGTTGATGATCGCCTCCTGCTCGCGGGCATAGCCGTCGACGCCCACCCGCTCCATTTGATCCAGCACCGACCGGACGAAGGCGTCGTCGGCCATGCGGCCGGGGTGGATCAGGCGGGGCAGGGCGGCGCGGATCACCTGCCCGTAGCGGCCCTGGCGGGCGAGCGCCACCGCCTCGCGCCGGGTGGCGGTCGCCTCCGTCGTGTCGGCACGGGCATTGGTGTCGAGCAGCGCCAGCCTGTCCACCCGCTCCGGCGAGCGGCGGAGGATCTCCAGGGCGACATAGCCGCCCATCGACAGGCCGGCGACGGCGAACCGGTCCGGCGCCGTCGCCAGCACCTTGTCGGCCATGGCGGCGATGGATCCGCATTCCGCCAGTTCGACCACCTCCGGATCTGCGACGTCGGCGAGGTGGCGGACCTGATGGTCCCACAGCGCCGCATCCAGCGGCATGCCGGGCAGCAGGATCAGGGCAGGGCGGCCGGACGGGCGGCTGTTCGGCATCGGGCTTCTCCTGCGATCACTTGACTAGGGCACTGACGACCTTGAAGACCGGCGTGCCGGCCCGTTCCATCCACTCGAACAACACCATCTCGGTGGTGACGATGGTGACGCCGGCGGCACGCATCCGCTCCAGCGCCGCGGCATGGTTGGCGGGAGTGCGCGAGGACACCGCATCGGCGACCAGATAGACCGCATGGCCCTGCTGGCGCAGTCCCAGCGCCGTCTGCATCACGCAGACATGCGCCTCCGTCCCGCAAAGCACGATCTGCGGGCGCTTCAGTTCCTCCACCGCGGCGTTGAAGGCCGGTTCGCCGGTGCAGCCGAAGGTGATCTTCTCGATCACCGGGGTCCCGGGCGGCAGGTGGGCGCGCACGGCCTCCACCGTCGGCCCGAGGCCGCGGGGATACTGCTCCGTCACCAGCACCGGCACGGACAGGGCGGCCGCAGCCTTCAACAGCATCCCGGCATGCCGGACGACGCGTTCGGATTCGTGAATGGCCGGCAGCAGGCGTTCCTGGACGTCGACCACCACCAGCACCGATTCCTGGGCACGAAGAATCATCAAATGCACTCGACCGCTCCATTTGGGGCTTGGCGCCCTTGTTCAGGGCGCCGGCAATGGCCGCGACTCGCAGCAACGCCGTCGGACAGCCTAGCGCAGGGGATCGATTTCGCCAACGCGGCGTGTTTTCGCGCCTATTTTCGGTTTCGGAACATCGGATCTATTGACATGGCGCTTTGTCTACCTATTCTTCGGCCTCATCCAGGCATCGGGCGATGATCGCTCGATTTGCGCACTCCAGAACAGAAACAGGTTGGATGCTTTTTTCGGAACTTGGGCTTGGCCCTGACGTCCTGCGCGCCATCGAGGACAAGGGTTACACCCAACCGACGCCCATTCAGGAACAGGCAATTCCCTGTGTCCTGCAACGCCGCGACGTGCTGGGCTGCGCGCAGACGGGCACCGGCAAGACGGCGAGCTTCACCTTGCCCATGATCGACATCCTGGCGTCGGGCCGTGCCCGGGCGCGGATGCCGCGGTCTCTGATCCTGGAGCCGACGCGCGAGCTGGCTGCCCAGGTGTCGGAAAGCTTCGAGACCTACGGCAAGCACCACAAGCTCAGCATGGCGCTGCTGATCGGCGGCGAGACCTTCACCGAACAGGTGAAGAAGCTCGACCGCGGCGTGGATGTGCTGATCGCGACTCCGGGTCGTCTGATCGACCTGTTCGAGCGCGGCAACATCATGCTGAACGACATCAAGGTCTTCGTCATCGACGAGGCCGACCGTATGCTCGACATGGGCTTCATCCCCGATATCGAGCGTATCGTCAGCAAGCTGCCGAAGAACCGCCAGACCCTGTTCTTCTCCGCGACCATGCCGCCGGAAATCCGCCGCCTGGCCGATGCCTTCCTCAGCGATCCGATGGAGATCAGCGTCGCGCCGCCCGCCTCGCCGGCGGAAACGGTGACGCAGGCGATGGTCCTGGTGCACGAGATGGACAAGCGCAAGGCGCTGCGCCATCTGCTGCAGACCGAGGACGTGAAGAACGCCTTCATCTTCTGCAACCGCAAGCGCGACATCGCCGTGCTGCAGAAGTCGCTGGAACGCCACGGCTTCAACGTCGGCGCGCTGCATGGCGACATGGTTCAGTCCAAGCGGACCGAGACGCTGGAGCGCTTCAAGCAGGGTGAAATCACGCTGCTGGTCTGCTCCGACGTCGCCGCCCGCGGCATTGATGTGCAGGGCCTCAGCCACGTCTTCAATTTCGACGTACCGCTGACGCCGGACGACTACGTCCACCGCATCGGCCGTACCGGCCGCGCGGGCAAGCAGGGCCGCGCCTTCATGCTGGCCACGCCCGACGACACGAAACTGGTCGGCGCCATCGCGCGCCTCATCAAGCGGGAGATCCCCATGATCGCCATCGACGGCCTGGAGACGGCCGAGTTCGGCGAGGAAGACAGCAGCTCCCGCGGCCGCGGCCGTGGCCGTGGCGGCCGCGCTGCCAAGTCGGAGGCCCGCCCGCCCCGTGGCGGCCGCGAAGAGCGCGCCCCGCGTGAGGAGCGTGCGCCTCGCGAAGAGCGCGCCGCCCGCGAGGATCGGCCGGTACGTGAGGAGCGGCCGGTTCGCGAGGAACGGCCCGTCCGTGAGGAGCGCGCTGCCCGCGACGACCGTGCGGTCCGCGAGGAGCGTCAGCCCCGCGAATCGCTGGCCGCCGCCGAGGCGCGCCGCAGCAACGATCCGCGCCGTGATCGTGATCGCGACCGCCGCCGCCGTCGTGACGACGACGATGACGACGTGCCGGTGATCGGTTTCGGCGACCATATGCCGGCCTTCATGCTGCGCTCCGCCCGTCCGCGTCCGTCTGCCGAAACCTCGACCGACTCGTCGCAGGAGGGCTGAGCCCGTGCAGACCATCTTCGTCATGGTCAAATGCGATCTCGGCAAGGCCTATGAGGTCGCCGATCAGGCCGTGCAGCTGATCGAACAGGTGTCGGAGGTGCATTCCATCTCCGGCCAGTACGATCTGCTGATGAAGTGCTATCTGAAGCAGGACGACGACATCGGCCGCTTCGTGACCGAGCATGTTCAGACCTTGCCGGGGGTGCGCGACACCTTCACCCTGATCGCGTACAAGGCCTTCGCCTGAATAGAAGTGGTGCGGAATTGGAAAGGCCGGGCGTTCGCCCGGCCTTTCTGCTTTTCAGGGACCATCGGCTAAAGCCGGCCTTACCAGCCCACCACGATCCGCGCATGCGAGGGCACCGGCACGATCCCGTCCACCGCCTGCGCGTCGAACCGCCGTGCGATGTCAGCCTCCAGTGCGCCGCGCCGTGCCGCGTCCAGGCCGCCCAACCGATGGCCGAAGCTCATGTCCAGGGCGGCGCGCCAGAAGGGCTGGCCGGCCGGTGCCTTGCGGACCGGGGTCAGGTCGGTCTCCGCTGTCTCACGGAAGCCCGCGGCCCGCATCGCATCGGCGAGCAGTCCAGGTTCGGCAAAGCGGAACAGCGGGTCCAGGCTGCCATCCTCGCCCAGATGGGCGGCCACGACATCGCCGATCTCGGCGAACAGGCCATTGCCGGCGCGCGGCCCCCACACCATGAAGGCGGCCTTGCCGCCGGGACGCAGCACGCGACGAACCTCACGCAGGGCGGCTTCCACCGCCGGCACGAACATGATCCCGAAGCGGCAGGTCACTCGGTCGAAGGCGGCATCGGCGAAGGGCAGGGCGGTCATGTCCGCCGCGGTGAAGGCGGGCGCCGGTCCATCGACGCCGCGGGCACGGCGGACCGCGCCGGCCATCATGCCGGGAACGAGATCGCTGCCGACCACCAGCCCATCCGTCCCGGCCCGGCGTGCGGCGCTCAGCGCCGGCTCTCCCGCACCGGACGCGAGATCGAGCAGACGTTCGCCCTCCGCCAGTCCGGCGGCGTCCAGCAGCGGGCGGTTCAGCTTGTCGGCCAGATCGGCCATCGGGTCGGCCCAACGGTCCCAGGCGTCGGCGCTGGCGGCCCAGCGGTCGCGCTCGCGGGCGGCTTCGGGACTGGCGGCGTCGGAAAGCAGTGTTGCGGTCAATGAAGAAGCCTCACCGTGCCGGCCACGCGCTGGACCGTGTCGGCATCGCTCAGCCGCTCGCCGAGAGCCGTCAGCTCGTCGGACATCTTGCGGTTGGCGTCGGTCAGTTGCTGGATGCGGGTCTGCGCCGCCTGATGCTGCGCAGACAGGGTCGCCACCGTCTCCGTCAGCTTGCGGATTTGCTGGGACTGGCGCGCCGACGCCTCGTTCAGGCTGCGGCGGATCGACCCGACGGCCACCAGCACGACAAGGCTGATGGTCACGCCGGCCGCAATGGCGACGATGCTGATCCCGGTGAACCAGTCCATGGGCGGCAAGCTTCCGCCCATTTCACCAATTGGTCAAGCTGCCTGACAATCCGTGACCTTCACGCAAATGCCGAAAACCCGGCGCAGGTTCAGGCGCCGGGCTCGTCCGGTCGAAGGTCCGTTTGAAGGACGGCGGGGGTCAGCCGACGGTGCCGCTCACCGGACGCTCGGCCTTCATGCGCAGTTCCTTCAGGTGGTCGCCGAAGGCGCGCAGGACCGGCATGATGCGCTGGGTTTGGTCGGCCGTGACGTGAGCGTCCGTCTTCAGCACGATGGACGGCGCCTCGCTCATCAGGCGCTTGGCGCGCATCGGGCCGACCTTGTCGTCGAGGAACATGGCCATGCCCATCAGAATGCCCAGCGTGACGTCGTCCGGAGCCTTGGGCAGGGCCAGGACTTCATGAAGCTCGTTCAGCAGCGTGTAGGCGACGATGGAGGTACGTTCGATGGTGTCGACGTCGGCGGCCATGGGCATCGGGCAGGTCCTCGGGAAACGTTCGGATGAAACGTTGCGGGTGAGACGCTGGCGGGTGACGCGGGAAGGCATCCTTGTCCAAGACGCCAGCACCTGCGAAATCCGTCGTTCCCCGAGGGTAATCGTCACTTTATAACCAAAGTGTTAACCAAACGCGTCCCGAGTCGCCCGAGTCGCATTTTTCCGATTCGCAATCCTACGTTCTCAGCGTTTTCCGCTGCTGCGCGCCCTGGTCGAAAGCGACAGCTCGGCAACCTCTTCTCGCGCGGTGCTGACCAGACCGGCGGACTGCACGATTCCGCGGTTGAAGGGGTGATAGGTCTGCGCGTAGATGCTGCGGATCTTGACGACGTAATCCTGGGTCTCGCGGTAGGGCGGGATGCCCTTGTACTGCAGGACCGCCCCCTCGCCGGCATTGTAGCCTGCCAGCGCATGGGTGACGTTGCCGTCGAAATAGGCCAGCAGCCAGCGCAGGTACTTCATGCCGCCGCGCAGGTTCTGTTCCGCGTCGAACGGGTTGGTGACGCCGAAGCGTTCCGCCGTCTCCGGGATCAGCTGCATCAGGCCCTGTGCGTTCTTGTTCGACACCACGTCGACGCGATAGCCGGACTCCACCGCGATGACCGCCAGGACGAGATCGGGGTCGAGGCCGTAGGTCGGCGCCATCTTCTGCACCATGGCGCGGATTTCGGCCGGCGGCTTGCGGATGATGCCCCAGCGCAGGTTGGGCGGTTCGCAGCGGTCCGGGGTCTTCACGTTGCTGCCGGCGCTGCCGACCAGCCGCTCCGCCTGTTCGCTTCCCAGCGCAGCGGCCTTCCGCAGCCAGGCGCGGCCGAGCTCTGCGTCCTTGTTGACGCCGCCCACGCCGGCCATGTGCATGCGCCCGGCCATCAGTGCCGCGTCGGCATAATCCTGACGGGCCGCACGGCAGTAGAGCGATAAGGCAAGCCGCGGGTCGGCCTTTACCCCGTCGGCCCGTTCGTAATGCTGAGCCAGCTCATACTGGGCACGGACGCTGCCCTTGTTGGCGAGCGCCTCCAGCGCTGCGACGGTCTTCTCCGCGACGCCGGCCTTGGCTGGCACGGCAGCCAGCATGCCCGGCAGCATCAGGGCGGCGGCCAGCGCGCCGATGCGCGCGCGGCTGGAGACCTGCCGGCGGGTGCGCTGCAGGGTTGCAGAAGCGCGCGACGCGGACGGCGTACCGCAAAGGTTCGTGTGGTGTTCCACCGGACCCCCCTGTATGATTTTCTTGAAGCCGTTTGAGACCATCGAAAGGTTGAGGTCAGAACTCACAGGGAGGACGCCGTTGCGTCTGCTGCACCGACCGGCAGAGTTGGCGGCATAATGCGAAACGGAAGGCTGGCTGCCTGTCACTACGTCACTAGTACTGCTTGATGTGGCGCCACCAATAAAAAATCCATAGACCGATCGACGTGTTTCGGTCGGTCTTTTTCTTTTCAAGTTGGTCATGCGTCCTCCAATCGTGTTGGAGAGATAACGAAAGACCAAATTTAAAGCCAATGCCCGAACGGTGATCGACCTGGGATACACGGGGTACTCTAGGGGTAATCTGGCCCGATTGTATGACCCACTAGCCTTTTTCCCAACTGGCAGCCCCTTTGTACGCTCATTACGTAGGGATCGGGCCAGATAATCGGCTGCAAATTCGGCGGCCCCGGACGAAGGATGCACACCTTAGTCCGGGGCCGTCGCGCCGGAGGCCCCGGCAGTGCCGGAGAACCGCGAAAGTGGTCGGTGCAGCCGTGGCGAACGGCATTGAAGGAGGCATCGTTTCACCGATGGCGAACCACGTCGCGACCACCTTGAGCCACCGAATGCGCGGCCCGGCCCCGGTCGAGCCTGTAGCCTTCGGCGCCGAGGCCGTCGGCCGGACCCGTTCGGACCGCGCGCCGACGTACACTGACCAGAACCCCACCGATGCCCGCAACGGCCGTGCCGCCGCCAATGGCGCGCAGAATGCCCCGGCTCAGACGGAGACCCATTTGAACGTTCATGCCGAGGCCATCGAGGCCGAAGCCGGAAGCGATGCGGCCAAGAACGACGCAACCGAGATGGACGCGGCCCACATCGACCCAGCCGACGGTACTCCCACCGACGACGAATTCCGTCCCGATCCCAATGCACCGCCGGATCCGGCGGTGATCCGGCAGATCGAAGAGGAAATTCCGCGCCTGCGCCGTTTCGCCCGCGCCATGGTGCGCGATGCCACGCTGGCCGACGATCTGGTCCAGGAATGCCTTGAACGTGCGCTGTCCCGCCTGCATCTGTGGCGCCCCGGCACCAACCTGCGCGCCTGGCTGTTCACCATCCTGCGCAACCTGCACATCAACGGCGTCCGCCGCCGCCAGCCGGTGGTCGACATCGACGCCGAAGCGCAGGCCGCCATCGGCGCGGCACCGGGGTCGCAGTTCGTGCGGATGGAGCTTCGCGACCTGCGTCGCGCGCTCGCCCTGCTGCCGAACGAACAGCGGGAAGTCGTGCTGCTGATCGGCCTGGAAGGGATTTCCTACAACGAGGCGGCCGATATTCTCGGAATTTCGATCGGGACGGTGAAGTCGCGCCTGTCACGCGGCCGCCGCGCGCTCCGCCTGCTGATGGAAGGCCGCGATCCTGGGGAGGACGCGGACGCCTGATCCGCAGTAGCGAGCATCGTGAATCACGGGGTGTCCGGTCGCCGGGCGCCCCGTTCCCATGTCCGGGCTCCGTCTCCGTCTTTGACGGCGGGCAAAAAAACGGCGGCGTCCGGGGGAGACGCCGCCGAAGGCGGGGACAATCGAAGCGCCGTCCTGGCTCGCCGGCCCTGACGTCACCTCTTGGGGGGAGAGAGTGTGTTGCAGCCTCAGGAGATGCTGCAATCAACCGGGCGGTCCGCCGATGGTTCCATCCCGTAAGGGAAAAGTCATGAGCGGATCGCCCGGTGGTTGCCCTGGCGCTACCGTCGCCGGACCAGACCCATGATCAGGCTGATGGCGAACAGCACCAGGAACAGGAAGAACAGGATCTGCGCGACGCCGGAGCTTGCCGACGCGATCCCACCGAACCCGAGCGCGCCGGCGATCAGCGCGATGACGAAGAAAACAAGAGCCCAATAGAGCATCATACCCTCCCTCGCTTGGCCGAAGATCTCCAAAGGACTTCGGGCGTCGCGCATGAGACAAGTCGTGGCCGCATCCGCCGTCCCGTCGTATCCGCCCCCCGCTGTCTTCCTGTCCGGGAAGACGGGCCAAGGTGACGGTAAGCACAGCCGGTGCGGCGGCATTCGAAGAACAGAACAATGCCGTGGGCACGATGTTCCCGGACCCTGTATCGGCCGGAGTATCCGCGCATGCTCGGACCATGGAGGTCTGGCATTTATGCAACAACCGGCGATCTCCGGCGTTTCCTTTCCCTGACGGCCGGCGGTTCGACCTCCGGCGACGCCGCGGTCCGGTCGCGGCGACCATCCGCAGGAGAGGGAAAGATGAAGACCAAGCTCTGGCTGGCGGCCTTCGCCGTCACGCTCGCGGCGGCTCCGGCCGCGATGGCGCAATATACCTATTCAAGCACCTATTCCGGCAGCACGGGCGCCGACCGCTCGATGTCGACCGGCCTTGGAAGCTCCGGCGGGGCGTCGTCCGACATGGCCGCCCGCCGCGTTCCCGGACAGAAGCCGGTCGAGTTGCAGCAGACCACGCTGCTGAACCAGCTCAGCGCCGCCGGCTATATGTCGGTCCGTGATTTCCGCAAGGACGGCGACCGCTACGTCGCCAGCGCGATGGACCGGCAGGGTCAATGGACGACCGTGGTCCTCGACCCGCATGCCGCCACAACGACGCCCACCGGTGCGCCTGTCCGCTGACCTCAGTTCAACAGGCGGGACCATGTGCCGGCGAGGCGGCCGTAGCCTCCCGGCACCCGCAGGTCGTAGAGCGGCAGCGGCTGCTGCAGGCGCTGTCCCGCATCGCGCCCCAGCGTGCGCACCGCCGTCTCGACGGTGCCGCCGACCGGCATCCAGCCCGATGCCCCGATCGGCACCACCAGTGCCAGCCCCCAGTCCATCCGCCCGCCGAAGCGGCTTTGGGAGCCGTCCGGCCCCTCGGTCCAGGTGGCGTGGGCGGTCAAGCCGATGCCGCCGTCGAAGCGCCGCATCACCTCCACCGTTCCGCCCCAGTCGCCACCCAGATAGCGCCCAAACCGCAACGCGGTGGTGGTGCCCGCCCCACTCGCCTCCCAGTACAGGCTGGCATGGCCGGTGCCGCGCGCATCGCCGCGCTCGATGCCGAACAGGCTGTCCGGCAGCCGCTTCCAGACCTGATTGAGGTCGAGGCCGAGAGCCCAGCGGGCGGCCAGCGGCTGGTACAGCGCCTCCGCCCCGATGCCGCCATACATCTCTTCCAAATGGCCCAGCGACAGCCGGGTGGTCAGCCCGTCCACCGGGTTGGCGAGCCACGCCGCATAGGCATGGTCGAGCGACAGCGGGCGCTCCACATAGCGCGGCAGGTCGCTGCGCACGGGATGGGCCGCCGGCAGGGCGTTGGTGTCCAGCAGGTCGAGGTTACTGCCGGCGTCGATGCGCAGGCTACCGCCAAGCACCAGCCCGCGCACCGGCTCGCCGCGCAGAATCACATCGGTGTGGGTGCGCTGGGCGAGCGTAGTTCCAAGTTCCGCCAGATCGAAGGTTGCGACCAGCCGGGTCGACAGGTCGAGCCGCGGGCGCCAGTCGGGCGATGGGCCGGCGGACGGCTCTATGACGGTCGTGCGCCAAATCTCCTCGGGACTGCCGCGGTGACCGGCCGCCCGCTCCAGATCGCGGCGCAGCAGGGTCGTGGCGGCGGACGCGAGTCCGGCCGCACCGGTGACCACGCGCAGCCTCTCAACCTGTGGCGGGGCAAGGTCGGCGAGCAGCCGTGCGGCGTCACCCACCTCGCGGGCCAGCGGCAGCCGCCCGCCGCCGGCCGGGTCGAGCCAGAGGGTCGCCACCTCGCCGTCGATGTGGACCGATCGGGCGGGGAGGCCACGGCTGCGGGCGACCAGCGCGATGGCCTCCGCCGACAGCCCAGCCCCTTCCGATGGCCGCGGCCCGACCGGCGGAGGAGGGCGTTCGAAGCGGTCGGCATCCACCGCCGGGTCGAAGCGGACGGACAGGCGCAGCATCAGCCGCCGTCCTTGCTCGTAGGCGGCACCCAGATCGGCCCAGGATGCCGGGCGCCAGGACAGGCCGAGGCTGTAGCGGCTGCCGGGATCGAAGCCGGGCTCGTCCTGCCGCTGCGCCCGGAAGCGATCGCCGGACGACTCCAGCTTCAAGCTCAACCCTTCCAGCGGCCCCACGGCCGGCATGTGCCATTCCGCTCCGCCGAACAGAGCCACCCGCTCGCCGCTGAACCATGCCCCCGGTCCACGGCTGGTCGGCCATGCCGACGGGTCGCGGTCGCGGCGGAACCGGCCGCCCAGGAAGCGCAGTGGATTGCGCAGGTGCCCGGCCTCGCCCAGCGTTCCCCATCCCATACCGACCGTGAGGTCCACATCCCACCAGCGGCGCGACAGGGCGATGTACTCGCCGGCAAAGCGCCCCTTGCCCGGCAGGTCGAGCCCGGACCCGGTGACGTCCCGCCCACCGACGACCAGCGCCGGCCCGCGCTCGTCCTCCCGCCGCAGGCGAAGCTTGAGGTCAAGGCCGGGTTCGCTGAGGCCGTAATAGCCGGGATAGGCGCTGTTGCGCGCCGTGACCTCCAGCCAGGGCAGCGGCTGCGCAGAGATGGCATAGTGACGGTGCAGGTCGCCAAGTGCCGTAAGCCCGCCGCTCAGCGACCCATCGGGCGCCATCCGCGCGGTCGGCATCTGCAAAAGCCCGACCCCGCCCCAGTCGGACAGGCTGGATCGCGTGTCGTCGGCAAGGGCAGGGAAGGCCGCAGCAAGGATGAAGATGGCGAAGATGCGCACGCGATGATCGCGAAGGAGCGGATGTATCACCCGATCCTTCGCTGTTCATGCGTATGGATGCAACTGAAAAAGGTTTCTGTGGCCGCCGCAGAGCGTCCTTACGGCGCCTCGACCACCTCGAAGTCGTGGGTGATGGTCGCGGTCTGGCCCAGCATGATCGAGGCGGAGCAGTATTTTTCCGCCGACAGCGCGATGGCGCGCTCCACCTTGGCCGGATCCAGCTTGCGCCCGGTCACCGTGAAGTGGACGTGGATCTTGGTGAAGACCTTCGGGTCGGTCTCCGCCCGCTCGGCCTCAATGGCGGCGACGCAGTCGGTGATCTGCTGGCGGCCCTTCTCCAGGATCATCACGATATCGAAACAGGTGCAGCCGCCCATGCCGATCAGCAGCATTTCCATCGGGCGGATGCCGGCGTTGCGGCCGCCGGATTCGGGCGCACCATCCATCACCACGGCATGGCCGCTGCCGGATTCGCCGACGAACATCTTGCCGTCCACCCAGGTGACGCGCGCCTTCATGACCAGTTCCTTCGTTCACGGTTGGTGTGAGTGACCGCGCGAAGCTAGGCGCCGCGGCGGATCGGCGCAAGAGGGGGCGGACCATCGGTGCGCGGCTCTTGCCCTCCCGCGACGGTGGGCCCATGGTTGCGTGTGCTGCAATGCACCTAACGACGAGGCTTTCCATCATGCCGCATGGACACACCCACGGCGGCCATTCCCATGGCGGTCATGCTCACGGCAGTCATACCCATGCCGACCATCATCACGGTCCTGCCCGCTACGACCGCTCCTTCGCCCTGGGTGCGCTGCTGAACATCGGCTTCGTGGTGGTGGAGGCGGTCTATGGCCTGCTCGCCAACTCCACCGCGCTGCTGGCCGATGCCGGACATAACCTCAGCGACGTGATGGGGCTGCTGCTGGCCTGGGGAGCGGCGTGGCTGGGGCGGCGGCTGCCGAAGGGGCGCTATACCTACGGCTTTGGGAATGCCTCGATCCTGGCGTCGCTGCTGAACGCGATGATCCTGCTGATCGCCGTCGGCGCCATCCTGCTGGAGGCGGCGACCCGGCTGGTGGAACCGGAACCGGTGGCGGAGACCACGGTGATGGTGGTGGCGGTGATCGGCATCGTCATCAACAGCTGGACCGCCTGGCTGTTCATGGGCGGACAGAAGCAGGACATCAACCTGCGCGGCGCCTATCTGCACATGGTGGCGGACGCGGCGGTGTCCGTCGGCGTGGTGCTGGCGGCGCTGGCCATCCGCTTCACCGGCTGGTTCTGGCTGGACCCGGTGACCAGCATCGTGATCGCGCTGGTGATCATCGCCGGCACCTGGGGATTGCTGCGCGATTCGGTGCGGCTGGCGATGAATGCGGTGCCCGACGGAATCGACCAGTCGAAGGTGGAGCGCTATCTGGCCGGGCTGCCCGGCGTCGCCGCGGTGCATGACCTGCACATCTGGCCGATCAGCACGACGGAAACCGCGCTGACCGTCCATCTCGTCCGTCCCGGCATGAGCCAGGACGACGCGCTGCTGCTGGAAATCTCGTCGGTGCTGAAGGAGCGCTTCGGCATCGGCCACGCCACCATCCAGGTGGAGCATGACGGCAGCTGCTGCCGTCTGGCTCCGGCGGACGTGGTGTGAGCGGTCAGGCCTGTTCGCGGGCGAGACGGCGGGCGTTGGCCCGGACCGTCCGGTAGGCCGGGTTGATGCCGGCGGCTGCCAGAGCGGCCGTCGTTTCGATCAGGTGCAGGTTGGCATGGATGCCGGCATCGACCGCGTCGGCCAGCAGGCGCTGCTGGACGTCGACGATCTCCACCGGGTTCTTGCAGGTGGCAAGACCGCCGATGGTGACGGCGGCCGCCTGGGTCTGCTTCGTCACCATGGTGAACCAAGCCTGTCCGAATTCGCTGATCCCGGTGGCGACGGCGTGGAAGGCCTCGACCATCGCCTCGACCTTTTCGGAGCCCATGCGGATGAATTCCGGGTTGGCGAAGTCGATGGGGTTCGACATCGCCGCCGCCATCATCGCCGTTCGGTAGCCAATGGTCTGCGCAGCCGCAACGCCCATTTCGCTGCTGCGAAGGCCGGTTTTGGTCAGCTGGCCCGCCACCGCCATGAGTCGGTCGGTAGGATGGCCGTTGCCGGCGTTTTCTCGTGCCATGGGCGTCGCCTCTCTCAAAAAAATCGTTGCCGGAACCTGACTGCGGCTTCAACGCTGCACTGCAGCATAAGTTCCGGCACGATCTTTACGCCTCGGCGAGCGCGCGGTCGAGATCTTCGATGATGTCCTGCGGGTCTTCGAGACCAACGGACAGGCGCAGCAGGCCGGGTTCGATCCGGGCGGCGACCTTTTCCTCGTCGGTCAGCTTGGAATGGGTGGTGGTGGCGGGGTGGGTGATCAGGCTCTTCGAATCGCCGAGATTGTTGGAGATCATCACCATCCGCAGGCCGTTCAGGGCATTGAACGCCTCGGTCTTGCCGCCCTTCAGGAAGACCGACAGCATGTTGCCGCCGCCGGTCATCTGCTTGCGCACCAGATCATATTGCGGATGGCTGGGCAGCAGCGGATAGAGCACCTGGGCGACCTTCGGGTGGCTTTCCAGGAACTCCGCCACCTGCAGCGCCGCCGCCGACTGGGCGTGCACACGCAGCTCCAGCGTCTCCATGCCCTTCAGCAGCAGCCAGGAATTGAAGGGGGAAATGGTCGGGCCGGTGTTTCGCAGGAAGGGGTGGATCACTTCCGATGCGTATTTCCCGTCCTTGGCCAGGATGACGCCGCCCAGGCAGCGGCCCTGGCCGTCGATGTGCTTGGTCGCCGAATAGATGACGACATCGGCGCCGAAGTCGAACGGGCGCTGCAGCACCGGCGTCGCGAAGGCGTTGTCGACGACGACCACCGCGCCGGCCTTGTGGGCCAGTTTGCAGACCGCCTCCAGGTCGACGACCTCCAGGCCGGGGTTCGACGGGGTTTCCAGGAAAACCGCCTTGGTCGGCTTGGACAGCGCCTCTTCCCACTCCGCCAGATTGGTGCCGTCGACGAACACCGTTTCGATGCCGAAGCGGCTGCACAGCTCCTTGAGGACCCAATAGCAGGAAATGAAGAGTGCCCGCGGCGCCACCACCCGGTCACCCGTCCGCAGCCCGCTCATCAGCGCGCCATGCACCGCCGCCATGCCGCTGGACGTGGCATAGGCCCACTCCGCCCCCTCATATTCGGCCAGCCGGTCCTCGAACATCGCCGAGGTCGGGTTGCGGAAGCGCGAATAGACGTGGCGCGAGCCATCGTTGGCGAAGGCGTTCTCCGCCTCCTCGGCCGAGCCGTAGACGAAGCCGGAGGTCTGGTACAGCGCCTCGCAGGTCTCGTCGAACTGCGAGCGGCGGATGCCGCCATGGACCAGCTTGGACCGCGGGCGCAGGCCCGAAACGTTCGGATTGCGATGATCGGTGCGCGACATTCCGCCACTCTCCCCTGATGATCGCCGGTGGGGCGAAGCCGGCCGCAAACAAAAAAGCCCCGACCGATCGGGTCGAGGCGCGGACGCGGCTCGGACCTTTTTAGCGGGTTGTTTTACGTGGCCCGCAAGCCGGTCGACCAAATCACCACGTGGGTTCGCTTGTACGACTGCGTATGACCGCCGTCAAGTGGGGTAGCCCCGCATCGTCATCCCCTCTCCTCTGCAGGAACGGGGGATTTCGTCAGCATACCCTTCATGTCCCCCAGGCTTGCCCCGCCCAGCGCCACCGCCAGCGCCCCGAAGGCCGCGGCACCGCCGGCGACCAGAAGAGCCAGGGCGGCGAAGCGCATTGCCGTGGACGGCGCCTCCAGCCACGGCGCCAGCAGCCCGCCGCCCAGCGCCAGCACCGCCCCCATCCCGGCCGCCGCCGCGGCGATGCGGGGGGCGCGGCGTTTCAGCCGGGCGTCCAGGTCGAACAGACCGCCCTTGCGCATCGCCACCACCAGCAACCCGACATCCAGCCAGGCCGTCAGCCCGGTGGACAGCGCGATGCCGACATGGCCCAGCCACGGCATCAGCAGCAGTGCCAACAGGGCGGTCGCAACGGTCACGATGATCGCGACGCGCACCGGCGTCACCGTGTCGTGGCGGGCGAAGAAGGCGGCGTTCAGCGACTTGACGATCACATAGGCCGGGATGCCGATGGCATAGGCGGCGAGCGCCATGGCGGTGGCCTGGGCCTCGTCCGGGCCGAAGGCGCCGCGCTGGAACAGGACGGACACCATCGGCGCCCCCGCCACGCCGAGCGCGACCGCGGCGGGAAGGCCGAGCAGCAGGCTGAATTCCAGCGCGCGGCTCAGGTAGTGGCGGACCATCCGCTCGTCCCCGGCCGCGACATGGCGTGCCAGCACCGGGAGAAGGGCGGTGCCGATGGCGATGCCGATGACGCCCAGCGGCATCTGGTTCAGCCGGTCGGCATAGTAAAGGAACGACACGGCGCCCGAGGGCAGCAGCGAGGCGAGCACGATGTTCAGGAACAGGTTGATCTGCATGACGCCGGCCCCGATGGCCCCCGGCCCGATCAACCTGAACAGCCGCCGCATGCCGTCGGTCATCCGGGGCCGCCGCAGGTGAAGCGTCACGTCGGCATTGCGGCAGGCCCAGGCCATCCATCCGATCTGCACCGCTCCGGACAGGGTGACCGCCCCTGCCATGGCAATGCCCGGCTCCAGCCCCAGTTGCGGGGCGACCAGCAGGGCCGCGACCAGGGTCAGGTTGAAGGCGATGGGTGCGGCGGCGAAGGGACCGAAGCGGTCCAGCGCGTTCAGCACTCCGCCCAGCAGCGCCACCAGCGAGATCAGCGCCAGATAGGGAAAGGTCAGCCGCGCCATGTCCACCGCCAGGGCGAACTTGGCGGGCTCGTCGGAGAAGCCGGGGGCTAGGCCATGCATCAGCCAGGGCATCGCGACGACGGCCGCCAGGGTGAACGGCAGCAGCACCGCCAGCAGCATCGCCAGCGATTCTTCCGCGAAGCGCACGGCGGCGGCCCGGCCGCGGGTCTGCAGTTCCGCGGCGAACAGCGGGATGAAGGCGACGCCGAAGGCGCCTTCCGCGAACAGGCGGCGGAACAGGTTGGGCAGTTTCAGCGCGACGAAGAAGGCGTCGGCCACCGGGCCGGCGCCCAGGACGGCAGCGGTCAAAATGTCGCGTGCGAAGCCGGCCAGCCGGCTCAGCAGGGTCAGTCCGCCGACGGTGGCGATAGCACGGGCAAAGCTCATTCAAGCGGTATAGCGGTCGGCCGGAGCGCCGCAAAGCCGGCATTTCGGCGGGGTGGCCGACGGGCCGGTGCGCTGGGGTGCATAGCCGGAGCGTTCGAGGTGAGCCGTCGTCACGACCGGGTCGCATGGGTGGAGCAACTTCGTTGCGCTGCCACCTTCCCGGTAACGCCGTTGCGTCCACACCTGCGTTGCGGCATGCTTGCGTCCGCCTGCCGCCGCCGTCCGCCTTTCGCCGATGGACGCGGCCGGCGGACGATCCACTGCGTTCGGGGTATACGTGAAGCGGGCGCTCTGGCTTTTCTCCGGTTTCGGCGGGCGATTGGTCCTGCCCGCCTTGGCGGTCGTGCTGGCGATCGCCGCCCTGTGGTGGATTCTGCTCGACCGGCTGGAGCGGGAGGAGCGGCTGCTGGACCTGACGGTCCATGAAAAGACCGCCGTCGTCGCCCGGCTGGTGGAGGAGCACGCGATCTCCACCTTCCGCCGGGTCGACGACCTTCTGCTGGATCTGATCGCCAATACGGAACGCAACCGGGCCATGCGCCTGGACACCCGCCGCGCCTTCGAGGAAGGGCTGGTGGTGGGTGTGCGCGTCTATGATTCGGCCGGGTTGCTGACCATGGGCGGCGGACGGGCGACCTTCCAGGGCAGCGTCGCCGACCGTGACGAATTCCGCATCGCCCGCGACAGCGCGCCGCGCGGGCTGGTGATCGGCATTCCCTATGCGTCGTCGGAGACGCAGGATGTCCTGATCCCCGTTTCGCGCCGGCTGGAGAATGGCGACGGCACCTTCGCCGGCATTGCGGTGGCCGACATTCCGGTCGAATCCTTCGTCCGCTACTATCGGGTGCTGGGGCTTCCCCCTGATGGCGCGGCGGCGCTGCTGCGCACGGACGGCGTCATCATCGCCCGCAATGTCAGTTCCAATTCCATGTCCGGCCGCGGCACCGCCAACTCCGAACTCTGGCAGGCGGTGAAACAGAACCCCATCGGCCACCTTCGCATGGTCAGCCCCGTCGACGGGGTGGAGCGCATCCTGGCCTTCCGGTCGGCCCCGGACTATCCGGTCATCGCGATCGTCGGCGAATCGGTGGAAACGGTTTTCGGTCCCTGGCGTGACAATGCCCGCCTTTATATCGGCTGGGCGGTCGCCACCACGGTGGTGATCCTGCTGTTCATCATCGCCTTCATCGTCGAACTGCAATGGCGGCGCCACACCGACCGGGCCCTGCGCGTCCGCAACCGTGCGCTGGCCTGGAGCAACGACGGCATCATGATCGCCGACGCGACCCAGCCCGGTATGCCGATCGTCTATGTCAACCCGGCGCTGGAAAAGCTGCTTGGCACGCCGATGTCGGGCCTGATGGGCAGCGGCGCCCTCACGGCGCTGGAGCGGGCCACGAACGACCGGGCGGCTCTGCAGCCGTTGCGCGACGCCATCGTCGTCGGCCGCGACGCGCGGGTGGAACTGGCGCGGGCAGGCGATGGTCCGGAGGATCCCCGCTGTCTGGAACTGAGCGCCTCGCCGGTGCGCGACCACGACAACCGGCTGGTCAGCCTGATCGCGACCGTCCGCGACATCACCGAGCACAAGCGCGCCCAGGCGGCGATGGCCGATGCCCGTCGGGAGGCCGATCGCGCCAATGTCGCCAAGTCGAAATTCCTCGCCGCCGCCAGCCACGACCTGCGCCAGCCCGTTCAGTCGCTGATGCTGCTGATGGAGGTGCTGTCCGGCCGCGTCACCGATGGGATGACGCGCAACGTTCTGGGCACCATGGAGCGGGCGCTCGGCGCGCTGAAGATGCTGCTGGACGGTCTGCTCGACGTTTCCCGGCTGGAGGCCGGCGCCGTGGTGCCGGAGGTGGAGGTGTTCGCCCTGTCCGAGGTGATGGACCGTGTGGCCGCCAACAGCCGGTCCGTCGCCGTCCAGAAGGGATTGATCCTGCACATCGTGCCCTGCCGCGCCCATGTGCGCAGCGACCCGATGCTGCTGGGGCGCATCCTGCAGAATTTGGTGGAGAACGCGCTGCGCTACACCGACAGGGGGCGCATCCTGATCGGCTGCCGCCGCCGCGGCGGGAACTTGCGGATCGAGGTGTGGGACACCGGCATCGGCATCCCGGTCGACCAACAGGACGACATCTTCCAGGAGTTCGTGCAGGTCGGCAATGCCAGCCGCAACCGCGACCAGGGTCTCGGCCTCGGGCTGGCGGTGGTGCGGCGGCTGTCGGTCATGCTCGGCCATTCGGTGACGGTCCGCTCCATGCCCGGCCAGGGCTCCGTCTTCTCGGTCGAAGTGCCGCTGGCCGCGCCGCTCCCCGCCAAGGCGCTCTCCCCGGCTTCGGCGCCGCGTCCGGCCTTTGCGACCACGGTGCTGGTGATCGAGGATGACGGAATCGTGCGCGAGGGGTTGCGCGCCATGCTGGCCGAATGGGGCTACACGGTGCTGGCGGCCGAATCCTGCGCCGAAGCTCTGGATCTCGCCCATCGCGGACCGCCCCCCGACCTGATCGTCGCCGATTACCGCCTGCGCGACGGCCGCACCGGGACCGAAGCGATCCGCGAGGTGCGGCTTGCCCTCGGCCGCATCCTGCCGGGCATCCTGGTCACCGGCGATACCGCGCCCGCCCGCGCCCAGGAGGCGGAGGCCGGCAATTTCCGCGTCATGCACAAGCCGGTGATCGCCGCCGACCTGCGCCGCGCCGTCGCCGAGGCGCTGGAGCCGCTGCTGCGCGAACGTCAGACGGTGGCGTAGGCGAAGCTTGACCTCTCAAACGAGGTCCGGCGCCCGCCGCGGCACCCGCAGGATGAAGACGGCGCCCCCATTGGCCGTGTTCCCGGCGCTCAGCTGACCGCCCAGCGTCTGGGTCGCCAGATTGTAGGCGATATGCAGGCCAGCCCGACGCAGCCGGCATGGCGCGCGGTGGTGAAGAAGGGGTCGAAGATCCGCGGCAGGTCGGCCTCGAGGATGCCCTGTCCGTCGTCGCTGTGCACCACTTCGATCCAGTCGTCGCCGTCGTCAGCGTGGATGTCGATGACGATTCGGCCGCTCTGCTCCGGGCGGAAGGCGTGCATCAGCGCGTTGCGCACCAGATGGGTCAGCACGCGGGCGAAGGCGCCTGGGAAGCTTTCCAACTGCAGAGCTTCGGGACAGATCAGCTCCACCCGGTGGCCGGACGAACCGATCTGCGTGTGCAGGCTCAGCAGCACATCCTCGGTGTATTCGCGCAGGTAGAAGGTGCGGCGCTCGTCGCCGGTCTGGTCGGCGGCCACCTGCTTGAACATATGGACCAGCGATGCGATCCGCTCGGTGTTGCCGACCAGCAATTGCCCCGCCTCCTGCGCCACTTCCAGGAATCCGGCCAGGGCCGAGCGGGTCAGCGCGTTGGCGGCGAACTGGCGTTTCACGTCCTCCGCCCGGCTCAGCAGGTGCGAGGCGGTGGTCAGCGCCACGCCGACCGGCCCATTCACCTCATGCGCCACCCCGGCGACCAGCTGGCCGAGCGAGGCCATCTTCTCGGTCTGCACCAGGCTGTCCTGGGCGTCCTGCAAGTCACGATAAGCCTGTTCCACCCGGTCCTTGGCGGCGCGCAGCGCATCCGCGGCGCGTGCCCGTTCCGTGGTGTCGAGCATCACGCCGAACAGGTGGGTCAGACGTCCATCCAGGTCGAAGCGGGGCGCACAGGAGGAGGAGACGTAGCGAACCTCCCCCGCAGGATCGATCACGCGGTATTCGACATAGACGCGCTTGGAGTTGCCGATCACGCTCTCCAGCATGTTGCCGAAGGACAGGCGGTCGTCGGGGTGGAGGATGTCCAGCAGGCCGTCGAAGGTCGGCTCGAACCGTTCCGGATCCTGGCCATAGATGCCGAAGGCCTCGCGGTTCCAGACCAGCGTGCCGCTGTGAATGCCGTACTCCCAGTAGCCGAGATGGCCGGTGCGGTATGCCTCCTCCAGCCGCTGTTTCGCGGCCTCCAGCTGTGCCGCCGCCTCGGCCCGTTCGGTGCTGTCCATCATCACGCCGAAGACGTGGGTCAGCCGCCCATCCGTATCCAGCCGCGGCGCGCAGGAGGAGGAGACGTAGCGGACCCGCCCGTCGCCGTCATGGACGCGATACTCGACATAGACCCGCTTGGGGTTGTCGACGACGCTTTCCAGCATGTTGCCGAAGCGTGGCCGGTCGTCCGGATGCAGGATTCCCAGCAGGGCATCGAAGCCTTGGTCGAAGCGGTCGCGGCCATGACCCAGAACGGCAAGGGCGGCGTCGGTCAGCATCAGCTCGCCCGATCGGATGCCGTATTCCCAATAGCCGAGTTTGGCGGTGTGATACGCCTCTTCGAGCTTTTCGGTCGCCAAATCCAGGCTGCGGGCGGTACGGCGCTGGTCGGTAACGTCCTCCACCGTCGCGATCCAGGGAGGGCCGCCGACGCGGATCAGCAGGTCGCGCGGCTCGCCCGTACCGGTGCCGGTGGAAACCTCCTGCACAGTACCGGGGCGGGCATCGGCCAGATCGGCCGGCATGGCGTCCGCGCTGCCGTAGCGGGCAAGGAAACAGCGGTTGCCGCGCAGCTGGCCATCGTCGCCGCGCATCAGGGCGGGAACGGGCAGGACGTTGAACAGAGGATTCGGCATCGGGTGGTTCTCCGCCCCCGGAGCCCCCGCCGCATCCCTGGTCCCGCCCCCTGCCATCATGTCCATCTCCACAGCCGGCGCCCGTCCGTGGGCGCCACTGTCGCCGGACACTACACAAGCAATTTTGCCAGTCCTATGACCAATTCGACGCGAATTGTCGCTAGCCGATATCGGTATCGATATGGACCGGATGGGGCGACCCCAGGTTCGGGAACTCAGGGAATCAGGGCGTCGAGGTCGAAATCCTGCGCGAACGCGATCATCGCACCGCAGGCGCCGGGCGAGTTCACCCGCATCACGCCACCGCCAACCACGGTCGGCACCTTGCTCTTCTGCAAGGCCTGCTGGGCTTTGACCGGGTCGGCGACGCGCACGACGAATCCGGCGAAGAAGGGAAGGGGAGTGGCGAAGGCCGGATCGGCCGTCCAGGCCCAATGCAGCCGGTCCGGCGTGGCGACCATCACCGGGACCTGCCCGTCGCCGGGTTGGCCGGGTTCCACCACGCGGGCCGCCCCGCGGTCGGTGACGGTGCCCCCCAGCAGCCTGGCATAGGTCGTGGCCACCGCGTCGGGATCGGCGGCGGCGATGACCAGCGCTTCCAGTCCGATGGCGCTGTTGGCATGCTCAAGCTGGTCGGAGCGCCAGACGAGGTCCGGCGTGTGATGCTGGCACAGGAAGACACGGCCGGCCGGCGTGGCTGCGGGATCGATCTGGGTGATGGTGAAGCTGGCGTCGCGCGTGCACTCCGGCAGCTCCACGGGCCGGCTGAAATCGACGGACTCCGGTGCGGGGAAGCCGGCAGCGGCCAGCGGTCCGGCGGCGGCGCGGGCATCCGGAGTCTTCAGCGCAATGGCGGCGATGCCCTCGCGCTGGCGCAGGAAGGCGGCGTAATGGGCGTTGGCGGGACGCTGTTCCTCAATGCCCAGAAGTTCCAGATAGGTGCCGGTCGGGAACAGGATGGTGTGGTTGGCGGATTTCAGCTGCGTGTGGTGCCCGCGCGGCGTCACCGTGAAGCCGAGCCGGCTGTACGCATCGCGCGCGGCGTCGAGGTCGCGGGTTGCGATGACCAGATGGTCCAGTCCGGTGATGCCGTCGATGCTCATGGCGTCCTGCCGCTGTCGGGTTGTTGTGCCGCCAGCGATAGAACAGCCGGCACGCCGCGGCAAGCAGGATTGCCCTCTCCCGCTGCGGAGGCGGGAGAGGGTGGAGGTCACAGCGCCTGCTGCAGTTCCGGCAAGGCCTTGAACAGGTCGGCGACGAGGCCGTAGTCGGCGACCTGGAAGATCGGCGCCTCCTCGTCCTTGTTGATGGCGACGATCACCTTGCTGTCCTTCATGCCGGCCAGATGCTGGATGGCG
>NZ_DASPIS010000049.1:0-183154 GCF_035628975.1 Azospirillum sp. | reverse complement strand
AACTCGGATTACCGCCTTTGCGTAAAATACATAGCAACTTCCAACCGATCTTTTGCTATCGCTCTGTTGCATTTCCTGGTTTGCCTGCTTGCCGGATGATGCTAAGAGTAGGTCATCCAGCGACAACACTCCTTTCCGCATAGGCAATTCCTTGGGAGGCCGGCAATGACTTTGGTCTATCGTCCCCTGCCCTATGGCGGGCACGAAGACCGGCGGACAGGTCGCCACCTGCTGTTGGTGGTGGCTCTGGTCCTTGCCATTCCGACCGTGCTCGGGGCCGGCTGTACCGTCGATGCTCTTCGCAGCTATGCGGTGGAGGCGCGGCTGGCGCAGGCGGTCGATGCCGCGGCACTGGCCGGCGGGCGGGTGATGTTCGACTCGCAGCGTGACGGACACATCCGCAGCTTCTTCGACAAGGCCTTCCCCAGGGGCTTCCTGGGATCGGACCTGTCTCCCCTGACGATCGCGGAGGACGCGGCGGCCGGCACCCTGACGGTCAGCGCCCACGCCACCGTCAACGCCATCTTCCTGCGCCTGTTCGGCAAGAAGGAAGTGACGGTGGAAGCGCGATCCATCGTCCGCCGCGGCCACCACGCGCGCAGCAAGCTGCAGTAAGCACCCTTCGAAGCCCACATCGCCGATTCGCGACGCTCGCATTCGCGGAATGCAGCCCCCCGGCTTCGCCACTGCGGTAGAAGGACGGACAGCGCCCCTTCTTCCGGAGTCCGCGATGCTCGGAACCCTGACGCTTCTGCTGCTCTGCCAACTGGCGGGCGAGCTGGCCGCCCGCCTGCTGCACCTGCCGGTCCCCGGCCCCGTGCTGGGCATGCTCCTGCTGTTCGCCGGCCTGCTGCTGCGCGGCGGGGTTCCCGCAGCGGTGCAGGAAACGGCCGGCGGGCTGCTGCGGCACCTGTCCCTGCTGTTCGTGCCGGCCGGGGTGGGCGTGATGGTCCATGTCACCCGCCTGGAGACGGAAGCGCTGCCGATCATCATTGCGCTGTTCGGCAGCACGCTGTTCGGCATCGCCGTGACGGCGAAGCTGATGGCCTTCCTGCTGAGCCGCATCGACCCGCGGCTGGAGGAAGAACCGGCGGCAGGGAAACCGCTGGCCGGAAAATCGGCGGAAGGGGACCGGGCATGAGCGACGACCTTCACCAGATCTGGGTCTATCTGTCGGCGAACCCGCTGGCCGGGCTGACCCTGACCCTGGTCGCCTACCAATGCGGGTTGTGGCTGTTCGAAAAGCTGGGCCGGCGCCCGGTGCTGAACCCGGTGCTGATCGCGGTCGTCCTGATCGCCGGCGTTCTGAGCCTGTCGGGCATCGATTACCGCACCTATTTCGACGGTGCGCAGTTCGTCCATTTCCTGCTGGGTCCGGCCACCGTGGCGCTGGCCGTTCCGCTCTACAACCAATTCCAGGAGGTCCGCCGCTCGGCCCTCGCGCTGGTGGTGGCGCTGCTGGTTGGATCGACGGCTTCGGCGCTGAGCGCGGTGGCTCTGGTCTGGGCCTTCGGCGGATCGGCGGTGACGATCCTGTCGATGGCGCCCAAATCCGTCACCTCGCCCATCGCCATGGGCGTGTCGGAGCAGATCGGCGGGCTGCCGTCGCTGACCGCCGTGTTCGTCATCATCACCGGCATCGTGGCCGCCAGCCTCGGCACCTGGGTGCTGAACCTCGTGCGGGTGAAGGACTGGCGCGCCCGCGGCTTCGGCATGGGCGTGGCGGCGCATGGCATCGGCACGGCGCGCGCCCTGCAGGTCAACGAGGTGGCGGGCGCCTTCGCCGGGCTGGGCATGGGGCTGAACGGCTTGGCGACGGCGTTGCTGCTGCCGACCCTGTATCACCTGATCTGGGGCTGAGCGGCGCTATGGTTTGCGTCTCCCGCAGTCCGTTTTCCGCCAATCCGGGCTTGACAGCGTTGCCGCACCTGCGCAGAGTGCGGCCTATGACCTGCATCGACCGCAAGAACGCTCTTCTTCGACTTCTCGGCCCGGCGCTTTAAGCGTCCGGGTTTGTCGCGTTCGAACACCATTTCCATCGGTCGAAGTGTCAGTTCCATGAGCGATGTTTGCAAAGGCGCCGGTATCGGCGTCGCCCGGCCGGGGCCGGGACTGCGACTTACCGACGGTCGCTGAGCCACGTCCGGCGGCTCTGCGGCCGTACCCCTCGCCGGTCCCTCCGCCTTTCAAATTCCGATCCGCCGCCCCTGCCCGCATTGAAAACCGGGCTCCGGGGCCGCCAGTGGAGCCGAACGACGCCATGAGCACCGCGACCCAAACCAGCACCGCGACCCAAACGAACGCTGGCATCCCGACCCTGCCGAAGTCCCCGTCCAAATACGCCCCCTTCCCCCAGGTGAAGCTGACCGACCGCCAATGGCCGTCGCGCACCCTGGACAAGGCGCCGATGTGGTGCTCGGTCGATCTGCGCGACGGCAACCAGGCGCTGATCGAACCGATGGGGCCGGACCGCAAGCGCGCGATGTTCGACCTGCTGCTGCGCATGGGCTTCAAGGAGATCGAGGTCGGTTTCCCCGCCGCGTCGCAGACCGATTTCGACTTCTGCCGCGAGGTGATCGACGAGGGCAAGATCCCCGACGGCGTCACCATCCAGGTGCTGACCCAGTCGCGTGAGGAACTGATCCGCCGCACCTTCGATGGCATCAAGGGCGCCAAGCGCGCCGTCGTCCACCTGTACAACTCCACCTCGGAGTTGCAGCGCCGCGTCGTGTTCGGGCTGGACCGCCAGGGCATCATCGACATCGCCGTCGCCGGCACCAAGCTGGTCAAGCAGCTGGCCGCCGAGACGCCGGAGACCGAAATCATCCTGCAATATTCTCCGGAAAGCTTCACCGGCACCGAACTGGACTTCGCGGTGGAGATCTGCGAGGCGGTGATGGAGACCTGGGGGGCCACGCCCGACAACAAGGTCATCCTGAACCTGCCGGCCACGGTCGAGATGTCGATGCCCAACGTGCATGCCGACCAGATCGAGTGGTTCTGCCGCACCCTGAAGAACCGCGAATCGGCGATCATCTCGCTGCACCCGCACAACGACCGCGGCACCGGCGTCGCCGCGGCGGAGATGGGGCTGCTGGCCGGCGCCGACCGCGTCGAGGGCACCCTGTTCGGCAACGGCGAGCGCACCGGCAACGTCGACGTCGTCACGCTGGCGCTGAACATGTTCACCCAGGGCGTCGATCCGGAGCTGAACATCGACGACATCAACGAGATCGTCCGCATTTCCGAATACTGCACGCAGCTGCCGGTGCATCCGCGTCATCCCTATGCCGGCGAGCTGGTGTTCACCGCCTTCTCGGGCTCGCACCAGGACGCCATCAACAAGGGGCTGAAGGCGCTGACCAAGTCCAACACCGGCAAGTGGGAGGTCCCGTACCTGCCCATCGACCCGCAGGATCTGGGCCGCAGCTATGAGGCGGTGATCCGCATCAACAGCCAGTCCGGCAAGGGCGGCATCGCCTATGTGCTGGAGAAGGACTACGGCCTGCAGATCCCGCGCCGCCTGCAGATCGAGTTCTCCAAGGTCGTGCAGCGCGTCGCCGACGAGAGCGGCAAGGAGCTGTCGCCCGCCGACATCCACGCCGCCTTCCAGGCCGAGTATCTGGACGCCGACAAGCCGCTGGAACTGGTCGAGCATTCGACCGAGCCGCGCGGCCCGAACTCCGGCGCCCGCGCCATGAGTGTGGTGATGCGCCGCAACGGCGAGATCATCACCACCAAGGGCAAGGGCAACGGCCCGATCGACGCCTTCCTGGACGCCCTGCGCCAGGGCTGCGGCACCGACCTGCATGTGGTCGACTACCGCGAGCACGCCATCGGCTCCGGCGAGGACGCCCAGGCCTGCGCCTATGTCGAGGTGAAGACCGGCGACAAGACGCTGTTCGGCGTGGGCATCGACGCGGACATCGTGACCGCCAGCTTGCGGGCGCTGGTGAGCGCAGCCAATCGGGCGGCGCGGTAAGGTTCGGTACTTAGGTTCGGGGCTGCGGCCCCCTCCCTAACCCTCCCCCACCTTCGGTGGGAGAGGGAACTGCCGCCGCAACCGCTAACCTACCCTCTCCCGCATAGCTCTCGCACAAAGCTCCGCTTTGTGCTGACGCGACAGGCGGACCGAAGGTCCGCTGAGAGCGGGGGAGGGAGGGACCCGCTCGCAAGAGCGGGAGGGAGGGGGCACCACCTTGCCCCCACCGCTCCACCCGCCTATAAGTCCCCACGAAACGCGTCGAGCAACAGCGGACAGCGCTATGATCGTGGTCACCGGCGGGGCCGGCTTCATCGGGTCCAACCTTGTCGCGGCATTGGCTGCCCGCGGCATCACCGACGTGGCGGTCGTCGACCGCTTCCGCGACGGCGAAAAGTGGCAGAACCTCGCCAAGCGCGAGGTCGCGACGCTGGTGCCGCCCGACCAGACGCTGGCCTTCCTCGACCAGCATGCGGCCGAAATCGACACCGTCTTCCATCTCGGCGCCGTCTCCGCCACCACCGAGCGGGACGTCGACAAGATCGTCGCCAACAACGTCGCGCTGACGCTCGACCTTTGGCGCTGGTGTTCGTGGCGCGGCTGCCGGCTGATCTACGCCTCCTCCGCCGCCACCTATGGCGACGGGTCGGCGGGTTTCGACGATAACGGGTCCTGCGAGGGGCTGGCGCGGCTGCGGCCGCTGAACGCCTATGGCTGGTCCAAGCATCTGGTCGACCGCCGCATCGCCCGTGCCGTCGCCACCGGCGACCTCGTGCCGCCGCAATGGGCCGGGCTGAAGTTCTTCAACGTCTACGGCCCCAACGAGGCCCACAAGGGCGACATGATGAGCGTGGTCGCCAAGCTGCATCCGCAGCTGACGGCCGGCCAGCCGGCGCGCCTGTTCAAGTCGCACAAGGACGGCTTCGAGGATGGCGGCCAGCTGCGCGACTTCATCCATGTCGACGATTGCGTCGCGGTGATGCTGTGGCTGTACGACCATCCCGAGGTCAGCGGCCTGTTCAACGTCGGCACCGGCAAGGCGCGCAGCTTCAAGGATCTGGCGCTGGCGACCTTCGCCGCGCTGGGGCTGCCTCCCCGGATTGAGTACTTCGACATGCCCGAGCATCTGCGCGGCAAATACCAATATTTCACGCAGGCGACGACGGATCGCCTGCGCGCCGCCGGGTTCGACCAGCCCTTTACCGAGTTGGAAGAGGGTGTCCGGCGCTATGTGCAGGATTTCCTGTCGCAGCCCGACCCGTATCGCTGACCGGAGCCCCCATGTTCGCCGCCCTGCCTGTCGTCGCCTTTCCCACCATCGATCCGGTCGCCTTCGCCGTCGGCCCCGTCGTCGTCCGCTGGTACGCGCTGGCCTATCTGGCGGGCTTCGTGCTGGGCTGGCGCTATTGCCTGGGACTGGCGCGGCTCGACCCCGACCGGCGGCCGAAGCCGGAGGAGTTCGACGACTTCCTGACCTGGGCGGTGATCGGCACCATCCTGGGCGGGCGGCTGGGCTATGTGCTGTTCTACAACCTGCCCTATTATCTGGAAAACCCGCTGGACGCGCTGCAGGTGTGGCACGGCGGCATGTCCTTCCATGGCGGCATGGTCGGCGTGCTGATGGCCATCGGGCTGTTCTGCTGGCGCCGCGGCATCTCGCCCTTCGTCTTCGGCGACATCATCGCCGCCTGCACGCCGATCGGACTGTTCTTCGGCCGCATCGCCAACTTCATCAATGGCGAGCTCTATGGCCGGGCGGCGCCCGACTTTGCCTATGCCATGGTGTTCCCGCGCGATCCGCTCCAGGTGCCGCGCCACCCCAGCCAGCTTTACGAAGCGGCACTGGAAGGAGCGGTGCTGTTCGTGCTGCTGGCGATCGCCATCCGCAGCCCGGCGCTGCGCCACCGGCCGGGCACAGTCGGCGGGCTGTTCCTGATCGGCTATGGCCTGTCGCGCATCATCGTGGAGTTCTTCCGCGAGCCCGACCCGCAGCTGGGCTTCCTGTTCGCCGGCGCCACGATGGGACAGCTGCTGTCGCTGCCGATGGTCGCGGTCGGCCTGTGGCTGGTCCTGCGCGGCCGGCGCCACGCCATCCCGGCCTGACGCCATGGCGGGGGACGAAAGCGCCGAAACGGAGACGCTGGCCCATCTGCTGGGCCGCCGCATCCTGATGGACGGCCCGATCAGCGTCGGCGCCTTCATGGCGGAAGCGCTGGGCCACCCGCGACTGGGCTATTACATCCGCCAGGACCCGTTCGGCAGCGGCGGCGATTTCACCACCGCGCCGGAAATCAGCCAGATGTTCGGCGAGCTGGTCGGGCTGTGGTGCGTCGACAGCTGGGCACGGCTGGGCGGCCCCGGCCCCTTCCATCTGGTGGAACTCGGCCCCGGCCGCGGCACGCTGATGGCCGATATTCTGCGGGCGGCGGCCGTGCTGCCGCTGTTCCGCGACAACGCCATCGTCCATCTGGTGGAGACCAGCCCGGTCCTGCGCGAGCGCCAGCGCCGGACGCTGCAGCCCGTTCTGGGCGATGCCGTCCAGTGGCACGACCGGCTGGAGGATGTGCCGGACGGCCCGACCATTCTGATCGCCAATGAATTCTTCGACGCCCTGCCCATCCGTCAGGTGCAGAAGACGAGCCATGGCTGGTTCGAGCGGTTGGTGGATTTGGCGCCGGACAGCACCGAGTCCGATCCGCGCTTCCGCTTCGTTCTGGAGGCCTTCGGCAGTTCCGGCAGCCGGCTGGTGCCCGATGCGCTCCGCGACGCGCCCGACGGCAGCGTGGTCGAGGTCTCTCCCGCCTCGCAGGCGGTGGCGCGGCTGATCGGCACCCGGCTGGCCGCCGCTCCCGGTGCCGCCCTGGCGATCGACTATGGCTATGCCCAGGGGCCGGCGGTGGGCGATACGCTGCAGGCGCTGCGCCGCCACGCCTTTGCCCCGGTGCTGGAGGCGCCGGGCGAGGCCGACCTGACGGCGCATGTCGATTTCGCCGGCATCGCCGCCGCGGCGCGGGAGGGCGGAGCCCAGTCATTCGGCCCGGTCGAGCAGGGCGAATGGCTGACCCGCCTGGGCATCCACCAACGGGCATCCTCCCTGATGACAAAGGCTACCCCGGCCCAGGCCAGGGATATCCAAAGTGCGATGGACCGCTTGATCGATCCTGCGCAAATGGGCAGGCTGTTCAAGCTGGTCGCGCTGGCCACGCCCGGAGCCTTCGCCGACGACACCCCGCCGGCCGGCTTCTGACGGCCAAGCGCAGACAACCGGTTAGAGACAAGAGCACCAAACCCGCCATCAAGACAAACCGGGCGGACCGTGCATCGCGGCCCCCTGCCCTGTTGGGCAAGCGGGAGCCACAGAACAGGGAAGGACGGCGTTCGTGATCACACTCGGCGCGCTGAACGACATTACCCATATCCGCCACGCCTTTTTCACCCGCACCGGCGGGGTGTCCACCGGGCTGTACGCCTCGCTGAATTGCGGGCTGGGGTCCAACGACTCACCGGCCGCGGTGCACGAGAATCGCGCCCGCGCCGCGGCGCGGATGGAGGTGGCGCCTGAAAACCTCGTCACCTGCCATCAGGTCCACAGCCCGACCTGCGTCGTGGTGGACGAACCTTGGACGCCGGAGACGGCGCCCAAGGCCGACGCCATGGCGACCCGGAGTCCGGGGATCGCGCTGGGCATCCTGACCGCCGACTGCGCGCCCGTGCTGTTCGCCGACAGCAAGGCCCGCGTGATCGGCGCCGCCCATGCCGGCTGGAAGGGCGCCCGGGCCGGGGTGATCGAGGCGACCGTCGCCCGCATGGTGGAGTTGGGCGCCAAGCCGAACCGGATCGTTGCCTGCATCGGTCCCTGCATCGCCCAGCGCTCCTACGAGGTGGGGCCGGAATTCCCCGCCCCGTTCGAGGAGGAGGACCCGCGCAACCGCGACTATTTCGCCCCCGCCCGCAAGCCGGGCCATTTCCTGTTCGATCTGGCCGCCTACGTCACCCGGCGGTTGGGCGACTCGGGCGTCACGGTGATCCAGCGCTGCCCCAACGATACGGTGGTGGAGGAGGACCGCTTTTTCAGCTACCGCCGCTCCTGCCTTCGGGGTGAGCCGGATTATGGCCGAGGCCTTTCGGCCATCGTCCTGCAGAACTGAACCGACCCGAACGGGGGACAATCGTGCCGCGGTCATGCCGCCCGCGCAGGGCGGCATTCCCCAATGGGGAAAGACACCACCGTCATCGAACGTTTACATGGGCACGCCCCTTTGTTATGGTCCGCCCCGTTTTCAAGGGGCGACGGCGCGCAAGCGGCGAACGTGCCTTGAGCCGTTTCCCTGCAAAGAGAGCCGACCCCGATGAAGGTGCTTGCCGGCAACAGCAACCGTCCGCTGGCCGAGGCGATCTCCACCTGTCTCGGCGTGCCGCTGACGAAAGCGAGCGTGCGCCGTTTCTCCGACATGGAGGTGTTCGTCGAGATCCTGGAGAACGTGCGCGGCGAGGACGTGTTCGTCGTCCAGTCGACCTCGTTCCCGGCCAACGACAACCTGATGGAACTGCTGGTGACGATCGACGCGCTGCGGCGCGGGTCGGCCCGGCGCATCACGGCGGTCATCCCCTATTACGGCTATGCCCGGCAGGATCGCAAGACCGGCCCGCGCACGCCGATCTCGGCCAAGCTGGTCGCCAACCTGATCACCCAGGCCGGCGCCAACCGCGTGCTGACGATGGACCTGCACGCCGGCCAGATCCAGGGCTTCTTCGACATCCCCACCGACAACCTGATGGCCGCCCCGGTCTTCGAGAAGGACATCCGCCAGTCCTTCGAGAACATCGGCGAGGTCACCATCGTGTCGCCGGACGTCGGCGGCGTGGTCCGTGCCCGCGCGCTGGCCAAGCGCCTGGACGCCGATCTGGCCATCATCGACAAGCGGCGTGAGCGCGCCGGCGTGTCGGAGGTGATGAATATCATCGGCGACGCCAATGGCCGCCGCTGCATCCTGCTGGACGACATCGTCGACTCGGGCGGCACGCTGTGCAACGCCGCCGTCGCGCTGATGGAAGCCGGTGCCAAGTCGGTCCACGCCTTCTGCACCCACGGCGTCCTGTCCGGCGGTGCGGTCGCCCGCGTCGCCGTCTCTCCGCTGGAACAGCTGGTCACCACCGACAGCATCCAGGCGACCGAGGCGGTCCGCGTGTCACGCAACATCCGCCAGCTGACCATCGCCCCCCTGCTCGCCGAAGCGATCATGCGCATCAGCGAAGAGCGGTCGGTGTCGAGCCTGTTCTCGTAAAGAGCGGCAGCTTCACGGAAAAGGCCCTTTCCCGCCGGGAGAGGGCCTTTTTTGTTGCGCGCGCTTTGCCCTCAGCCCTCCCCCGCCAGCCCGTGGAAGTCGTTCGCCGTCACCTGCCCGCCGGTCGCGGCGGCGATGCGCGCCATCACCGCGGGACGGGGAACCCGGCGGCCATGGCGATAGCGGTTGACCGTGGCCTGACTCGTCCCGATCAGGGCGGCGAAGGCCTCTTCCTTGGTTGCGGTCCGGGTGAGCCAGTCATCGAGCGTCATACCGCAATGGTTTAGACCAGGCTGGGTTCTGCGCGCAACTGGATTTATTCCGTGGCGTTGGACTTTCCAAAGCCGTTTTGGTATGAACAGCCCATGACCACCATGCGCGAACTGCGGCAGGCCGCCGGGCTGAGCCAGGAGAAGCTGGCCGAGTTGGCCGGCACCTCCCAGCCCCAGATCAACAAGCTGGAGACCGGCCAGCGCAAGATGACCGTCGATTGGGCGGTCAAGCTCGCCCAGCCGCTGGGCGTGGAGCCGGCGGTGCTGCTCGGCCTCGACCTGCCGGCCGCTCCCGTGATGGCGCGCCCGGCACGGCCCGCGATGCCGGCGCTGCTGCGAACGCCGCCGGTCGGAGCTCAGCAGCAGGTCCAGGCGACCGCATCCATGCCGGTACGGGCCGCGGCGCGCGGCGGGGTGGACCAGGAGATGTTCCTGGAGGACGGGCCGATCGACTGGATCGCCCGTCCTGACTATCTGAAGAACGCCCGCGACCCCTATGCCATGTATGTCGTCGGCGAATCGATGATGCCGCGATTTCGGCCGGCTCAGCTGCTGCACGTCAACCCGCACAAGCCGCCGGCACCGGGGGCCGGGGTGGTGGTGGTCAAGCGCAACAAGGCGGTGCTGGTGAAGGAGTTCGTGCGCCGTGGTCCCGAGACCGTCGTGCTGCGCGAATACCAGCCTGCCGACCGCGAGTTCGCCGTTCCGCTGGAGGACCTCGACACCCTGCACACCGTCGTCGGTCTGCAGGAGCCCTGAGGCTATACCGATCCGGTATCGGTATTCAATGGCTCTTATAATCCATAATGGATTATTCCTTCGCTGCACGGACCGCCGGACATGCCCGGTGCGCCGCCTCAGCCAAGGAGAAACGGCCATGCCCCAGCTTTATCCCCGCTTCCATCCCGGCCCGTCCGCCGGGCGGCTCGACAGCTTCAGCGAGCGCGGCGCCCACGAGCTGGCCCGTCGCATCCGTGAAGCCTGGGCGAAGATCGGCTGGGACGTGGAGGTGCGGGTGGAACGCATCGCCAGCGAAGAGCTGGGCGACGGGCGCAGCATCGCCCATTTCACCGTCCGCAGCGACCTGATCAACGGCTTGCCGCACCGTCGGCTGGAGCGGCGCCCGAAACAGCAGGTCGGGCAGTGCCTGGATGAGGAGACGGCCCAGCCTCGGAAGCGGGCCGCCTGACACCGCTTCACTTCAGCCGCTCGTCCAGCTCCACCTGATAGCCGACGGCGAGGCGGTTGGTTTCGTTCGCCATTCCCACCACCGCCATCAGTTCGCCGAACTGCGCGTCGGTCATGCCCAGCCGGCGCGCCGCCGCCTCGTGCGAGCGGATGCAGTACTGGCAGTTGTTGGTCACGCTGACCGCCACGAAGATCATCTCCTTCACCAGCGGATCCAGCGCGCCGGGGGCCATCACCTCCTTCAGGCTGTCCCAGGTCCGCGCCAGCGTCGGCGGATGGTGGGCGATCATCTTCCAGAAATTGTTCACGTCCGGAACGTTGCGCGTCGCCTTGATGTCGTCGTAGACGGCGCGCACCTCCGGTGCGGCGTCGGCCTGTTCGATGAGGGGAAGCGGCATGGCGGCCGGGCTCCTGCACGGGGATTGGGATCCGTCGATATGGCCGGACATCGCGCCGCAAGGCAACCGCCGGTCTATACCCGCCGCCATCCCGCTCATGCCCATCGGCCGCGTTGACCGTGGATCGCCCCACTGGTAGTAAAGACAACGAACAAGATCGCGCAAACGTTCGGGCCGCCGGTCGGCGGCCGACGGCACCAAGCCAAGAAGCCGACAAGACACGAAGCCCATTCGTGCAACGTTCCCATGCGGCCCGGTTCCGGCACACGCCCGGTCAGGCCCGACTGCCGGGAGGAACAGCGTGGAGAGCATGGTTCTTGAAACGGCCGAGCGTCTTGGAGCGGCCAACTTCCCTGCCACCCCCCTGGAAGACGCGGGCCTCCGCGACTCGGCCGAAGCCCTGCGCCGCCTCGCTTTTTTCCATGCGGAGGAACCGACGCCGGCCCTGTTGGCGGCACTGCGCCAGAGCCCTGCCGGCCGCGGCCCGCTGGCGCTCGACCGCGACGACGCCCTGCAGGCCGCCGCCCTGGTGGACGAGGTGGTGAGCGATCTGCCCGAACGGATCACCCGCCGCTGTCTCGCCCCCCTGGCCGCCGATTTCACCGCCATCCACCACGGCGGCGATGTTCGCGCCTATCCGACCGAGGGTCCGTGGATGGACGAGCGGGTCCGGGCCGAGGCCGCCGCCTCGCTCCAGCGCTGGCGGACCGGGCTGGAGACGGAGCTTCGCCGCGCGCCGTTCGACCGGCTGCCCGACGACCATGTCGCGGTGGAGTTGGCGTTGCTGGCCTCCCTGCTCGACCGCGGCCGGGCCGCCGACGCGGTCCGGTTCCTCGACCGCCATCCGCTGCGTTGGGTGCCGAATTTCTGCAGCCGGGTCGCCACCCGCTGTCGGGAACCCTTCTTCGCCGGCATCGCTATCCTGACCAACGCCCATCTCGACCATCTGCGCGACCGGCTGGGCGCCGTCTGCAACATGCCGCGTTCCGGCGAGGACGAGGCCGACATCCGCCGTCGCCGCTGGACCGAGGGGCGGTTCCCGCGCGCCTGCACCTGCGAATCGTAAGGCCGGGCAGGCCGGAAGTCGGAGTTGCCCCGGCTTCAGTGCATCGTCCAAGGTGGCGGAGGCGGCGCCCCCGTGGCCGTCCCGCTCCTTTTCCCAACATTGGATGGCAATGCCCTTTCGCAGCCCCGAAAGCCGGACCGATCGCAGAGGGTCCCTGCGGCTGCTTCGCCTCCTGCTGGCGGTGTCGGTGGCCTTGCCGCTTGTGCTGTTCGCCGGCATCGGATGGCGCGAGCGGGGGGAGACCCAGGACGAGGCCGAACGGAGCAGCCGCAAGAACGCGCTGATCTTGCACGAACATGTGCTGAAGGTGTTCGACACCATGGCGCAGGTTCTGGATCGGGTGGACGAGCGCGTCCACGGCCGAAGCTGGCGCGAGATCGGCGAATCAGAGTCGCTGCATCGCTATCTGCGGACCATGGTGGGGGAGCTGGATCAGGTCGGTGCCATCGGACTGACCGATTCCACAGGTACCGTGCGCAACTCCAGCCGCGTCTTCCCGTCGCGCAACAGCTACATCGGAGATCGCGCCGATTTCCGGGAACAACGGGAGAGCGACGCCGGCCTGCTCATCGCCGGACCGATCGCGGATGCAGCCACCGGCAAGGCCACCTTCGGCATCAGCCGGCGCCGCAGCGGTCCCGGCGGTCCCGACGGCAGCTTTGACGGGATCATCGCCGCCATCGTCGATCCCGATTATTTCTTCAACTTCTATCGGCAAGTCATCGGCACCGAAGGCGAATCCATCTCGCTGATCCGCGACGACGGCGTGATCCTGATGCGCTACCCGCTGCTGGAAGGGCCGCAAGGGCCGGCCGCGCTCCCCACCCTGCCGCCCGACCGCGGCCTGCGCGGCGAAATCCGCAAGAATCCGGTCGAAGGGTTGTTCCGCACCGACGTCAGCCATGTGCAAGGCCTGGCCCGCGTGTTCGCCTACAAGCGTGTCGGCGATTTCCCGGTCTATGTCGTCTATGGGCTGGACCAGTCGCAGATCACCCGGTCCTGGTGGCGCAACATGGCGCTGGACGGCGCCTTCGTCGCCCCGGCCACACTGGCGCTCGCGCTGATCGCTTGGCTGGCCTACAGCCGTGCCGCCTCCGAGAATGCGGCGGTGCGCCGCTGGGCGGAGGAGGTGCGCAATCGCGAGAGGCTGGAGGAGGCCCTGCGCCAGAGCCAGAAGATGGAGGCGCTGGGCCAGTTGACCGGCGGGGTCGCCCACGACTTCAACAATCTGCTGACCGCGGCGATGGCCAACATGCACCTGCTGGGCCGCCATCTGCCGCCGGAGGGGCAGCGTTTCCTGACGGGCGCCAACACCGCGCTGGAACGGGCGGAGAAGCTGACCCGCCAACTGCTGTCCTTCTCGCGCCAGGACGCGGTGAATCCGACCGTGGTCGATCTGGGCGACAGCCTGCGCCGGATGGGCGACCTGCTGGAACGGTCGGTCCGGGCCGACGTCGCGCTGGAATGGGACATCGCGGCCGTGCCGATGACGGTCGCCGTCGATTCCGTCCAGCTGGAAATGGCGGTGCTGAACCTGGTTCTGAACGCCCGCGACGCCATGCCCGGCGGCGGACGGATCCGCATAGCCGCGTCGCCCGGACCGGAGCCGCGCAACGTGCGCATCGAGGTGTCGGACACCGGGACCGGCATGCCGCCGGAGGTGATCGCCCGCGCCTTCGATCCCTTCTTCACCACCAAGGGCGTCGGCAAGGGCACCGGGCTCGGCCTGTCGATGGTCTATGGCTTCGCCCGCCAGTCCGGCGGCAATGCCACCATCGACAGCCGGCCGGGCGAAGGCACGCGCGTCCGCATCGACCTGCCGCTGACCGAGGCGAAGGTGCCGGAACCGGCCCCCGCCCCCGCTGCGCCGGCGGCCGATCACCGCCCGCTGCGCATCCTGGTGGTGGAGGACAATCCCCTGGTCCTGATGGCGACGGTGGAAGGGCTGACCCAGGAGGGCTTCACCGTGGAGACCGCCGAAGACGGCGTGGCGGCCCTGGAACTGCTGGAAACCGACCGCGACTTCGATCTGGTCGTATCGGACGTGGTCATGCCCCGCGGCGTATCCGGCATCGACCTGGCACGGCACATCCGCGAGCGCTGGCCGCAGCTGCGCGTCCTGCTGGCATCCGGCTACAGCCCGGAATCGCTGGCGACCATGGGGGCGGACACGGCATCGGTGCTGGCCAAGCCCTTCACACCCGACCAGCTGGCCATGCGCATCAGGGCCCTGGCCGGAGTGTAGTTCGATGCTCCGATCCGGCGGCTGCCGCCTGTCGGGATCAGGTCAGGGCGCTGACGAACATCGGCGTCCACATCGCCATGCACCAGACGAGGCCCAGGCACAGGCCACGAGTGAAGTCGTCGAAGGTCGGCTGTTCCAGGCGGTGCAGCTTCCACATCGCGTTCAGGTCGCCGGGCGTCGGGGTGGCGTCATTCGCGGCGTCGGGGGAGTTTGTGGGTTCACGGCTTGCTGCTGCGCGCCGATCGGGGTCGCGTGACGGCATGGCTGGGCCTCGCATCGATAGCGGAATGCCCAGGAAGTTTGTACCCGCCGCCGCTGCCGGCCACCCTTTCTTCCGTCATCGGTGGAATTTTATCGGCATACGAAAAAAGGCCGCCACCCGCTGGACGGATGGGGCCTTTTCGCCGAGGATCCGGCCAAACCGGCCGGATGCGCTCACTTGCCGGGACGAATCACCGGGGTGAGCTGGTCGCCCCAGTTGCCGACTTCGTTGTGATAACGGGCGGTGCGCATCAGCTCCACCGTCACGCCGGCCTCGACCGCCTTGACGACGGCGTCGTTCAGGCGGTGCAGGTTGTTGGCGACGATGCGGATGGCGCTTTCCTGCTCCGGAGTCATCTCCGACCGGTCATCCGGCGGCGCGTCCTTGAATCCCGACATGCGTTGTTCCTTCCCCTGGATTGGGACCGCCCCGGCGGGACCGGCAGCGGTCCAGAACTTGGTCATGATCTTGCCCGGCGTCCGATGCCGGTTTTCATCATGTACCATATCGTGTGCGCCGCGACAAAGTTCCCGACGCGCCAAACGCTTGCGACCATTGGCCTCTTGCAACCCGCAAACTGCCCTATGGCACTTCCAACCCGACGGTGCGGCGGACACGCTGAAGATTTTTATCGCAAACAATGAATGGTTGTTAACGGTCATTACCGGAATGCAATCAAGGAGCACCGACAGTTTCTTTCCCGCAACGGCAATAAACAGTCGTTTAGTCTCGTACTTAACTTTCGGATTAACTCAACTGTTGACGTCCTTCGATTGCAATGCCCAAACTTCGACACAAACTTGTTTTCCCCACGGAGATCATCTTGAAGAACATCGCCGCCAAGGCCCTGCTGGTTGCGTCCTCGCTGTTCCTGATGCACGGCGCGGCACTCGCCGGCCAGCAGGACTTCACGATCGTCAACAAGACCGGCTACCCGCTGAAGCACGTCTATGTGTCCGAGAACAACAACAACAGCTGGGACGAAGACATCCTCGGCCGTGACGTCCTGAACGACGGCGAGTATTTCGAGGTCGCTTTCGCCAAGGCCGAGAAGACCTGCAAGTGGGACATGAAGGTCGTCTATGACGACGGCGAGTCGGCGGTTTGGGACGGGCTGAACCTGTGCCAGATCTCCAAGCTGACGCTGAAGTGGAACAAGAACACCGGCGTCACCTCGGCCCAGACCGAGTAAGTTTCTCAGCGGAAGTTGTCGGTGCTGCGGTTCATCAGGTGGATGAAGACGTCTTCCAACGTCGGGTCCGTCGCGGTGATCCGCAGATCCGGCCGTTCGGCCCAGGGGGCGAGCGCCCGGTCGAGGGCGACGGCGTCGGTCCCGCTGACATGCAGGCGGCTGCCGAAGACGGCCACCATCTCCACCCCCGGCTCACCGTCCAGCGTCTCGGCGATGCGGTGCAGGCCTTCGCCCGCGACCAGACGGGTGTGCAGGCCCGAATCGGCGATGACCTGCTCCACCGTGCCGTGGGCCATCATCGTGCCGTAGGCGATGTAAGCGATGCGGTGGCAACGCTCCGCCTCATCCATATAGTGGGTGCTGACCAGCACGGTCAGCCCTTCGCCGGCCAGCCGGTGGATCTCGTCCCAGAACTCCCGACGCGCCTTGGGATCGACGCCGGCGGTCGGTTCGTCGAGAAGCAGAAGCTTCGGCTCGTGCAGGATGCAGGCGGCCAGCGCGAGGCGCTGTTTCCAGCCGCCCGACAATTCCCCGGCCAACTGCGTGCGGCGGTTGGACAGCCCAAGCCTGTCCAGCGCCTCGGCCACCCGCCGCCGCCGGTCGGGCAGGCCGTACATGCGGGCGACGAAATCCAGATTCTCGGCGATGCTCAGATCCTCCCAGAAGCTGAACTTCTGGGTCATGTAGCCGACCTGCCGCTTGATCTCCGCACTCTGCCGCCGGATGTCGAGGCCGAGGCAGGTCCCCTCCCCCGCGTCCGCGGTCAGCAGCCCGCACAACAGGCGGATCGTCGTGGTCTTGCCCGACCCGTTGGGACCGAGAAAGCCATAGATCTCCCCGGTCTCCACCCGGATCGACACATCGTCGACCACGGTCTTGGAGCCGAACCGCTTCACCAGCCCGCGCACGTCGATGGCGGGTGGGGCCTCCGCCGTCATTGCGGCCTCTCCGCAGGCCCGATATCCGCAGGCCATACATCGACCGGCACCCCCGGATTCAGCGGCCGGCCCGGCACCGCCTCCACCCGGAAGACCAGCTTTTCGCGGCTGCCGACGCTGTAGATCACCGGCGGGGTGTATTCCGCCTGGGAGGCGATGCGCGTGACCCGCGCCGAAAGGCCGGGCGGGCAGCCGTCGCAGCGCACCGACAGCACCGTGCCCGGCGCCACCGCCGCCATGGCGGTTTCCGGAACGAACAGCACCAGCTTCACCCGTTCCGGCGGCAGCAGCGACACCACCGGGGAACCCGCCGGCACCCATTCGCCCGGGTTGTAGAGCGTGTCGTCCACCAGGGCCGCGACCGGAGCGGCGGGCGCGAGATCGGCCAGCCGCCGTTCCGCCTGGGCCAGCGCCGCTTCCGCCTGGGACACCGCCTCGTCGGCGGCGCGCAATTGCTCGGGCCGGGCGGGCAATGCGGCGACCGCCAACTGCGCGTCGGCCTCCGCCAACTGGCCGCGGTCGCGGTCATAGGCGGCGCGCGCCTGATCGAGCTTGTCGGGAGAGGTGACCTTGCGGGCGACCAGTTCCTGCTGGCGGGCCAGTTCGGCGGAGGAATAGCGCAGGGCCGCTTCCGCCCGTGCCTTTTGTGCGGTCAGCACAGCCACCTCCTGCGGCCGCTTGCCGGTGGCGAGGTCGGCACGCTGAGCCCGCGCCTGGGCCAGCACCGCGGCAAGCCGGTCGCGCTCCGCATTGGCCGTGGAACGGTCGATGGCGAACAGAGGCGCCCCTGCCGCCACCTGTGCGCCGCGGACCACCGACAGGCTTTCCAGGGTTCCGGCACTGGGGGCGGCGATGCGCAGATACTCCCCCTCGGCATAGCCGTGGGCGAGCGGCGGCGGCTCGTCGGCACCGAAGGGAATCCCGAGCGCCAGCGCGAAAGCAGCCAGTCCATCCACGAGGCCGGCCAGGATACCGCTCATGGCGTTGTCTCCCCCGCATCCCGCAGCAGCACCCGGCGCAGGCTGTCGATGTGCGTCTCCACCAGCGCCGGCACGTCCAGCGGCGGTTCGCCGTCCAGCCCGTCGAAGGAGGTGCGCCAGACCGCGCTCATCAGCAGCGGAGCGACGATCAGGCGGACGGTGTGATCGACGGCCACCGGACGGAACTCCCCGCTCGCGATCCCCCGCTGCAGCAGCGAAGCCAGCATGCCGAAGCCGCGGCGGATCACCTCGCGGTGGTAGAAGGCGGCGAGATCCGGGAAATTGCCGGCCTCCGCGATCACCAGCCGCGGGATGGTGGCCGCACGCGTGGTCGCGACCAGATGCGCCACCATGCGCAGCAGCCGCTCCAGCACCGGGAAGCATGGTCCCACAGCGGTGGCGGCCATGGCTTCGGCCTGCTCCAGATTGGGCAGGATGGCGGCGCGGATCACCGCCTTGAACAGCTCGTCCTTGCTGGGGAAGTACAGGTAGAGCGTCCCCTTGCTGACGCCGGCGCGTGCCGCCACCTCCTCCAGCCTCGCGGCGGCGAAGCCGCGTTCGGCGAAGACATCCATCGCCGCAGCGACGATCTCCTGAGGGCGGTCATCCTTGCGGCGGCGCCAGCGCGGCGGGGCGTCCGGTTCAGGGCGGGGAAGGCGGTCGGGCATGGCGCAGCCCTCTTCATAACTGACTGGTCAGTTATTAACATGAAAGCGTCATGCCACCAATGGCTAAGCCCATTGTGCAACGCAACAGAATCTATGCAAAAGGTCTTGCCTTTCGGCGAGTAGTCACAGACACTTTCCACCGGCTGGCAGCGTGCGAACGGGCCGCAGCCAAGCCCGGTCCGCCGAATGGGCACCGAGAACCGGGCACCAACAAAACAGGGCACGAACAGCGCGGCCGGACCAACGGTCGCCGCGGTTTTCGGGAGGGACGGATCAAGGCGCTGACGCCAGGACCCGATTCATTGCGATGCCCGGATCATTCCGTCCGGCGCGTGGCCGGGTCCCAAGCCGAGCGAGGGGATCGATCATGCCGAGTGCTGCCCAGTCCGCGTCATCTTCCAGCCTCGAGCTGCTGACGATCTACGAGGTCAGCAAGATCCTCGGGTCGTCGCTGGATTTGGAACAGACCCTGCGCGAAGTGCTGCGGGCCTTGTCCTACCAGCTGCAGATGCACCGTGGCCGCGTCTACCTCCAGGGGGAGGACAATGCGCTGCGCCTGGTCGCGGCGCTTGGACTGCCGAAGGATTCGACGGCGCAGGAGATCGACTATGGCCAGGGTGAGGGCATCAGCGGCCGCATTCTGAAGACCGGCATGCCGGCCGTCGTCCCCAATCTGGCCGAGGAGCCGCTGTTCAACAACCGCTCCGGCGGGCGCGACGACCTTGACGAACAGGTGGCGTCGCTGGTCGGGGTTCCGATCAAGGCGGCCGGAACCGTCGTCGGCGTGCTGACCATCGACCGCATTTCCGATGACGGACCGAAAGGCCATTTCGGCTCCGACGTCCGTTTCCTGACCATGGTCGCCAACCTCATCGGCCAGACCGTGCGCCTGCACCGCACGGTGGCGGAGGAGCGGCGCTTCATGATGCGCGAGACCTTCCGCGTCCAGAAGGAGCTGCGGCCGGTGGTGGCGCCGGTCAACGACGTGGTCTGCACCAGCCCCAACATGGTCGACGTGCTGGCCCAGGTGCACCGGGTGGCGCCCTTCAAGTCCACCGTGCTGATCCGCGGCGAGAGCGGCACCGGCAAGGAACTGATCGCGCGGGCCATCCACAACCTGTCGCCGCGCAAGGACGCCCCCTTCATCCGCGTCAACTGCGCCGCCCTGCCCGAATCGCTGCTGGAGTCGGAGCTTTTCGGCCACGAGAAGGGGTCCTTCACCGGCGCCCAGAAGGACCACAAGGGCCGGTTCGAGCTGGCTTCGGGCGGCACGCTGTTCCTGGACGAGATCGGCGACATCTCCTCCAACTTCCAGGCCAAGCTTCTGCGCGTGCTGCAAGAGCAGGAGTTCGAGCGGGTCGGCGGGTCGAAGACGATCAAGACCGACGTCCGCCTGATCTGCGCCACCAACCTGAACCTGGAGGAGGCGGTCGGCCACGGCAAGTTCCGCGCCGATCTGTATTTCCGCATCAACGTGGTGACGATCCACCTGCCGCCGCTGCGCGAACGGCGCGGCGACATCGCCATGCTGGCCAAGCATTTCATCGCCAAATTCGCCCGCGACAACGGCCTGACCCTGGACATCGACCGTGACGCGCTGGAGGTTCTGAACCGCTGCACCTGGCCTGGCAACGTGCGCGAGCTGGAAAACTGCATCGAGCGCGCGGCGACCCAATGCCGGAACGGCACCATCCGGGTGCCCGACCTGTCCTGCAGCATGAATCTCTGCAACTCTTCGGTGCTGTTCCAGTACCGCACCATGGGGGCCGCCGTCGGCGGGCTGGCCCCTTCGATGAGCGGCACCCCGACCAACCCGTCGGGCGCCAACCCGGCTTTTGGACGCCCGCAGCCGCCGGCCAACGCCGGCATGCCGCCGGCCGTGCCGGCGCCGGCGAACGGGGCGCCCAACGGAACGCAGTGGCCGGCCTGCGCGTCGGGCTGTTCCGCCGGTCCGGCGCCGGTCTGCGGCGCGTCCAAGCCGCTGCCGCCGACCGCCATCGCCCCCCTGCCCATTCCCCAGCCGGCAGCTTCCGCCCCCGCTGTTCCCTCCGCCCCGGCACCGCAGCCTGCCGATGCCCCTGACCTGCCGCTGGACGAGCCGGAGTCGGGCCCCCTGCGCGACCGCCTGGTGTGGGCGATGGAACGCACCGGCTGGGTGCAGGCCAAGGCCGCCCGCCTGCTGGGCATGACCACCCGCCAAGTCAGCTACGCGCTCCGCAAGTACAACATCGAAATCAAGAGGTTCTAAGGCGCTCGCCTGACGGATGTCCCCTCCGATACACTGCGGGGTGTGACCACTGCCGTCGCGCCCCGCCGCGGTTTCATGCTACCCTGCCGCGCCTTCGGTTCGATGGCATCTTTCCGATCGAACGGATTTCCGTCTTGCCCTCGCTTGAGAAGCCCCTCGCCCTGATGTTCGTCGACATCGCGGACAGCACGATGTTGTACGAGCGCATCGGCAACGCCACCGCCGCGGCGCTGACGCAGCAGGTGCTGGCCCACCTGCGCCAACTGGTCGAGGAGCACAGCGGCGGGGTCGTCAAGAGCCTGGGCGATGGGCTGCTGGCCGCCTTTCCGGCCTGCGACGACAGTGTCAGCGCCGCTTGCGCGATGATCGACGGACAGGACCGGCATGGCCTGCGGCTGCGCATCGGCATCCATCACGGCGCGGTGATCGAAGGGGTGGGCGACCTGTACGGCGACGCCTGCAACGTCGCCGCGCGGGTGCAGCAGATCGCGCGGCAGGGCGAAATCCTGGTGACCCAGGCGTTGGTGGACGGCCTGTCGCCCGACCTGCGCGATCGGACCAAGCCGCTGAACAACGTCGCCATGAAAGGCAAGACGGCACCGATCCGCGTCCACCGGGTCCGCAGCGCCGACGATGCCGACGACGCGATCGAAAGCACCACGCTCGGCTTCTCCATGGTGACTGAGGCCGGCGATGCCATGGTGACGCTGCATCTGTCCTACCGCGGACAGGAGATCGCGATGAGCCGCGCGTTGCCCCGCGTCACCATCGGGCGGGAGGACAGCAGCGGCCTGCGCATCGCCTCGCGCCAGACCTCGCGCCAGCATGCGGTGATCGACTTCACCCGCGAGAGCTTCCTGCTGACCGACCATTCCACCAACGGCACCTTCATCCGCAGCGGCGGATCGCCGCCGCTGGTGCTGCGCCGCGATTCGACCAAGCTGGTCGGCAGCGGCCTGATCGGCTTCGGGGCGGAGGCGCTGGACGAGGGCCAGGACCATGTCGTCGCCTTCCGGGGCGAACTGGCCTGACCGGTTTGTCGGCACCCTGACAATGCCCCCTGCCGGCCCCGCCATTGTCGCAATGACGACAGCGTCCGCGATGCCGACAAATCCCGCCAAGCCCTTGTAGTTCCTGCATTTCCACCTCTGGCCCCGAACTTGCTTTTCTCCACCTCGTCCAACGGTGTCGTCCGGCACGGCAGGGAAGGAGTGGATGATGAGCAACGTGGTTTCGCTCGACAGCATCTTCGGGCTGGGGGAACTGGCCCCGCCCGCAGTGATGCCGGCAGCACCCGAGGCGGCGTCCGGCTGTTCGTCGTCGTCCTGCGGATCGTCGGACGGTCCGGCCGACATGGACCCGGCGGTGTGGGAGAAGGTGAAGAACCACCCCTGCTATTCGGAAGAGGCGCATCACTATTTCGCCCGCATGCATGTCGCGGTCGCCCCGGCCTGCAACATCCAGTGCAACTACTGCAACCGCAAATACGATTGCTCGAACGAGAGCCGGCCGGGCGTGGTCTCCGAAAAGCTGACCCCCGATCAGGCGCTCAAGAAGATCCTCGCCGTCGCCCAGGAAATCCCGCAATTGTCGGTGATCGGCATCGCCGGCCCCGGCGACAGTCTGGCGGCCGCCGGCAAGAACACCTTCGCCACCTTCGAAATGCTGCAGAAGAAGGCGCCGGACCTGAAGCTGTGCCTGTCCACCAACGGGTTGGCGCTGCCCGAGCATGTGGACACCATCGCGCAATACAACATCGACCACGTCACCATCACCATCAACATGGTCGATCCGGAGGTCGGCGCGCGGATCTACCCATGGATCTTCCACAAGCACAGGCGCTGGACCGGGCTGGACGCCGCCAAGATCCTGCATGAACAGCAGATGCTGGGGCTTGAGATGCTGACCTCGCGCGGCATCCTGGTGAAGGTGAACTCGGTCATGATCCCAGGGGTCAACGACGAACACCTGCTGGAGGTGAACAAGGCGGTGAAGAGCCGCGGCGCCTTCCTGCACAACATCATGCCCCTGATCTCCGACCCCGCCCACGGGACGTATTTCGGCCTGAACGGCCAGCGCGGGCCCACCGCGCAGGAACTGAAGGTGGTGCAGGACGCCTGCGAGGGCGGCGCCAAGTTGATGCGCCACTGCCGCCAGTGCCGCGCCGACGCCGTCGGCCTGCTGGGCGAGGACCGCGGCGAGGAGTTCACCGCCGACAAGATCGAGGCGATGGGCGCCATCGATTATGACGATGAGGCCCGCCGCAGCTACCGCGAGCATGTCGAGGCCGAGCGCGCCGGCCGCCACGCCTCCAAGGCGGCGGCACAGGCCGACGTTCGGGAGAGCGTCGGCACCGCGGTCGACCCGATCCTGATCGCCGTCGCCACCAAGGGCGGCGAGCGCATCAACGAGCATTTCGGCCACGCCAAGGAATTCCAGATCTACGAGGTCGGCCCCAACGGCGCCAAGTTCGTCGGCCACCGCCGCGTCGACCAGTATTGCGAAGGCGGTTCCGGCGACGTCGACACGCTGGACGGCGTGCTGGCCGCCATCAACGACTGCACCGCGGTGTTCGTCGCCAAGATCGGCGGCTGCCCGTCCAAGTCGCTGTCCGAGGCCGGGATCGAGCCGGTCGACCGCTTCGCCTTCGACTACATCGAGGAATCGGCGCTGGCCTACTTCAAGGACTATGCCGAGCGGCTGGGCCAGGGCGCCGTCCAGTCCCGCGCCGGCCAGGATGCGGTGATCCGCACCGGGGCGCTGACCGCACGGCGCGCCTGACCTCCTTTTCCCCTTCCCCTTCCACAGCCATCCCATCACCGAAGGAGAGAGCCATGGCCTACAAGATCAAGTCCGCCGAATGCACCGTCTGCGGCGCCTGCGAGGCCGAGTGCCCGAACATCGCCATCAGCATGAAGAAGGGCACCTACGTCATCGACCCGGCCAAGTGCACCGAATGCCAGGGCCAGTTCGACAGCCCGCAATGCGCCGCCGTCTGCCCGGCCGACTGCTGCGTCCCGGCATGACGAACTGATCCCCTCTTCTTCAGGGGAGAGGGGGAACCCCAGGAGCGCCGCGCCATGCTGGACGAGGTGGATGAGGACTGGCTCGCCCGCCGCTACTACGGCGGGGATCTCCCGCCCGAGGCGGAACGCTGCCTGCATCTGGCCGCCGCCAGCTATGCCGACAGCGGGGCGGCGCTCGCCCATCTCGCCCGCGCGGCGGAGGTCGCTCCCGGCCATCGCCTCGTCGATCTCGGCCATTACAAGTTCCACTTCTACAAGGCCAATCTCGACCGGGCGCTGGTCTATGGCGAGCGCATGATCGGTCACGCTATGGCCGCGCTGGGCGTCAACCACACCGACTGGCGCACCATCTCCCCGGCCACCGCCGATTTCCGCGGGCTGGAGCCGGCGCCTCGCCTGTTCCTGTTCGCCCTGGTCGCCATCGGTTACCTGCTGCTGCGCACCGGCCGGCTCGACGCCGGGCGGGAGGCGCTGGGCAAGGTCAGCGAACTCGACCCCGACGACCGCTTCGGCGCCGCCCGCCTGATCGCCATTGCCGACCAGCATGAGCGTGAGGAGGTCGGCGCATGAGCGACGACATCTTCGAATCCCTGGATTGGCGCGGCGAACCGGTGGACTGCACCGCCTGCACCCACCGCGACCGCCGCCTCGACCCCGAGACCGCCGCCCTCCCCGCGGGCGGCAAGCTGCCCGGCCGCTGCCTGCCGCTGAAGGCCTGCGTGGAGGATCGCTACGCCAAGCGCATCCAGCGCTTCTTCGAATGGAATCCGGACCTCGCCGCCGGCCATCTCGGCCATCCCTATTTCGAGGTTCGGGCGAATGCCGCCCGCTTCGCCCCGATCTTCCAGCTTCCCCGGCTGATGGGCGACCCGGACGAGACGGTGCGCTCCGTCCTGGCCCGGCGGCTGCCGCGCCGGCTGCTGCTGAAGCTGCGCGACGATCCCGACCGCGAGGTGCGGATCGCCGTCGCCACCCGGCTGGAGGATGCCGACCTCGCCCCGCTGATGCGCGACCCCGACTGTTCGGTGCGGTTGCGCGTGGTGCGGCGGATCCCCGATGGCATGCTGCCGGCGATGATGCATGACGAGGACCCGGAGGTTCGGGTGGAGATCGCCCGCCGCCTTTCCATGGACTGGCTGCCCAGCCTCGCCTGGGACGACAGCCCGCGGGTGCGGCTGGTGGTGGCGCAACGGCTGTCGGCGTCGAAGCTGCATGTGCTGCTGCAGGATGCCGACTGGATGGTCCGCCTCGCCGTCGCCGGGCGGATCGACGCCGGGCAACTCGGCCCCCTGCTCGACGACCCGGAGGAGGAGGTGCGCGCGATCGCCCGCCAGCGCGCCGCCGGACTCACCATCGCCAACGACCTTCCGCCCCTGTAGCGGCCCCTCAACCGACGGAGCGCAGCCCGATGACAGAGACAGCCGCCCAATCCTCCGCCCTTGGCCGCCGCGAGCGCGCCCGCAGCGCCGAAGACGCCAACGAGCTGGTCGGCCCGCCGGTGCTGGAACAGGGTTTCAAGGTCAAGGCCCTGCGCGAGGTGCGCAACGACGGGACCTATCCCGGCCGGCCGATCGGCGATTTCCTGATCCGCGAGGGCGATGTCGGCTACGTCATCTCCATCGGGACCTATCTGCAGATGTATTACATCTACGCCGTTGATTTTTATGAAAAACGGGTCGTCGTCGGCATGCGTGCGCGCGAGCTGGAGGTGATCGACGCCCACTGCAACGACCCGCAATAGCCACCGGTCCCCACCTGATAAAGGAGCCTCGCGATGTCCGACGTCGAAGCCGCCGCCAAGCCCGGTTTCATCCCGCCGCGCGAACCGCTGTACGACTGGGGCCTGCGGGTCACGGTGCTGGAGGACCTGTTCAACGACGGCAGCCATCCGCAGGTGCCGGACGGCGCGCTGCTGGCGCCGAAGGGCACGCCGGGCGTGATCGTCCGCGTCGGCCGCACCGAGGAAGGCAGCCTGCCGGTCTATCTGGTGGAGTTCCCCGGCGGCACCGTCGTCGGCTGCCTGGAGGAGGAGATCGTCCCGGCCGACGGATCGCGGCGCGGCGTGCCGGGTGTGATGTGATGGGGGGTGATGTGATGACCATCTACCTCGACAACAACGCCACCACGGCCCTGGCTGCGGAAGTGCGCGACGCGATGATGCCGCACTTGTTCGGCGAGTTCGCCAACCCGTCCAGCCCGCATTCCGCAGGCATGGCCGCCCGCCGCGCGGTCAGCGAGGCCAAGGCCCAGATCGCGGCTCTGATCGGAGCCAAGCCGGCCGATCTGGTGATGACCGGCAGCGCCACCGAGGCGACGCACGCCGCCATTCTCGGCGCGCTCCGCGTCATCGAGGAGACCGACCACCGCCGCGACCACATCGTCACCACGGCGGTGGAGCACCCGGCGACGTTCGCCCTGTTCGACGATCTGCGCCAGCGCGGCTGGCGCGTCACCGTCCTGCCGGTGAACCGCGACGGCCTGCCCTCCCTGGTCGATCTCGCCGCCGCGGTGACGGAGGCGACGGCGCTGGTCTCCATGATGTGGGCCAACAACGAGACCGGCGTGCTGATGCCGGTGGAAGGTGCCTCCGCGATCGCCCACGCCCATGGCGCGCTGTTCCACAGCGACGCGGTGCAGGCGGCGGGCCGGGTGCCGGTCGATTGCGGCATCGCCGACTATCTCACGCTGTCCGCCCACAAGATGCACGGGCCGAAGGGCGTCGGCGCGCTCTATGTCCGCAAGGGTGCTCCCTTCCACGCGCTGATCCAAGGCCATCAGGAACGCCGCCGTCGCGGCGGGACGGAGAATGTGCCGGGCATCGTCGGCTTCGGCGCCGCCGCCTCGCTTGCGTCCCTCTGGCTGGACGAGGCGGACCTGATCGCCTTCCTGCGCGACCGGCTGGAACAGGGCATCCTCGCCCGCTGGCCGGGTGCGGTGGTGAACGGCGCCGGGACCGCCCGGCTGCCCAACACCAGCAACATCCGCTTCGCCGACGGCCGCGGCCATCCGCTGGATGCGGAGGAACTGCTGATGCGGCTCAACCGGGCCGGCATCGCCGTGTCGATGGGCGCCGCCTGTTCCTCCGGCGGCAACGAGCCGAGCCATGTGCTGACCGCCATGGGGCTGAGCGGCGCGCAGGCCGCCGCCAGCCTGCGCTTCTCGCTGAGCCGCTACACCACCGCGGCGGAGGTGGACGCCGTCCTGTCGGAACTGCCGGCGCTGCATGCCCGGCTGGTCGCCGCCTGACGGAAGAATGAAAATATAACAACAGGATGGAGTGTCCGCGATGAAGGTGATGATCCGCAAGGCGTCCGAGCAATACACGATCTACGTCGCCAAGAAGGACCTGGAGGAACCCATCGTCGAGATGGAGCATCCGGGCCTGTGGGGCGGCTGGATCAAGATCGCCAACGGCTGGACGCTCGACCTGCCGGAGATGCCGGCGGACACCCGCCTGCCGATCACCGTAGACGCCAAGAAGCGCGGAACGGAGTGACGCCCATGGCCTTGTCTCCCGAGCGCATCGACAGCATCGCCACGCTGGCCGGCCGGTTGTTCGCCGGGGGCGGCACGCTCGACGCCGTGGTCCGCGGCGTGCGCGAAGCCAACCCGGACCTGAAGACCGTCACCGGCGCCATGGCCGCGGTGATGGCGGAGGATCCCTTCCGGGAGGAGGCGGGCTTCGACCTGCATCTGGTGGACGGCAACAACCACTGCTGGCTCATCACCGACAAGCCGGAGCTTGCCACCGGCGTCGTGATCGCCCAACGGGACGAGGACGAGTGAATGAGCGAGGCCGCCGCAGCCCTTCCACATCCCTCCTCCGCCGATGACGACGAGGTTGACGACTATATCCCGCTGACCGACCCCGACATCTCCGGTGCGGAGGTCGAGATGCTCGGCCGCCTGCTGTCCTCCGGGGACTTGAGCGACGGGCGGATGGTGCGGGCGTTCGAGGATGCCTTCGCCGCCTATGTCGGCCGTGACCATGCGGTTGCGGTGTCCAGCGGCACCATGGCCACGCTGCTGATGCTTAAGGGCTATAGCATCGGCGAGGGGGATGAGGTGCTGTGCAGCCCCTTCGGCTGGCATCAGGTCCAGCATGCGGTGGCGCTGTCCGGTGCCACGCCGGTGCTGGTCGACATCGACTATTGGCAGCACACCATCAACCCGGAAAAGGCGGCGGCGCTGGTCACGGAAAAGACCAAGGCGATCCTGGCCGCCAACGTCAACGGCCACCCCGCCCATTGGGACGAGCTGCGCGCGCTGGCCGATGCCAAAGGCTTGATCCTGCTGGAGGATTCGACCGAGGCCATCGGCTCCACCTACAAGGGACAGATGGTCGGCACCTTCGGCGACGCGGCGGTCTTCGACTTTTCCGAACCCGGCATCCTGCTGGCCGGGCAAGGCGGCATGATCGTCACCGACGACCGCGACCTCGCCCACCGGCTGCGCTACATGCGCCGGCGCGAGACGGAGCACCGCAACACGGTGGTGATCACCCGCACCCTGCCCTGGCAGGCGGGAATGAGCGACCTGAACGCCGCGCTGGCCCTGGTGCAGTTGAAACGCCTGCCGGAGATCCTGACCCGCCGCAATCTGGTCATCGCCTATTACGACGCGGCGATGGCGAGTTTCGAGGGGATCAAGCCGCCCTATCGCGGGCCGGGGGCGGAGGTGGTCAACCCGATGGTCTATTGCGTCCATCTCGGCACCCGCTTCACCGCGTCCGGGCGTCGGTCGATCATCGAGGATCTGGACACCCACGACATCGACGCCAGCGACTTCGGCCAGCCGCTGCACACCCAGCAATATTACATCGAGGCGTTGGGTGAGCAGCGGGCCGGCCGCGGCGCCTGCCCGGTCTGCACCAAGACGGCTGACCGCGTGCTCGCCCTGCCGCTGCACCGCAAGATCACCCGCGATCAGGTCGCTTTCATCGTGGAAACGCTGAAGGACGCGAGCGTCAACACCGGCGCCGGCGCCGCGATCTATCTGTGAAGACCCAAAGGGAAGAGGCATCCATGACCGTCACCACGCTTGCAACCGATCCCGAGTCCGTCACGGTTCCGGACGCCGCGGCGGCGCTGGCCGACATCGCCGCGGCGCTGGCGGCAAGGCAGGTGGTGCCCTATCTCGGCCCCGGCGCCTTCGCCCTGCTGCCGCCCGACCTATGCCCGATCCCGCGCAATTCGGCGGAGCTGGTGCAGCGCCTCAACGCCAAGGTCGCCGCCCCCGGCCGCATCCGCTCCAACCTGACCGCAGTCGCCCAGTTCATCGAGACGCGCAAGCACCGTAAGACGCTGGAGGCCATCCTCAACGAGATCTTCCGCCAGACGGTGCCGGCGACCCCGGTGCATGCCCTTCTGGCCACGATCCCGGCCCCGCCCCTGCTGGTCGACGTCTGGTATGACAATGTGCTGGACAGCCTGCTGAGCGCCGCCGCCGACCGGACCTGGGGCCAGATCCAGGGCGTGTCGCACCCGCAATCGACCGGCGAATGGGTGCGCTACTACGCCCCCGACGGCGCCGAGACGACGGCGGAGGCGGCGGAGGGCTGGGACACCGTGCTGTACAAGCCGTCGGGCGCGGTGACGCCGGCCGGCAACTACCTGATCTCCGACAGTGATTATGTCGAGATCCTGACGGAGATCGACATCCAGACCCCGATCCCCGCCGTCGTGAAGGACCGCCGCGCCGGCCGTCATTTCCTGTTCCTGGGCTGCCGCTTCGACCACGAGATCCAGCGTACCTTCGCCCGCCAGATCGCCAAGCGCTCTTCCGACAGCCACTGGGCGGTGATCCCCGGCGAATTGTCGAAGAACGAAGCGCGCTTCCTGGCGCTGCATGGGATCAGGCGCATCGACATGACGCTGGAAGAGGCGGTGGAGGGGTTGCGAGCCGGGGTGTGAGTACTTTTGGGGAAGTATCGGCTTCGGATGCCCCCTCCCTAACCCTCCCCCGCTTCGCGGGAGAGGGGACTGCCGCCGCTTTGGCAATTACGTTACGCGCACAAGCGTCCTACCCCCTCTCCCGCGAAGCGGGGGAGGGATGGGGAGGGGGCATCGCCAGCCGACACCCTCCCACTCCCCTACCCCCAAAGAAGCCGCACCGCAGCGCAACACCCTTCCCCGCCATCCGTTACCCTGCGAAACGGATGGAGCGTGCCGGAATGGTGACGAACAGCGGCCCTGCCTTGGCCGCAGCAATGGCGACCCTGCTGCTGACCGCATCGGCGGCGAACGCACAGGAGACCACCCCACCACCGAGCGACGCGCCCGCGGCCTCCGGCCCCGCCATCGGTTTCTGGATCGACAACGACCTGTTCGGCGGCGGGACCGACCGCTACTACTCGAACGGCTTCCAATTCTATTACTTCTCCGGCGCGCGGCCGACCTACGGCAGCATCGACTGGCTGGCGAACCTCGTGCCCTGGATCGAACCGGGCGGGGTGCGGCGCTACGGCTTCGCCTTCGGCCAGAACATCTACACGCCGAGCAACCTCAAGGCCCGCAATCCGGACCCCACCGACCGGCCCTATGCCGGCTGGCTCTATGGCCGGATTTCGGTGCTGAACGAGGCGCCGACGGCGGTGGACCGCATCGACCTCGACCTCGGCATGGTCGGACCGTCCTCGCTGGCCGAGCAGACGCAGAAGACGGTCCACAAGATCGTCGGCGGCGCCACCTACCCGGAGGGCTGGAACTACCAGCTGCGCGACGAGCCCGGCGTGGTGCTGAGCTACGAGCATGTCTGGCGCGGCGAGAAGCCGAACACGCTGGGGCCGCTGGAATGGGATTTCAGCCCCCATGTCGCCGGCAGCCTGGGCAATGTGCTGACCTTCGCCGCGGTGGGGAGCACGGTCCGGCTGGGCGGCAACATGCCGCCGCCGGTCGGCGCCCTGGTGACCCGCCCGACGTCCAGCATCCCCTACCAGGACTCCCCCTATTCGGAGCGGCCGGGGCGCTTTTCCTGGTATGTCTACGCCAGCGCCGAGGGGCGGGCGGTTGCGCGCAACATCTTCCTGGACGGCAACACCTTCCGGGAAAGCCGGTCCGTCGACAAGCATCCCTTCGTCGGCAGCGTGCAGGCCGGCCTGACGCTGCGCTACGGCCGCTATGGCCTGACCTATGCCCAAACCCTGCAGACGCCGGAGTTCCGCGGGCAGAAGTCGCTGACCAATTACGGCTCCCTCCGGCTGTCGGCGCAGTTCTGAGCGGCCGGCCTCATCCATCCGAATGCCCCGCCCGCCACCATTCGCCCCTTTCACGGGCGGCCGGTTCGGGCTATGTCAGGGGAATGAACCAGTTCGCACGCCTGGCGATCGAGGCCGGTCCGCTGGCCGCCTTCTTCGTCGCCAATTCCCAGGCCGGCATCATGACCGGCACCGCGGTCTTCATGGTCGCCATCAGCATCGCGGTCGCGGTGTCGTGGCGGCTGGAACGCCGCATCCCGATCATGCCGGTGGTCGGCGCCGGATTCGTGCTGCTGTTCGGCGGCCTGACCCTGTGGCTGCAGGACGATCTGTTCATCAAGATCAAGCCGACGCTGGTCAACCTGCTGTTCGCCGCCGTGCTGTTCGTCGCCCATGCGATGCGGCGCAACGTGATGAAGCGGCTGCTGGGCACCGTCCTGAACCTGTCGGACGAGGGGTGGCGCACGCTGGGCATCCGCTGGGCCTGGTTCTTCCTGGTCCTGGCGGTGCTGAACGAGGTGGTGTGGCGGAACTTCTCCACCGACATGTGGGTGAACTTCAAGGTGTTCGGCATCATGCCGCTGACCCTGGTGTTCAGCGCGTTCCAGGCGCCGCTGATCATGCGCCACCAGCTGCCGGAGGAACCGGCGGAAAGCGGGCCGGCCGCCTGACGGCGCCGCCTTTATCGGGTTCCTTCGGCGCTCGCCTCTTGTGCGGCGCGGAAGGGGCACTCACATTGGTGGCGACCGCGACGTCGTCCGCTCCGACCGATTTGCAGAGGTATTGATCGATGGGCAGTTTCAGCATCTGGCACTGGTTGATCGTTCTGGTCATCGTGCTTCTCCTGTTCGGCGCCGGCAAGCTGCCCAACGTGATGGGCGACATCGCCAAGGGCGTGAAGGCCTTCAAGTCCGGCCTGAAGGACGAGGAGAACGAGACGCAGGCGGCTCCGGCCCAGACCGCCGCCCAGACGCCGCCCGCCGCGATCAACCCGGCGCCCGCGCAGCCGGCCGCCCAACCCGTCACGCAGGCTCCGGTGCCTCCGGCAGCGTCCTCGACCGTCCACCCGACGCCTCCCACCGCCACCCAGCCGCACCCGCTCGATCCGGCCAAGCCGCATCAGGGCTGACCGGCATCCCGGGACGGCAGCCCCTTCTTTGCATCGCCCGGCTGCCGGGCGCGACCGCTTGGCGGTTTGATGGGGCGGCAAAATACGATAAAGAGAAGGGGCTTTCCGCAGCCGGTCCGTGTTCCGCGGAACGGCCGCCGGAAGGCCCCTTCTTGTTTCCAGCCGGCCCGCCATGACGGGCAAGCGCAGGTCGACCGTGACGCTCAAGCCACCGCCCCGGCAGGCTCCCACCCTGTCGACACCGACGTTCAAGGACGAGATGAAAGCAAACGGCAAACCTTCCGAGACTCCGCCGCCGGAGAACGAGGACATCGCCAAGCTGCTTCGTGCCTTGAACGAGGATCTGCACGCCGATCAGCAGGACGAGGTCGACGACGACGAGGAAGAGCCGGCAAGCCGCAGCCTGCCGCTGGGCAAGATCGCGCTTGCCCTGCTGGCGGCGGGCGGAATCGCCGTCGGCATCGTCTATCTCGGATCGGGCGATCCGGAGCCGGTGACGACGGCGGCCAACACCTCCTCGCCGATGGTGCCGGCCCCGGCCATCACCCGCGCGCCCCAAAACGCGACGCCGTCCGGTGCGGCACCGTCTACCAACGGCACCCCTGCCGCGGCCGTCACGCCGCCGGCACAGACGCCCCCCAACCAGACGGCTCCGGCGACACCGCCGGCTGCGTCCTCCGCACCGCCGCCGCCGGTTGCCGCCCTGCCCGCCAGCCCGCCGCCGGTGCTGAAGGTGCCGGAACCGCCGCCCGTTCCGGCCACGGCACCCGCCGCCGCGCCGAAACCGCGCGCCACGGCCCCGGCCGAGAGCGCACCGCCGCCGGCCGCCCAGAAGCCGGAAGCCTCAAAGCCCGATACCGCCAAGCCCGACGCAGCCAAGCCGGAGCATCCGGCCGCTGGCGAGCCTGCCGACACCGGCTCCCTCCAGGCGATGCTGGCCCCGCCGAAGGAGGCCGCCAAGCGCCCGCCGGCCAGCGCCGCCCCCGCCGCGACTCCGGCCGCCCCGCCCGCTCCCCCGGTCGCCTCGTCCGCCAATGGCGAAGCGAAGCTCCCGGCCAAGGCCGCCACCCCGCCGTCTTCGATGCCGGCCGGGCGCTATACCGTGCAGGTCGGCACCTTCTCGGTAACGGCGAACGCCGATTCGCTGGCGCAGCGTCTGCAGGGCGGCGGTTTCCAGGCCTATACGGTGGACTGGACCGACAACTCCAACCGGTCCTGGCGGGCGGTGCGCGTCGGCGGATTCGCCGATCAGACCGCAGCCAGGCGCGAGGCGGAGCAGTTGAAAACGAAGATGGGGCTCAACCCGGTCGTGATCACAGCCCGCTGATCCCCTGCCGGACCGGCGGAGGCACGGCACCGGTCCTTTCCCTGCGACAACCTGTCATACAAGCGTTGGCCCGGCGGCGACATTTGGTCGCGGCCGGGCTTTTTCTTGCCTGGGCCACCCCATTCTTTGGTCGGGGGAGCCGGGAGTGCCGCTTGATCGCCGCTTGTCTTTGCTCGTACCATGGACATTCCAGGGCACGAATGCATTGCCCCGGCCACAAATTTGGGAAGCCGGCAGCAGACCGGCGCACCGGAGGACGCCCCGCCATGAAGCCGACCATCCTGGTCGTCGACGACGAACCCAGCATCGTCCTGTCGCTCCAGGTCCTCATGCAGCGCGCCGGGTTCGACGTGCGCATCGCCCGTGACGGGGACGAGGCGCTGCGCTCGGTGGAGAGCTTCACCCCCGACCTGATCCTGCTCGACGCCATGATGCCGAAGCGCGACGGCTTCGACGTCTGCCAGACCCTGCGGACCAACCCGGCCTGGAAATCCCTGCCCATCATCATGCTGACGGCGCGCAGCCGCGACGTCGAACGGCAGAAGGGGCTGGCGCTGGGCGCCACCGACTACGTCACCAAACCCTTCTCCACCCGCGACCTGCTGACCACCGTCCGCCGCCATCTCGGCCTGCCGGCGGCCGGCAGCGTGGAGCCGGCGCCGTGACCGGGTCCGTGACCACCCCTGCCCCCCAGCCCCGGCGGATCGTCCCGCTGGCCTTCCGCGCCGCCGGGCTGGGGCTGGTGGCGTTGTCGGTCGGGCTGGCGATGGCGGTGCGCGGGTCGGATGCCGCGGATCCGCTGCTGACCTATGCCGTGGTGATGACGGTGGCCTGCGCGGCAGCGGTGTGGGGGCTGTGGCTGGCGGTCGACCGCTACCTGCTGCGCGCCGCCGAAACGCTGGGGCGGGAGGCCGGGCTGATCGCCCACGGCAATGCGGAGGGCGCGGTCGGCGGCCGGGTGCCGCTGGCGCGCTATGGTGACCTGCAGCCGATCGCCCGCGCGGTCAACGACCTGTCGGACAAGCTGGCCCAGGTCCGCCGCGACATCGCCCGCACGGTGGCCGAGTCGACAGCCAAGGCGGAGGAGCAGAAGACCCAGCTCGCCGCCGTGCTGCGCGACCTGCATGAAGGCGTCCTGGTCTGCAACACCCGGCACCAGATCCTGCTCTACAACCAGACCGCCCTCGACATCCTGCACCTGACGGGGGAGCTGGGGCTCGGCCGCTCGATGCTGCATTTCGTGGTGGCGGAGCCGCTGACTCACACGCTGGAACGGCTGACCTTGCGCGTGCGCGAAGGCCGCCACGTCAATCACGAGCACGGCACCACCGCCCAGTTCGTCGGCGCCACCACAGACGGCCGTATCCTGCTGGAAGGCCGCATGAGCGCCATCCTGCAGGACCCGGAACGGGGATCGGACGGGCCTCCCGCCATCACCGGCTATGTGCTGACCCTGTCCGACGCCACCAGCGAACTGGCGGCGCTGGGCCAGCGCGACGCCCTGCTGCGCGAGGCGACGGAGGGATTCCGCGCGCCGATCGCCAACCTGCGCGCCGCGGTGGAGACCCTGTACGACGCGCCGGACCTCGGCCCCGGCGACCGTGCGGCTTTCGAAAGCTCGATGCTGGACTCCTGCGACAGCCTGTCCCGCCGGCTGGAGCAGGTGACCGCCGCCTACCGCAACGTCGTCACCGGCAGTTGGCCGATGAGCGACATCCATTCCAACAACCTGATCAACCTCGTGGCCCACCGGGTCGGGACCGCATCCCCCACCACGGTCACGCTGACCGGCCTGCCGCAATGGGTGCATGGCGACAGCCACGGGCTGGTCCTGCTGTTCGCCTATCTGATCGAGAAGGTGCACGGCCTGACCGGCGCCACCGCCTTCGACCTGGAGGCCGCCGGGCCGCAGGACGGCGACCGCTGGGTCTATCTGGATCTGGTGTGGGAGGGGCCGGCGGTGCCCAGCGCCACGCTGGACAACTGGCTGGACCAGACCCTGCCGGACGGGCTGGGGGGCCTCAGCGCCGGCGACGTGTTGCAGCACCACCGCAGCACCGCCTGGAGCGAGCCGCTGCCGACCGCCAACGGGACCGCAACACGGGCACGGCTGCGCGTGCCGCTGCCTCCGGCGCAGTCGCCGCGCTCGGCCCAGCCGCGCCCGCGTGCCGGCGCCCGGCCGGAATTCTTCGACTTCGGGCTGCTGCACCAGCCGCTGGCGACCAGCGAGCTTGGCCGCACGCCGCTCGACCGGCTGCATTACGTGGTGTTCGACACCGAGACCACCGGCCTGTCGCCCAGCACCGGGGACGAGATCATCCAGATCGCCGCAGTCCGCGTCGTCGGCGGGCGCATCCTGACAGGGGAGACCTTCAACACGCTGGTCGACCCGAAGCGGCCGATCCCGCCGGAGTCGGTGCCCTTCCACGGCATCACCGACGGCATGGTGGCCGGCAAGCCGACCATCGACGCCGTACTGCCGCAGTTCCGCGGCTTCGTCTCCGGCGCGGTGATGGTGGCGCACAACGCCGCCTTCGACCTGAAATTCCTGAAGATGAAGGAACGGGCGGCGGGGGTGGCCTTCGATTGCCCGGTGCTGGACACCATGCTGCTGTCGCGCATGCTGCTGGGCAATGACGGCGACCACACGCTGGACGGCATCGCCGAGCGGCTGGGCATCGAGGTGGTCGACCGCCACACCGCACTGGGCGACAGCCTGGTCACCGCCGCGGTCTTCCTGCGGATGATCGAGATGCTGCGCGAGCGCGACGTGCGGACGCTGGACGACGCCATCCGCGGCGCCAACATCCTGGTCGAACTCGCCGCCCGGGAACGCGCCTTTTGACCGCGCCGGCCCGCGACGAACAACCCGCCCCCCGCCACCGCGAGCGCATGGCCGGCCTGTTCCTGCTGGCCACCGTGCTGTTCAGCCCGCCGTTGCTCGGCCTGTTCGGGGTGGAGGGCACGGTTCTTGGGGTGCCGGCCCTCTATGCCGGTGTCTTCGGCGTCTGGGCGGTGGTGATCCTGCTGGCGGCGCTCGCCGGCCGGTCGCGGTAGGAGGGCCGCATGGGCGTCGGGCTCGATTGGGGCACTGTCCTGGTCGCAGCGCTGGCCTACCTGTCCGCCCTGTTCGCCATCGCCCATTGGGCCGACCGGCGGGAAGCGGCGGGGCGCAGCGTCATCGCCTCGCCCACCGTCTTCGCCCTGTCGCTGGCGGTCTATTGCACGACCTGGACCTTCTACGGCTCGGTCGGGCGCGCGGCGACGCTGGGGATCGGATTCCTGCCGGTCTATCTCGGCCCCACCCTGCTGATGCTGCTGGCCCCGCTGCTCCTGCGCAAGATCCTGCGCATCGCCAAGGCGCAGCGCATCACCTCCATCGCCGATTTCCTGTCCAGGCGGTACGGCCACAGCCCTTTGCTGGGCGGACTCGTGGCGCTGACCGCCACCGTCGGCGTCACCCCCTACATCGCCCTGCAACTGAAGGCGGTCGCCGTCAGCTTCGACGCGCTGACCGGCGGTGGACTGCAGACGGCCCCGGCCCCCGTCCTGGACCAGGGATTCCTGATCGCCGCGGTGATGGCGCTGTTCGCCATCGTCTTCGGCGCCCGCCAGATCGACGCGGCGGAGCATCACCCCGGCATGGTCGCGGCAATCGCGCTGGAATCGCTGGTTAAGCTGGTCGCCTTCCTGGCGGTGGGGATTTTCGTCGTCTGGGGCTTGCACGGCGGATTGGACAACCTGTTCGCCGCCGCCGCCGCCCGCCCCGACCTCGCCCGGCTGTTCGGCGGCGACATTGCGTTGGAGGGAGCCGCCTCCGGCGTGTGGGTGACCACCACCATCCTGTCGGCGGCGGCGATGCTGTGCCTGCCGCGCCAGTTCCAGGTGATGGTCATCGAATCGGTGGACGAACGCCAATTGGACCGCGCCGTCTGGTTGTTCCCGCTCTATCTTATGCTGATCAACCTGTTCGTCCTGCCGGTGGCGCTGTCGGGGCTGCTGACCTTCGGCGGACGGGTGGACCCCGACCTGTTCGTGGTCGCCCTGCCCCTGCATGGCGGGGCGGAGTGGCTGGCCCTGCTGGCCTTCCTCGGCGGTTTGTCGGCGGCGGCCGGGATGATCGTGGTCGAGACGGTCGCGCTCTCCACCATGCTGTGCAACGACCTCGTGGTCCCGGTGCTGCTGCGCTTCCGGCCGGCGGCGCTGGCGCGCTCGGCCGATCCGGCGCCGCTGCTGCTGATGGTCCGGCGGGCCGCCATCATCGCGATCCTGATGTTTGGATACGCCTATTACCGGCTGGCGGGATCGGCCTACGCGCTGGTGTCGATCGGGCTGATCTCCTTCGCGGCGGTGGCGCAGTTCGCCCCGTCCCTGATCGGCGGGCTCTACTGGCGCGGGGCGACCCGGCGCGGCGCCGTCGCCGGGGTGGCGGCCGGCGCGCTGGTCTGGGCCTACACGCTTCTGCTGCCCAGCTTCGCGCGGTCGGGCTGGCTGCCCGCAAGCTTCATCGCCGACGGACCGTGGAGCATCGCGGCGCTGCGGCCCTATGCGCTGTTCGGGCTGGAGGGCTGGGACCCGCTGGCCCATGCCCTGTTCTGGAGCGCGCTTGCCAACATCGGCGCCTATGTCGGGCTGTCGCTGTTCGACCGGCCGAACGCGGCCGAGCGGGCACAGGCCGCCGCCTTCGTCGGCGTGTTCGAGCAGGCCTCCGCCGCAATGCCGCCGACCTCCCCGGCGGACTGGCGCAACGCCGCCAGCGTCGGCGACCTTGCCCGCGTGGTCGCCCGCTTCCTCGGGCCGCAGCGCGCCGAGCAGGCATTCGCCGGTGCCGATCCGGACGAGCCCGCGGGGCCGGAGCGGCTGCGGCTGGCCGAACGGCTGCTGGCCGGCGCCATCGGCGGAGCTTCGGCACGGGTGGCGCTCGCCTCCTCCGTCTCCGCAGGGGCGGTGGAGGCGGCGGAGCTTCTGCGCATGCTGGACGAGACCAGCGACGTCATCGCCCACAGCCGCCAGCTGGAGCTGAAGACGGCGGAGCTGGAGCGCGCCACCGACGCGCTCCGCGCCGCCAACGACCGGCTGACCGAGCTGGACCGGCTGAAGGACGATTTCCTGTCCACGGTGACGCACGAGTTGCGCACGCCGCTGACGTCGATTCGCGCCCTCAGCGAGATCCTGCACGACGATCCGGACCTGGAAACCGAACAGCGGCAGGAGTTCCTGGCCGTCATCATCAAGGAGAGCGAGCGGCTGACCCGCCTGATCAACCAGGTGCTCGACATGGCGAAGATCGAGGCCGGCGCGCTCGACTGGCGGATCGAGGCGATCGACCCGACCCTTCTGCTGACCCAGGCGGTCGCGGCGACGGAGGCGCTGTTCCTGGAGCGCGGCATCGTCCTGTCGGTGGACATCCCCGGCAACCTGCCGCCGGTGCGCGGCGACGAGGACCGGGTGATCCAGGTGGTGGTGAACCTGTTGTCCAACGCAGCGAAATTCACGCCCACCGGCGGCCGGACCCGGCTGGAGGCGAAGCTGGACGGGGACACGTTGCGAATCGCGGTCATCGACAGCGGCCCCGGCGTGGCGCGGAAGGACCGCAACATCGTGTTCGAACGATTCCGTCAGGCCGGCGACATGCTGACGGGCAAGCCGGCCGGCACCGGCCTGGGCCTCGCCATCGCCAAGCGCATCGTCGAGCATCTGGGCGGCCGGATCGGGGTGGAGGACGCCCCCGCCGGGCTGGACGCCGAATCGGGCAAGGGAGCCGCCTTCTGGTTCACCCTGCCGCTTGCGGAAGCGGAGGCGCCGCAAGGAGCCGCCGGCTGACCGGCAATGTCTCGATCACAACCATCTCGCCGCATTGCAATCCCGTGTTATCCTGCCCGCCGACCGCGCGATAATCGATTGGGGGATTCCCGTCATGCAGCCTGATCCGGGGTTGCGGCCACAGTGCCATACAACCGATGGGGCACCGTACGCCACGGTGCTTCCCGTCCGGGCGATCCGCGCTTATGGTGGGGCGCCCGGATCCGGTTGCGGCACGGGTCGGGCGGGTTGGCGGTAGGAAGGCGGGATGGGAAAGATTCTGGTTGTCGACGACGAGAGGGACGTCGAAACGCTGATCATGCAGCGTTTCCGTCGCGCCGTCCGCGCCGGTGAACTGGAGTTCCTGTTCGCCCATGACGGGCAGGAGGCGCTGGAAACCCTGCGCGCCCAGCCCGACATCGATATGGTGCTGAGCGACATCAACATGCCGGGAATGGACGGGCTGACGCTGCTCGACCATCTGCCGCAGGTGAACGCCGACATCCGCGCGGTGATGGTCTCGGCCTATGGCGACCTTGGAAACGTGCGGGCGGCGATGAACCGCGGCGCCTTCGACTTTATTATCAAGCCCATCGATTTCAGCGACCTGGAAGCGACCATCCACAAGACGCTCGAGGCCTGCCGCGCCGTGCGGCGGCTGCGCGACGCGCTGCAGGAGACCCGGACGGCGGAGGCGGCATCGCGCGCACAGGCCGCCCGCCTGCGCCGGGTGCTGGACGGCAGCCCCATCGGCGTGTCGATCATCACCGAGACCGGCGAGCTGCTCTACTGCAACCAGCGCTGCACCGACCTGTTCGGCGTGCCGGCGGAGGCGATGCACCAGCGCTGCTCGCCCACCCTGTTCCGCCATGTTCGGGAAAGGCTGCCGGACCGGGCGCCCGGGGCCGTGCCCGCTGCGGACGAAATCCATTACGTGCGCGAGGACGGGCGGACGGTGTGGATGGCGATGTCCGTCGACCGCACCACTTACGAGAACCAGCCGGTCTTCATCGTCTGGCTCTACGACATCACCGAACGCAAGGTACAGGCGGAGGCGCTGCGCAGCGCCAAGGATTCGGCCGAACAGGCCCTGGCCGACCTGGAGCGCATGCAGTCCGACCTGATCCGGGCGGAGAAGATGGCGGTGATCGCCCAGCTGATCGCCGCGGTCGCACACGAGATCAACACGCCCGTCGGCATCGCGCTGACCGCCGCCACCCACCTGCAGACGGCGTCGGAATCGATCATCATGACCTTCAAGGGCGGCCAGCTGCGCAAGAGCGACTTCCAGGACTATGTCGGCACCGCCAGCGAGGTCTCCACCCTGCTGGTCGCCAACATCGAACGCGCCGCCGCCCTGATCCAGAGCCTGAAGCTGGTGACTGAGGGCAAGGCCAGCTCGCCGCGCAGCCGCGTCGGCCTGCGCGACTACCTGTCCGACATCGTGCTGGCGGTGCAGGTGCAGCCGGCGGCGGCGGGGCACCAGCTGGCTCTGGACTGCCCGGACGGGCTGGCGCTGGACACCTACCCCGGCGCGCTGACCGAGGTGCTGCTGGCCCTGCTGACCAACGCCTTCGCTCATGCCTTCGAGCAGGTGCCGGCGGTCGCCGCCATCGGCGCCGGTGCCGGGGACGGGATGCAGGAGGATGCGGCATCCGCCCGCCGCCCCGGCGGCAAAGTGACGGTTTCGGTGCGGATGCTGGGAGAGGACCGGGTGGAACTGCGCGTGTCCGACAACGGCCGCGGCATCCCGGCCGACATCCGGCCGCGGCTGTTCCAGCCCTTCACCACCACCCGCCGCGGTGCCGGCAGCATGGGGCTGGGGCTCTACGCCGTGTTCAACCTGGTCACCGGCAAGCTCGGCGGCGAGATCGACATCGACAGCGAGGTCGGCCGCGGAACCAGCGTCGTCCTGCGGCTGCCGCTGGATGCTCCCTGATCCTGCCTCCCCCTGATCCTGCCTGGTAAGCGGCAGAAGCCCTGTGGACGACATCTTCGGGATCCTTCCCATGCACGACAAGACCGATCTGCTGCGATCCCTGCCCCCGCTGTCGTCCTATTCGCCGGAGGAATCGGTGGCGCACTCGCTGGACCGGGCGCGGCTCTACCATGACCAGCTGGTCGCCGCGATGCCGGGCCTCATCGTCCATCGCGACGGCGTGATCCTCCATTGCAGCGGCACGCTGGCCCGACTGCTGGGCTACGAGTCGGCGGAACAGGTGATGGCCCTGCCCGACGTCATGACGCTGGTCCCGGAAGACGCCCATCTGGCGGAGCGCAACGCCTATGCCCGTTGCCTGCAGGGTCCGACCCAGCCGCTGGCCCGCCGCATCAAGCGCCACCGCGCCGACACCAGCATCCAATGGTTCGACCAGCTGCTGGAGCCGGTGGACTGGGGCGGCGCGCCTGCGGTGATGGAGATGCTGACCCAGATGCGCCCCGAGGCTGCCAATGCCGAGGTGCCGCATCAGGGACAATTGCTGCAGGCCGCCATCGACGCCATGCCCAACGGCGTGCTGATGCTGGACCGCGACCTGCGGCTGGAAGGGGCCAACAGCGAGTATTTCCGGCTGTGGGACTATCCCCCCGGCATGTTCCCGCCCGGCACCCCGGTGGCCGAGACGCTCCATTACAATCACCGGCGCGGCGATTACGGCGACGTCCCCTGCGAGGAGACGGTGGCGGAGCTGTGCACCCGCTTCCTGGTCAAGGGCGTCATCAATTCCGAACGCCAGGTGCCGACGAACGGCCGCATCCTGGACATCCGCACCGCCCCGCGCGCGGACGGCGGTTACGTCATCACCCAGCACGACATCACCGACCGCAAGCGGATCGAGGATGAATTGCGGGAGGCCAAGGAGCGGGCCGAAGCGATCCTGAAGGAGCTGCGCGAGACCCAGCAGCAGCTGATCGTACAGGAGAAGATGGCGTCGCTCGGCCAGCTCACCGCGGGCATCGCCCACGAGTTGAAGAACCCGCTGAACTTCGTCAACAACTTCGCCGAACTGTCGGGAGAGCTGCTGGACGAGATGCTGGCGCTGCTGGAACCGCTGAACGACCATCTGGACGACGCGACCCGCGCCGACGTGGACGATCTGGTCGACAGCCTGCAGAGCAACCTGCACAAGATCGCCGACCATGGCCGGCGCGCCGACAACATCGTCAAGAGCATGCTGGCCCATTCGCGCGGCGGCGGCGGCGAATGGCAGACGACCGATCTGAACGCTTTGGTGGAGGAGGCTCTGTCGCTGTCCTACCACGCCGTGCGCGCCCAGGATCGCAACTTCAACGCTACGCTGGAGCGTCGATTCGCCGCGGATGTGGGTGAGGTGAAGCTGGTTCCGCAGGATATGTCGCGTGTCCTCGTCAATTTGTTCACGAACAGCTTTTACGCCGTCCGCAAGCGGCAGTTGACCTGTGGCGACATGGTTTATGAACCGACGCTGACGGTGACAACCGAAACAAGAGGAACTGAAGTTTCCATAAGAATTCACGACAATGGCGTCGGCATGCCACCCGCCGTGGTCGACAAGCTATTCACGCCTTTTTTCACCACGAAGCCCACCGGCGAAGGAACCGGCTTAGGCCTTTCACTCAGCTATGACATCGTGGTACATCAGCACAGGGGCCGTTTCGACGTATCCAGCATCGAAAACGAGCATGCCGAGTTTACGATCACGCTGCCACGAACCGTGACGGCATTGTCGCTAGGGGAGCGCCGAAAGACATGACCCTGGGAATCCTCGTCGTCGATGACGAACCGGATATCGAGGATCTGTTCCGTCAGCGCTTTCGCGCAGAATTGCGCCGTGGAGAACTGGCCCTTCATTTCGCCTCTTCTGCGGAGGAGGCACTTGAAAGCTTGAACACCGGCCTGCAACCGGAAGCTGTTCTTGTCCTGAGCGATATCAATATGCCCGGCATGAGCGGCCTTGACTTCCTGCAGCGCCTCCGCGCGGACGCCCCGCAGGTACCGGTCATCATGGTCACCGCCTATGGCGACATCGAGAACCGGCGCCGGGCGCTGGATATCGGCGCGACCGAACTTGTGACCAAGCCGGTCGATTTCGTCGCGCTGAAGAAGCTGGTCCAGAACGTCATCGTCCAGAAGACGGCTGCCTGAACACAGGCGCTCGCCTACCCCGGCGGGAGAGGGGGCGGACGCCCCCCGCACCATTCACCCCGCACAGACCGCAGCGATGTCGCTCAGCTCCGGCCGCGCGCCCGCCGAGCAGGACGGGCAGTCCGGATCGACCGGAACCGCGATCTCGTTGAACTCTCCGCGCAGGCCGTCATAGAGCAGCAGGCGGCCGGCGAGCGATTCGCCAAGGCCGAGCAGCAGCTTGATCGTCTCGGCCGCCATGATCGTGCCGATCACGCCGGGCAGCACGCCCAGAACGCCGGCCTCGGCACAGGACGGCGCGTATTCGGCCGGCGGCGGTTCCGGGAACAGGCAGCGATAGCAGGGCCGCAGCCCCGGCGAGGCGCCGCCGAACACCGACACCTGCCCTTCGAAGCGGAAGATCGCGCCATAGACGTTCGGTACGCCCAGCCGCAGGCAGGCGTCGTTGACCAGATAGCGCGTCGGCAGATTGTCGGACCCGTCGACCACGACATCATGGCCGGCCAGCAGGTCCAGAACATTGGCAGCCTCCAGCCTCGTGTCGTGCGACACCACCTCGATGGTCGGGTTGAGGTCGAGCAGCGCGGCCCGGCCGCTTTCAACCTTGCGCTGGCCCAGCCTGCTTTCGGCATGGAGGATCTGGCGCTGCAGGTTGCTGCGCTCCACCCGGTCGTCGTCGATCAGGGTCAGGCGCCCGACCCCCGCGGCGGCGAGGTAGAGCGCGATCGGCGATCCCAGCCCGCCGGCACCGATCAGCGCGACGCGGCTGCGCAGCAGCCTGTGCTGCCCGGCCTCCCCCACCTCCGGCATGGTCAGGTGGCGACGGTAGCGCTCGCGCTGGGCGGCATCGAGCTGCGGCGGCACCTCCACCGGCAGACCTGCGGCCTTCCAGGCGGAGAAACCGCCAGCGACCGACCGCACATCCTCATAGCCCAGCCGCAGCAAATCCTCCGCCGCGAACAGCGACCGGGTGCCGCCGGCGCACATCAGCAGGACGGGACGCGCCGGGTCGGGCGCCTTCTCTTCGATGCGCAACTCCAGGAAGCCGCGCGGCAGGCGCAGCGCCCCGGCGGGACTGCCGGTCGCCGTCTCCTCGTCCTCGCGGACATCGACCAGCAGGGCGCCATCCCGTTGCAGGGCGAGCGCGTCGGCGGCGGTCACTTCCGCGATGCGGGCGCGCAGGTCGGCAAGGCGGCGGTCCTTCAGGCTCATGACGAGACGCTCCTCAACCGCCCGCCAGGGCGACCATCAGGGTCAGGGTGGCGCCGGCCGGCAAGGCCGCTTCCAGTCCGCCCAGCCGCCGCACGTCGTCACGGCCGAGATAGACGTTCACGAAGCGGCGCAGCTCGCCTTCGGCGGTGAACAGCCGGTCGCGGAAGACGTCCTGCCCGGCGGTCAGCGCCGACAGCGCCTCGCGCACCGTGGCGCCCGGTACCGTCACCTGATCGCGCCCGCCGACGAAGCCGCGCAACGGAGTCGGCACGCGGATGGTCACTTCTGCGGTCGTCACGTCTGCATCTCCTCTTCCGGCACGGGCTGTTCCGGCAAGTGCTCCTGCGGCACCGCCTGGGCCAGCGCCGCCTCCGCCTCCACCGCCAACTGGCGGAACAGGTCGCGCACCTGCTTGGCCCGCATCAGGTCGATGCGCAGGTCCAGCAGGTCCTTGAAGCCATATTCATAGGACCAGACGTCGGCCGGCGCATCAACCCGGCAGGCGGTGCCGGCGACATGTTCAGCCAACAGCTGCTCCACCGTTTCCTTGGGCTGGCGGCTGGCGTCGCCGAAATGCAGCTCCATCACCCGGTCGACCAGCGCCGCCTCCTCGGCGGTGGACTCATAGAGCCCGCGCAGCCGCAACTCGTTCAGCACCGGCTTGGTCGTGCGGGCCAGGAAACGGCGTGGGATCAGCCAGAGCCGCATTGCCCGTTCGATGGCCAGTTCGGTCATCAGTTCCGAGAACTCGGCATCGGTCAGGTCGTTGCGGCGGCACCAGTCGGCCAGCGCCTCCGCCCCATTGATGCCGCGCATGGCGCAGAAACGCTGGGTTTCCGTCCGCACCGTCGCCTCGTCCACCGTGACGCCCATGACCTCGGCGAACTGGCGGATCAGCAGGCGGCCGAGTGCGGCATTGTTGATCTCGGCGAAGTCCGGCCGGTGCAGGGCTGCGTGGGACGCGATCTCCGACAGAGGCACGGTGTTGCCGCCATGGCAGACCCGCCGGTCGCGCTCGTACAGCACGTCGAAGTAATGGGATGCGTTGAAGTCGAAAGGCGCCGGCCGCGGCGGCGTGATCAGGCTGGCGAGATGGCCCAGCAGAATCTCCGCATCGCGGCGCTTCTGGTCGATCGCACCGGTTTCCAGGAAACGCTCCAGCCGGTCCGTCTCCTCCCGGCTCAGCCCGGCTTCGGCGAAGATGCGGTCGCGGGTCCGTTCGGTGAAATATAGCGCCTTCGCGGCGGCGATCACCCGGTCGTGCAGGCTCCGGTCCACCGCACCGGCGGCCAGCGCCGCGGCCATGCCGGCGCGCAGGTTCACCAGCGGCTCCGACAGCGGGAACCAGCCGTCCTCCGGCCCGGCATGGGCCAAAGCCACCTCGTCGTCGCCGGTCAGCCGGCCGTCGACATAGCCGCGGGCCACCTCGCCGACCGGCACCATGCCGAAGGGATGGCATTCGGCCGCCCGCAAGGCGCCCATGCTGGACGCGCCGTAGACCGCCACGCCCTTGTGCAGGGCATAGAGGATTTCCTTGTGCCAGACCGACAGCGACTGGCCGAACACCCCGTCGATCAGGGCGATCACGTCCGGCCGGTGGATGGTCATGGCGCTGATGATGTCGGCCTGCGCCGCCGGCGGCAGAAAGACCGCGCCCGGCAGGATGGCGCGGGCATCCTCCACCGGCATGGTGGGCCCCAGGAACACACAGATCTTCATGCGACCGATCCCACTTGCGCCTGAGATGCATGCGCTTTCAACGCCTCCGCGAAAGCCAGCGGCCGGGCCCCCGGAGTGTAGAAGTCGAACTGGTAGCCTTCCAGCCCCGGCACCAGAACGCGCACCACCGGAATGCCGATTTCCGGCAGGGTCAGGTCGAAGACCAACGCCTGCTCGATCCCGGCACGGCGCAGCACGGTCAGCAGGATGGTGATGTCGCCTTCGAAGGTCGGGGTGGCATGGTTCAGGTGGCGGCGGCCGTCGGTGTTGATCGGCGTCGCTTCCAGCGCCGCGATCTCGGCACTGCCGTCGGCATTCTGGTTGCGGACCAGATCGCGGCGGAAGAAATCGTCGCGCGAACCGGCGATCAGGACCAGCCGCGACTGCACCGCCTCGGTCAGGGCGCGGCACATGGCGACCGCCGGCTCCAGATGGCTGCCGTAACCGCGGTTCATGCCGGTCTTGCGCAATTCGCGGTCATAGACGATGGCCATGTAGCTCGGCACGCCCATGTCCGTGGTGACGTCGAACAGCAAAGGGCGGATGCCGGCCAGATCGAAACGGTGCAGCAGGTCGCGCACGGACGGCGCGTCGATGCTGGCCAGATCGACCCGCGGCGTCGGCCAGTTCAGCCGGTCGCCGGCATAGCGCCAGCAGGCGACGGAATCACGCTCGATCACCTCATAGAGGCCGGCGGCGATCGCCTCCAGGATATGGTTGCCGCTGGCCAGCCCGTTGGTGCCCATGGCGTAGAAGCTGCGCGCGCCCGGCTTGGTGCCCGGCGGCATGCTGTGCAGCCCGACCGATGTCCAGGGTGCGGCGACCGGACGGCCGCTCATCAGATCCCAGCCCCAGGTCCAGATTTCCGGCCGGTCGGAACGGAAGGCCCCGTGCTTGGTCCCCGGCAGCCGGTCCAGCGGGATGCGTCCATCGGCCGGCAGGTCGTTCCACGCCGCCTCGACATGGGGCAGGCGCAGATGCTCGGCATGGTGGAACTCGATCGCCTCCATCGCGGCGGAGACGGTCGCGGCGGCGAGGCTGAAGCCCTTGCCGGCACTGCCCGACAGGGTCGGACTGTTCGGCCGGTGCCCAATGACCGTGTGGATGCCCAGGCGGTCCAGCCCGGTCACATCGGCCAGCCGGGTGATGCCGCAACGGGCGAAATGGGGCGATATGCGGGCCAGCGTCTCTTCCGGCGTCGCCGTGCGGTGGGTGCCGAGGAAGAAGCGCTTGGCGGCGCGGTGGACGGTGTCGCCCAGGCGGATGCCGGGAAACTCCGGATAGACGGTGTCGGGCGATGCGCTGTCAGCCATGGGATGGGTCAGGACTCGCGGCTCCGGCCGGTTCGGGGAGGATGGATTACAGTCCCGCAGAGTGCGGGAAGGCAAAGGGGGCCGGCCGTCTCCCAAAGGAAAGGCCGGCCTTGATCCTATCACGCCTCGGTCGTGGGATCGTCGCTCGCCGCTGCAGGCCCCTGCGAGGCGGAGGCCGACGCCCCCGGACCGGCCGCGGCGGAGGTCGCCGAAGCGGACTGCGCAGCAGCGGAGGTGGCCGACGCGGAAGTCGCCGAAGCCGACATCGCCGACGCGGAGTGAGCAGACGCCGGAGCGGCGACCGCAGAGAAGGCCGGAGCCGGAACGGCAGAGGCCGACTGCGCCGCAGCCGAGAAGGCGGATGCCGGAGCGGCGACGGCCGAGAAAGCCGGAGCCGGAACCGCGGACGCCGACTGTGCGGCGGCCGAGAAGGCGGACGCCGGAGCAGCCACCGCCGAGAAGGCAGGGGCCGGAACAGCGGACGCGGACTGTGCCGCAGCCGAGAAGGCCGAAGCCGGGGCAGCCACCGCCGAGAATGCCGGGGCGGGGACAGCGGACGCCGACTGCGCAGCGGCGGAGAAGGCAGATGCCGGAGCAGCAACCGCCGAGAAAGCCGGAGCGGGGACAGCGGACGCCGACTGCGCCGCAGCCGAGAAGGCGGATGCCGGAGCGGCGACGGCCGAGAAAGCCGGAGCCGGAACGGCAGAGGCCGACTGTGCCGCAGCCGAGAAGGCGGACGCCGGGGCAGCAACCGCGGAGAAGGCCGGAGCCGGAACGGCAGAGGCCGACTGTGCCGCAGCCGAGAAGGCCGAAGCCGGGGCAGCCACCGCCGAGAACGCCGGGGCGGGGACAGCGGACGCCGACTGTGCGGCGGCGGAGAAGGCCGAGGCGGGAGCAGCCACGGCGGAGAAGGCCACCGGGGTCGGAACCGCAGACGCGGACTGCGCTGCCGCGGAGGTCGCGGACGCCGAAGTCGCCGACGCGGACTGCGCAGAGGCCGAGAAAGCGGGTGCCGGAGACGCCGACGCGGAGGTAGCCGAAGCCGAGGTGGCGGAAGCAGACGTGGCGGAAGCAGACGTGGCGGACGCGGAGGTAGCCGAAGCCGAAGTAGCGGAGGCGGAGGTCGCGGACGCCGAAGTGGCCGAAGCGGAGGTGGCGGAGGCCGAAGTGGCCGAAGCGGAAGCAGCCGTCGCGATCGATTCGACCGCCACGTCGCTGTCCAAGCCGCTCTCTTTGCCGGTCAAGGAATTGAAGGCGTCGGCAGCGGCACTGCGGACATGGTCGGGAAGGACGCCGCCAAACCCGCTCTGCGCCAGAAGCGCCTGTTTGCCCGGAATATCGAGGGCGTTCAGCTGATTACGGAATTCGCCGTCGGTGGCGAGGCGCTTTATGAGGGCGAGTGCCTGTTCCTTGGCCATTTACGGGCCCCTCCTGCAATCGGTCAGCCAATAGGATTGCTGCGAATGGAATGCAACGGCTAAACCAATAGCATAGGCAATCCGCAAAAATTCTAGTGAAAACACATAAGAATCTGTGCCTGACATCGAAATTTAACGTCCGTTACAGGCTTGGCCCGGCCATAAGACGGCAGAATGGCGAAAAGCAGGCAGAGCAGCGCCCCGATCGTAGTCCACGATCGTCATCAGGAGCGATGCTTCCGCCTGAAACGCACACGTATGAATGACACCGGGAAAGAGTGGCCGCGACTCGGACGGAAAAGCGGTCTCAGCCGGCCAGTGCGGCTGCCCGCCGCCGCGCCCGCCATTCTTCGCGCGTCTGGTGCCAGACGTCAGCCTCGGGCGGGTTGACCGGTTCGGGCAGCAGGGTGGTTCCGCGCACCTCCGCCCCCAGCCTGCGCGCAACCGCCTGCGACGCTGTGTTGCGGGGATGGATGGTATGGATGACCTCGGTCCAGCCGAGATGGTCGAACACCCAGTCGATGGCCGCGACGGCACTCTCGACCGCATAGCCGCGTCCCCAGCAGTCCCGCATGATCGCCCAGCCGACCTCCGGCCCCGGCCAGCCATCCGGCACCCACGGCCCGACTCGGCCGACCCAGCGGCCGGTCTCCTTCTCGATGACGGAGAACATGGCGAAGCCCTGGATCGACCAGGCGCCGGCCATCGACAGGAAGCCGCGCCAAGCAACGGGGCGCGACTGCAGGCCGCCGATGAACTCGGTCGCCTCCGGATCGGCCATCATCATCGCCCAGCCATCGAAATCCTCAGCCCGGGTCGGCCGCAGGATCAGACGAGCGGTTTCCAGCATCGGTTCATCCATGGAGGCCTTCATCCCACCGACCAGACCCTCAGCAAAAAGCGCAGCCATGCCGCGAACACCCTCTCAAAAATCGCCCGCGAAAAAGATATGGGCAAATCATTCACAACCGAAACATGTTGGCGACAACAATTCCGTCAACGGCTAGAAGAAATATCATTCACAAGCATCAAACCTGCGTCCAGAGCGAACTGTCGGCACCACCCTTGCGCAGCGCGACCTTAACCGAACACCCTAGGCTTTCTGGGCTAAGGCGACGGCGCGTATCGCATCCCATATAATGGTGCGATACCCGGTCGCTTCCTTGTGCCCGGGCGGACAAAAAGAACAGAGACAAGTACGGAGCACAACGATGTTGCGGTTTCGGATGGCGATCCTGGCCCTGGCGGCGGTGAGCGGCGCAACCCTGGCCGTCGCCGGCTTCGGCGGCGGTGCCGCGGCCCAGTCCAAGCTGGATTCCTCGGGCCAGCCCGTTTGGGACGACAGCCACAACCAGCGCCCGACCGCGGCCAGCGACCGCGCGCTGCCGGCCGGCGTGGTCACCCTGCGCACGGCGACCTCCGGTCCCGGCCTGCTCGGCGTCTATGCCCGCAACGGCCTGCCCTTCGACATCGTCCTGAGCCGTGTCGATGCCACCCAGTGCGTCAACATCCTGCCGGAGGATTGCGGCCTGCTGGGCACCGATGTCCGCGTCGCCAGCGGTGCGGAGGTTCTGGTGCGCAGCCTGCGTCAGGCCGACATGACCCGCACCTACGGCATCACGCCGGTCTACAACTGGCGCCCGGCCGTCGCCGCGAAGTAAGCGGCGTGCCCGACGGGTCGCCGCCCCATCGGGGACGGCGGCCCTTCCCTTCTCCTATTCCCTTGACTTCCCGTCGGCCGCGGGCTGAATGCGCGCAAGAGCAGACGGGTTGCCGGCGATGATGTCCTTGTCCAAGATTCTCCTCCTTGCGCTGGTGATCGGCGTCGTGTGGTTCGGCTGGCGCTGGATCAACCGTGTCCAGGCGATCGGCCGCGCCCGCACCACTCCCCGCCGGACGGATGGCCGCCGCGATGCGGCCGCCGGTCCGTCGCCGCGCGAAGCCCGGACTTCCGCCGCCGCGGAAGCAGAGGACATGGAGAAATGCCCGGAATGCGGCGCCTACGTCGCCCCGCGCTCCGCCGTGTCCTGCGGCCGCCCGGCCTGCCCCTACGGCCGCTGACGGCGCACTGCACTCTCTCCTCTTCCCCGACATGAGGCCGGCGCGCCGCGATCCGCCGCGCTGCGGCTTGATTTGACGGTGGCGCCCGCCTATCGTGCGGCGCGTTTTCAACATTTCTATTGTGGACCGTCCATGGCCTCCCAGATCGGGACTTCCGACGGCGGGAATTCCGCCGACCGCCGCGGCCTGTCGTTCCAGGCCCTGATCCTCAAGCTCCACCAGTTCTGGTCGGAGCAGGGTTGCGTCATCCTGCAGCCCTACGACATGGAGGTCGGCGCCGGCACCTTCCACCCCGCGACCACGCTGCGCGCGTTGGGTCCCGATCCCTGGAAGGCGGCCTATGTCCAGCCGTCGCGCCGGCCGAAGGACGGCCGCTATGGCGAGAACCCCAACCGCCTGCAGCACTATTACCAGTACCAGGTCATCATGAAGCCCTCGCCGGCCAACGCGCAGGAGCTGTACCTGGAAAGCCTGCGCGCCATCGGCATCGACCCGGCGCTGCACGACATCCGCTTCGTCGAGGACGACTGGGAAAGCCCGACGCTGGGCGCCTGGGGCCTGGGCTGGGAAGTGTGGTGCGACGGCATGGAAGTGACGCAGTACACCTATTTCCAGCAGGTCGGCGGCATCGAATGCGACCCCGTCGCGGTCGAGCTGACCTATGGGCTGGAGCGCCTCGCCATGTATGTGCAGGGCGTCGAGAACGTCTACGACCTGGACTTCAACGGCGCCAAGGAAGAGAAGGATCGCGTGAAGTACGGCGACGTGTTCAAGCGCGCCGAGGTCGAATACTCGAAGCACAATTTCGAGTTCGCCAATACCGACATGCTGCTCCAGCATTTCAAGGACGCCGAGGCCGAGTGCCAGGCGCTGGTCGCGCAGAACCTCGCGCTGCCCGCCTATGACCAGTGCATCAAGGCGTCGCATCTGTTCAACCTGCTGGACGCCCGCGGCGTGATCAGCGTTGTCGAGCGCGCCGCCTATATCGGCCGCGTGCGCGCGCTGGCCAAGGCCTGCTGCGAAGCCTGGACGGGGGCGAAGTAATCCCATGACCGAACTCCTGATCGAATTCTTCTCCGAAGAAATCCCCGCCCGCATGCAGGCGCGGGCCGCCGACGACCTGAAGCGCCTCGTCACCGACAAGCTGGCGGCGAACGGCCTGACCTTCACCAAGGCCGAAGCCCACTCCACCCCGCGCCGTCTGGCGCTGGTGGTCGATGGTTTGGCCGAGCGCACCGCCGACGTGCGCGAGGAGAAGAAGGGTCCGCGCGTCGGATCGCCGGAGCAGGCGGTCGCCGGCTTCCTGAAGTCGGCCGGCCTCGACAGCCTCGACCAGTGCGAGCAGCGCGACACCGGTAAGGGCGTGTTCTATTTCGCGGTGACCGAAAAGAAGGGCCGCGAGACCGCCGAGGTGCTGGCGGAGATCATCCCCGCCGCCATGGCCGAACTGCCCTGGCCGAAATCGATGCGCTGGGGCACCGGCACCGTGCGCTGGGTCCGTCCGCTGCACTCGATCATCGCCCTGTTCGGCGGGCGCGTGCTCGACGGCGGCTATGACATCGGCGGCACCCAGGGCCGCATCGCCTTCGGCAACGGCACCCGCGGCCACCGCTTCCTGGCGCCCGACGCCTTCACGGTGGAAAGCTTCGCCGATTACAAGGAGAAGCTGCGCGCCGCCAAGGTCGTGCTCAACCGCGAGGAGCGCAAGGCCAAGATCAAGGCCGATGCCGAGGCGCTGGCCGCCGCACAGGGCCTGACCCTGTCGCCCGACGACGCGCTGCTGGAGGAGGTCGCCGGCCTCGTCGAATGGCCGGTCGTGCTGATGGGCAGCATCGACGAGAGCTTCATGGACGTGCCGTCGGAGGTTCTCATCACCTCCATGCGCACCCACCAGAAGTATTTCGCCGTGCTGGACGCCGAGGGCAAGATGGCCCCGCGCTTCGTCGTCGTGGCCAACACCGAGACGCTGGACGGCGGCAAGGCCGTGGTCGCCGGCAACGAGCGCGTGCTGCGCGCCCGCCTGTCCGACGCCAAGTTCTTCTGGGACCAGGACCGCAAGACCAAGCTGGAAGCCCGCGTTCCGGCGCTGGAGAAGATCACCTTCCACGCCAAGCTGGGCACGGTGGCCGAGAAGGTCACGCGCGTGCAACTGCTGGCCGCCGAGATCGCCCGCGCCATCGGCGCCGACAGCGACGCCGCCAGCCGTGCCGCCCTGCTCTGCAAGGCCGATCTGGTGACCGAGGTGGTCGGCGAGTTCCCCGAGGTCCAGGGGATCATGGGCCGCTACTATGCGCTGGGCCAGGGCGAGAGCGCCGACGTCGCCAACGCCATCGCCGACCATTACAAGCCGCTGGGTCCGTCCGACAGCTGCCCGACCGCGCCGGTTTCGGTGGCGGTGGCGCTGGCCGACAAGATCGACACGCTGGTCGGCTTCTTCGCCATCGACGAGAAGCCCACTGGCTCGAAGGACCCCTACGCTCTGCGCCGTGCCGCGCTGGGCGTGATCCGGCTGGTGCTGGAGAACGGGCTGCGGGTGAAGCTGTCGGAGGTTTTCGCGGCCGCCCATGGCGCCTACAAGGTCAGCGGCTTCGCCCCGGCCGGCAGTGTCGGCGGCGATCTGATGTCCTTCTTCGCCGACCGCCTGAAGGTGGTGCTGCGCGAGCAGGGTGTGCGCCATGATCTGGTCGATGCGGTATTCGCGCTCGGCGGCGAGGACGATCTGGTGCGGCTGCTGGCCCGCGTGAAGGCTCTGCAGACCTTCGTCGGCTCCGACGAGGGCGCCAATCTGCTGGCGGCCTACAAGCGCGCCTCCAACATCGTCCGCATCGAGGAGAAGAAGGACGGTGCGAGTTTCGACCAGCCGGTCGATGCCGCCCGTCTGGCCCAGGACGAGGAAAAGGCGCTGTTCGCCGCGCTGAACGAGGCCTCGGCCACCGCCAAGCCGCTGCTGGACGCGGAGGACTTCACCGGCACCATGGCGGCGCTGGCGAAGCTGCGCGGCCCGGGGGATGCCTTCTTCGACAAGGTGACGGTCAACGCGGAGGACAAGGACCTGCGCGCCAACCGCCTGCGCCTGCTGACGCAGATCCGCACGACCCTGAACACGGTCGCCGACTTCTCGAAGATCGAGGGCTGAGTCCGGAGGGGGCGTTCGCGCCCCCTCCCCGCGCCCTGATCCACCAAACGCACCCATCGCATGACCGCCGATACAGGCGGGCGGCCATTTAACCTCTTCCCCGTTCCGCGTTGCCCTCCCATTTGCTAGACAGACAGGAGACCAACCGGAGAGCCTGATGACCGTTTCGCCGAACGACCAGCACCGGACGGATCCGTCCGGGGTCCTGAACCTGCTGGACGACCTGATCGCCAAGGCGCGCGCTGCCGGGGCGGATGCCGCCGACGCCGTGCTGTTCGACAGCGCGTCCGTGTCCCTCGCCCAGCGGCTGGGCAAGACCGAAAAGCTGGAGCGGTCCGAATCCGGCGATCTCGGCCTTCGGGTGTTCGTCGGCAAGCGGCAGGCCATCGTCTCTTCCACCGACCGCAGCACCAAGGCGCTGGACGAGTTGGTGGAGCGCGCCATCGCCATGGCCCGCGTCGTACCGGAGGACGGATTCGCCGGCATCGCCGATCCCGAACAGCTGGCCCGCAGCTGGCCCGACCTCGACATCTGCGACAGTGAGGAACCGTCCTCGGAAACGCTGATCGAACGCGCCCGCATCGCCGAAGAGGCAGCGCTGGCGGTTCAAGGCGTCACCAATTCCGAAGGCGCAGATGCCGGCTGGAGCCGCTCGACCATCGCCATCGCCGCGTCCAACGGCTTCGCCGGCACCTACGGCGTGTCGCGCCAGTCGCTGTCGGCCTCCGTCATCGTCGGGACCGGGACGGGGATGGAGCGCGACTATGATTACGACAGCAAGGTCTATGGCGCCGACCTGCGCGATGCCGCCGAGATCGGCCGCGAGGCCGGCGAGCGCGCGGTCCGCCGCCTGAACCCGCGCCGGGTCAAGAGCTGCAAGGTGCCGGTGGTGTTCGACCCGCGGGTGTCGCGCGGCCTGCTCGGCCACCTGACCGGCGCCATCAGCGGCCCCAGCATCGCCCGCGGCACCAGCTTCCTGAAGGACAAGATGGGGCAGCAAATCTTTGCCCCCTCCATCACCATCGTCGACGATCCGCATGTGAAGCGCGGCCTGCGCTCCCGCCCCTTCGATGCCGAGGGTGTCGAGGTGAAGCGCCGCACGCTGATCGAGGACGGCGTGCTGACCACCTGGCTGCTCGACCTGCGCTCCGCCCGGCAGCTCGGCCTGCAGACCACCGGCCACGCCGCGCGCGGCACCTCCGGCCCGCCCGGCCCGGCCCCGGCCAACGTCTATATGGCGGCCGGCAAGCGCAGCCGCGCCGATATCCTGGCGGAGATCAAGGACGGCTTCTACCTCACCGACCTGATGGGCATGGGCGTCAACGGCGTCACCGGCGACTACAGCCGCGGCGCCGGCGGCTTCTGGATCGAGAACGGCCAGCTCGCCTATCCGGTCAACGAGATCACCATCGCCGGCAACCTCAAGGACATGTTCCTGAACATGGAAGCCGCCGACGATCTGGAACTGCGCTTCGGCATGGATGCGCCGACCGTGCGCATCGACGGCATGACCATCGCCGGCATGTAATCGGCCGGCGGAGGGTGTCTCCGCCCGCCTCTTCATCACTTGGCATCGTTCTTGCGCAGACAGCGGGCAACCCAAAGCGGGTTCGCCCGCTTTTTGTGCTGCATTTCCGCCACGCTGCCTAGCCAAACGTCAGCTAGGCCCTTGCGCGTATTTGCCTGATCTGTTAGCAATTTGCCGCTTTTTTAGGCTATTTGCTGAAGGCTTGTGCAAATGGATGCGGCAAAGACGGGTGGCGACGTTCTTTTCGTGCTGATGGGCGCGGTGATGGTGCTGGCCATGCACTGTGGCTTCGCCCTGCTGGAGGTCGGGACGGTCCGGCGCAAGAATCAGGTCAATGCGCTGGTGAAGATCCTGTCGGACTTCGCCATGTCGACCATCGCCTATTTCTTCATCGGCTACACCGTCGCGTACGGCATCGACTTCTTCACCGACGCCCACACGCTGGTCGGCAAGGGCAGCGGCGGCTTCGCGGCCTATGGCTATGACCTCGTGAAGTTCTTCTTCCTGGCGACCTTCGCCGCCGCGGTGCCGGCCATCGTGTCGGGCGGCATCGCCGAGCGTGCCCGCTTCTGGCCGCAGGCCGGCGCCACCCTGGCGCTGATCGCCCTGTTCTATCCGCTGATGGAAGGCACGGTGTGGGGCACCCGCTTCGGCCTGCAAAGCTGGCTGGCCGCCACCTTCGGCCAGCCATTCCATGATTTCGCCGGATCGGTGGTGGTGCATGCCTTCGGCGGCTGGGTGGCGCTGGGCGCCGTGCTGAACCTGGGCAACCGCCGTGGCCGCTACCGTGCCAACGGGTCGCTGGTCGCCATCCCGCCGTCGAACATCCCCTTCCTGGCGCTGGGCGCCTGGGTGCTGTGCGTGGGCTGGTTCGGCTTCAACGTGATGAGCGCGCAGGTCCTGGACGGCGTGAGCGGGCTTGTTGCCCTGAACTCGCTGATGGCGATGGTCGGCGGCATCGTCACCTCGCTGGTCATCAGCCGCACCGACCCCGGCTTCGTCCACAACGGCGCGCTGGCCGGTCTGGTTGCGGTCTGCGCCGGCTCCGACGTCATGCACCCGCTGGGGGCGCTGATCACCGGCGGCGTCGCCGGCCTGCTGTTCGTCTGGGCCTTCAACAAGTGCCAGATCGACTGGAAGATCGACGACGTGCTGGGCGTCTGGCCGCTGCATGGCCTGTGCGGCCTGACCGGCGGCCTGCTGGCCGGCGTCTTCGGGCAGGAGGCGCTGGGCGGCCTGGGCGGGGTGTCGATCCTCAGCCAGATCGTCGGCACGTTGGGCGGCGCCGGCTTCGGATTCGCCGCCGGTCTGGCGGTCTACGGCCTGCTGCGCGTTACCGTCGGCATCCGCCTCGACCCCGAACAGGAGTACAAGGGCGCCGACCTGTCGTTGCACCACATCACCGCGTATCCGGAAGAGGACGCGCCGGGCATGTAATGCGCCCCGCACAACGCCGCCGCCCCTTGGCCAACTCTTGCTTTGCCGGGGCGGCGGCTTTAGTGTCCGGCGCGAACTCCTCCCCCTCACGACGCCGGATTTTGACCGCCCCATGAAGGCCGCCATCGTCGTTTTCCCCGGCTCCAACCGCGAACGCGACGCCGTCGCCGCGCTGGAGGCCGTCAGCGGGACCAAGCCGCATCTGGTCTGGCACCGCGACACCGAACTGCCCAAGGTCGACCTGATCGTCGTGCCCGGCGGCTTCTCCTATGGCGATTACCTGCGCTCCGGCGCCATGGCGGCGCATTCGCCGATCATGCGCGAGGTGAAGGCGCGGGCCGATCAGGGCGTGCGGGTGCTCGGCATCTGCAACGGCTTCCAGATCATCACCGAGGCCGGTCTGCTGCCCGGCGCGCTGATGCGCAACGGCGGTCTGAAGTTCATTTGCCGCGTCCAGCATCTGCGGGTGGAGAACACCGACAGCCCCTTCACGGCGAAATACGCCAAGGGTCAGGTCGTCCGTTACCCGATCGCCCATGGCGACGGCAACTATTGGACCGACGCCGAAACGGTGAAGCGTCTGGACGGCGAGGGCCAGGTGGCCTTCCGCTACATCGCCGACGAGACCCGCGCCGATCCGCGCGGCAATCCCAACGGTTCGGTCACGGACATCGCCGGCATCTTCAACGCCAAGCGCACCGTGCTGGGCCTGATGCCGCATCCCGAGGACGCGGTGGAGGCCCTGCACGGCAACACCGACGGCAAGCCCATGTTCGAAGGTCTGGTGGAGGCCCTGTCGTGAGCGCTGAAGCTACCAAGGCGCAGGAGCGTCCGGTCACCGTCGAGCTCGCCAAGGAGTTCGGCCTGTCCGCCGAGGAATACCGGAACGCCCTGGACATCCTGGGCCGCACCCCGACCTTCACCGAACTGGGCATCATTTCGGTCATGTGGTCGGAGCACTGCTCCTACAAGTCGTCCAAGGTGTGGCTGAAGACGCTGCCGACCACCGGCCCGCAGGTGATCTGCGGCCCCGGCGAGAATGCCGGCGTGGTCGACATCGGCGACGGCGACGCCGTCATCTTCAAGATGGAAAGCCACAACCACCCGTCCTACATCGAGCCCTTCCAGGGCGCGGCGACGGGCGTCGGCGGTATCCTGCGCGACGTGTTCACCATGGGCGCCCGACCCATCGCCAACATGAACGCGCTGCGTTTCGGCTCGCCCGACCATTCCAAGACCCGCCATCTGGTGTCGGGCGTGGTCGCCGGCATCGCCCATTACGGCAACTGCGTCGGCGTGCCGACCGTGGGCGGCGAGACCAACTTCCACCCGGCCTTCAACGGCAACATCCTGGTCAACGCCATGACCGTGGGTGTCGCCAAGACCGACAAGATCTTCTATTCGGCCGCCGCCGGCATCGGCAATCCGGTCGTCTATGTGGGATCGAAGACCGGCCGCGACGGCATCCATGGCGCCACCATGGCGTCGGCCGAGTTCACCGAGGATTCGGAGGAGAAGCGCCCGACCGTGCAGGTCGGCGACCCCTTCACCGAAAAGCTGCTGATCGAAGCCTGCCTGGAGCTGATGGAGACGGACGCCATCGTCGCCATCCAGGACATGGGCGCCGCCGGCCTGACCTCTTCCTCGGTCGAGATGGCCGGCAAGGGCGGTCTGGGCATCGAGCTGACGCTCGACACTCTGCCGATGCGCGAACAGGCGATGACGCCCTATGAGATCATGCTCTCCGAAAGCCAGGAGCGCATGCTGATCATCCTGAAGCCCGGCCGCGAGGAGGTGGCGAAGGCCATCTTCGACAAGTGGGAGCTGGACTTCGCCGTCATCGGCCACCTGACCGACACCGGCAACCTCGTCATCAAGATGTATGGCGAGACCTGGTGCGACATGCCGATTGCCCCGGTGTCCAACGCCGCGCCGGAGTACAGCCGCCCGTGGGAGCCGACGCCGAAGGCTTCGGATGTCGACGACAGCGCGCTGGCCGGTTATTCCGCCGATCTCGGCGACACCCTGACCAAGCTGTTCGGCTGCCCCGACCTCGCTTCCAAGCGCTGGATTTGGGAGCAGTATGACAGCCTCGTCGGCGGCGACACCCGCTTCATGTCGGGTCAGGCCGACGCCGCGGTCGTCCGCGTGCCGGGCCAGACCAAGGCGGTCGCCATCACCACCGACTGCACCCCGCGCTACTGCCTGGCCGACCCGGTCGAGGGCGGCAAGCAGGCCGTGGCCGAGGCGTGGCGCAACCTGTCGGCGGTGGGCGCCCTGCCGCTCGCCATCACCGACAACATGAACTTCGGCAACCCCGAGAAGCCGCGGATCATGGGCCAGTTCGTCGGCGCCGTTCAGGGCATCGGCGAGGCCTGCAAGGCGCTGGACTTCCCGGTCGTGTCGGGCAACGTCTCGCTCTACAACGAGACGAACGGCGAGGCCATCCTGCCGACCCCGGCCATCGGCGGCGTCGGCATCATGCCGGACGCGATGATCGCGGTCGGCATCGCCTTCCGAGGTGAGGGCGACGTGATCCTCGCGGTGGGCGACACGAAAGGCCACATCGGCCAGTCGATCTTCCTGCGCGAGATCCTCGGCCGCGAGGAGGGGGCTCCCCCGCCGGTCGATCTGGCGGTGGAGCGCCGCAACGGCGACTTCGTCCGTGGCCTGATCCGCGAAGGTCTGGTGGTGTCGAGCCATGACGTGGCCGATGGCGGCCTGATCGTCACCATCGCCGAGATGGCGTTGGCCGGCGGTGTCGGCGCCTATCTGACCGCCTTCGACGGTGCCAGCCCGCGCGTGCTGTTCGGCGAGGACCAGGGCCGCTACGTCCTGGCCGTCCATGCGGACGTCGCCGCGTCGGTGCAGGAGAAGGCGAAGGCGGCTGGCGTCCCGGTCACCGTGCTGGGCGAAACCCGCGGCACGGCGCTGTCGGGTCGCGGCGGCGACATCGTGTCGCTGAAGCGCCTGCGCGATGCCAACGAAAGCTGGCTGCCGACCTACATGGCGGCCGAGCTGTAAGACAAAAAAGGGGCTGCTTCGGATGAAGCGGCCCCTTTTGATTCGTGTGCCTTTTTAGGACCGGAGGACGCCTCCCAACCTTCTCAGGTCAGGCGCCTCACTCCGCCGGATTGGTCGCGGCCAGCGCCCGGCGGCGGACCCACAGAATGCTCTTGATGGTTAGCCACAGGCCGCCGATGGCCAGAGCGGACAGCACCAGGATCTTCGGGCCGTCCTCGCCGATGGCGGCAGCGGCTTCGCCGAACAGGTAGCCCGCACCGGCGAAGCTCCAGGCCCAGATACCGGCGGCGATGAAGTTCCAGAACAGGAAGCGGGACCACGGCATGCGCGAGGTGCCGATGGCGACCGACGCGATGTTCCGCACGCCGTAGAGAAAGCGGAAGACCAGGATGAAGGCGACGCCGTATTTCTCAAGCCAGCGCAGCACCCGGCTGGCATGCACCTCGGCCGAGGGAAAGCGCGCGAGCGCCCTGTTGCCCCAGCGGCGGCCGAGCCAGAACCAGACCTGATCGCCCATGAAGCTGCCGATCCAGACGGTGCCAACCAACCAGTATAGATTGATGATCCCGAGCTTTGCACCCATCCCGCCGAAGATTACAAATGTTTCACCTTCAAAAAAGGCCCAGACAAAGGCCAGCGGGTAAAAGGCGTTCCCCCATTCCTGCAACCAAGTAATCCAGTCCAAAGCCCCCTCCGGGAGACGTCGCTTGTGGGTTCGGCGGGCCCGATGACGTCAGACGGCCGCTTTATTGTGCGATGCGGCATGTAAAACGCGGGCTAAGGACGATCATGACATAAAGGCGCGTCGTTTGTCTCGGAAACTTTCTTGACTAAGGAGTGCCCCCAGGAACACCCAACCGATCAGAAGTCGTCACCCGACAGTTCCCCCACCGCCTGCCTTGCGGCACGCAGCAGGGTCTGGTTCGGCTCCTGCGGCATATCGCCGTCATCGCCGTCCGGATCGCTGCGGTCCGGCGCGGCGCGGCGCTTCAGTTCCCGCGCGGCCTCGATCAGCAGATGGGCCAACCGCTGGTCGGGCAACGCCTGCACCAGCGCCCGCAACTCCGGATTGGACAGCGCAGCCGGGTCGAACGCAGGCGGCGGCGGAGGGGCAGGCGGGGCCAGCGGCAGCGTCGCCACGCCGGCCGCGAGCACCGCGGCCCTGGGCAGGGGGGCAGCCTCCCGCACCACGTCGACCGCCACCTGTGCGGCCATGGTTGCCGCGGCGCCGGCCGTCCGGCTGCGGCGCGGCTTGCGCGCCGGTTCCGTCTCCGGCAGGTCGTCGAACAGAAGCCGTTGGACGCTCATCGCTGCAGATGCCCCCTGCACTCCACCATCGGCGCGGCGTCACCGTCGCCGCAGCCATTCCCGTTCACTCGCGGTTTGCGATGTGTTCTCTTTTCATTCTAGGAAGAGCGTCCCGTTTGTCGAGTGGATTCTGTTGGGCTGTCCGATCAGCACTCCGCATCCAGGGCGGCCAGGAAGCGTTCGGGCCGCAGAACCCTTGCCTCCCCGGCCCGGCGCACCGACAGCAGTTGGCGGTCGACGGTCACCAGCCAGGGCACTGACCCGCCGACGGCAGCGGCCAGGAACATGTCGTCCTCCGGATCACGGCACAGGCGGCCGACCGCCGCCGGCTCTACCAGCACGGTTTCCGCCCTGATGCGGTCGAGGAAGGCGCGGCGATCCGCCGCGGTGGCGTAGCGGTCGAAGGTCGGGCGCATCAGCACCTCCTCCAGTTCCGCCAGCGTTTCTCTGCTGCCGGTCAGCCCGCCATCCTCACGCACGCGCTCCACGCAGTGGCGGATCGCGTCCTGGCGCCGGATTGCGGTGTCGCCCAGCAGCGCATAGGCCACCAGGATGTTGGTATCGAGCACGGCACGCACCTTGGCGCGGACCGGGGTGGGGTTCGGCGGACGAAACGGTTCGGGCACTGTGTTGTCCTGGGCGAACATTGATATATCGGAAGGCTGTAAAGGTTGAAGAACTCAGGCCCCTGGCGAGGCCTCTGTTGTGGGGCGGACCGGTTTGCGGTAAGAAACCCGCGAGGTCTGAACGGAATCTTTAGGACGGAAATATCGGCATGACCAGCATCCTCGTCGTCGACGACAGCCGACTGGCGCGCAACATGGTCTCCAGCGTCATCGCTTCGCTGCGGCCCGACTGGACCATCGTCACGGCCGCGAGCGGCGAAGAGGCCCTGGAGATTGTCGGAGAGGTGCCGCCGGCCGCCGCCATCGTCGACTATAACATGCCGGGCATGGACGGTCTGGCGCTCGCCGAGCGGCTGAAGGAACGCTTCACCGGCCTCACCATCGGCCTGCTGACCGCCAACGTCCAGGACGCGCTGCGGCGCAAGGCCGAGGCTCTGGGCGTCCGTTTCATCGCCAAGCCGATCACCTCGGACAAGATCCGCGACTTCCTCGCCGCGGCCGGGCAGTGACGCCGATGGCAGAGCCCGCATCGGGGGATCCCCTGCGCCTGGACGACGACGAGGCCGATGCCATCGCCGAGTTGTTCAACATCGGCATGGGCGAACCGGCCGCTGCCCTCAGCTCCATGCTGGGGGAGGAAGTGCTTCTGTCGGTGCCGTCCTTCGCCGTGTCGACCCGCGCCCGCATCACCCGGGAGGTCGGCGGCGACCTGGAGGGCGACCAGCCGGTCTGCGCCGTCCGCGGCGCCTTCACCGGGCCCTTCACCGGCGAAGCGATGCTGATCTTTCCCGAACGCGGCACGCTGGCCCTGGTCGGCCGGCTGGTCCCCGTCGATCCTGCCGCCGAGGCGCCGGGCGAGATGGAGCAGGACGCGCTGACCGAGATCGGCAACATCATCCTGAACGGCTGCCTCGCCAGCCTGTCGAACCTGATCGGCGGCGAATTGTCGGGGGCGGTTCCGGGCTATGGCGCCGGCGTCCCGGCGTCGGTCATCGGATCCGCAACCGACCCCGTGCTGTTCGTGCGCATCGACATGGCGCTGGCGGCGGGCGATGCGCGCGGGCATGCGCTGTTCCTGCTGGACATCGCATCGCTGGATGCCTTCCGCGAGGCGATCCGCCGGGCGTTGGCGGGGCTTTAACAAGAAAGGGGAGGCGGCATTGTGCCCCCTCCCCTGTTTCGCCCGTCATCGGGTGGCGTTCGCGTTCCCGGATCAGGCCAGTTCACGCCGGCCGGCAGCGGCGGTGCCCAGCGCCGGAACCTTCACCGCGAAGGCGCCGTCACCCAGAAGCGACTGCACGACCAGCAGGACCGTCCAGAAGGCCGGAAATTCCCAGCCGCCACCCTGCGCGCTGAACACCCAGCCATTGCCGACATGCTGCAGCGTGGCGCCGATCATGATCGGCAGCAGGGCCAACGCGATCCAGCGGGTATAGACACCGGCGATCAGCAGAAGTCCGCCGCCGATCTCGCCCAGGATCACGAGATAGGCGAAAATGCCGGGATAACCGATGCTCTCGAAATAGCCGACGGTACCGGGAATGGAGAAGGTCATCACCTTCAGCACCAAGCCGTGGGCCAGGAACAGCAGGCCGAGGCCGACGCGCAGCAGGAAGGCGGCATAGGGAGCGGTGCGATTGTCGATCATGGTCAGGGTCTCCTCTGTCAGGCGGTCGGTTGGGACCGCGTTTCGTCTGAAGAGGAGATTAGCCGGATCGTTCCGCGCGATAATCTGCAGAGTTGGCGAAGATTTGTTGTGGGTGGAGGAACAATGCAGCGGGTGCCCTCTCCCACCTCAACTCCCTCTCCCCCCTGGGGAGAGGGACGGGGTGAGGGGGACGCACAGGGAGGATTCTTGGTAAAGGCCTGCCACGCTTCCCCCTCACCCTAACCCTCTCCCCAGGGGGGAGAGGGGATCCTCCCTTCTCACCCCCGCTTCCAGGTCGTGCCCTGCGGGCCGTCCTCAAGAACGATGCCCTTGTCGGCCAGTTCCTTGCGGATGCGGTCCGCCTCGGCGAAGTTCTTCGCCGCGCGGGCGGCCTTGCGATCGGCGATCAGCTGCTCGACGTCGGCGTCGCTCAGCCCTTCGGCCCCGCCTGTCGGCGCCCAGCGGAACCACGCCTCCGGGTCCTGCTGCAACAGGCCGAGCTGCCGACCGGCGGCCAGCAGCGCGCCCTTGGCCGCGGCCTTCTCCGCATCGCTCTTGGCCTTGTTCACCGCGGTGGCCAGCTCGTGCAGATGCGCGATGGCGAGCGGGCTGTTTAGGTCGTCCTCCAGCGCCGCCAGAACGTCGAAGGGCACCTCGCCAACCGCAGGCACCGGCTCGCCGCGCAGGGCCTGATACCAGCGGTCGAGCGCGCCCTCGGCCTGCCGGATGCCCTCGCGGGTGAAGTCCAGCGGCTGGCGGTAATGGGCGCTCAGCAGGGTCAGGCGGATCGCCTCGCCGGGGAACTCGTCCAGCAGGTCGTGCACGGTGAAGAAGTTGCCGAGAGACTTCGACATCTTCTCGCCTTCGACCGTCACGAAGCCATTGTGGACCCAGGTGCGGGCCAGCCGGTCGGTGCCGTTGGCGCAGCAGCTCTGCGCGATCTCGTTCTCATGATGCGGGAAGATCAGGTCCAGCCCACCGCCATGGATGTCGAAGGTGGCGCCCAGATGCTCCTTCGCCATGGCAGAGCATTCGATGTGCCAACCCGGACGGCCGCGGCCCCACGGGCTGTCCCAGCCGGGCTGGTCGGGCGTGCTGGGTTTCCACAGCACGAAGTCCGAGGAGTCGCGCTTGTAAGGCGCCACCTCCACCCGCGCGCCGGCGATCATGTCCTCCAGCGAGCGGCGGGACAGTTGGCCGTAGCTGGGCATCGACGGCACGGAGAACAGCACATGCCCTTCCGCGGCATAGGCGTTGCCGCGTTCGATCAGCGTGGCGATCAGCGCGATCATCTGGCCGATATGCTGGGTCGCCCGCGGTTCGATGGTCGGGCGTAGCGCGTTCAGCGCGTCCATGTCGGCATGGAACAGGTCGGTGGTGCGCGCGGTCAGCGCGTCGATCGGCTCGCCGCTGTCCCGCGCGCGATCGATGATCTTGTCGTCCACATCGGTGATGTTGCGGACATAGGTCACCGCCGGATAGAGCCGCGACAGCAGCCGGAACAGCAGGTCGAACACCACCACGGGCCGGGCATTGCCGATATGGGCGGTGTCGTAGACGGTCGGACCACAGACATACATGCCGACATGGTCCGGGCGAAGCGGCTCGAAGCGCTCCTTACGGCGGGTCAGCGTGTTGTAGAGGTCCAACGGCACGGTCCGAACTCCTGGAATAAGAAGGTTTCAGGCGGTTTCGCCGGCCAGTCGCCGGAGGCTGCGCGCCCGTCCGATCAGGGGTAGCAGGTTCTTCAATTCCGGTCCATGGTCGCGCCCGGTCAGCGCCCGGCGCAGAGGAAGGAACAGCTCCTTGCCCTTGCGCCCCGTCGCCCCCTTCACCGCGTTGGTCCAGGCACCCCAGGTGCCGAGGTCCCACGGCTCGTCGGGCAGCAGCGCCGCCGCCTGGGTCAGGAAGCCGGCATCCTCGACCACCGGCGTCACCGGCGCATGGGTCACCGCCCACCAGTCGCCTGCGTCGCTCAGCCGCGCCAAATTGGGCCGCACCGCCTCCCAGAAGGCGGCATCGGCACCGGTCAGGCCCAGCGCCTCCAGCCGGTCGGCCACCGCCTCGAACGACGTCAGGTGCAGGATGCGGGCGTTCAGCCGGCCCAGTTCCTCCGGGTCGAATTTCGGGGTGCCGCGGGCGATCTTCGACAGGTCGAACTCCGCCACCAGCTCGTCCAGCGTCTGCCGCGCCTCGATGGGGTCGGAGGTGCCGAGCTTGGCCAGCAGGCTGTTGACCGCCATCGGCTCGATGCCGTCCTCGTCGCGCAGGCTGCCGACCGACAGGCTGCCCAGCCGCTTCGACAGCCCCTGCCCGCCGGCATCGGTCAGCAGCGGCAGATGCGCGAAGGACGGCACGGCGGCACCAAAGGCGGCACCGAGCGCCTCGAAGATCTGGATCTGCACCGCGGTGTTGGCGACATGGTCCTCGCCGCGGATGATGTGGGTGATGGCGAAGTCGGCGTCGTCCACCACGCTGGTCAGGGTGTAGAGCGGCCGGCCATCCTCGCGGATCAGCACCGGGTCGCTCAGCGCCGTGCCTTCGAACCGCACCGGCCCACGGACGAGGTCGGTCCATTCCACCGGAGTCGGATTCAGCTTGAAGCGCCAATGGGCTTTGCGCCCCTCCCCTTCCAGCCGGGCGCGGTCCTCGTCGGTCAGGCGCAGCGCGGCACGGTCGTAGATCGGCGGACGGCCCTGCGACACCAGACTGGCGCGCTTGAGGTTCAGTTCCTCTGGCGTCTCGTAGCAGGGATAGAGCCGGCCGGCGGCCTTCAGAGCCGCTGCAACCTCGTCATAGCGCGGATAGCGGTCGCTTTCGCGGGCGAAACGATCCCAGGTGAGGCCGAGCCAGGTCAGGTCGGCGGCGATGCCATCGGCGAACTCCTGGGTGGAGCGCTCCTCGTCGGTGTCGTCCAGCCGGAACATGAAGCTGCCACCGGTCTTGCGCGCAAACAGCCAGTTGACGAGCGCCAGGCGCACATTGCCGACATGGATGCGGCCGGTCGGGCTGGGGGCGAAACGGACGGCGGTGGACATGGCTGGACTCGATCTGCAGACGGGACAGGCGGGCAGTCCTAGCACGGCCGGCGCATCTTCCGAAAGCGGTCCGGAACCGATGCATCCGCGCAACAGATGGGATGATGCGGCCGTTGGCGTGGTAGGCGCGGCCGTCCACCTGCGTTAGCTTGGCGGCAAATCCAAACTCGGAGACATCCTATGGCGGACAAGAGCTTGCGCATCGGCGTCGTGCTGTCGGGTTGCGGCGTGTATGACGGCGCGGAAATCCACGAAGCCGTCTGCACCCTGCTGGCCATCGCCAAGGTGGGCGCCGTGGCGGTGTGCTATGCCCCCGACATCCCGCAGGCCCATGTCGTCAACCACCTGACCGGCCAGGAGACCGGCGAGAGCCGCAACGTGCTGGTCGAATCGGCCCGCATCGCCCGCGGCAAGATCACCCCGCTCAGCGACTTCTCGGCCGGCGACGTCGATGCGCTGATCTTCCCAGGCGGTTTCGGCGCCGCCAAGAACCTCAGCGACTTCGCGTTCAAGGGTGCCGACTGCTCGGTCAACCCTCAGGTGGTGGCCGCCGTCGCCGCCATGCGCGCCGCCGGCAAGCCGATCGGCGCGCTGTGCATCGCGCCGGCCATTCTCGCCAAGATCCTGGGCCAGCAGGGGGTGGAACTGACCATCGGCAACGACCCCGGCACCGCCGCCGCGCTGGAGACGATGGGCGCCATCCACCGCACCACCACCCATGGCGAGGTCGTGGTCGATCCGGGGCTCAAGATCGTCACCTCGCCCTGCTACATGCTGGATGCCAATCTGCTCCAGATTGCCGAGGGCGCAGAGAATACGGTCAAGGCTCTGGTCGATCTGGCCAAATGATCAAGTGAATCGGACGACAAAGGGGGTAGCCGCACCCCCTTTTCCACCCGTAATGTCACAAAGCTGGGCAATAATTCATTAACCGGCTTCCCACACCCTTTGCCTCAGTTTCGTATTTATCGGGCGAGGGCTGGCGATGACCTGCATTGTGGGATTGGTGGAAGGCGATCGGGTGTGGATGGGCGGCGACAGCGCCGGGGTGAACGGCCTGGACATCACGGTGCGCGCCGATACCAAGGTGTTCCGCAACGGCGATTGCCTGATCGGCTTCACCAGTTCCTTCCGCATGGGCCAGCTGCTGCATTACCGGCTGGAGGTTCCGTCGCGAGACGGCGACACCGATCTCTTCCGCTACATGGTGGTGGACTTCGTCGATGCCGTGCGTAATTGCCTGAAGGATGGCGGATACGCCCACCGCTCCAACGACGTGGAGACCGGCGGCACTTTCATGGTGGGGCTGGAAGGCCGTCTGTTTACCGTTCAGTCCGATTATCAGGTCGGCGAGGCGGTGCGCGGCTATCACGCCATCGGCTGCGGCTCCGACTATGCGCTGGGCTCTCTTGCCTCCACCGCCGGGCAGCCGCCGGAGGAGCGTGTGCTGAAGGCCCTGGAATGCGCCGAGCTGTTCAACGGCGGCGTCCGCGCGCCCTTCACCATCCAGTCCAGCCTGCGCCGTCCGCAGCTGGCGCTCACCGAGGCTGCGTAGCCTTCGACCAAAGTCGAAAGCAACGGCCAAGGCCAGGCTCTGGTCACCCAAAGCATCGTGGGGTATGAACCGACGTCCTGCTGCAGTGCGGGACAGGGAATAACCACAAAAACTTTGGGTGATAGAGATGACGGACCAAGCGGTTACCGCCGATGCTTACTTCGGTGAAGACGAGAACCCGGCCGGGTTGCTGACCAACTGGGGCAACTCTCCCTATCTCGTCTTCCCGGCCATGCTGCTGATTTTCATCATGCCGCTGGCGATCATCTTCCATCCGACCTGGATCGTGCTGCCGGCCGTGCTGTGGAGTTTCGGCATGATCGCCACGATCATCAAGCTGACCCGCGGCTGACGCCCGGCCCGGCAAAAGGAAATGCGAAGGGGAGCCGTTCGCTCCCCTTCCCGCCTCGATCCGCTCAAGCCAGATCGATGACACCCCCGCTGGCGGGAAGGCGCCGCAGCCGCGCGGCGGCTTGGCGCGAGACCCGCGGCCCCGGCGGCGCCCTGCGGCGGTCCGCTTCCGCCTGAACCACCATCCGCCAGACCGAGTCCACCGTGTCGACCGCATGTCCGCGCCCGACGAGATCGGCCGGCGAAAGGCCGCCGTCGAGAAGGCCGCTCAGCAGATCCTCCAATGCCTCGACCGGCGGCAATCCGGCCGGCGTCGCGGCCTTCAACCGACGCGCCAGCACACGTTCCGGAACCACCCGGCCGGCCGGCCCCCGCGATCCCGCCGGCTGGTTGGCGTTGCGCCAGCGCGCCAATTCCAGCACCTCAGTCTTCGGCAGGTCGGCCAGCACCGCATATCCGCAGCCCGACTCCTCCGGCACGAGGCCGAGCAGCCGGTCGGTGCGGTCGGCGGTCGACAAAAGCAGCGCCCCCATCCGCTCCGCCAGCGCCGCCAATGTGGCGGCGCGCAGACGGGCATGCAGCCGGTCCGCCGCCCCGGCCGACTCGCGCCCGGCAAAGGCAGGCGCCAGCAGCGAGTCGGCAGCCTTCAGCACCGGGGCCAGCGCGACATTGTCCAGGCGGCACCCCAGCAACTCGACGATCTCGGCCGCATCGTCCAGGCTGTCCGCCAGCGCATCGACCTCGCTGCCTGGCAGCGGCGCGCGGACGGCCAGCACCCGCTCCGGCCCAAGCGCATCGACGGCGAGGGCAGCGGTCAGCGCCGAGTCCAGCCCGCCGGTCAGGCCGACGACCACGCCCGGCGCGCCGCCTTTGGCCACCGCGTCGCGCAGGCCCAGCATCAGCGCGCTGTAGAGCGCCTCCGACCCCTCGACCGGCGCAATCATTTCGGCTTCGGAACTGTCCCAGGAATCATCGTCACCACGTTCCCAGCGGGACAACAGCAGATGCTCGGCGAACAGCGGGGCCTGGGCAACCAGCCGGCCGCCGGACGCGAGGGCGAAGCTGCCGCCGTCGAACACCCGCTCATCCTCGCCACCGACCGCGTTCACCGCGACCAGGGGCAGGCCGCACTCCACCACCCGCGCGACGGCGGCTTGCACCCGATCATCGGCACGGCCGGGGGCGAAGGGGCTGGCCAGCAGCGCGACCAGCAATTCGGCGCCGCTCTCGGCCAGCGTTTCCGTCACGTCGGAGCTCGCAAGATCGCCGCCGACCAGCAAACCGACGCGCACGCCACGGACATTCACCGGTCCCGGCATCGGACCGATGTCGAAACGGTCATCCTCCGGTGCGCCGATCTCGCCGCCACCCATTTCGGCCTGGAAACGAACTGCTGCGATCTTGCCCGCGTCGAGCAGCAGAGCGGCATTGTGCCGCTTGGCGCCGTCACGCCAGGGGGCACCGACCAGCAAGGCCGGTCCGCCATCGGCGGTATCCGCCGCCAGCGCCCGGGCCGTCGCCTCCACGGCGTCGAGGAAGGCGGGTTGGGCGATCAAATCCAGCAGAGGAACGCCGGACAGCGCGCCGGCCGGGCAAACGACGAGGTCGGCGCCGCGGGCTGCGGCCTCCGCCCGGGCGGCGCGGATGCGGTCGGCGTTGGCGGCGAGACTGCCGGCGGCCGGATCGGCCTGGGCGAGCGCGATGGAAAGTCGGTCGGTCATGATGGCTGGTTCCCTTCTTGCGGGTCCTTTTGCCATCAGGGTAGCAGCGCCCCCGGCCGGGCGAAAGCCGCCGCTCGTCGCAGGTCGTCACGCAGGCGGAACAAGTGGCGGAAAGCTTAGATAGAGAAGATATGAAGACTTCGACGATTAGTAAGGTAACGAAGTTGTTTCAATCATTCAAAGAAATGTCCGAAATTAACAACTGGTAAAGGTTGCCGCCGTCATGCTTCCACTTGCACACAAACTACGCGATGCGGGGGCATCCATGTATTACGCGGAGCTCAGCGGCCCGAACGGCAAACCGTCGGTGCTGTCCACGGCTGTGCAGAACGGCTCGTCAAAGACGGCCGGCACGGCGAAGGACGCGCTGGCCAAATCGGACGCGAAATCGGTCGATGGCGACAAGGCGGATAAGAAGAGCCAGTCGCCGGCCTACACCATCAGCCAGTCCATGGAATCGCTGCTGGACAGCATGACCGGCAAGGGCGGCGCCCAGGGGGCGGGCGGGGGTGGCGCCCTGGCGGCCGGCAACAGCGGCGTCGACCGCGCCAAACAGGCGCAGTCGCTGATGCAGTCGGCGCTGGACCACGGCAACGATCTGGCCGGCATGTTCGGCAAGGGCATCGACGCGCTGAAGCAGGGGCTGGGCGACACGCTGAGCATGCTGGGCGTTCCGAAGAACCGCATCGACGACGCGGTCAGCGGCTTCGGCGACAAGCTGAAATCCAAGCTGGACGGCATGGACCTCAGCCAAATGTCGGTGGACATGCAGGCCACACAGTCGCAATGGTCGATCGAATCCCACGGGATCGAACTGGAGATCCAGGACGGCGACCGCAGCGTCCGCATCTCCTTCGCCAAATCGACCCTGGACTTCCGCCGCGACGACCAGCGGCTCCAGGCCTCCCTGGGCAAGGGTGGCGACATGGAGCTGAGCGCCATGGGCATGACCACCACGGCCACCGGAAAGTCCACCGGCATGATCGTCCGTTCCGAAGGCTTCAGCGAGGACGAGATCAAGGATATCCTCGGCAAGCTGAACGACATGGCCTCCAAGTCCGGCGGCGACGGGATGAAGGGGCTGGCGGTGCTGAAGCCGACCACCTCCAAGGACGGCGTCACCCATTTGACGCTCGACCTGTCCGCCCCGGTTGCCGGGTTGTCCGGCGGCAAGGACGGCGCGGCGGTGAAGGAAGCGGCGGCAGCCTCGGCGTCGGGCTCGACCGCGAAGCCGCAGAGCGTCGACCTCAAGGCCTGAGGCGCTTTTTTCGCATCCAACTTGTCACAGCGCCGGCCCGGAACCGACCGGACCGGCGCTTGCCCATGCCGGATGGCTTCATTACAAGCGGACTGACGCCGGCCGGACAGCCGTGCCTCACCCGTTCCCGGAACCATCGCCCGGACAGAAGTCATGACCGACCGCGACACGCTGCTGGCCCTGAACCAGGCCTTCTACCGCGCCTTCACCAACCGCGACGCCGCCGCGATGGAAGCGCTGTGGGCGGAGACGCTGCCCGTGTCCTGCATTCATCCCGGCTGGACCGCCCTGTTCGGCCGCGACGCCGTGCTGACCAGCTGGCGCGACGTTCTGCGCGCTCCCAGCGGCATCACCGTCGAGGCGCGGAACGAGCGCGTCACCCTGCACGGCGACACCGCCCTCGTGGTCTGCGAGGAGACGCTGGGCGGTGCCGTGCTGGCCGCCACCAACCTGTTCGCACGGGAAAACGGCAGCTGGCGTCTTGCCCACCATCAGGCCGGTCCGATCGCCCAGGCCCGCGCCGACGTGGAGGTCCCCGCCAAGGCACCGCGCCGCCTGCATTGAAGACGGTGCCGGCTCAGGGCAGGCTCGCCACCTCCGGCCGGGTTTCAAGATGGCGGACGAGGTCGATCACGACCCGATCGGCGGTGACCTGATCGGGATCGCTGTTGGTCAGCGCCACCACACCCCAGCGATGCGCCTTCGAAAAGGCGATGTAGGCGTTGAAGCCGCCGGTGGAGCCGGAATGCCAATGGATCGGCGTTCCATCCCCCGCCCAGGCAACGAACCAGCCGAGCGCCATCGCCCCGGCCCCCAGGCTTCCCGCATCGGCCAGAGCCCGGCCATCGACCTGCACCGTCTGCGCCAGGGCCAGGGTCGCCGATGCCGCGGGGGCGCAACCCTGTCCGTCCGGTCCGGCGGCGCGGCCGGGACAGTCGCCCAGGTTGGCGGACAGCCAGCGCAGCATGTCGTCGGCGGAGGAATAGAGGCCGAAGGCCGGCAGCATCGCCGGCGCCTCCCAATCCGGCACGATCCGGCCGCGGGCATGGCCGGCCGCCTTGCGCGCCCGCTGCTCCGCCGTCGGCTGCAGGGTGGTGTCGCGCAGGCCGAAGCGGTCGGTCACCACCCGCTTCAGCAAGATCTCGTAAGGCTGGCCGGCCGCGGCGGACAGCGCCTCCCCCAGCACCGCCATGCCGGCGTTGGAGTAGCTGAAGCGCACGCCCGGCGGCACCGGCAACCGATAACCGGACAGCCACAGCCCGAGTTCGGCCCGCGACAGCGGCTTGTAGGGATTGCGCGGATCCTCCAGCCGGTTCCAGGAAAACCGCGGGGTCTCCGGCACGCTGGGCAGGCCGGCGGTGTGGGTGGCAAGGTCGCGCAGGCGGATGCGCAGGCCGTCATGGTCCGGCAGATGGGCGACCTGCACCGGCCCGACGCGCCGCAAATGCTGTTCCAGCGGATCGTTGGGGGACAGGCGGCCCTCCCGCACCAATTCCGCCATGATGGTGCCGGTGAAAGGCTTGGTGAGGGAGGCGATCTGGAACAGCGTGCGCCCGTCCGCCGGTCCGCCGTCCGGACGCCCGGCGTCGCCGCGCCCGACCACCAGCGTCCGGCCATCGCGGATCACGCCGACGACCAGACTGCCCGCCCCGGCCGGCGGTTGGCGCTCCTCCACCGCGCGGGTCACCAAGTCGGCCAGCGGATCGCCGCTCCTCTCACCGGATCGATCGAGTCCGATGGCCTCGGTCGGGCCGAGGGGAACACTCCACAGCAGCAGACATAAAACGCCCAAGAGCAGCCTGCGCCGCATCCCCGCCTCCGCCCGGCCTCAGAATCGCAGGTTCGGAGAGTGGGGGGAGGGTCGGCGGGCGGACAGGGCCGCGAAGGGCGATCCGGCGAAAGACGGCGGCGGAGCGGTGGGGGGTACTCCCCAACCACCCGCGCTGCCTCAACCGGTCACTTCAGCCGGGCATTCGGCCGGGCGGTCATTCAGTGGGGCGGTCATTCGGTCGGGACATCAGCCTTTGGCGGACGGCGGTCCTTGACGATGGACAGCGGCACGTCGTCGGCCGCGATCTCCAGGATCGGATGGCCGTCCAGCAGCGACGGGCAACGCTTCACCTGGGTGAAGGCCAGGAAGAAGTCGGCCTTGCGCCAGTCCGGCTCGATCCCGTTGACCAGACGCAGCCAGGGCGGCAGTTCGAACCGGACTGCCAGCGTGTTGCCGCAGACGGTCAGGGTATACTGCCGCGGCGGGGGGCGGCCGTCGTTCTCGCGCTCGACATACTCGATCAGTTCCTGCAGCGCTTCGTGCAGGGAATTGCCCCAGTAATCCAGTTCGAACTTGCCGTCGGCGCCCCGTACGCCTCCGACGAACTGGTTGTAGTACACGTACTGGTTCGGATGCATGGCGCCCAGCTGCCACGCGTACACCACCGCGACCACGGTCATTGCGGCGGCGAAGCCCTGCCCCAGCGCCCGGCCGCCGCGCTGGCACAGCGTCCACAGCCGGTCGGCGGCGATGGCGGCCATCACCACGAAGGGCGGCACCAGGAACAGAAAATGGCGGATGCCGTTGTAGACCGACGGCCGCATCAGGATGAACAGCAGGATCGGCAGGAAGCCCGCCAGCGCCAGTGGGGTGTAGCGCACCAGCGTGAAGGCGCCGGTCCGCCGCCAGCCGCCGCGGGCCAGCCATATCCCGGCCAGCACCACCGCCGCGGCGACGCCGATCACCACCGCTTCCGGCAGCTTCACCGCCAGATAGACCGGCAGATACAGGGCAGGCGGGTCGTTGGAATGGACCAGTTCGCCCATGAACAGGGTCTGGATGTCGATGGGGAAGTGCGAGACGACGCGCAGCGCCTCCAGGGGATTGCGGAACGGCCTCTGCACGACCCAGGGCCAGAACACGGCCATGATCGCATAGGCGACTGGGATCGCCGGCCACAGGGACAGGAAGGCGCCGCGTGCATCGACCAGTGCCCAGCGATGCCCCTCCTGCCGCGTCACCAGGGCGAAATGCAGAGCCATGGCGACCGCGAGATAGAAACCGGCCAGCACCCCGCCGACGCGGATCGCCAGCGTCAGGCCCAGCACCAGCCCGAACTTCAGCACCGCGCTGCGGTTGGGCCGCGGCAACTGCTTGAGGATGCGGGTGGCGAAATAGAGCGTCCACACCATTCCGGCCGCGAACGGCACGTCCTTGGTGTTGTTGAACATCGCACCGTAATAGACACCGCTCAGCGACAGCAGCGCCGCGGCGATGAAGCCTGCGCGCGGGCCGGCCAGCAGCCGGGTGTAGCGCCATGTCCCGGCAATGCCCAGCACGCCGACCAGCGCGCAGAGCAGATGCCGCGTCTCGTATTCCTCGAAGGGGGAAAAGGGCACGATCACGGCGGTGACGAGGTCGAACAGACCGCCGTAATAGGCCAGATCCTTGAAATGGAAAGCAGAACGGTCCTGGAAGAAACTGGTGTAGTAGGACAGCAGCTTCTTGCCGTAGATGTGCTGCACCTCCTCGTCCGTGCTGATGCCGTAGCTGAGGAAGGTCAGCGAGGCCAGGATCAGCAGCCCCAGCAGCAGCGCGCGCGACAGCCCGTCCCACAGCGCCGCCTCTCCGCGCGGCAGCGCCAGGCCGGCGGCAGTGGCGATGCCCGAGGCGGGGGATGGCGGGGCGGTTCCGGAGGGACGGCGTCGGGCGGCGGGCATCCCGTCACCGGCATCTTTGTCGCCGGTGCGCAGGCGGGTCTCGATGCTCATCGCTGCCGCTCCTGACCCGCCGGGTTGTCGACCGGATCGAACTGGTGCTCGTGCTCCTCATCCGACGGACCGAAGCCGTGGGCTGAGCGCACAATGAACAGCGGTCTGCCCTTTACCTCGGCGAAGACGCGGCCCAGATAGTCACCGATGATGCCCAGCGTGATCAGTTGGATACCGCCCAGGAACAGCACCGCGACCAGCAGCGATTCATAGCCGGGCACGTCGACGCCGTGGAGCAGCGTGCGGACCAGCCGGATCAGGATATAGACGAAGGCCACGCCCGACACGGCCATGCCCACCAGGCTCCAAACCCGCAGGGGGAAGGTGGAGAAGGCGGTCAGACCGTCGAAGGACAGGCGCAGAAGCTTGACGAAGCCCCATTTGGTGTCGCCCCCGGCGCGCTCCCCCTGTTCATAGGGGATGGCGGCCTGCCGGAATCCGACCCAGGCGAAGATGCCCTTCATGAAGCGTGTGCGCTCCGGCATCCGGTTGATCACCTCGACCACGCGGCGGTCCATCAGGCGGAAATCGCCGACCTCGCGCGGAAGCTTGATCTCCGACAGATGGTCGAAAACCCAGTAGAACAGCTTGGCGAACAGCCGGTGCTTCAGGCTCTGCCCGACGCGGGCGTGCCGTACGGCGACGACCACGTCGAACCCTTCGCGCCATTTGGCGATGAAGGCCGGCAGCAGTTCCGGCGGATGCTGCAGGTCGGCGTCCATCGGCACCACGGCGTCGCCGGTGGTGTGGCTGAGCCCGGCGGACAGCGCCAGCTCCTTGCCGAAGTTGCGCGACAGGTCGACCACCTTCACCCGCGGGTCGCGGTCATGGACGTCCAGCAACCGGTCGACGGTGTCGTCGCGGCTGCCGTCGTTGACGCAGACCACCTCCCAATCCATCGCCAGCCCGTCCAGCACCGGGGTGAGCCGGGCGAACAGGGCGTCGATGTTGGGACCTTCGTTGTAGAAGGGGATGACCACCGACAGGCGTCCGCGCCGCGGACGGCCCGAACGGTCTGGACTCGACCGGCCGGTGCCCGACCGGCCGGTGGATGGCTGGCCGGTGGGTGGCTGGACATCGCCGGGACGGCGTGCGGAAGCGGTGCGGGCATCCGAAGAGGCCGCGGAAATGGGCGCGTCGGGAATGGACATGGCCAGCCGTCGGGTCAAAGCGTCAGAGACCGGGAGGAAGAGGGATCGGCGACGACCCCGGACGGCCGCTGCGCCCTTTGGCATATACCACGATACCAGGGGATGTTCAAAATGCCTCTCCTGTGACCGCCGCGGCACAAAAAATGGCCTTTCCGCCCGTGAAAGCGCCCGCGGGACGGCAGCCCGCGACCCCACGCAACGGGCAAACATGCAAGGCGTCCGTTTATTCCACGCCCGCCGCCCATCGCGTTCCCCTGCGTCACCCGGGCCTCTTCCCGCTGCCGGCCCCTACGGCCCGGCCATACCGGGGCATGTGGCATGCTTCCTGAAACAGGTCGTAGGGGCTGACCTTTTCCGGTCGCCTTGACCAAGCGCTGAGCAGCGCCCCTGTGCCGACGGAGGCCTCGACCATGAGCCTTTTCAATCGCTTTTCCGTGGGTTCCAAGATCACGGCGGCCAGCGCCGGCATCCTGGTGTTCCTGGTGCTGATCGGCGGCATCGGCGTGGTGGCCCTGTCCGATGCCGGCGGTGCGGTGGAGACCTACCGGCGGCTCGGCCAGCAGACCAACGAGGCCGGGCGCATCCAGGCCCTGATGCTGGAGATGCGCCAGCAATCCACCCGCTTCCTGCTGACCGGAGATCCGGAAGTCGGCACCACCGTCCGCCGTCTTGCCGGCGAGGCGGCGCAGACCATCGACAAGGCCCGCACCCTGTTCGCCGACCCGGCCCTGCTGCAGACCGTCGACCACATGGCGCAGGAGATCGCCCAGTATCAGGAGGCCTTCGCCGCGACGATGGAACTGCAGGCCCAGCGCAGCAAGGCCATTGCCGAACTGGACGAGATCGGACCCCGGCTGGAGGGTGCCCTTGACACCATCATGGACAGCGCCGGCGCCGCCGGCGACACCGACGCCGCCTATCTGGCGGGCATGGCGCTGCGCCACATGCTGTCCGCCCGTGTCTCGGCCACGCGCTACAACGTCGACGGCTCCCCGGCGCTGGCAAGCCAGACCCGCTCGCAATTCACCGACGCCGCCAGCCGCGGCGGTGCGATGATGGCGAAGCTGACCGACCTGGACCGCCGCAAGATGGCGATGTCCTATACCGCGATGCTGCGCGTCTACACCACCGGCTTCAACGCCGTGGTCAAGGCGACGACCGAGCGCGACCGGCTGGTGACCGAGGTGCTGACTCCCGTCGGCGATTCCATCGCTGCCGAGGCCGAGCAGCTGACCGTCGCCAGCGTCGACCATCAGAAGCAGCTGGGCGAAGAGACCGGCGCCTTCATCACCAAGGCGCTGACCGTGATGATCGCCGCTTCTCTGGTCGCGGTGGTCCTGGGGCTGGCGACCGCGCTGCTGATCGGGCGCGGGCTGTCGCGCCCGGTGGTGGCGATCACCGACCGCATGACCCGGCTGGCCGGCGGCGACCGCAGCGTCGACATCCCCGGCCTGGAGCGCGCCGACGAGATCGGCGGCATGGCCAGGGCCCTGCACGTCTTCAAGGACAGCCTGATCGAGAGCGACCGGCTGGCCGAGGCCCAGCGCGCCGACCATGAGGCGCGACGCAGCCGCGGCGAGCGGATCGACCGGCTGACCCAGGAGTTCGACCGGCTGGTCCTGGCGGCGCTGGGCCGGGTGTCGGCGGCGGCGACGCAGCTTCAGGCCACCGCCCAGACCATGTCCGCCACCGCCGAGCAGACCACCCGTCAGGCCGACGCGGTCGCCAGCGCTTCCCATGAAGCGACCGGCAATGTCGAGACGGTGGCATCCGCGACCGAAGAGTTGACCGCCTCCATCGCCGAGATCGGCCGGCAGGTGGCCGAAAGCACCCGCATCGCCGGCCAGGCGGTCGCGACCGCCGAGAAGACCGACGGCACCGTCCGCGGGCTGGTCGACGCCGCCCAGCGCATCGGCGAGGTCGTGCAGCTGATCACCGACATCGCCAACCAGACCAATCTTCTGGCGCTGAACGCCACCATCGAGGCGGCGCGCGCCGGTGAAGCCGGCAAGGGCTTCGCGGTGGTGGCGTCGGAGGTCAAGAACCTCGCCAACCAGACCGCAAAGGCGACGGAGGAGATCGGCAGCCAGATCGCCGGCATCCAGGAGATCAGCCGGCAGGCCGCCGGTGCCATCGCCGAGATCGGCCGGGTGATCGCCGAGATCAATCACATCTCCACCACCATCGCCGCCGCGGTGGAGGAGCAGGGTGCAGCCACCAAGGAAATCAGCCGCAACGTACAGCAGGCGGCGCGCGGCACCCAGCAGGTGTCCGGCAACATCGCCGGCGTGTCGGAGGCCGCGGCATTCACCGGCGACGCCTCTCGCGAAGTGCTGACCGCCGCCGACGGATTGAACCATGAGGCGACCGACCTGCGCGGCTTCGTGTCGCGCTTCCTGACCGATATGCGGGCTGCGTAAGAAACGGTATCGAACGTCAGCGCGGCCGTGACGCTTGTGGCGTCGGCGCGACCCGAACGGACCGGGTCTTGCCGGCGCCCTTCTTCTGCCGGGCGGCCCAGCTCTTTTGCCCGGTTACATTCCCCTTGCGCCTGGGCGCCCCCTTGGGCACATAGGCGCCATGATCCTGACCCCCATCGCCATCGACGACATGCCGAAGGCCATCGCGGCCTTCGACGCCCATCTGGACGGCCATGCCCAAGCGCGGGCCGCCTTCCGCCGGATCGCCGCAACCTGGCCCGTGCGGCCGGAGGACGAGCCCGGCGGTGGCGTCGACACGCCGGCCCATCGGGCCGAGGCGGTGCGGCTGGCCCATGCCCATGGCATCGACACGCTGGACGAGCCGCCCAGCCGCTCCTTCATGTGGGACGGCAAGGTGATCCGCACCGATGTCGAGGCGACGGTGATCGTGCATGAGGTGGCGCATTGGCTGTGCGCGGCGCCGGAGCGGCGGACGCTGATCGATTACGGCCTGGGCCCCGGCCCGGAGACCACCGCCCGCAAGGAGGCCCGCGCCGACAAGCGCCTGTGTTTCGAGGACTGCATGCATGAGGAGCAGCAGACTTCGCTGCTGGGAGTGCTGTGGGAGGTGGAACTGGGCCAGCCGGGGATCCTGGCCTTCCTGGAACAGAACTGGATGGAGCATTGGGAGCGGCCGAGCACCGCCGCCTTCTTCATCCGCCACGCCGAGGAATTGTTCACCCGCGGCCTGATCGACGCCGACGGTCGCCCGACGACCGCGCGCGAATGGGCGGATGCGCGGCGCGGAGTGCTGGTGGGGTAAGCGTAGGCTTACGATTGCCCCCACCTATCCTCCCCCGCCCAGCGGGGGAGGGATTGGAGCTTTGTCGGCGTTCTTCGGTAGTCCCTCCCCCGCCCAGCGGGGGAGGATAGGTGGGGGGCTAACGCCCCCAAGTCTCAACCATCACGCCGCGGTGATGCGGGCGATGAAGGCCTCGATCTCGTGGTCCAGGCGATTGAAGCTGCGCGACAGCTCTTCCGTGGTGTTCTGCACCGAGCCGGCGGAATGGCCGGTGGTCTCCGCGGCCTGCTGGACCAGACGCATTTCCTGCATCACCGCCATGGTGTCGACGGCAGCGCGCTGGGACCGGGCGCTGATGTCGCGGGTGGCGGCGTCCTGCTCCTCCACCGCGGCGGCGACGGTGCCGAGTGACTCGTCGACCTGACGGATGGTGCCGACGATGGCGCGGATGGCGCCGACCGCAGCATGGGTGGCGGCCTGGACCGCCGCGATTTCCGCGCCGATCTCCTCCGTCGCCTTGGCCGTCTGGTTGGCGAGGCTCTTCACCTCCTGCGCCACCACCGCGAAGCCCTTGCCCGCCTCGCCGGCGCGCGCCGCCTCGATGGTCGCGTTCAGCGCCAGCAGGTTGGTCTGGCCGGCGATCGACTGGATCAGGCCGACGACCTCCTCGATCTTGCGGCTGGCCTCGCTCAGCCCCTGGACGATGCTGTCGGTGCGGCCGGCCTCGTCCACCGCGCCACGGGCAAGCTGCGCCGACTGGCTGATGGAGCGGGTGATCTCGTCGATCGAGGCGCGGAGCTGCTCGGCGCCGGCAGCCACGCTCTCGACCTCGCTGGTCGCCTCCTGCACGGAATGGGCGACGCTGTCGCTGTGGTGGCTGGTCTGCTTGGCGTTGTCGAGCATCGAATTGGCTTCGTTGCGCATCGACGTGGCGGAGCGCACCACCTCGCCCATCATCGCCTTGACCGACGCCTCCAGGTCGTTGGCGAGCGCCGACATCGCCTGACGCCGTTCCTGGTCGTTGCGGATGCGCATCGCCTCCTGCTCGCGGGACAGTTCCTGCACCCGGACGGCGTTCTCCTTGAACACCTGGACGGTGCGGGCCATCTGGCCGATCTCGTCGCCGCGATCCGCGGCGGGAATGTCGGCTTCCAGGTTGCCGCGGGCCAGCCGTTCCATCACGTCGGTCAGGCGCACGATGGGCCGGGCGATGTTCATGCCGATGAACAGGGCAACGCCGACCGTCACCAGCAACGCGCCCCCCGCCACCAGCATGAAAGCCTGGGTCGTGTTGTCGACCGACGCGTTGACCAGGGTGTAGGCGTCCGTGGAGACCTTGCGCTTGTAGGTCAGATAGTCGCGGCTGGTCGCCTGCAGTCGGGTGTAGGCCGACTGCACCTCCTGCAGGAAGTCCAGCGGATCGACGCCCATCTTCAGCAGGTCGAGGAAACTTCCCACCTTTGCAAGATAGGTCGCGGCGTCGCTGCCGAACCGCTCGAAATACTTCGCTTCCTCGTCGGTTTCGGCGGTGGCGCCCTTCAATGCTTCCGATTGTCCCTTCAGCTTGTCGAGCTGCGCGTTGAGCGCCTTCATCTCCTCTTCCACCGCCTTGGGCGAGGCGTTCGCGCTGCTGAGGATCACCGTTCGGTACATGCCGGCGTGGGCCACCGTCAAGGTGTCGGTCAGTCCCTGGATCTCCGCCTCGCGTGTGAAGGAGCGGTTGAACAGGGTATCGAGCAGCGTCGACTGCTGGGTGATCGCCGACCAGCCGAGCAACGCGATCACCAGCATGCCGATGATCGCCGTCGTCGCCGGAATGGCCATCTTGACGGGGATGTGGAAGTTGTTGAGGAGGGTCATGGGGCACCTGCGTCGGCCGCCGGTCCGTGGCGCGAACCATCCGGCATTGCTTTGGAGCGGAGGAACGGGCCGCGGTCGCACGACGCCGGCGGCACCATCGGCGCCGCCCTGCGTTCCGCCATCGCCGCACCGCTCCGCGATACGTGGTTGGAACGAGATCCCTTTACGGGTCCGAATCCGCATCCGGGGCGGCCGTCCCGCCGGCACGATCGCCACCGCGTCATCTCATCCCGGAAATCTTTTTCAATGATTAACGAGGCTTCTTTTGTCTGAGTCTTTGATCTGTCACAACCGATTGCCGATTTTTCGGCATATCCCCGCATGTACTTCTCGGTCATACTATCATATGCACCACAAAAGACCGGATTTCTCTTTTCCGGATCGGACCCGGCCGGATACCGCCGCATTGGCGGCGGACTCTCCTTTTCCGTGTTTTTCCAGAACAAGAGACAGCCTCTGCGCAGACAAGTTGCTTCGGAATTCATACAATTAGAGGCTAACAGGATTTCACTCGCGCATCAATGGCGAGCAATCCGGTCATACTGCCGCATGCGGCATGTGCACCGGCGCGCCTTCCCGCCGGATGCACGGCGGGTGGCCCCAGTCGATTTCCAGTCTTTTCAAATATATGCCAAATAAATGCGCCTTCGCAGCGGCCCTGCGTCAGCCCGCGGCCGATACCATGAAGGCGATGGAGATCGACACCGGGGACAGCAGGGTGGAGATCAGCAGCGACATCGACACCACATCCCTCCCGGCGTTGTAGCGCTCGGCGAAGACGTAGGCGTTGATGCCGATGGGCAGGGCCGCGGCGGTCACCGCCGGGGCGACCCACACCGGCGGCAGGTCGAAGACATGGGTGGCCAGCAGCCAGGTCAGCAGCGGATGCAGCCCGGTCTTCAGCAGGGCCACGACCGTCGCGGGCAGCACCGCGCCCGAGGCCGGGCTGAGCGCCAGCGACGCGCCCAGCGTGAAGCAGGCGCAAGGAAGCACCGTCTGCGCCATCATGGTGAAGCTCTTCATCACCATGGGCGGAATCGGCAGATGAATCAGGTTGGCCGTCAGCCCGAGAATGACCGACACCACCAGCGGGCTGGTCAGAGTCGCCTTGGCCGCCCCCAGCGTCGCCTGCACCGGACGCCCGGACCGGCCGCCGCGCGCCGACCGCTGGGTCTCCGCCAGCATGGTGGCGGAGGTGAACAGCAAGGGCGACTGGAAGACGATCAGCAGCATCACCGGCACCGCCACCGTCGGCCCATAGGCCTCCATGATGATGGGCGAGCCGAGAAGCGCGATGTTGGAAAAGGAACTGGCAAGGCCGATGGGTGCGATCTGCTCCCGCCGGCCCGCCATCCGCATCCACAGCCCGCCCACCAGGAATACCGCCACCGCCGCGATGTAGAAGGACCCCAGCACCGCCCATTCCAGAGGATCGGGAATGTCCGCCCGCGCCATGTTGGAGAACAGCAGCGCCGGCAGCGCATAGATGCCGAGGAAACGGGAAAGCCCCTGAACCATCGCATTGCTGAACCCGCGGTAGCGCGCCGCCCAGTAGCCAAGGGCGATCAGGCCGAACATCGGCAGGACGATCTGGAAAATCAGCGACATGGACGCGGCACCGTGTGGGCGGGGTCGGCCGGTCGGGCCGATAATGCGGGGGCTTTCCTTACACCGATCCGCTCATTCGGCGGGAACGATCTCCAGCGGCGGGACGCCCAGCACGTCCACCAGGGTGGCGCCGGCCTCGATCTGCTCGGTCCACTGGCGCTCGCGTTCGAGCAGGGCGAGGCTCTGGGTCAGGGCGGCGTCGGCGAAAGCCAGCGGCACGACCACCACGCCGTCCTCGTCGCCCAGGATCAGGTCGCCGGGGTTGACCGGCACGCCGCCGATGGCCGCGGTGACGTCCATCTTGCCGCCGAAATTCTTGTGCGGGCCACGGGCAACGGCCCCCTTGGCGAATACCGGCAGGCCGAGTCCGCGGATTTCGTGCAGGTCGCGGACGGAGCCGTCGACCACCAGCCCGCCGAGCGCCCGGCGCTTGCAGCAGCGCACCACCCATTCGCCGGCCAGCGCCACGTCGTCCAGACCGCCGCCGGCCACGACAACGACGTCGCCCGGTTCGGCCAGGCTGACGGCATGATGAACCATGCTGTTGTCGCCGGGCATGGTGACGACGGTGCGGGCCTGACCGCAGATGCGCATGCCCGGCACCATCGGCTTGATCCGCGAATCCATGCTCTGGCAGCGGTTCAGCGCATCGGAGGCGACGCTGCTGGGCACCGACGACCATTTGGCGAGGGCGTCGGTGGACAGCCGGCGGTAGTCGACGAGGTAGCGTTGCATGGCCATGGCAGGGTCCTTTCTTCGGATTGGTCTTCGTGTCTGGATCGGGTTCGGAGGGGGCGTGGGGCGGTGACGGTTCCTGCGTCGGTCGATCCCGAGACCGGCCGACCCGATATGGCGGACGGGCCAAGCGATCCAGGCGTCCTTATGCGGGAAGGCTTCGGGACTTCGACGCGCTTTTCCGCGGATCATCTGCGAGCGGCACAACCCCCGGAGCTTTAGACGCCATTTATTTAGATTTTGAAGTGTACCCGCATAGGCCGTCATACGCAAGGAGGTTTACAATCTGTAAATACGTCATAGGAAATTTCATCTCTTGATGCTGGTTATAACAAAGCACCACACGCTCTGGACGTGAAATTACAAGACAGTCACCAGCCAAGCTCCTGCGATTCACAACTGTCGTGGCAGGCAATGGGGATTGAGCAGAATCGGAAAAACGCACCCTCGTGTAAGCTGGGGAACTCGCCTACAATTGTATGATGCCGACCGCTCGTCTTGGCACAATCTCTGGATAGGCCATTCAACCCGCAAACGCGGACCGGCGCCGCCGGGCGCACAAGGCGGAGGAAAAGGCGGAGGAACCGTGACGCGGGGGCCGGTGGGCCGGTGGGCCGGGGCGGATCGCCCGAAGATGACAGGCCGGCAAATGAGAGCGCCAAAAAGCGAAAGGCCGGCACCCGAAGGTCCGGCCTTTTGAGATCGCATGCTCCAGCGGGAAGGCTGGAAAAAACTGGAGCGGGCGAAGGGATTCGAACCCTCGACCCCAACCTTGGCAAGGTTGTGCTCTACCCCTGAGCTACGCCCGCGCTCCGTACCGTCGTTCAGCAGCTTGTCGGTGCCGTCCGGCGGTGTGCGGCGGACTATACTCATCGGCCGACGCATTGCAAGCGCGTTGTTTCAGTTTTTCTGACCGGCTGGACGATTTTTTGCGGGACCGGTACAAGGGTGTCATGGACACAGCACCGACCTCCCTTCCGGACGCCTCCCTTCCAGATGGGGACGCGCCGCTGCCGACCTCGCCGGACCAACTGCTGGCGCGGCTCGACGCGCTGGGCATCCAGGCGACCACGCACCGCCACCCGCCGCTGCACACGGTGGAAGAGAGCAAGGCCCTGCGCGGCGCACTGCCCGGCGGCCATTGCAAGAACCTGTTCCTGAAGGACAAGAAGGATCAGCATTGGCTGGTGGTGGCGCTGGAGGATGCGCAAATCGACCTGAATCGGCTGGACAAGGCGATCGGGTCGGCGCGGCTGTCCTTCGCCTCGGCCGACCGGCTGTGGCGCGTCCTCGGCATCCGGCCGGGGTCGGTCACGCCCTTCGCCCTGGTCAACGACACCGGGCACAAGGTGCGCGTCGTCCTGCAACAGGCGATGATGGAGCATGACCTGCTGAACTATCATCCGCTGCTGAACGACCGCACCACGGCGATCCGGCGCGACGACCTGCTGCGCTTCATCCGTGCCTGCGGGCACGAGCCGGCGATCGTCGATTTCGGCCGCACCGGGGATTGACCGGCTCCGGCGGCGGTTCCACGCAATGCCTGCCCACGCAATGCTTGCTTGAGCCGCCTTGCGCGCTCACATATGTCGGCAACGATCAGGATCCGGACCGGCGACGGCCGGGCCGGCAACTCCATGGCCCACCGGGATGACCTACTGGGCCAGGCATCACCAACGGGACCGAAACACGCCATGTTCTCCATGCCCCCCGCCAACGGGTCCAAGCCCGCCGCTCCCGCCGCCGGTGCCGCCCCCAGTGCCGCCGACGTCGTCAAGGACAGCAGCGACCGCGCCTTCATGGCCGACGTGATCGAAGCCTCGCGCGACGTTCCGGTGATCGTCGATTTCTGGGCGCCCTGGTGCGGCCCCTGCAAGCAGCTGGGCCCGATCATCGAGAAGGTGGTTCGCGCCGCCAAGGGTGCGGTACGCCTGGTGAAGATCGACACCGACGCCAACCCGATGATCGCCTCGCAGCTGCGTGTTCAGTCGATTCCGGCGGTCTACGCCTTCTTCCAGGGCCGCCCGGTCGACGGCTTCATGGGCGCCCTGCCCGAATCGCAGGTGAAGGCCTTCGTCGACAAGCTGGTGGCGCTGGCCAAGCAGGCCGGCGCCGGCGGCGGGGCCGGTGACCTGCTGGAGGAGGCCTTCGCCCAGGCCAAAGAGCTGATGGAGGGCGGCGACCTGCAGGGCGCGCTCGACCTCTACAGCCAGATCATGCAGGCGGAGCCGGAGAACGCCCAGGCCTATGCCGGCATCATCCGCTGCCTGATCGCCGCCGGCGACCTGGAGAATGCCAAGCAGATGCTGGCCCAGGCGCCGGAAGCCATCGCCAAGGACAAGGAGCTGGACAACGTCCGCGCCGCCCTCGACGTGGCCGAGCAGGCCGCCAACGCCGGTCCGATCCCCGAGCTGATGGAGAAGGTCGCCCACGATCCGAACGACCACGCCTCGCGCTTCGACCTCGCCATGGCGCTGTTCGCCGCCGGCAAGCGCGAAGCCGCGGTGGACGAGCTGTTGGAGATCTTCAAGCGCGACCGGACCTGGAACGAGGACGGCGCCCGCAAGCAGCTTGTGAAGTTCTTCGAGGCGTTCGGCCAGACCGACCCGCTGACGGTGAAGACCCGCCGCCGCCTGTCGACCATGATGTTCAGCTGACGCTTTTCCCGACGCAGGACGGCTGTTCCACCGGCGAAGGGGTTCTATCTGATTGGCATGACCAGGAACCCAACCAGAAACTCCTTCGACCCGGATTTCAGCCAGTTGCCGGGGATGCTGCCCATCTTCCCGTTGGCCGGCGTCCTGCTGCTGCCGCGGGCAAGGCTGCCGCTGAACATCTTCGAGCCGCGCTACCTCGCCATGGTCGAGGACGCGCTGGGCAGCGGCCGCATGATCGGCATGGTCCAGCCGCTCGACCCCACCGGGCGGGAGCGCGAGCCGGCGGTCTATGACTGCGGCTGCGCCGGCCGCATCACCAGCTTCGCCGAGACCGACGACGGCCGCTTTCTCATCACCCTGACCGGCGTTGCCCGTTTCGAAGTCGGGCGGGAGGTGGAGGGAGCGCGCGGCTACCGCCGGATCGTTCCCGACTGGCGCCCCTTCCGTACCGACCTGGAGCATGAGGCCTGCGGCGACATCGACCGCAACCGGCTGCTCGGCGCGCTGAAGAGCTATTTCCGCGTCCAGGGCCTTTCTGTCGACTGGAAGTCCATCGAATCGACGCTGGACGAACGGCTGGTCAACTCGCTCGCCATGATCTGCCCATTCACGCCGGGCGAGAAACAGGCGCTGCTGGAGGCCCCGACCCTGGCGGAGCGTGGGAAGCTCTTGATCGGGCTGGTCGAGATGGCCATTCTCGACAGCCATGACGGGGACGGTCCGCCGCCCAAGCATTGATCCTTATCCTTGAACACTGTGAGACACGACATGGCGACGCCCGAGGACAAGAGCAGCGAATCGAAAACCAGCGCGCGGGTCGACCCGAAGCTGCTGGAAATCCTGGTCTGTCCGCTGACCAAGGGCCCCCTGCGCTACGACGCCGAACGCGGCGAACTGGTCAGCGAGCGCGCCGGGCTGGCCTACCCGATTCGCGACGGCATCCCGATCATGCTGATCGACGAGGCCCGCAGCCTGGACAAGGCGGGGGCGTCGCGATGAACGAGGAAGGGTTTGGGACGGTCCACTGGCCGACCGAGATCCGCCTGAAGAAGGAGGAGAAGCGGCTGGAGGTCGATTTCGACGATGGCCGGACCTTCTCCTACCCGGCGGAGTTCCTGCGCGTGGTCAGCCCATCGGCCGAGGTGCAGGGCCACAACCCCAGCCAGAAGCAGACCGTCGCCGGCCGCCGTCATGTCGGCATCATGCGGGTCGAGCCGGTCGGCAACTATGCCGTCCGCATCGTCTTCGACGACCTGCACGACAGCGGCATCTACACCTGGAAATACCTCTACGAGATCGGCTCCGAACAGGAGACCCTGTGGGCCGAGTATCTGGAGGAACTGCAGGCCAAGGGCCTGAGCCGCGACCCTCGGCGGTAGGGTGAGGTTCCCTCTCCCGCCCTGGGAGAGGGAACCTCACATCACTTCCAGATCGGTTTCCCGCTGCCCGGCAGGCCGTAGAGGTCCCATTTCCGGCTGACCTTCTCCACGACCTCCTCGGTCATGTGGAGCTTCTCACCCCATTCGCGCTTGGTCTCCGGCGGCCATTTGTTGGTGGCGTCCAGGCCGACCTTGCCGCCCAGGCCCGATTCCGGGCTGGCGAAGTCGAGATAATCGATCGGCGTGCCCTCGATCACCGTGATGTCGCGGGCCGGGTCCATGCGGGTGGACATCGCCCACATCACGTCCTTCCAGTTCCGCGCGTCGATGTCGTCGTCCACGACGATCACCCACTTCGTGTACATGAACTGGCGCAGGAAGGACCAGACGCCCATCATCACGCGCTTGGCATGGCCGGGATAGGCCTTCTTCATGCTGACCACCGCGATGCGGTAGGAGCATCCTTCCGGCGGCAGCCAGAAATCGACGATCTCGGGAAATTGCTGGATCAGCAGCGGGATGAACACTTCGTTCAGCGCCTCGCCCAGCACCGACGGCTCGTCGGGCGGACGGCCGGTGAAGGTGGACAGATAGATCGGCTTGCGCCGCATCGTCATGGCGGTGACGGTGAAAACCGGGAAGGGTTCGACCGAGTTGTAATAGCCGGTGTGGTCGCCGTAGGGCCCCTCGTCGGCGTATTCGTCCAGGCTGACATGGCCTTCCAGCACGATCTCCGCCTGGGCCGGCACCTTCAGCGGCACCGTCTTGCACTCCACCAGCTCCACCTTCTTGCCGCGCAGCAGGCCGGCGAACTGGTATTCCGACAGGGTGTCGGGCACCGGGGTCACCGCGGCCAGGATGGTGCCGGGATCGGCCCCCAGCACGACGGCGCAGGGCAGCGGCTCGCGCTTCCCACTCGCGGCCCAGCGGTGATGGTGCTGGGCGCCGCCGCGGTGCTTCAGCCAGCGCATGATGGTCTTGTTCTTGCCCAGCACCTGCATGCGGTAGATGCCGAGGTTGAAGTCGTCCTCGCGCTTCCCCGTCGGCCCCTTGGTCACCACCAGCGGCCAGGTGATCAGCGGCGCCGGCTCGCCCGGCCAGCAGCCCTGCACCGGCAGGCGGCCGAGGTCGATGTCGTCGCCGGTCAGCACCACCTCCTGGCAGGGCGCCGAACCGACGGTCTTCGGCTTCATCGACAGCACGGTCTTGGCGAGCGGAATCAACTCCAGCGCCTCGCGGAAGCCGCCCGGCGGTTCCGGCTGCTTGAGGAAGGCCAGCGTCTCGCCGACGGCGCGCAGCTGGTGCGGTTCGCGGTCCATGCCCCAGGCGACCCGCTCGACCGTGCCGAACAGGTTGACCAGCACCGGCATCTCCGACCGTGTGCCGTCGGCCTTGACGACATTCTCGAACAGCACCGCCGGACCATTCTCGGCCAGCAGGCGGGTCTGGATCTCGGTCATCTCCAGCACGGTGGACACCGGTTCCTTCACCACCACCAGCCGCCCCGCCTTCTCCAGCCGGTCGATGAAGTCACGCAACGAGGTGTAGGGCATCGCAGGGTGTCCAGTGTGTGGGTGGTGCGTCCGAAACGGACGATAACCTTCAACTCGGCGGCCGGTCCGTCAAGTGCGGCGGGGTCAGATATGCTGAGAAAGACCGGTGTCGGCGCCTAGCTCGCCGAGCCATTCTTACGATGTCGGCTTTGCCTGGCGTCCAACAGTGCACTGAACTCTTCGGCGTCAATGAACGGCGCGGATAATCGCTGATCAATCAGCCGCCGAAGCAGGTCGATCGTGCTTTCCGAATGCTCGTCCATGTCCTCGGCCGGTAACTTCGATGTGTCAGCCGTCATGACCACCTCCATCTCAAACGTACAGGACGCTTCCCCCCGCTCCAAAAACAAAACCCCTCCCCCACCCCCGGCGGACCAAAGGTCCGGCCGGAAGCGGGAAAGGGGCTTCGTCACAGCTCATGAACCGGGGTGCGAGACCCGGCCTAGGATCAGTACATGTGCTGGCCGCCGTTGACCGACAGGGTCGAGCCGGTCATGAAGCCGTTGTCGTCGTCGACGAGGTACAGCACGGCCTTGGCGATCTCCGACGCGCGGCCCAGACGGCCGACCGGGATGCGCGCGACGATCTTCTCCAGCACGTTGGCCGGCACCGCGCGCACCATGTCGGTGTCGATGTAGCCAGGGGCGATGGCGTTGACGGTGATGCCCTTGGCCGCGCTCTCCTGCGCCAGCGCCTTGGTGAAGCCGTGGATGCCGGACTTCGCCGCGGCATAGTTGACCTGGCCGTACTGGCCGGCCTGGCCGTTGACCGAGCCGATGTTGACGATACGGCCGAAACCACGCTCGCGCATGCCGTCGATCACATTGCGGCACATGTTGAAGCAGGAGGACAGGTTGGTGTGGATCACCTTCTCCCACTGATCGTAGGTCATGCGGTGCATCACGCCGTCACGGGTGATGCCGGCATTGTTGATGAGCACGTCGACCGGGCCGAGATCGGACTCGATCGCGGCGATCCCCTTCTTGCAGGCGTCGAAATCCGCGACGTCGAACTTGTAGGTCGGGATACCGGTGCGGGCGGTGAACTCCTCGGCCGCCTGATCGTTGCCGGCATAGTTGGCGGCGACCTTGTAACCGGCATTCTTCAGGGCGACGGCAACCGCCTCGCCGATGCCGCGGGTGCCACCAGTGACGACTGCAACACGAGCCATAGTTCTTCTCCCCAGATTTAGTGATGGTTGGTTGGTTTCTTTGATTTTTTGTTTTTGGGCATGAGACTCCCTCCGCAGGTCCGGCGGATGCCCCAAGCCTTCAAGCGAAGCGGGCCGCTTCCATTTTGGAAAGCGGCCCGTCCGGTCCTCAGTCGCGCTGGACGCAGAGGGCGATGCCCATGCCGCCACCGATGCACAGGGTGGCGAGACCCTTCTTGGCGTCGCGCTTCTGCATTTCAAACAGCAGCGTGGTCAGTACGCGGGCGCCGGAAGCGCCGACCGGGTGGCCGAGCGCGATGGCGCCGCCGTTGACGTTGACCTTGCTGGTATCCCAGCCGAGGTCCTTGTTGACCGACAGCGCCTGGGCGGCGAAGGCCTCGTTCGCCTCGATCAGGTCGAGGTCGTCGACCGTCCAGCCGGCCTTCTCCAGCGCCTTGCGGGAGGCCGGGATCGGACCGGTGCCCATGATCGCCGGATCGACGCCGGCGGTCGCCCAGGAGACGATGCGGGCCAGCGGGGTGACGCCGCGCTTGGCCGCGTTCTCCGCCGACATCAGAACCAGGGCGGCAGCGCCGTCATTGATGCCCGAGGCGTTGCCGGCGGTCACCGTGCCGTCCTTCGAGAAGGCCGGGCGCAGCTTGGCCAGCGATTCCGGCGTGGTGCCGTGCTTCGGATACTCGTCGTCCGACACGACGACGTCGCCCTTGCGGCCCTTGATGGTGACCGGGACGATCTCGTCCTTGAAGCGGCCGGCCTTCTGGGCGGCCTCGGCCTTCTGCTGGCTGGCGGCGGCGAAGGCGTCCTGCTCGTCGCGGGTCAGCTGCCACTTCTGGGCGACGTTCTCCGCGGTGGTGCCCATGTGATAGCCATGGAAGGCGTCGGTCAGGCCATCGCGCAGCATGGTGTCGAGCAGCTCGGCGGAGCCCATCTTGGTGCCGTTGCGCAGGTGCATGACGTGCGGCGCCATGCTCATGCTCTCCTGGCCGCCGACGACCAGGACGTCGGCGTCGCCGTTCCTGATCGCCTGATAGCCCAGCGCGACTGCGCGCAGGCCGGAACCGCAGAGCTGATTGATGCCGATGGCGGTCGCCTCCACCGGAATGCCGGCGTTGACGGCGGCCTGGCGGGCCGGGTTCTGGCCCTGACCGGCGGTCAGGATCTGGCCCAGGATGACTTCGTCCACTTCCGCTGCGTCGGTCTTGGCGCGGGCCAGCGCTTCGCGGATCGCGACCTCGCCCAGAACGTGGGCGGGAACGGTGCTGAGGGCACCGTTGAAGCTGCCGATGGGCGTACGGGCGGCACCGGCGATGACGACTTCGGTCATTGAACGCTCCTCGAAATAGGACAGTTTTATTATAGCGCTGGTGGGACGCTCGGAGTGATTGTTACCTTAAGTCGGGCAATGTGACGGGTGCAAGCTGGCCGAAGGTCGCGGCGCTAACCTGTCGCAGCAAGCCATTCGGCCAGCGGATTCCACACTCCGGTCTCGGCACCGGCACTCACGACCATTCCGATATGGCCCAGCGGCGGGCGCAGGATGCGCGCATCGGGGATCGCGGCGGGCAGCGCCAGGGCGGACGCGGGCGGGACGATGCGGTCGCGCTCCGGGATCAGGGCCAGGGTGGGCACGCGGATGGCGGCCGGGTCGACCGGAAGGCCCGCGACCATCCAGGCGCCGGCCACGGTGTCGTTGCGCCCGTACCAGCCGGCCAGCGCATCGCGCGCCACACCGGCCACCAGCGGCACCCCGTCGTTCAGCCAGTCCTCAAGCGCGACGAAGGCCGCGGCGGCGCGGGACTCCGGCGCCATGCGGGCGAAGCTGCCGAATTTCTTCAACGCCAGCAGCGGGTCGAGTTGGGCGAACAGCGCCTGCAGCGCGTCCGTCGGCAACTCGCCCCAGCGCTCCAGCGCCGGCCCCCAGGGCTGGATGAAGGCCGCCACCCGGCGCGCCGTGGCCGCATCCTCCGCATGGAAATCCCAGGGCGTCGCCATCAGCCCCAGCCCGGCGAGCGACCGCGGACGGCGCTGCGCCAGCGCCGCGGCCAGCAGCCCGCCCATGCAGTATCCCACCACCGGGACCGGCCGCCCAACCGCCTCCACCACCACATCCAGCGCACGTTCAAGCCGGCCGGCGATATAGTCGGTCAGGGTGAAGCGACGTTCCAGCGGCCCCGGCCGGCCCCAGTCCAGCAGAAGCGGCCGGAAGCCGCGCGCCGCCAGCCAGCGCATCAGGCTCTTGTCCCGTGATAGATCGAGAATGTAGGCCCGGTTGACCAGCGACGGCACGAACAGCACCGGCCGCCCGCCGGCCTCCTCGCCATAATCAAGCAGGCGCGATCCGCCTTCGGCCCAGACCACCGGCGGGTCGGGCAGGTCGCGGACGTAGGGGTGCCGGCGGTAACGCTCGATCCCGGTCAGGACCGCGTCGATGCGGCGCCGGACCTCGCGGTCAACCTCCCGGCTCAGAGGGTCGTCGGCGCTTGGCCCCGCGTTGCCCCGCAGCCGGTCGGCCTGCGACATTTCGTCCCTCAGCGCCGCCGCCCGTTCCCTCAGGGCCGGATTCCAGGGCAGCGAGCCGTTCCTCAAGAGCGGCAATGCGGCCGAGGAGCTGAGCAAGCTGCCGAGCGCCGCCGTCAGATGCAGACCCAGCGGACGCGGCCCCATGCGAAGCGGCGTCCCGTCCGCCCGCTTCCCCTTTTCCCCTTTCCTGTCCTGTGGGCGCTCGCTCATCGAAAGGCCGTTCGCTTTGGGGAGAGACGTTGTGGGAGAACGGTGCCGGACGAGGATCCCAACCGCTGCCGGGCATGCCGCCCCCGCCTAATCCGAACCCGGCGGGCCCGAAGGCGAAGGGTGCCGCGCCCGCCATCCCCTGCCCCATCATCTGAAACATCCGGGCCATCATGTCGGCCGTCTCCGGATCGGCGGCACCCGCCGTCCACTGGTCCTGCCACAGGTCCAGGTAGCGGCGCGCCAGCGATTCATAGGATGGCGGATCAGGCGGAGGATTTGGTTGCGACGGGTCGGCCATGGCCGGATTATAAGGGCGGCGGGGCCGGATTGACCAGCGCGGCATGGCTCCCCACCTATCCATTCGGGTATCGTCGGAGGCTGTCCGGGTGCGTCTCGCTTCTCCGTCAGTGCGGCAATCCGAACCGCAACCGCGGCGGTATGCCGCGGCGCAACGCTGGACAAATTGCTATCCCTTCGAGTAGTCCTAAGGACGGAACAATTTCCGCCGCAATGTCCCCGTGTTCTGGAACATGATGGTTCTGGAATATGTCCCTTCTTGAAAGAGTCCGCGATGGCCGACAAGGAAGACCAGAAGTCCGCTCCGATCACGATCAAGAAGTACGCCAACCGGCGGCTCTACAACACCGCCACCAGCAGCTATGTCACGCTGGACCATCTCTGTCAGATGGTGAAGGACGGGCTGGACTTCGTGGTCTATGACGCCAAGACGGGGGAGGACATCACCCGCTCCGTCCTGACCCAGATCATCGTGGAGGAGGAGAGCAAGGGCCAGAACCTGCTGCCCATCAGCTTCCTGCGCCAGCTGATCGGCTTCTACGGCGACAACATGCAGTCGGTCGTGCCGCGCTATCTGGAATATTCGATGCAGGCGTTCTCCCGCAATCAGGAGCAGATGCGCGACTATTTCCAGAACACGCTGGGCGGCATGTTCCCGTTCGGCCGACTGGACGAGGTCAGCAAGCAGAACATGGCGATGTTCGAACGGGCCATGCGGATGTTCACGCCCTTCGGCGTCGCCGGCGCCCCGGACGACGTCGCCGGTCAGCGTCCGGCCGGACAGCCGGGCGCCACGACTTCTCCCACTCCGGCGGCCGGCGCCACCTTCGACGAGTTGCAGAAGCAGATCGACGAACTGCAGAAGCAGATCGCCAGCATCGCCAAGCCGCCCGGCAAGACGGACGTCAAGTAACCGGCCGGCAAGGTTCCGGAGGGCTGGCAGCACGGAAGGCGGGGGCATACCCCGCCTTTTTCATTGCGCCGGCCGAATCGGGCGCGCAGGCTTGGGGCCGTGCATAGATCGGATCGCGTAAGATCGAACTCGATTTGAAGCGTGAATCCGATCGCCGAACTCCAGAAGGCACCTTCTCGTCCACGGTGCCGGTCCGGCGGCTCTGCCGCGCGGTCCGGCCCGTTCAACCGTCAGGAGGGAACCGACCATGACCACCGAACTGACCGTCTCGATCACCTTGGCCAGCGACGATCCGCGGGAGGTTTCCCGTTTCGAGGACATGCTGCGCGAGTGGCTCGACCACCAGCCGGGCGTGGCCGGGCTCGCCATGGCCGACCGCGGCAACGATCTGGCGGCCGAGAGCATCTGGCGCGCCGCCCGCAAGGCCACCTTCGGCCCGGCGCTGAAGAACCCCTTCGCGCCCTGACAGGCCGAACCCAGGGAGCGATCAGCCCCTGAACAGGTGCGGGACCATCGCCCAATCCGGGCCGCCGCCAAGGCCAAGCCGCGGATCGGTCGATTCCCGCACCCCCATGCCCAGGCACTTGTCGCCGACGATCCAGGCATGCAGGACGGCGCGGGTATCCTCCTCGCGGAAGCAGGGCGGAGTTTCCAGCCATACGGCCCCATGGGCGGCGACATCCCCGCCGATCTCCGGCCCATCGTCCGCGACCACCGCGCCGTGATCCACGACGCGGGTCGGCGCGCCGTCCAGCCCGCGGAAGGCCCGCACCGTCACCATGTCCGCCCCGGCGATGCCGCTGGGGTCCAGTGCCGCGCGGCACAGATTGGGATGGCGCGGGTACAAGGACGACAGCACCGCCAGCAGGCCGTGGTTCGACCACAGCCAGCACCACAGCGGCGACAGCACGCTCATGCCGCTGCTGCGCAGCCGCTGCAGGAACCCGTCGTCGGCCAGTCCGTCCCAGGGATAGAGCTTCGCCAGCCAGGAGATCGCCTGCCCCTCGTCATCGAGGAAGCGCCGGCCGTCCCAGGCGATGGAATGCAGCGGCAGCAGCCGGCTGTCGATGCCGGCCTCCGCCGCGGTGGCGGCCAGATAGACCAGTTCGCCCTCGCGCACCGGATCGGGGGTGGCGCAGGTCGCATGCATGCGCCCACGGCCGGGCACCCCCGCCGCCATCTCCTCCCAGCGCTCGACCAGCGCCTCGTGCAGGCCGTTGAACTGGTTGGCGTCGGGGGCCATCGCCTCGCGCCAGTTGCGCTGGATGATGGAGGCGGCGAACAGCCCCTCGCCGGTGTCGTAATTGCAGCCCAGCAGCTTGATGCTGTCGCGCCCGTCATAGGCCAGCGTCAGCCGCCCGGCGAGCCCGCCGGCCCGCTCGTTGCGCCGTCCACCGGCCCAGTAATCGGCCCAGGACGCTTCCAGCATCCGCGCCAGATCGCCGCGGATCCCGAGTGCGGCGAACAGCTTGTGCTCCACCACATGGCGCACGGCGACGGCGATCATGCTGTGCAGTTCGTCCGCGACGCTTTCGATCAGGTCGATCTGCGAGGCGCTGAACTCATAGACGGTGTCCTCCCGCCAGCCGGCCCCGGCCGACATGGCGCGGACACCATAGGGATATTTGCGGAGACCCGGGCGCCAGTCGGCCCGCGGCTTCATCGTCGTCCTGCGCATGCCTGTTCCGATCCCCTGCGTATCAGAACCGGGGAGCCGGACGGCACGCGGCGGCGAAGGTCCGGCGCATGGATGAGATGACGGGCGGCAAGCTGGTCAACTGTCCACTGGGCAACGCTCTACTCCGGGGGAGGCCAATCCGAGGAAGATGCGGATGCTCGCGACGCAATCGCTGCGGCGCAAGCACGGCCTTGCGTATGTAACCTGCCCCGCCGCGGCGCGCCAGCGCGCATCCGCGATAGCGCCCCCCGATCGGGCGGGCAGCGGAAACGGAATGGGCCGCCGCGACGCAGGGCCGCAGCAGTCCATTCCCGCAGTCTTCACAAGCAGGTCTTCAAAACGGCCCGGTCTTCAAAACGGCCGAATCTTCAAAACGGCGACCGGAAAAGCGCGCTCAGATCAGACCCACCGAGGGACGGTGGGCGAGCGAGCGCATCGCCCACAGCGCCAGACGGCCGCGCCGCGGCTTCATCACCGCCGCCGGCCGGATCGGTGCCGCCACCGCAAGCGCGGGCACCAGGGCCGGCATGTCGTCTTGCGCGCTGCTGCCGAGGCGCCGGAGCCGGCGGGCGGCCAGAACGACGCGCAGCACCTCTTCTTCGGACACGGCACGGCGGGCCGGGCCGGTGGCGAGGCTCGCCGCCTCGCACAGGGCCGCCCGTTCGGCCAAAAGCCCAGTCAGGCCCTTGGCAGCCGCCGTCAATGCAGCTTCATCGTAAAGGGCGAGGACAAGCGTCCTCAACCCGTGTTCCATCCGTGTGGACATGGCGGGCGCTCCGGAAAAAACGGAATGGCGTGCGGATCGGATGCCGGTGGATCGGCAGGCGAGATTATCCGTGCGCGGCACCCGTTCGGCCATGCGCCCCAAGGTGGTAACACCCTGACTGCGGTTCCGTGATGCTGGAAAGCCACACTCGGTGTACCGATAAATATCTGGAGGTGTCGGGAACAGTCCGCCCCGATGGCGGGAAGAAATGGTGGAGCCAAGGAGGATCGAACTCCTGACCTCTACAATGCCATTGTAGCGCTCTCCCAGCTGAGCTATGGCCCCACTATACTTTTCTTCCACTTGACCAACACTTTGGGTGTTGGTGCGCTTGGAGGGAGTCGAACCCCCACGGCCTTTCAGCCACTAGGACCTGAACCTAGCGCGTCTACCAGTTCCGCCACAAGCGCGTCCGCGTTTCTTGGGGTCACGCGGGGCGCTCTATGTACCCAGACCGACCGCCGCGCTCAAGAGGAAAAATGCAATCGCGCAAAAGTTTTTTCGGGGGGCTGGGGGTGGGGTGCGTAAAGCTAGGGTATAGGCTGACGACGCCCCACCCTAACCCTTCCCCGCCCAGCTCTCGCACAAAGCTGTGCTTTGTGCTGACGCGGCAGGCGGACCGTAGGTCCGCTGAGAGCGGGGGAGGTTAGGTGGGGGTCTAACTCCCCCGGAACCCCTACTCCGCCGGCTTGATCGCGTAGAAGCGATAAACCCGCACGCCGGCCTCGATGGCGGCGACGCGGCGGGCCCAGAGCTCGACCTCCTCCATTACCGCCAGCTTGGTGGGGGTGTCGAGTTGGAATCTCTCCAGATGGTCGACCAGCCCCTGGATGGCGGACAGGATCAGGCCGCGGTGGGTATCGGTGATGTCCTCGGCGATGCGGAGGTCGAGGTTGCGCTGGGCGAAGGCGTTGGCCATGCGGTCCTTGGGCCACAGGTTCGGCGTCAGCGGTTCCTTGTCGCACCAGGTCTGCACCGCCTTGGCACCCATCACCTCTTCCTCGGCGATATAGTCGGTGATCAGCAGATGGCCGCGCGGCTTCAACGCCAGTTCCATCCCGTCGAACATCTGCTCCTTGTCGCGGACGAAGAACAGGCCTTCCTTGTAGACGATGGCGTCGACGCGCTTGGGATAGCCGAAATGCTCGGGATTGAAGGTCTCGATCGGCGCCTTCTTCTCCAGCCCCAGCTTGAAGGAACGGACCATCCCTTCCTTCGCCAGAAGGTCCGACGCCTCCAGCCCGGTGACCCAGCAGCCGTATTTGCCGGCCATGGTACGGCTGGTGCCGCCCAGCCCCGCGGCGAGGTCGAGCACGCTCATCGCCGGGTTCAGGCCAAGCGGCTTGACCAGATAGGGGATGTGATCGGCGCCGCCGGGCGTGTTGAAGCCCTCGCCCCACATCTTCTCCGCCACTTCGATGCGGGTGGCGGACCACAGCGGCTTGCCCCAGCGGTTCATGCCGGGACCGGGACCGGGATTCGACGGCTGCGGCTCCGCCGAAGCCTGCTGCGATTCGTCGCCCTTCCTGGTCTTCAGGCCGGACAGGTCGTAGCCTTCCCACCAGGCGTAAAGCCGCGTCTTAAGGCTCGGTCCGTGCCCGGACGCTTCGTCCTTGTCCGTCATCGCCGTCGTCCACCCCATCGGCCGATCGACGCCTCCGGCGCCGCCGGCATCCCCCGTTCGGCGCCGCGCGGCGCATCATCCTTGCGGTTGTTCCGTGACATTGAAACACACCACTCGCAAGAATTCTTCCAGCCTCAGGTTAGACTGACGCTAATTGCATGCAAGTGGAAAAATTTCCCTGCTGTAACGCCGCCCTTGGGGCGTGGCGTCAGCGCGCCGCCTTGGCCGGTGCCGGGGTCGATTCCGGCAGGGAGGCCATGCGCGTACCCGCTGCGTTCAGGACCGGGGCACAGGCGGCGGGCATCTTGCGGACCACCCGCGGTTCCGGCTTGTAGCCCGGCGGACGCTCGATGGCGGGGGAGGCGCTGTTCAGCCAGGACATCAGCTCGTCGTCGCAGCCGTCGCCGTCGGGCTGGGCCGTCTGCTGCTCGCACAGCGGGCTGCCGGCCGGACAGCTCAGGCGGATGTGCATGTGGCCGTCATGGCCGTGCCAGGGCCGCAGCTTGTTCAGGAAACCACGGTCGGACCAGCTGCGCTGGCACATCGCCAGCTTGATCGCCGGGCTGACGAAGATGCGGGACACCCGCGCGTCACTGGCGGCGATCTGCACCATCTTCGCCTGCCGATCCGACCAGTCCTCGGTCACGCGCATCCGGTCGTAATCGACATACTTGATCTCCTCCAGACGCTCGCGACCGGCGCGCCCCATCGGCGGCAGGTCAAGCCGCAGCCAGACATCGGCGTCCAGCCCGATCTGGTGGCTGGCATGGCCCGACGGCATCGGACCGCCGCGCGCCTGCCCCATGTCGCCGATCAGCGCGGTGCCCAACCCGGCGAGCGCCACCCGCTGGCCGAAATCACGGAGCATGTCGACCAAAACCGGGTGGCCGAAGTTGCGCTGGCGCGACAGGCGGATGACCTGATAGCCGACCCCTTCCGGCGGCAGGGCGCGGGCGCCGGCGACACATCCCGCGGCATAGCCGCCGATGGACTGCGCAGCCCCCAGCGACGGGCCGGACACCGCCCCCCAGGCGACGCTGGTGGCATAGGCCGGGACCGGCGCCGGCTTCTTCTTCCGCTGCTTGGCATCGGCCCCACCCGACGCCAGCAGGGCCGACACCAGCAAGGCGAAGGCCAGCCCGACGCACGCGACAACCCTGAAGGCACGCCCCCCGAAAGCGCGAAATCCCATATCCGTTCCCCGCATCGCCGCCAGCACCGCCGCCGGCACCGCCACTGTTACGGCTATAGCGGAGTCGTGGTTAAGGAATGATGGAGGACACATCGGGGCCGCACAACCGAACGGTCAGGCGCAGTGCCGGTCCATCCGGAGTGCGTCCGATGATTCCGACCTTGGCGTCCCTTGTCTTGCCGGAGCACTCCCCCTGGCCGAGCGGCCTAGCCGCAGCGAATATTGACAGTCCGTTATTAGCAATGGAAACGTCAGATTGTCGCAAACAAGGAATTTGATAAAATGCCACCAACAATGAGCTTTCGTATTGGCGAGACCGTCAGCGTTCGCGGCTGCTTGACCAGATTGATCGATATTATCAACCGCGATCCTATTCATTTGGAGGATCTGATCGGCTTCCATCGGGGACGACTCAGCCGTGGCTATTACTTGTTGCTGCTGAAGGAGCCCCTGTCTGCCGGTGAGTTCCAGTTTCTTGGCTACACCCACCTGTCCGGCGGCAAATACGGCTTGCCCAGCAACGATCCCGCGGTCGAGGCGGCTCGGCCGACGGTACAAGGCTCGCTGGAACAGAAGTTCGGGGCTGCCGGGGTGAACGGCCTTGCGCAGAAGATCGCGGGCGACATCCCCGCGACGGGAGAACGTCGCTTGGCCAAGATCGTCCCGGTGATCGGCCATGACCAGGCGATGGGGCCAGCCGACCAGTACCCGGCGTCCAAGCACGGCATCGCGCAATTCAACCTGACGGTGCCCAAGAAATTCCTGGTTTCCGCCTTCATCGGCGCGGACAGGCGGTTCCAGGGCGGCGGCCTCGATCTCGTCGTGGACAAGGGCACGGCTTATGACAGCCGGCGCACGGTGTTCAAATACTTGTCGGCTGCCTGACGGTGTTCAGTCCAGGGTCTGGCGGTAGCGTCTCAGCGCCACCACCGTCACCACCGTCAGGAACAGGAGGAGCGCCAGCACCTCCGCCGCGATCTCGGCCAGCCCGTTTCCTTTCAGCAGGATACCGCGGACGATGCGCAGGAAATGGGTCAGCGGCAGCAGCTCCCCCACCGCCTGCGCCCATCCGGGCATGCCGCGGAACGGAAACATGAAGCCCGACAGCAGCATCGACGGCAGAAAGAAGAAGAAGGACATCTGCATCGCCTGCAGCTGGTTGCGCGCCAGCGTGGAAAAGGTGAATCCGACAGCGAGGTTGGCGGCGATGAACAGGATCAGCACGGCGGACAGCAGGCCGAGGCTGCCGACGATGGGCACGTCGAACAGCAGCCGCGCCGCCACCACGATCAGCAGCACCTGGACGTAGCCGACGGCGACGAAGGGAACGATCTTGCCCAGCATGACCTCGAACGGGCGGACCGGCATGGCCAGCAGGTTCTCCATGGTCCCGCGTTCGCGCTCGCGGGTGACGGCCAATGCCGTCATCATCACCATGGTCATGGTCAGCACCACGCCCATCAGGCCGGGCACGACATTGTATTGGGTGATGCCTTCCGGGTTGTAGCGGCGATGGATGCGCAGTTCCACCGGATCGGGGTCGGCGCGCAAGTCCGCCAGCGGTCCGGTCAGGTCCGGGTTGAATGCCTGCCGCGCGATGGTGGACAGGGCCGACAGCGCGTTGCTGGTTGCCGCCGGGTCGGTCGCGTCGGCCTCCACCAGCAGCACCGGGCGGGTGCCGCGATGGAGGTCGCGGGCGAAGCCGGTGGGAATGGTGACGGCGAACTGCACCTCCCCCTCCGCCAGCAGCCGGTCGACCTCGGCCTCCGACGTCGCGACACGGGTGATGGCGAAATAGCGGGAGTTCTCCATCGCCGCCACCAGCGTCCGGGCGAAGGGGCTGGAATCGGCGACCAGGACTGCCGTCGGCAACGCCTTGGGGTCGGAGTTGATGGCGAAGCCGAACAGGATCAGCTGCAGGATCGGCACCCCCACCATCATGGCGAAGGTCAGCCGGTCGCGCCGCATCTGGATGAATTCCTTCACCATCACCGCCATCAGCCGGCCCGCCGATATCCGCGCCATCGCACTGCCTCGCCGGTTGGGAGTGAAGGGAGGGTAGCGCGGTTGGATGGAGGCGTCGACGCCCCTACGCCACCCCGTCCGCCCGGTCGAACTGCAGCGCCGCCAGCCTTGCGTAGAGACCGCCCTGCGCCACCAGTTCGCCATGGGTGCCGGTCTCCACCACGCGGCCCTTGTCCATCACCACGATGCGGTCGGCGTTCAGCACCGTCGCCAGCCGGTGGGCGACGATCAGAGTCGTGCGGCCGTGCATCAGCCGGTCGAGCGCGTCCTGCACCATCCGTTCGCTCTCGGCGTCGAGCGCGCTGGTCGCCTCGTCCAGCAGCAGCACCGGCGGGTCGCGCAGGATGGCGCGGGCGATGGCAAGGCGCTGGCGCTGGCCCCCCGACAGCCGCACGCCCTTCTCGCCCAGGAAGGTGCCGAGCCCCTCCGGCAGCGCGTCGAGGAAGTCCAGCGCATGGGCGGCCTCGGCGGCGGCGCGCACCTCGGCATCCGAGGCGTCGGGGCGGCCGTAGCGGATGTTCTCCCAGGCATTGGCTGAGAAGACCACCGGGTCCTGCGAGACGAGGCCCAGCCGGCGGCGCACAGCCACCGGATCGGCGTCGCGGAGTTCGACGCCGTCGAGCCGCACCGAACCGGCCTGCGGGTCGTAATAGCGCAGCAGAAGCTGGAACACCGTCGACTTGCCGGCTCCCGACGGGCCGACCAGCGCCACCCGCTCGCCGGGCTTCACGTTCAGCGAGAAGCCCTCCAACGCCGCCCAGTCGGGGCGCGAGGGGTAATGGAAGCGGACGGCGTCGAAGGACAGCGCCCCCGCCGCCGGGGTGGGCAGCGGCTTGGGCGCGGCCGGCGCGCGGATTTCCGACTCGATGGCCAGCAGGCCGAACAGACGCTCGGTCGCGCCGGCGGCGCGCTGCAGGTCGCCGATCACCTCGCTGATGGCGCCGACCGACCCGGCGACGACCACGGAATAGATGACGAAGGCCGACAACTCGCCCGGCGTCAGCCGCCCGGCCACCACGTCATGGCCGCCGATCCACAGGATGATGCCGACGGCGCCGAACACCAGCACGATGACGATCACCGTCATCAGCGCCCGCACCCGCACGCGGCGGATGGCGACGTCGAATGCCTCCTCCACCCGCTTGCCGAACAGGGCGCGGTCGATGGCCTCGTGAGTGTAGGCCTGGACCGTGCGGATGGCGGCCAGCGTCTCCTCCACGAAGGAGCCGACGTCGGCGATGCGGTCCTGGCTGTCGCGCGACAGCTTGCGCACCCGGCGGCCGAAGAACACGATGGGCGCCACCACCAGCGGAACCACCAGGGCCACCAGCCCGGTCAGCTTGGGCGAGGTGATCAGCAGCATGCCGGTACCGCCCAGGAACAGCAGCGCGTTGCGGAGTGCGATGGAGGCGGACGATCCGACCACCACCTGCAAAAGCGTGGTGTCGGTGGTCAGGCGCGACAGGATCTCGCCGGTCTTGGTCGTCTCGAAGAAGCCCGGCGACAGGGTCAGCACGTGGTCGTAGACGGCGCGCCGAATGTCGGCGACCACCCGCTCGCCGATCCAGCTGACCAGGTAGAAGCGCCCATAGGTGGAGGCCGCCATCAGCGCGATCACCCCGAGCAGCACCAGCAGCGCCCGGTCGAGCAGCGAGGTGTCGCCGCCGGCGAAGCCCTGGTCGATCAGCACCCGCATCCCCTGCCCCAGCCCCAGCACGGTGCCGGCCGCCACGGTCAGCGCCACCATCGCGCCCAGGATGCGCAATTTGTATGGAAGCAGGAACGGCACCAGCCGCCGCAGCGGCCCAAGGTCGCGGCGGCGGGCATCCGCCTCGCCGCGGGTGGAGGCGGCGATCAGGTCGGGGGAGGGTTGGCGAGCCACGCTGTTCCCGCTTGTCTGTTGGGAGTATTGCTGCGGATCGCTGCCATATAGCGTGGTTGAAAGGCCCCAACAAGGCGACCGACGGGCGAAGCCGCCCGGAAACCGCCCGTGGATACTGGCATGGATGCCTCGAATGAGCGGCGATTCCAGGGTTGCGCCGGCGGAGGTGTTTTGGTATAGACGCCGCTCGCTTTGCAGGAACCCCGGCCATGAAGACTGACATCCATCCCGACTATCACGAGATCACCGTGGTCATGACCGACGGCAGCTCGTTCACGACCCGCTCCACCATGGGCAAGCCGGGCGACACGCTGCGCCTCGACATCGACCCGAAGTCGCACCCGGCCTGGACCGGCGTGCAGAAGCTGCTGGACACCGGCGGGCAGATCGCCAAGTTCAACAAGCGCTTCGCGAACTTCGGCCTCAAGAAGTAAGCGGTTCTCGCGCTTCTATCCTGCCGATGCGAAAAGGGCGTCCGACCGGTTCGGACGCCCTTTTCGTTTGTGCATGATCTGGCGGAAACCGTCACCCCACCGCCGCCGCGGCCTCGCGCTCCACGTCGGCGCGGACCATGGCGTCGAGCCGATGGACGCGCATGTACAGGCTGTGGCTGCGCTCCAGCAGGCTGCGCAGGCCGGACGGCAAATCCTCGTTGTCGGGACCGCTGGGATCGGAACAGATTTCGCCGCCGGACAGCGCGAAATCCTCGCTCGCCGCCTGCTCCTTCGACATCTCGCCGGCATGCACGGCCTTCTGCGCCAACAGCCAGGCCATCACCTGGGTCAGGCGGCTGGTCACCCGCATCGATTCGTAGGAGATCTGCAAACGAACCTGCGGCGGCAACTTCCGGTGTTCGGCCGCGTCGTGGTAGGCAATGTAATTCCGCGCCTCGATCAAGAGGGCCATGGTCTCGTCATAGGGACCGTTGAAGAAGAAGGTGTGCGTCATGGTCGTCGGCCCCCTCCGGCGGACTTACGGCCCTAGCTTGAGCCTTGCCGCAACTGATTAACAATTGGTGACTGGGCGGTATCCGGTAACCCCAAGCGGGGTTTCACCCGAGTTTGTGCGGCCGCCCTCTTGAACAGGACAGAGCGTCGATTATCTCTCGCTCGTCCGGCGGATGCCCATCAGGGGTCCGCCATCAACCGGGCCCTTGGCCCAGCCCTATGAGGACCGACCGAAGCCGTGGTCCTCGACGGCCGTATCGCTCTATCGGAGGATATGTCATGCGCAGCTACGACCTTTCGCCGCTGTTCCGTTCCACCGTCGGTTTCGACCGCCTGTCGCGTCTGCTGGAGACCGCGACCACCGGTGACGAGGCGGCATCCTACCCGCCCTACAACATCGAAAAGCTGAGCGAGGATTCGTACCGGATCACCATGGCCGTTGCCGGCTTTGGCCTGGACGACCTCAACATCACCGCTCACCAGAACTCGTTGACCGTCACGGGTAAAGCTAAGAAGGACGAGCCGACCGGCCAATTCCTCTACCGGGGTATCGCCGGCCGCGCGTTCGAGCGCCGCTTTCAGCTCGCCGACTTCATCAAGGTGACCAGCGCGTCTCTTCAGAATGGCCTTCTGCACATCGAGTTGGCACGCGAGGTACCCGAAGCGATGAAGCCGCGGAGCATTCCGATCGTCACCGCCGCCGGCAGCGAAACGGTGCAGGTCGAAGCGCCCGCTCCGGCTCCCGCCCTGACCCAGCAGGCGGCCTGACGCACCGACGCGGTCCGTCCGTGCATGACGCGGACATGAGAACGGCGCCCCGGACCGTCCGGGGCGCCGTTTCCTTTGTCGAACCGCGGGTCTTCGCGGCGTCTATTGGCCCAGCTTAGCGGTGTCCAGCACGATCATCGCCACGCCGATCTTCTGCTTTCCGGCAGGGTCCATCACCGGAACGCTGGCTTCGGTCAGCATGGCGCCGGTCTTGGCGTCCTTTTCCGGGTCGGTCATGTAAAGATCGGCATTGCCGGTGAAGACCTTCTGCCATTTCGGCTCGTCGCCCTGCCAGAGGTCGGAGGTTCCCGCGGTCTGGGCGACATTCAGTCCGTGATCGTCCATCAGAAGGATTTCGACGATCTTGCCGCCGCTGCCGGCGACGACCTGTTTCAGCTGCTTGGACACCGCATTCGACGAGACCTCATCGAAGGCTGGATTGGCACCGCCAGCCTTGGCCGCCGCCTTCCACTGGGTGTCCATCTCGTCGATCTTCGCCTGGGCGATACCGGCATTCTTGGTGTTCTGCGATTTGACCGCTCCCACCACCGCCGGGTCGCTCAGCCAGGGCTGGGCCTGCTGGCTGACTGCCTTGCGCACAGTTCCTTCCAGGGCAGGGTCCGCGGCGGATGCCATGGAGAGCGTGCCTGCGCACAGCAGGGAAATCGCGCAGCCGGCAATCCAGTATCGAGTCTGCGTCATGTGATGTCCTCCCAGTCGTTTGGCCCGATCATGGGCGTGGCGATGGTCGGACTCCCGGTGCCGGTGCCACAGCACCGGGCCTTGTTTTTCCGTCAAACGGAAGATCCGTGATACAGATCAAATGCCGCATATCGGCTCGGCTACGGGTAAGACCCGGCAGGGCGTCATTGCCGCGGAAAGCTGTCCGGCGGCGCGAGGACCCACTCGGCATAGCCGGCGCGCAGCAGTTCGAAGGCCGCGACCAATCCGGCGGCCCCGGCATAGGCGGTGACCAGCACCTGCTCCGGCGACACCTGTGCCCCGAAGACGATCAGCAGAGCCCCCAGGAACGGACCGCCCAACAGGAATGCCGCCAGCCACAGCGGTTCCGCCGACAGCCAGGCGCTGAGCACCGCACGCGTCCGCTGCGACAGGCGCAGCAGCCCCCCTGCCTTGGCGTCGAGCGCTTCGAGGCTGCCGGCCCTCAGTTCCGCCACCCGCCGGCCGTCGGCATCGATGAAGACGACCTCCACCCTCATGCCATGGCGCCGAACCGAGGCACGTACCGAGTCGCCGAGTCGCGTCTCCAGCAGGATCGTGTTGCCGCCCAACGCGGGCAGCGCGTCGCGCACCTCCTCCGGCGGCTCGCCCCACTCGCGTAGCGCCGCCAGGATGACGCGGGGGTCGTCGCAGGGGATCGCATCCATATGGATCACCCGCCCCTGCGGGGCCTTCACCGTCAGAATCAGCACCTGCTCCACCGGATCATGCATGCCCTCCACCCGCAGACCGCCCTCGGCCGCATAGGAAAACCGCAGGCACCCATCATGGCGGCTGAGCGTGTTCATGGCGGCGGCACCCTTCCGGTCGCTGGCGTTGACATGACCAACAATCCAGCCGGGGGAAAGGCCATCGCGATCGCGCGGCGAAAAAGGGGAAGCTCGACCGGACGAAGCCGGAACGCGGACATGAAAAAAGCGCCTAGCCGGTCCGGCTGGCGCTTTCCGCTATCTTCCCTCTCTCAGAAGAGAGAGAATGGCGGATGGGGGGAGATTCGAACTCCCGATACCCGTGAGGGTATGCCGCATTTCGAGTGCGGTGCATTCAACCGCTCTGCCACCCATCCGCTGCCCCGTTTGGCGGGGTGGGCGGAACCTATATAAACGCCTGCGGCCGTGCAAGCCTTTTTTGCAGAAAAATGCGAAGCTTTTGGGCCGCATCCCTGTTGACTCCGAGCCCCTCCTGAGTATAGATCGTCGCTCCCATGAACGGGCTTGCGCATCGAACGGTGGGCGAGAAGCCCGCCGTTTGTTTTGACATAGGCAGTGACGACAATGTTTGCAGTGATCCGCACCGGCGGCAAGCAGTACAAGGTCGCCAATGGCGACGTGATCCGTGTTGAGAAGCTCGAGGCCGATGCTGGCGCCTCCATCACGCTCGATGACGTGCTGATGGTCGGCGACGCAGGCAACACCACCATCGGCACCCCGACCGTGGCCGGCGCCTCGGTCGTCGCCGAGGTCGTCGCCCAGGATCGCGGCCCGAAGATCATCGTCTTCAAGAAGAAGCGCCGCCAGAACTACCGCCGCAAGAACGGCCACCGCCAGGACCTGACCGTCCTGCGCATCACCGGCATCAACGGCGCCGCCTGATCCGGGTCTCCCGGTCCGGCGTTCAGGCGCATCTTCAGTTTAGGAGCAACACCCCATGGCACACAAAAAGGCAGGCGGCTCGTCCCGCAACGGCCGTGACTCCGCCGGTCGCCGTCTCGGCGTGAAGCGTTTCGGTGGCGAGAACGTCGTCTCCGGCAACATCATCGTCCGTCAGCGTGGCACGAAGTTCCACCCGGGCGAGAACGTCGGTCTCGGCCGCGACCACACCCTGTTCGCGATGGCCGACGGCCAAGTTTACTTCAAGCACAGCTCGAACGGCCGCACTTTCGTGAACGTCGTTCCGGCCAACGACCAGGTTCCGGCCGTCGCCGCCGAGTGATCGGGCCGAGTAACCATTGAGGTCGTTGCGCGGCCTGTGTCGCAGGCCTGCACGCTTGTGGGATAAGATCGGGGGACCGGGCGACCGGCTCCCCGATTTTCGTTTTGAGTCCGGTACCGTCCCGCTGCCGGTTTCCCTTCCGTTTACGGGCAAGGTTCTCCGATGAAGTTTCTCGATCAAGCCAAGGTCTTCCTGAAGAGCGGTGACGGCGGTCCCGGCGCCGTGGCGTTCCGGCGCGAGAAGTTCATCGAGTTCGGCGGTCCCGACGGCGGCGACGGCGGACGGGGCGGGGACGTGATCATCGAGGCGGCGGACGGCCTGAACACGCTGATCGACTACCGCTACAAGCAGCACTTCAAGGCGCAGCGCGGCCATCACGGCATGGGCAGCAACCGCAACGGCGCGCGCGGCGAGGATGTCGTCCTGCGCGTTCCGGTCGGAACCCAGATCCTGGACGAGAACCAGGAAACCGTGCTGTGCGACCTGACAGAGGCCGGCCAGCGCCGCGTCTTCCTGCGCGGCGGCGACGGCGGGCACGGCAACGCGCACTTCAAGACGCCGACCAACCGGGCGCCGCGCAAGTTCCACCCCGGCTGGCCGGGGCAGGAGCAGTGGGTCTGGCTGCGGCTGAAGCTGATCGCCGATGCCGGCCTGCTTGGCCTGCCCAATGCCGGCAAGTCGACCTTCCTGGCCGCCACCACCGCGGCCAAGCCGAAGATCGCCGATTACCCTTTCACCACCCTGGCTCCCAACCTGGGCGTCGTCCGCGCCGGTGACGAAGAGTTCGTCATCGCCGACATCCCCGGCCTGATCGAGGGCGCGCATGAGGGCCATGGGCTGGGCGACCGTTTCCTCGGCCATGTCGAACGCTCGCGCATCCTGCTGCACCTGATCGACGGCACGGCAGACGACGTCGTCGCCTCCTACCGCACGATCCGGAACGAGTTGGAGGCCTATGGCGGGAACCTCGCCGTCAAGCCGGAGGTGATCGGGCTGAACAAGTCCGACGCCTTGCTGGACGAGGAGATCGAGGAGAAGAAGAAGGCGCTGGAGGAAGCCTCTGGCGCCGAGGTGATGGTGCTGTCCGGCGCCACCGGCGACGGCGTGAAGCAGGTGCTGTACCGGCTGCTGACGGTCATCAAGGAATCGAAGGCGGAAGAGCCCGAGGTCATCCACGCCCCCGCGACCCGGTCCATCCCGCGCCCGCCGGTCGGCCAGAAGCTGCCCGACGACGGCGAGATGCAGTGGGACGATGAAACCGGCGAATGGGTCGGCGGCGAGGACGACGATCTTGAGGATGAGGACTTCGAGGAGGACGACCTCCAAGAAGGCGGCCTTGAAGAGGGCGAGGAACTGGACGGCGAAGAGCTCAATGCCGACTCGGACGAAGCCCTTGACGGAGAGGAGCCGGAGGGCGAAGAGGACGGCTCGGACGACGATACGGACGGAACCTCCCGCCATGGCGCTTGACGCCCCTACCCTTCTCGAATCCCGCCGGCTGGTTGTAAAGATCGGTTCGGCCCTTCTGGTCGATGGGGAGACCCGGCAAATCCGCCGGGACTGGCTCGACGCGCTGGCCGACGACGTTGCCGCCTGCCGCAAGCGCGGGCAGGAGGTGGTGATCGTCACCTCCGGCGCCGTGGCCTGCGGGCGGGAGCATCTGGGCCTCGTCGGCCGGGCGCTGAAGCTGGAAGAGAAGCAGGCCGCCGCCGCCACCGGCCAGATCCGCCTTGCCCACGCCTATCAGGAAACGCTGGCCCGCCATGACGTCACCGTCGCCCAGGTCCTGGTGACGCTGGAGGACACGGAAGAGCGCCGGCGTCACCTGAACGCCCGCAACACCATCGACACGCTGCTGAAGCTGGGCGCCGTTCCCGTCATCAACGAGAACGACACGGTGGCCACCGCCGAAATCCGCTTCGGCGACAACGACCGGTTGGCCGCCCGCGTGGCGCAGATGGTCAGCGCCGACACGCTGGTGCTGCTGTCGGACATCGACGGCCTCTACACCGCCGACCCGCGCAAGGTCCCGGACGCCCGCCACATCCCGACCGTGCGCGAACTGACGCCGGAGATCGAGGGCATGGCCGGCGAGCCGCCCCCCGGCTACAGCAGCGGCGGCATGGTGACCAAGATCGCCGCGGCGCGCGTCGCCCTGTCGGCCGGCTGCCGCATGGTCATCGCCAAGGGCAAGCGCATGAACCCGCTGGCGGCGCTGGAACGGCGGCCGGAGGATGGCGGCGCGCTCTGCACCTGGTTCCTGCCCTCGGCCGAACCCACCAGCGCGCGCAAGGCCTGGATCGCCGGCCATGTCAACGCCACCGGCGTGCTGGTGGTCGATGACGGCGCCATGCGCGCCCTGTCCCACGGCGCCAGCCTGCTGCCGGCCGGCGTCGCCGCCGTGCAGGGCGAGTTCGACCGCGGCGACGTGGTGATCGTCCGCACACAGGACGGGCGCGAGGTCGCCCGCGGCCTGGTCGCCTACAGCGCCGACGATGCCCGCAAGATCCTTCGTCACAAGAGCACCGAGATCCCGGAGATCCTGGGCTATCAGGGGCGCGACGAGATGATCCACCGCGACGATCTGGTGGTGCGGTGACCGGCATGATCCGCAACCCGGTCCGCAGCCCGATCCGCGCCATCCTGTGGGACATCGACGGCACGCTGATGGACAGCGAGCCGTGGCACCAGCAGATCACCGTCGAGGTCTGCCGCGGCTACGGCCATGAGCTGAGCGACGAGGATTGCCGGTCGATGCACGGCGTCGCCTTTCGCGAGATCTACGCCGCCCTGCACGCCCGCCGCCCCTTCCCGATCGACCTGCACGCCTGGGCGGACGAGATCAACGCCCAGTATGTCGCCAGCGTCCATCAGGTCCGCCCGCGCGAGGGCGCCTTCGCCCTGGTGGAGGCCTTCGCCGCCCGCGGGCTGGCGCAGGCCTGCGTGTCGAACGGCGGGCGCATGATCGTCGACGCCAACATGCGCGCCATGTCGATCCCGCATTTCCGCTTCAGCATCGCCCGCGAGGACGTCGCCAACGGCAAGCCCCATCCGGAGCCCTACCTGCTGGCCGCGAAGATGCTGGGCCTGCCCCCGGAGGCCTGCGCGGTGATCGAGGACAGCCCCACCGGCGCCCGCAGCGCCAAGGCCGCCGGCATGCTGACCATCGCCTGGCCCCAGCACCCTGCCGTGGTGTTCGACACCGTCGACCATCTGGTGGAGGATCCGGCGGCGTTGGATTGGGATGCGCTTTGCGGGTGAGGGGCTGCGGTTTTCCCCCACCCTAACCCTCCCCCGCTCTCAGCGGACCTATGGTCCGCCTGCCGCGTCAGCACAAAGCGAAGCTATGTGCGAGAGCTTTGCGGGTGAGGGGACTGCCGCTGCCCTTTGCATAAACTCTGCAAGTATCAGGCCCCCTCTCCCGCAGAATGCGGGGGAGGGATGGGGAGGGGGCTCCCTTCAGCGACCCCTCAGTCCAACGTCCACTTCGCCATTTGCGGGAACGGTGCCAGTCCGTTGTCGCCCATATAGGCGAACATCCCCGCATAGCCGGTGAAGCCGGCCTGCGCCAGATTGATCAGGCCGAAATGGGTCCCCTGCTCGATCCAGGCCTGCATCGGGTGCTTCCCCTCATACTCGTGGTACTGATAGGAGCCGGGGAAGAACAGGCATTCCTGCGGCAGGCCCATATGCTGGATCGCCGCATAGGACCAGGCCTGCGACATGAACTCGCCCTGGCGGGCGGCCCGGGTCAGGACCGGGTCGGCAACGCCGTCGCGCGCGGTCTGGTCGGCGAGGATGTTGTCGATGTCCGTCTGCACGTTGCGGTTCAGCAGCGGCCAGAAATGGCGCGGCATGACGATGATGTGGCCGGCCTCGTGCAGCAGGTCGCCCGGTCCCTTAAGGGTCTCGGGATCGACATGGATCGCCCCGGCATGGATGTTCACGCCGGGCAGGAAGCCGCCAAGCCCGCCCTCGCCGTACTCCACCTGCATGCCGATGCCGCGCAGGAAGGCGACGATGGGTTCCAGCGCTTCGGGGTGATACATCCGCCCTCTCCGTCTATTCGAAATCTGGCGGAGATATTCTCGCAACGGACGCAGTGAAGCAAGCCGCACACGGGCGATCACCCGATGCGCGTTGTCGCATCGGCCGAAATGCGCGCAGACGCTACTTCTGGATGTTGACGACCGCCGAAACCGGGGCCAGTGCGATGCCGCGGTCGGCCAATGCGGTCAGCCACAGATTGAGGCGCTCGATCGTCGTCGGATAGGGGGATGCGAAGCCGACGGCGGCACCGTTGGTCTTGGCAAGCTCCTCCAGCTCGCGCAGCTGGTCGTCGATGGCGCCGCGCGACAGGTCGCGGTCGATGATGCGGTCGCCCAGCGCCCGCGGCACGCCGGCCAGATTGGCGAGCGGTCCGGCGACGCTCTTCGGGTTTGCACGGGCATCGACCAGAAGCAGGCCGCGGGCCTTCAGCGCGTCGATCACCGGCTGCATCGCCGCCGGGTTGGCGGTGAACTTGCTGCCGGTGGTGCTGGTGATGCCGACATAGCCCACCGCCTTGCCCAGCGACCATTCCAGCCGCTCCACATTGCGGTCGGGGCCGAGCATGGTCAGCAGCGCGTTGGGGCCGGGATCGTCCCGCGGATAGTTCAGCGGCTCCATCGGCACCGACAGCATCACCTCGTGCCCCTTGGTGCGGGCCCGCTCGACCCAGTCGTCCAGCCGCTCGGCATAGGGCAGGAAGGCCAGCGTGATGCCGGGCGACAGCTTCGCCAATGCATTGCCGGTGGTGACGCCGCTGAGGCCCAGGTCCGACATGACGATGGCGACACGCGGACGCTTGTCGGTCGCCGGGAAAGGCCGCGCATAGACCTGCCAGGGCTTGCGCCCGTCCTGGGCGATGCGCGGCAGCGGACCGCTGCGGCTGTCCTCCACCAGTCCCGGCACCGGCGCCGGAACCAGCGTCACCGCCGCCGCCGGGGCGCCCGGCAGGGGCAGCGGCGCGGCGTCGGTCGGCAAAGGCGCGGCCGGCGCAGCGACCTTCGGCTCCGGCTTCGGCGGCGGCGGCAGTGGAGCGACCGCCACCGTGGTCGAGGGTATGGACGCCTGCCACGCCTCCCGCGTCGCGTCGGCGTTCAACGCGAGCCATCCGCCCAGTCCGGCATAGGCGACGGCCACCAGGGCGACGGCACCCAGAAGCGGCTTGGACAGCGGCTTGCGAGGTCCCGCCCCGCCACGGATGCGGCGCAGCCAGCCGAGCCCGGGGCGCAGGCCCCGGACATCGAACCGCAGACGACCGAGCAGAGCGGGAGCCTTCACCGTCGTCAGCCCCGGTCAGCGCGCCGCGGCGCGCTGCTGGAACAGGGCGACGCCGCGCAGCAGATCCAGCGCGCGGGCGAGCTGGAAGTCGAAGGGCGGCTCGGCCCCCTCCGCCGCCGCGCCGTCCGTCGGCGCGGCGCCCGGTACCGGAGCGGCACCGGGAGCTGGAGCAGCCCCCGGAGCGGCCGGGGGCGCACCGGCGCCCGGCGCGCCCGGATTCGGGGCGGCGGGAGTTCCGGGCGCGGCCGGGTTGGTGGTGGCCGGCCGCGGCGCCTTGTTGGCGTCGGGGTTGACCAACGCACCCTTCAGGTCGGCTTCGCGGCGGCGGACGATGTTCTTGTCCAGATCCTCCACCTTGGCGACATGCACCTCGATGTCCGGGGTGATGCCCAGCTGCTGGATCGACCGGCCGGCCGGCGTGTAGTAGCGCGCCGTGGTCAGCCGCATGGCTCCATGGCCGGGCAGCGGGATGATGGTCTGCACCGATCCCTTGCCGAAGCTCTGGGTGCCCATGATGATCGCGCGCTTGTGGTCCTGCAGCGCGCCGGCGACGATTTCCGAGGCCGAGGCCGAACCGCCGTTGATCAGCACCACCATCGGCAGGTTCTTGATCAGGTCGCCCGGCTTGGCGTTGAAGCGGGTGCCCTCCTCCGCGCGCCGGCCGCGGGTCGACACGATCTCACCCTTGTCCAGGAAGGTGTCGGACACCGACACCGCCTGATCGAGCAGACCGCCGGGATTGTTGCGCATGTCGAGCACGAAGCCCTTCAGCTTGTCGCCCAACTGCTGCTGGATGGAGGAGATCGCCTTCTCCAGCCCGCTCTGCGTCTGCTCGTTGAAGCTGGTGACGCGGATGTAGCCGATGTCGCCTTCGGTGCGGAAGCGGACCGACTGCACCTTGATGACGGCGCGGGTCAGCGACACGGTGAAGGGTTCCCCCGCCTCGCCGCGGCGGACGGTGACCTTCAGCTCGCTGCCGATAGGTCCGCGCATCTTCTCCACCGCCTCGTTCAGGCTGAGGCCCATCACCGCCTCGCCGTTCAGCTGGACGATCAGGTCGCCCGGCTGCAGGCCGGCGCGGAAGGCCGGGGTGTCGTCGATGGGAGAGACGACTTTCACCAGGCCGTTCTCCATCGTCACCTCGATGCCCAGCCCGCCGAACTCGCCGCGGGTCTGAACCTGCATATCTTGGAAGCTTTTCTTGTTCAGATAGCTCGAATGCGGGTCGAGCGAGGTCAGCATCCCGTTGATTGCCGATTCGATCAGCTGTTCGTCGGTGACCTGCTCGACATATTCGGCGCGGACGCGCTCGAAGACGTCGCCGAACAGGTTCAGCTGCCGGTAGGTGTCCGACGAATTGCTGGACTGAGCGGTGACGGTGGCGACGCCGGCGCCCAGAAACACCAGAGCAGCCGCCGTGGCGGCGCGCTTGATCATCCTCATCTACCCTTGTCCTTTCCCCTCCGGGGCGCCGAACCCGCGTTGCGGGTTGATCGGCTGGCCGTTTCGTCGCAGCTCGAAATAGAGATCCGGATTGCCGTCCGGCGGCATGACCGCCAGCGGTTCCCCGCCGGCCACCTTACGCCCGACAGCCGTGTCGATCCGGCCCAGACCCGCAATCAAACTATGATATCCGTTGCCATGTTCCACGATCAAGATAAGGCCATAGCCCTTGAACGGGCCGGCGAACACGATCGTGCCGCCGCGGGGCGCCACCACGGCGGCCCCGGCGCGGGTCTGGACCGTCACGCCACGGCTGGTGGCACCAAAGCGGTCGGCCTCGCCGAAGCGGGTGGTCAGCTTGCCGGCGGCGGGCAGAACCATGCCGGCGACCGCCGGCGGCCCATCCGGCGCCTTCGCGGCCAATTCGCGCTCGCGCGCCGCTTCCCTCGCAGCCTCATCCTTGGCGCGCTTTTCCTCGGCGGCCTTCTGTTCGGCGATCTTCTGCTCGGCGGCACGCAGCTCGGCCAGCTTGCGTTCGGCCTCCTTGCGCTCGGCTTCCTTCTGGGCGGCGAGGCGCCGTTCGGCCTCGCGCTTCTCCGCTTCGCGCTTGACCGCCTCCCGGCGCTCCGCCTCGCGCCGTTCGGCTTCGCGGCGGGCAGCGGCCTCGATGGCGGCGCGGCGTTCGGCCTCGATCCGCTCCATCAGCTGGCGCAGGTCGGTGGCCTGACCGGACAGTTCCGCCATGCGCTGGCCGACCTGGAGGCGCTCCTCCTCGGTCTGGCGCGACAATTCCTCGCGCCGGGCGATCAGGCGGTTCATCTCGCCCTGCTTCTCGGCAAGCGCCACCCGCGCCGCCAGCGCCTTTGAACGCTGGTCGACCAGCTTGCCGCGGGTGTCGGCCAGGGCGGTCAGCGCCTGGCCCAGCGCATCGGCCCGCGCCTTCAAGGCCGGAACCGCGTCGCGCAGCAGCAGGGCGGAGCGCAGGGTGTCGACCGGACTTTCGGGCCGGGCCAGCGCCGCTTCCGGCGGAATGCGGGCCAACCGCTGCAGGGCGGCCAGCAGGGTGGCGATCTGCTGACGTTCATTGTCGAGCCCGGCGGACCGCTCGCGTTCCTCCGCCTCAAGGGCGGTGAGCGTTTCTTCCAGCTGGTCGAGTGCCTGCTCCTGCCCGCGCGCCTGGTCGGCCAGCGCGATCAGTTGGCCGCGCAGGTCGTCGAGTTCGGACTGCAGGGCTTGCGATTGGCGCTCCAGCTGCTGCTGGCGCTGCTTGCCGGTCTGAAGCTGCTGTTCGACGCGCTTCAGCGTGTCCTTGGGGGCATCGTTCTGGGCATTCGCGGGCTGGGCATTCGCGGGCTGGGCAAGGATCAGCCCGGCAATGACGACGAAGCCGGCGAGAACCCCCTCTCCCACCCCGGATTCCCTCTCCCCAGCGGATACCCTCTCCCCCCCGGGGAGAGGGCTGGGTGAGGGGGATGCAGTACGGGATGTAAATCGAGCTGCAGGGCCAAGCGCCGGACTTCTCGCACCTCCACGCCACGCACCCCCCTCACCCCGACCCTCTCCCCGGGGGGGAGAGGGGGAATTCAGAGCAAAGGGGACGGGGGCCATCCGTTACTCCGCCGCCGCGCGGGCGGCGGTGCGGACCAGCAGGTTGCGGCCGGTCATCTCGGACGGCTTCGGCAGGCCCAGCAGGTCGAGCAGCGTCGGGGCGATGTCGGCCAGACGGCCGCTCTCGATGCGGGCGCCGGCCGGGCCGTTGACCAGCACCAGCGGCACCTTGTCCAGCGTGTGGGCGGTGTGCGGTCCGCCGGTCTCCGGGTCCTTCATCAGCTCGCAGTTGCCGTGATCGGCGGTGACCAGCATGGTGCCGCCGGCGCGGCGCACAGCGGCCTCCACCTGACCTAGGCTGCCGTCGACCGCCTGCACCGCCTTGATGGCGGCGTCGAGCATGCCGCTGTGGCCGACCATGTCGGGGTTGGCGAAATTGACGACGATCAGGTCGTACTTGCCGGAATCGATGGCGCCGACCAGCTTGCCGGTCACTTCGGCGGCGGACATCTCCGGCTGCAGGTCGTAGGTGGCGACCTTCGGCGACGGCACCAGGATGCGATCCTCGCCCTCATACACCCGCTCCTCGCCACCGTTGAAGAAGAAGGTGACGTGGGGATACTTCTCCGTCTCGGCGATGCGCAGCTGCGTCATTCCCGCCTCGCTGACCACTTCACCCAGCACCTTGGTCAGGGATTTCGGCGGAAAGATGGTGGTCATCAGCTTCGCCAGCGACGACGAATATTCGACCATGCCGACAACGGCGGCCAGCTTCGGCGCGCCATCCACCGGGAATCCGTCGAAATCCTTCTCGACATAGGCGGCCAGGATCTCGCGGGCACGGTCGGCGCGGAAATTCGCCATCAGGATGGCGTCGCCGTCCTTCATGCCGGCATAGTCGCCGATCACCGTCGGCAGGATGAACTCGTCATGCTTGTCGGCGGCATAGCTCTGTTCGATCGCCTGGATCGGATCGGCGGCGCGCTCGCCCTCCGCCTTGGTCATCGCGGCATAGGCCTTGGCGACCCGGTCCCAGCGCTTGTCGCGGTCCATGGCGTAATAGCGGCCGATGACGGTCGCCACCTCGACGCCCGGCAGCTCGAAGACGTCGGCCATGAACTCGGCGACCTGATCCTTGGCGCTCTGCGGCGGCACGTCGCGGCCGTCGGTGAAGGCGTGGACGGCCACCGGCACGCCTTCGCGCGACAGGACGCCGGCCAGCGCCGCGATGTGGTCCTGGTGGGAGTGGACGCCGCCCGGCGACAGCAGACCCATCAGGTGGACGCGCCCACCGGTCTTGTGCATCGTCTTCACGAGATCGTTCAGCGCCTGATTGCGCTCGAGATCGCCCTGGACGATGGCGTGGTCGATCATCACGAGATCCTGCATGACGACCCGGCCGGCGCCGAGATTCATGTGCCCGACCTCGGAGTTGCCCATCTGCCCCTTGGGCAGGCCGACCTCTTCCTCGCTGGCGTTCAGGAAGGCCTTCGGCTCGGCCGACCACAGGCGGTCCCAGTTCGGGGTGTCGCCCAGCGCAATAGCGTTGTCGGACCGCTCCTCGCGATAGCCCCAGCCGTCCAGAATGCACAGGACGACAGGGCGGGGTCGGTTGGTCTCGGTCATCGCGCTTACCTTTCTCGAAAGGTTGTGGTCTCGGAATTTTCGGTTCGGTCTTTTTAGGCTCCGGCGTGTGCGAACGCCGGTTCCCGACGTTCGGTATCAGGATCTGTGATAGGGGTGACCGGCAAGAATTTGTTGGGCGCGATAGAGTTGCTCCGCAAGCATGCCGCGCACCAGCATGTGGGGCCAGGTCATCGGCCCGAAAGCAAGCAGGAAGTCGGCCCGCGCGCGCACCGCGTCGCCATGGCCGTCGGCACCGCCGATCAGGAAGGCGAGGTCGCCGGCGCCGCGGTCGCGCCAGTCGCCGATCTTGGCGGCGAAGCTCTCGCTGGGCAGCGCCTTGCCGCGTTCGTCCAGCGCCACGACGATGGCGCCGGCCGGCACGGCGGCGAGCAGCAGCTCGGCCTCCTGCCGTTTGAGTTCGTCGGAGGAGAGGCGCTTCTTCACCTCGACCTCCTTCAGGGTGAAGGGCCAGCTGAGCCGGCCGACATACTCGTCGAACAGGTCGCGGGTCGGTCCGCCCCGCGACCGCCCGACGGCGGCGAGCCACAAACGCATGATGCGGCCCTCCGCCTCCGGTCCGTCAGGCGCTCAGCCGTGCCGTGCCCGACGGCGTCGGCAGATCCAGACCCCACATCTTCTCGATGTTGTAGAAGGTCCGGACTTCCGGCTTGAACAGGTGGACGATCACGTCGCCGGCATCGACCAGAACCCAGTCGCACTGGGTCATGCCTTCCATCTCGACGCCGCGGACGCCGGCCTGCTTCAGCTTTTCGGCCAGCTTCATCGCCATGGCGGCGATGTGCCGCGTGTTGCGGCCCGACGCCACGATCATGTAATCGGCGAAGGTGGTTTTCCCGGCGAGATCGATGACGGTCACGTCATCCGCCTGATCGGCGTCCAGCGACGCCTGAATGAGCGCCTTCAGGTCCTGCGGTTCCAGGATCTGGGGAACGGCGGCTGGCCGCGGAGCGGTCGCGGCCGTTTCGGTGTGCGTGGTGATGGCTCCAACCTCTTGCAACGGTTTCACGACCCGGCGGCCCGTGCCTGCCGGATCGCCGTCGCCGAGGCCGGATGCAGGGGGTTGCGTAAGAACGCCCAGGCCGGCCGCCTGCGGCGCGCGAGCCCTTTTACCCCCGACACGGACACCCGTCGACGGGTGAAACGCTGGGCGGCCTTGCCGCTCAGCGCACTAAGAGAATAGGTGGGGCGGGCGAAAACCGCAACGGCCACCGAGTCGAAGATTCGTGTCCAAAGCTTCCAGCGCGGAATTTGTCGCAGATTGTCCGCTCCCATCAACCAAACGAAGCGCGTTTTCGGGAAGCGGCGCTGAAGCTTCGTCAGCGTATCGGCGGTGAAGCGGGTGCCGAGCGCCGTCTCGATCGCCGTCACCTCGATCCGCGGATGGGCGGCCACCGCCCGCGCCTCCGCCAGCCTTTCGGCCAGAGAGGCCATGCCGGCGGCGGACTTCAGCGGGTTCTGCGGGCTGACCATCCACCAGACCCGGTCGAGACCGAGCGCCTTCAGCGCGAACAGGCTGATGTGCCGGTGCCCGGCATGGGCCGGATTGAACGACCCGCCGAGGATGCCGACCGTGAGGCCGGCATAGAGCGGCCCGGAATAGAGGTGGGGGGCGTGCTCAAATTTGGACTTCAACCCGGAGCGGTTACCCTTTCCCCCCCGCTCTCGCGCAAACTTCGTTTGCGCTGACGCGACAGGCGGACCTTCGGTCCGCTGATAGCGGGGAGAGGGTTGGGTGAGGGGGATCCGCTTGCCGGACGATCCTCGCGATGCATCCCCCTCACCCTGCCCTCTCCCCGGGGGGGAGAGGGTTCCAATAGTGGGGGGAGCGTCGGTCTTAAGGCCGCGTCTGGCCATCGCCGCGCACGACATACTTGTAGCTGGTCAGCTGCTCCGCACCCACCGGGCCGCGCGCGTGGAACTTGTCGGTGGAGATGCCGATCTCCGCGCCCATGCCGAACTCGCCGCCGTCGGCGAACTGGGTGGAGGCGTTCCACAGCACGATTCCGCTGTCCACCCGCGACAGGAACCGCTCCGCCGCCGCCGGGTCCTCGGTCAGGATCGATTCGGTATGGTGGGAGCTGTGGGCGTTGATGTGGTCGATGGCGGCGTCCACCCCGTCCACCACGCCGCAGGCGATGATGGCGTCGAGATACTCGGTGTCCCAATCCTCCGGCGTCACCGGGGTCACGCGCGGGTCGACGGCCTGGGCCGCCGCGTCGCCGCGCACGGCGCAGCCGGCGTCCAGCAGGTCCGTCACCAGCAGCGGCAGGGCCTTGTCGGCGATGGCGCGGTCGACCAACAGCGTTTCGGCGGCACCGCAGATGGAGGTGCGGCGCATCTTGGCGTTCAGTACCACCTTGCGCGCCTTTTCCAGGTCGGCGCCGGCATCGACATAGACGTGGCAGTTGCCGTCCAGATGCTTGATGACCGGAACCCGGCTCTCGTCGGCGATGCGCTGGATCAGCGACTTGCCGCCGCGCGGGATGATGACGTCGATATAGTCGCGCATGGTCAGCATGTGGCCGACGGCGGCGCGGTCGGTGGTCGGCACCAGTTGGATCGCCGCCTCCGGCAGTCCGGCCTCGCGCAGGCCCTGGACCAGGCAGTCGGCGATGGCGCGGGACGAGCGGATGCTCTCCGACCCGCCGCGCAGGATGGCGGCGTTGCCCGACTTCAGGCAGATGCCGCCGGCATCCGCCGTCACGTTGGGCCGGCTTTCATAGATGATGCCGACGACGCCCAGCGGCACGCGGACGCGCTGGATGCGCAGGCCGTTGGGCCGGGTCCAGTCCGCCAGCACGCCGCCGATGGGATCGGGGAAGTCGGCGATGTCCTCCAGACCCTTGGCCATGCCCTCGATGCGCGTGTCGTCCAGCATCAGCCGTTCGCGCATGGGGCCGGACAGGTCGCGGGCGTTCGCCATGTCCTCGGCGTTGGCCGCCTTGATCTCGGACACGCGGGCGCGGATGGCCGCCGCCGCCGCCCTCAGCGCCCGGTCCTTCGACGGCCCTGGCACGGTCGCCAGCGCGGCCGCGGCGGCGCGGGCGGCGCGGCCGAGGGCGATCATCTGGTCGTGCAGGGCGTCGGTGGTATCGAGCAGGGCGGACATGGAGGTCTCCGGACACTCTATCCGTTGAAGGGACGACGACCTTAACGAATTGTTCGGGGTTGCGAAAGCCGCGCGGTTGTGGGACTTCGGCGTTGCGGTATGGGCGGGCGTGTGCAAAACGCAACGCGCCGGCCCCGCCGGGACAAGGTTTTCGGGTAAGGTGACATGCTGACGCTGCTGCTGATCGTCTCCGCCTTTTTCGCGGGCGTGCTGAACGCCGTGGCCGGAGGCGGCAGCTTCCTGACCTTCCCGGCGCTGATCCTAGCCGGCGTGCCGCCGCTGAACGCCAACGCCACCAGCACCGTCGCCGTGTCGCCCGGCGCGCTGGCCAGCGCCTACGGCTATCGGCGGGAACTGGGTCGCATCCGCGACATCCACCTGCCCTCCTTCCTCGGCATCAGTCTGATCGGCGGGCTGCTGGGCGCGCTTTTGCTGCTATGGACGCCGCAGCGGACCTTCGAGGCCATCGTCCCCTGGCTTCTGCTGTTCGCCACGCTGCTGTTCGCCGTCGGGCCGAAGGCGTCTGCCTGGATTCGCCGCAACTGCACCATCGGCCATGGCACGGTGCTGGCCGTGCAGTTCCTGATCGCCGTCTATGGCGGGTATTTCGGCGGCGGCATCGGCATCCTGATCCTGGCGACGCTGGGCGTCTTCGGCCTGACCGATCTGCATGCGATGAACGGGTTAAAGTCGCTGGTGTCCGGTTGCCTGAATGCCGTCGCGGTGGCGGCCTTCGTCGCCGGGGGCGCCGTCTATTGGACGGAGGCGCTGATCATGCTGGTGGCCGCCATGGCCGGCGGCTATGCCGGCGCCTCGGTCGCCCGCCGCATTCCGCCGCCCGTGCTGCGCAAGGTGGTGATCCTGGTGGGTGCGGCGATGACCGTCTATTTCTTCGTCACGAAAGCCTGATTCCAACGGAGTTCCCCGGCATGACCGCCCCCATCGACCGCAACACTCTGCCCTACCGTCCCTGCGTCGGGATCATGCTGCTGAACGACCGCGGCGAGGTGTTCGTCGCCAAGCGCTGCGGGTCGGATGCCGACTGGCAGATGCCCCAGGGCGGGGTCGACGAGGGCGAGGACGTCCGCACCGCCGCCTTCCGCGAGCTGGAGGAGGAGATCGGCACCGCGAAGGCGGAGTTCATCGCCATGACCGCCGCCGCCCACCGCTACGATCTGCCCGACGATCTGCTGGGAAAGGTCTGGAAGGGCCGCTGGCGCGGGCAGGAGCAGACGTGGATGCTGGCCCGCTTCACCGGCGACGAGTCCGACATCCGGCTCGACACCGGCCATCCGGAATTCGATGCCTGGAAATGGATCGACGCGGAGGAGTTGCCGGGCCTGATCGTCGCCTTCAAGCGTCCGGTCTACGAATCGGTCCTGGCGGAATTCCGTCCGTTGATCGCCGGGCTGAAGGGCTGACCCACATACCCTTGCACCGATCCCGGCGGCATGTCCCAATTTTGACTGCGGTTATCCCCAACTTCTCGACGACGCCCGGTCCATCCGCCACTTCCGCTTAACGAATCCTTGAGACGCCTTCTGGCAACGTCGCTGCTGCAACCGGAATGCGCAAGAGTGCGTCTGCTGTGGACGGAGGGGTGGCGTGTCGCTGATCAAGTGGACGGAGGAGGATGGCGGGCGGATTCGCCTGGGCCTGCCCAGCGACCTGGATTTGCCCATGGCGCAACCTCTGCTCGACAGCCTGCGTGCCGCCTTCAAGGCGTCGGCGGACGTCGCGGTGCAGGCGGACGCGGTGGAGCGGATCAGCGCCGCCTGCATCCAGGCGCTGGTCGTCGCCGCCCGCGACGCAACCGACCGCGGGGCCGCCTTCGTCCTCGCCGCCCCGTCCGAGGTCCTGTCCGAAGCGTGCGAGGATCTGGGTCTCGCCGCCTGGCTGAAGCAATGGAGCCGAGCGTGAAGAAGAAAGTGATGACGGTGGATGATTCGCGGACCATGCGCGACATGGTCTCCTTCACCCTGCGGGGCGCCGGCTACGACGTGGTGGAGGCCGCCGACGGCCAGCAGGCGATGAGCGCCATCGCCACCACCAAGGTCGATCTGGTCATCACCGACCTGAACATGCCGGTGATGGACGGGCTGACCCTGATCCGCAAGCTGCGCGCCATTCCCGCCCACCGCACCCTGCCGATCCTGATGCTGACCACCGAAGCGGACGAGAGCAAGAAGGCGGAGGGCCGGGCCGCCGGAGCGACCGGCTGGATCGTGAAGCCCTTCAACCCCGACAAGCTGGTGTCGGTGGTGCAGAAGGTCTGCGGCTGACCGCAAGCCGTCAGCGAAGGAAGGGGTACAGCCGTGGACGATCTCAGCCGCTTCAAACAGACCTACTTCGACGAGAGCGCCGAACTCCTGGCCGTCGCCGAGGCCGGGCTGCTGCGCCTCGCCCCCGGCGAGATCGACATGGACGAGGTGAACGCGATCTTCCGCGCCGTCCATTCGATCAAGGGCGGCGGCGGCGCCTTCGGCTTCAACGACCTCGTCGCCTTCGCGCACGAATTCGAAACGGTGATGGACGGCGTGCGCAACGCCGAAATCCCCGTCACCACCGGGCTGGTCGATACCCTGATCCGCGCCAACGACGTGCTGGCCCGCCTGCTGGCCCATGCCGCCGACGAAACCGACGCGCCTGCCGGCACCACCGACGACACGGTCGCGGCGCTCCGCCATTTCCTGGGCAAAGCCGAGGCACCGGCGGAGGAGCAGCCCCCATCGCCCGCGGACAGGCTCTATCCCGACGACGAGGATGACGAGGCCGGCATCTTCGGCGACGCGCTGGCCGCCATCCAGGCCGCGCGCGACGACCAGCCCGCCCCCGCCTTTGCAGGTCCGGTCTCGGAAGGCCCGGTGCCGGAGGGTAAGGTCCGCTGGACCATCGTCTTCCGCCCGAAGGCCGAACTGCTGCTGTCCGGCAACGAGCCGACCTACATGCTGCGCGCCCTGCGCCGTCTTGGCGACGCGGAGGTGGTCTGCCACCTGGACAAGCTGCCCTCGCTACGCGACCTCGACGCCGAACTGCTGCACCTGTCCTGGACGGTGACGCTGCTGGCCGATCCGCTGGTCGACCGCGCCCAGATCGACGACGTGTTCGAGTTCGTCGCCGACGACTGCGACATCCGCATCGGTGCCGAGGCGCCGCCCCCCGCCATCATCCGGGCGGCCGAGCCTCTGCCGGCCGCCACCGCGACGGCCGCCAACCTGCCGGAACCGGCGGTACCCTCCTCCGCGCCGGCCACAACGGCCCCGGCCACCACCTCCGGCTCCCCCGGCGCCGCGAAGGCCGCCGACGGCGCCAAGCGCGGAAACGGCGGCGGTGCCGGCGGCGACCATTCCGGGCCGACCACCCACACCATCCGCGTCGACCTCGACAAGATCGACCGGCTCGTCAACATGGTCGGCGAGATGGTCATCACCCAGGCGATGATCGCGGAGCATCTGCGCGACCTGCCGCCCGGCCAGTTCCAGGAACTGCTGGAGGGGCTGGAGAGCCTCGCCCAGCATACCCGCGAGCTGCGCGAGAGCGTGATGTCGATCCGTGCCCAGCCGGTCTCCAGCGTCTTCTCCCGCATGCCGCGGCTGGTGCGCGAATGCGCCGCAGCCACTGGCAAGGAAGTGATGCTGGTTACGTCGGGCGAGACGACGGAGGTCGACAAGACGGTGGTGGAGAACCTCGTCGATCCGCTGACCCACATGATCCGCAACTCCATCGACCATGGATTGGAAGGGCCGGAGGAGCGCGAACGCCTCGGCAAGCCGCGCGCCGGCACCGTGCATCTGTCCGCCGCTCACCGGTCCGGCCGCATCGTGATCGAGGTGACGGACGACGGCCGCGGCATCAACCGCGCCAAGGTGCTGTCGAAGGCGATCGAGAAGGGGCTGGTCCAGCCCGGAGCCACCATGTCCGACGAGGAGATCGACCACCTGATCTTCCTGCCCGGCTTCTCCACCGCCGACCAGGTATCGAACCTGTCCGGCCGCGGCGTCGGCATGGACGTGGTGCGGCGGAACATCTCCAGCCTGGGCGGGCGCATCGGCGTCTATTCGACGCCGGGCGAGGGCTCGCGCTTCGTCCTGTCGCTGCCGCTGACGCTGGCGGTGCTGGACGGCATGGTGATCTCGGTGGGGGAGGAGCGCTTCGTCCTGCCGCTGACCAACATCGTGGAAAGCCTGCGGCCCAAGCCCGCCGACCTGCATGGGCTGGTCAACAAGTGCGACGTGATGATGGCGCGCGGCGAGTATGTGCGGCTCGTCCATCTGCACCGGCTGTTCGGCATCCCCCAAGCCATCGACGACGCCACCAAGGGGCTGGTCGTGCTGGTGGAGACGGAGGACGGCTCCCGCCTCGGCCTCGTGGTCGACGAGGTGCTGGGCCAGCAGCAGGTCGTCATCAAGAGCCTGGAGGCCAACTTCCGCCGGCTGGACGGCGTCGCCGCCGCGACCATCCTGGGCGACGGCCGGGTCGCCCTGATCCTGGACGTCGCCGGCCTGCGCGAAATGAGCCGCCACGGTGGCGGCTATGGAAACAGCGGCCCTGACGGCGCCACCCCGCCTTCCCCATCCCTGCCCGCCCCTGCGGACAGGTTCGACCAGCGTCAACGCCAAACGGTTTGAGGCCCAGCGATGAGCAGTTCCTCCGCAATCGCCACCGTCAACTCCCGCACCGACCTCCAGCCCGCCGGCGCCAGCGCCAACGGGACGGAGGAGCAGTACGTCACCTTCACGGTCGGCAGCGAGGAATATGGCGTCAACATCCTGGCCGTGCGTGAAATCCGCGGCTGGACGCCGGAAAGCCGCCTGCCGAATCTGCCCGACTATGTCCGCGGCGTGATCAACCTGCGCGGCATCATCATCCCGATCTTCGACCTGCGCGCCCGCTTCGGCGGCGGTCCGACCCAGGTGACGAAGCGCCATGTCGTGGTGGTGATGCAGGTGGGCGAGCGCACGCGCGGCATCCTGGTCGACGCCATTTCCGACATCCTGGCGATCGGCCATGACGCGATCAAGCCGCCGCCCGACGTCGACAGCGGCCTGATCGACGCCGAATATCTCAGCGGCCTTTACACCGCCGACGACCGGATGGTGACCCTGCTGAACGTCGAGAAGCTGTTCGCGGGCGAGCATGTCGACCAGGACGCCGCCCCGCGCGCGCCGGTGCTCGAAGTCACCTGACCGGAAAGAGCGAGGCAAACCTTCGGCGCCTCTGCAACGAGAAGCAATAAAAAGAGGGAACGTCACCGATGGCCACCGACGGTACGATCGCCAAAGCCGGCAGCTTCCTCAGCAACATGCGCATCGCCAAACGGCTGTGGCTGGTCTTCGGCCTTCTGCTGGTTCTGATCGCCGCCCAGTCCGGCGTGGGCATCCTTGGGCTGGACGGACTGAACCGCCGCATCGACGGGGTCATCGCCTCCGGCGACCTCGCCGTCTTCGCCAAGGATCTGGAAAGCCGTCTGGCCGCCGAGCGGCTGCAGACCCGCGAATACATCAATCTGGGCACGCCCGAGGCGCTGGACCGGCTGCGCGTGCTGCGCGGAGAGTTCGATTCGGCGATGACGCAGCGGCAGGCGACGCTGGCGGCCTCGCCCCAGGCCGCCGCCTTCGCCGAGCTGAACGGCCTGCACACCACCTACCATGAGCGGTTCGAGGCGGTTCGCGCCATGCGGGAGCAGGCCGACCGCAGCCTGCGCGAACGGATGGACCCGCTGGGTGCCCAGGTGACGACGCGGCTGGAGGAGGTGGTGTCGATGGCCGACGCCTTTGGCGACAGGGCCGACGCCTCCGGCGACAAGGATGCCGCCTTCGCCGCGCAGGAGGTGGAGAAGCGCTGGCTGATGACCCGCTTCAGCGCCAACCGCGCCATCGGCCTGCGCGACGCCGCAGCGGCCCTGCAGGTGGAAACCGAAGGCAAGGCGATGGCCGACGCCCTCGCCCGGCTGTCCGCCATCCTTGGTGCCGGGGGCCGTACCAACAGCGGCCTGTCGATGGCCCTGCGCGAGGTCGATGCCCGCGCAGCCGACTATCGCGCAGCCTTCCGCGACGTCATCGCCGCCAATGACGAGGCGAAGCGCCGCGCCGACCGGCTCGCCGCCGCCGCCACGGCGGTCAACGACGCCATCGACGGCATCGTCGGCCGGATCGCCGCCGATGCCAGGGCGACGGAGGAGGAGGCCGGGACCGTGGCGGCCTTCACCATCCGCCTGACGCTGGGGCTGGGGCTGCTGTCGCTGGTGATCGGCGTCGTCGCCGCCAACCGGATCGCCGCCTCCATCGTCACGCCGGTCACCGGCATCCGCCGGGTGATGGCCGACCTGACCGACGGCAAGCTGTCGGTCAGCGTCCCCCACACCGGTCAGCAGGACGAGCTGGGCGACATGGCCCGCGCCGTCGCGGCCTTCAAGGACGAGGCGGTGGAGGCCCTGCGCTCCCGCATCGCGCTGGAACGGGTGTCGGCCAACATCATGATGGCGGACACCGACGGCCGCATCCTCTACGCCAACGACTCCATCATGGCCATGTTCCGCAATGCCGAGGCCGACCTGCGCAGTTCTCTGCCGGGCTTCGACGCGAACAGGTTGGTCGGCCGCAACTTCGACGTCTTCCACCGCGATCCCTCGCACCAGCGCCGCCTGCTGGCCGACCTGAAGCAGACCCACCGCGGCTGGGCCAGGACCGGCGGCCGGACCTTCCAGGTCATCGCCAACCCGGTGGTCAGCCGCCAAGGCGAGAAGCTGGGCACCGTCATCGAATGGCGTGACCTGACGGAGGAACTGGCGATCGAGGCGGAGATCAGCGCGATGGTCGAGAACGCCGTCCGCGGCGACTTCAGCCACCGCATCGCGCTGGACGGCAAGACCGGCTTCTTCCGCCTGGTCAGCGAGGGCATCAACCGCCTGTCGGAGAATGTCGCCGCCGTCACCGAGGAACTGGCATCGGTGCTGAAGGCGCTGTCGCAGGGCGACCTCACCCGCCGGATCGACCAGCAGTATGAGGGCGTGTTCCAGAGGCTGAAGGACGACTTCAACGGCACCGTGTCGCATCTGTCGGAGATCGTCCGGCGCATCGACCATGCCGCCGGGTCCATCGCCGTCGCCAGCCGCGAAGTGGCCGAAGGCAGCCTGGACCTGTCGGAACGGACCGAGCAGCAGGCCTCCTCGCTGGAGGAGACCGCGGCGAGCATGGAACAGCTCGCCGCCACCGTGCGCTCCAACGCCGACAACGCCCAGCAGGTCAACGGCTATGCCACCGAGGCGCGCACCGCCGCGTCCCGCGGCGGCGAGGTGGCGACCAGCGCCGTGGAGGCGATGCGCCGGATCGAGCAGTCGTCTCAGAAGATCGCCGACATCATCGGGGTGATCGACGAGATCGCCTTCCAGACCAACCTGCTGGCGCTGAACGCGGCGGTCGAGGCTGCCCGTGCCGGCGATGCCGGGCGCGGCTTCGCCGTGGTGGCCCAGGAGGTGCGGCAGCTCGCCCAGCGTTCCGCCCAGGCGTCGAAGGAGATCAAGTCGCTGATCCTCGACAGCGGCGGGCAGGTGCGCGAGGGCGTCGGATTGGTCCGGTCCGCTGGCGGCGCCCTGACGGAGATCGTGTCGGGCATCGGCCGCGTCGCCGATCTGGTGTCGGAAATCGCGCGGGCCACGGCCGAGCAGGCTTCCGGCCTGGACGAGGTCAACATCGCCATCGCCCAGATGGACGAGATGACGCAGAAGAACGCCGCCCTGGTGGAGGAAAGCACCGCCGCCGCCCGCTCGCTGGAGGATCAGGCCGACCAGCTGCGCCGGCAGATGACCTTCTTCACCCTGGACCGCCAGTCGCGGGGTGCCGCCATCACCGCCTCCGCCGGGGAAATCCGGCGGCAGCCGGTGCCCGTCTGACGATGCCTCCGGTGCCGCGATGACCGACCGTTCCTCCGCCCTGTCGATCGAATCTCCGGCGTCGCGCCGGGTGCCGGCCGCGGTGTTCGGCGGCGCGCGCGAGTTCCATTTCGAACGGCATCACTTCGACCTGATCGCCGGACTGCTCTATCAGCTGGCCGGCATCGCACTGGCCCCGCACAAGGCGGAGATGGTCTATGCCCGGCTGGCGCGCCGGCTGCGCGAACTTCGGCTGCCCGATTTCGACGCTTATTGCGCCCTGCTGCAGGGTGATGGCGGGGCGGATGAAATCGGCTTCCTCGTCAATGCGCTGACCACCAACCTGACCAGCTTCTACCGCGAATCGCATCATTTCGACTTCCTCGCCTCCACCGTCCTGCCGGAGGCGCGGATGCGCAATGCCGGAGCCTCCCGCCCGCGGCTGCGGCTGTGGTCGGCCGGCTGCTCCTCGGGTCCGGAGCCCTACACCATGGCGATGGTGCTGGTCTCGACCATGGGCGCGGACCTGCGCCGCTGGGACGCCCGCATCCTTGCCACCGACATCGACACCCACATGGTCGGCACGGCAAGGCGGGGCATCTATCCGCTGTCGGGCGCCACCGGCATTCCGCCCGCCATCCGCCAGCGCTTCACCCACGACACCCGGCTGAACGGCGAGCCGGCGGTGGAGATGGGCGAGGATCTCAAGCGTCTCGTAACCGTCAAGCCTCTGAATTTGCTTGAACATTGGCCCATGTCAGGTCCGTTCGACGCGATCTTTTGCCGCAACGTCCTGATTTATTTCGACCGCCGCGGCCGCACGCAGGTGATAGAAAACTTCGGCCGGATGCTCCGCCCCGGCGGGTATCTGTTCCTCGGCCACTCGGAGAGCCTGTATGGCGTGTCGAACCTGTTCCGACAGGCCGGCCCAACGATTTACCGGAGGGAGTGAGCGATGAACGCCTCCACCCTCCCCCATGCGGCACCCAGTCCGGCGGCACCGGCGCCGCGGCTGGGCAGCGGCCGCTATTTCAACCACGAGTTCAAGACCGAGACGGTCAAGATCGCGCTGGGCCAGCAGGCGGTCAGCGACCGGGGCGACCTGATGATCGCGACCACGCTGGGCTCCTGCGTGGCGGCCTGCATCCACGATCCGGTGCGGGGGATCGGCGGCATGAACCACTTCATGCTGCCCGACCTGCCGGCCAGCGAACTGGAGGGGGCCGGCGCCGCCGCGCGCTACGGATCGGTCGCGATGGAGCGGCTGATCAACGCCCTGCTCGCCGCTGGGGCCGACCGCAGGCGCCTGAAGGTCAAGCTGTTCGGCGGCGCCAGCGTCATCGATTCGAGCTACAACATCGGCGGGCTGAACAGCCGCTTCGCGCTGGACTATGTGCGGGCGGAGGGGCTGACGCTGGCCGGGCTGGATCTGGGCGGCGGCTCCGCGCGGCGCCTGCATTACTTCCCCCATAGCGGCCGCGCCCTGCGCCGCCTGCTGCGGCCGGAGGCGGCGGCCGACACCGTCACCCGCGAACGGTCCTTCATCACCCATCTCGCCCGCACCCCCGTGGAGGGCGAGGTGGAGCTGTTCGGACCGACCGATGCGGGAGGGGACTGACCCATGCCCAGACCGATCCGCGTCGTCATCGTCGACGACAGCGCCCTGATGCGCGAGATGCTGAAGGACATCCTGACCCGCGAGCCGGGGATGGAGGTCGCCGGCGTTGCCCGCGACGCCTTCGAGGCCCGCGACGTGATCAAGGCCACCAATCCCGACGTCATCACCCTGGACGTCGAGATGCCGAAGATGGACGGCCTCTCCTTCCTGGAAAAGATCATGACGCTGCGGCCGACGCCGGTGATCATGGTCTCCTCCCTCACGCGCGAGGGCTCCGACGCCGCCATCCGCGCGCTGGAGCTCGGAGCAGTCGACTGCGTCGCCAAGCCCGGCGGCTCCGACGGGCTGGGGTTCGAGGCGACGGCGATGGAGCTGGTCTCGAAGATCCGGGTCGCCGCCACCGCCCGGCTGGCCATGCGCAGGCCGCCTGCCGTCCATGGTGTCCTGCCGACGCCGCGCCGCGCCGGATCGGGCAAGCGGCTGATCGCCGTCGGCGCCTCGACCGGCGGGGTGGAGCGCATCCGCGACCTTCTGGCCGCCATGCCGGCCGACTGCCCGCCCATCCTCATCACCCAGCATATGGGGCCCAGCTACGTGCCCAGCTTCGCCGCCCGGCTCGACCGGCTGTCAGCGCCGACGGTGCGGGTGGCCGTTCACGGCGACCGGCCGGCCCAGGGGCTGGTGCTGATCGCGCCCGGCGACCGCCACCTCGCCGTCGTCCGCGACACCGCCGGTTTCGTCTGCCACATCCAGGACACGCCGCCGGTCAGCGGCCATCGCCCGTCCGTCGACGTGCTGTTCGCCTCCGTCGCCAAGGCGGCGGGCGGCAAGGCGGTCGGCGTGATCCTGTCCGGCATGGGCCGCGACGGCGCCATCGGCATGAAGGCCATGCATGAGGCAGGCGCCTTCACCATCGGCGAACAGGAATCGAGCTGCGTCGTCTACGGAATGCCGCGCGCCGCCAAGGAGGCCGGCGCGGTCGCGGTCGAACTTCCGCTCACCCAAATCCCCGCCGAAATGCTGCGCGCCTTCGACGCCGTCGGCGAGCGCCCCCGCACCGCCTGACCCGGGCGGGCATCCGGGCCGAGTTCCCAAGGAGCACCAGTATGTCTATCCACGCCGCCGCCAGAGATGCCGCCCAGTTCGCCGTCCGAGATGCCGCCCGAGACACCGCTCTGGCCCCGGCGGACCGCCCGGCGCCACCCCCTGCGGACGGCGAGGCCAAGGTCGCCGTCACGGCAGAGCTTCTGTCGACCTGGCTCGGCTTCGCCGACGTGCAGCGCCGCACGCTGGACATCGTCCAGAGCGAGCTGACGCGCACGTCGGACCATGTGGAGACCTCCACCCTCGACCTGTCGGAGCGCTTCCGCGAACTGGCCCAAAAGGCCCTGGAACAGTCGGAGCGCGTGGCACAGATCGTCGCCATGGCGGGATCGGTCGACATCGACGGCGAACGGGTGCCGATCGACACGCTGGTCGTCGCCATGCAGGACATGATCACCGACATGGTGACCAACATCGTCACCCTGTCGCGCCATGCCATGAGCATGGTCTATCTGCTGGACGACGTTCAGAAGGATGTGGCCGAGCTGGAGAAGTCGATCGGCGACATCGACGGCATCAACCGCCAGACCAACTTCCTGGCGCTGAACGCCACCATCGAGGCCAGCCGCGCCGGGGAGGCCGGGCGCACCTTCGCCGTGGTCGCGCAGGAGGTGCGGCACCTCTCCCGCACTACCGGCGAACTGGCGGACCGCATGCGCAGCAAGGTCGGCGCGGTGGTCAAGGGCGTGCGCAACGGCCACGACATCCTGCGCCAGATCGCCAACACCGACATGTCGCCGCAGATGCTGGCGAAGGAACGCGTCGACAAGACGATGGACAGCCTGGTGGCCCAGACCACCCATTTCCAGGCGGTGCTGGAAACGGCGGCATCGGTGTCGACCGACATGTCCTCCACCATCGCCCATGTCATCACCGGCATGCAGTTCCAGGATCTGACCAAGCAGCGGATCGAGGCGATCAACGACAGCCTCGCCATCATGAGCGCCGGGCTGGGCGAACTGGAGACCCGCATCCGCGCCCAGGTGCCGCCCGGCATCGGCGCGCGGGAGCCGCAGGAATGGCTGAACCAGCTGATGGGCCGCTTCACGCTGAGCGAGATGCGCGAACGTTTCGTGCGCAAACTGCTGCTGGAGGGCACCGCACTGGACGAGAACGGCGTGCTCGACCTGGATGTCGGAGGGGACAATGGTTCCGGTGGCGATATTGAACTTTTCTAGCGCGGAACAGCCGGCGCTTGTACAGTGAGATACCTACTCTGAAAGACGACATCATGGATTACGGCATCGAAGTGCGAGACCAGGAGGCGGTGGTCCGCTTGCGCGGCCGCCTGACCTTCAACGACCATGCAAAGTTGCGCGCCCTGATCGGCGAAATGGGGCAGAACAAGCCCCGGCGCCAGGTGCTCGACCTGTCCTCGCTGGAATTCGTCGACTCCGCCGGCATCGGCATGCTGTTGATCGCGCGGGAAGAGATGGACCGCGCCGACAAGCAGTTCGTGCTGCGTGCCGCCGCCGGCCAGGTGAAGCGGGTGCTGACCGTGGCGCAGATCGCCAAGATCGTCCCGATCGAGGACTGACCCGCTTGACCGACGGGGACACCCTTCCCAGTGGCGCCGCCACCGGGCTCCGCACGCGCTTCGCCGGGTTCGTCGCGCCGGGGTTGCCGCACGACCGCAGCAATCGGCTGGCGCGGGCGCTGGGCCTGCGTCCGGCAGAGAGGCCGGCAGAGGGGCCGGCAGAGGGGCCAGCCGGTTCCGGAGCGCTGGCGCTGCTCCTGACGGATGGTGGCGCGGCGGAGGCGGACTCTCTCTGGCTGCCCCCGGTCGCCGCCTGGGTCGAACCGGCGGCCAGCGATGAGGATGGCCGCGGCGTGGCGGCATTGCTGGCCGAGGCGTCCGGCACCGACCTCTATGTCAACCTGACCACCGCGACCGCACACGACCTGCAACTGGGCGGTCGCCTGCTGGCCGCCATCGGCGCCCGCCACCCGCTTTCCGGGCACCGCCGCGACGATATCGAACTGGCTCTGCATGAAGCGGTCAGCAACGCGCTGGTGCACGGCAATCTCGGCGTCAGCGGCATGAAGGAGTTGAGCGCCCAGGAACTGGAACGCTTCTCCCGCGATTTGGGCGACGGGCTCGCCGACCCGGTGCTCGCCGCGCGGCGGATCGCCATCGCCGTACGCATCGACCCGCCGCAAACCGCCCCGGCCGGGCATGGGCCTGGACCAGCCGGGAGCCGGCCGGAAGACGCGCCGGAGAATGGCCGGGCATTGGCGACGGTCGAGATCACCGACCAGGGCGCCGGCTTCGTCCCGCGCAGGCCGGAGCGGGCCGGGGCGTCGGGCCGCGGACTCGACCTGATCGGCAGCATCGCCGACGGGCTGGAGATCGAGGATGGCGGCCGGCGCATCCGCCTGAGGTTCCGGCTGTGACCATGACCGGGCAGGACATCTCCGGCACCGGCCGTCCGCAAAGCCTCGAAGGCCGGGATCCGGAATTCCAGGTCGCCGACTCTCAGATACCCGATTCGCAGATCCTGGATTGCCCGATCCTGGTGGTGGACGACACCGCCTTCAACCGCACCGTGATCGGCACCTTCCTGGCCGAGGCGGGATTCCGCAAGGTCTCCTTCGCCACCAACGGGATGGAAGCACTGGCGATGATCGAGGCCGGCGTTCCCGACCTGCTGATCCTCGACATCATGATGCCGGGGATCGACGGCTACGAGGTCTGCCGCCGCCTGCGCGCCATGCCGGAGACGGCGGACCTGCCGATCCTGGTGCAGACCGCCCTGTCGTCGGGCGAGGACCGCAACAGAGCCTTCGCCGCCGGCACCACCGACCTTGTGGCGAAACCGCTGGAGCGGACGGAGCTGCTGGCCCGCGTGCGCATCCATCTGGAAGACCGCGTGCTGATCCGCCGGCTGCAAAGCTACCGCGCGCGGGTGGAGGCGGAACTGTCCATCGCCCGCTCGATGCAGGAGCACCTGCTGCCGACGCCGGCGCAATGCACCGCCGTCGCCGGGGCGGCCGGCTGCACGCTGCGCGCCCACAGCGTGATCTCGCCCCATCTCGGCGGCGATCTCTGGGGGCTGCTGCCGCTCTCCGGCCGGCGCTTCGGCGTCTATCTGCTGAACGTCGCCGGCCAGGGCGTGTCGGCGGCGCTGAACGCCTTCCGCCTGCACACCCTTCTGCAGGAGCTGGGGCCCATCCACGGCGAGGATGCCGCCGCCCTGCTGAGCGCCCTGAACGACCGCGCCGCCGGTCTGCTGGCACCGGGGGAGACGGCGACCATGACCTACGGCGTGGTCGACGGCGAACTCGGGCGCTTCACCCATGCCTCCGCCGAGGGAGCGCCGCCGATGATCCTGCGCGGAGACGGCGGATCGGATTTCGGCGTCGCCACCGGATTGGCGATCGGCATCGCTCCCGGCACCCGCTATCGCGCCGAGGTCATGGAACTGCCGCCGGGTGCCGTGCTGGCGCTTTACTCCGTCGCGGTGCTGGAGGCGCTGGATGCCGGCGGCACCGGGATCGGGCTCGGCTGGATGATCGCCCGCGCGGTGGCGGAAGGCGACGGCTTCGAGGCCGTCGTGCGCTCGCTCAGCTTTGCACTGGGACAGGTCAGCGGCGACGACCACACGCTGCTGTGGATCGAGCGGGGGGCCAGATGAATACCGGGAACATGAATACCGGGGACATGATGGCAGCCGGCCCGCTTGCCGGAGGAAGCGACTCCGCGGACGGATTGGCCGGCGCCCGCGTGCTGGTCGTCGACGACAACCGGATCAACCGCCATCTCCTGCTGGCCCTGCTGGAGCGCGGCGGCATCACCCTGGTCGAACAGGCGGAGGATGGGCAGGAGGCGCTGGCCCGGATGGAGCGCTTCAAGCCCGACCTCGTGCTGCTCGACCTGATGATGCCGCGGATGGACGGGTTCGAGATGTGCCGGCTCCTGCGCGCCGACCCGCGATGGAAATCGCTGCCGGTGCTGGTGCAGTCCAGCCTGAACCGCGTCGAGGACCGTGCCCGCGCCTTCCGCGCCGGGGCGACCGATTACGTCACCAAACCGATCAACGCGGTGGAGCTGCTGGCCCGCGTGCGAATCCAGCTTCGTAAACGCGCCATGCTGCGCGACCTGGAGCAGTATCACAGCCGGACCGAGAGCGAACTGGCGCTCGCCCGCGCGATGCAAAGCCGGCTGCTGCCCGGTCCCGACCGGCTGGCGGACCTGCAGGCGGCGACCGGCATCGCCATCGACGCCCATTTCGCCCCCTCATCCGAGCTTGGCGGCGATTTCTGGGGCATCGACCGGCTGCCGGGCGGCCGGGTCGCCGTTTACATGGTCGATTTTTCCGGCCATGGCGTGGGGGCGGCGCTGAACACCTTCCGGTTGGACGCCATCTGCCGCCAGATCGGCAGCACGGGGCTGACCCCTGCCGAGTTCCTGGCCGCGATGAACCGCCGGCTGTGCGGCCTGCTTCCCTGCGGCCAGTTCGCCACGATGCTGACCGGCCTGATCGATCCGGTGGCGGGGGTGTTCGATTACGCCTCTGCCGGATCGACGACGCCGATGATGTGGCTGCCCGGCGACGAGGCGCCACGGCTGGGCGACGGCAGCGGCCTGCCGCTCGGCCTGCTGCCGTCCGCCACCTACGACAGCCGGCAGCTGCCGATGCCGCCGGGTGCGCGGCTGTTCCTCTACTCCGACGCGGCGATCGAGATTCCGCTCGGCTCGGAGGGCCATGATGTGCTGGACGAACCGGGCCTCGCCGCCCTGCTCGCCCGCCGCCTGCACGAGCCCGACGGCGCCCGCCTGCTCGACGGCCTGCTGGGCGATCTCCACGCCACCGGTCCCATCGACGACGACCTGACGGCGCTGCTGGTGTCCCGGCGGAGGTGAGCGCCGGGCTTGATGGCCAAGGCCGCATCCAAAAGCCTCCGCCAAAAGCAAAAAGGCCGCCCCCGAGGGAGCGGCCTTTCGCGTTCGGCAGGAGCCGACCGATCAGCGCGAGTAGAACTCGATGACCAGGTTCGGTTCCATCTGGACCGGGTACGGAACGTCGGCCAGCAGCGGGGCGCGGACGAAGCGGCCCTTCAGCGCGCTGCCGTCAACTTCCAGGTAATCGGGGATGTCACGCTCGCCGGAAGCGGCGGCTTCCAGGACCAGCGCCATCTGCTTGGACTTGGCGCGCACCTCGACGGTGTCGTTGTCCTTGATGCGGGCCGAAGCGATGTTCAGGCGGCGGCCGTTGACCAGGATGTGGCCGTGGTTGATCAGCTGGCGCGCGGCGAACGGGGTCGGCGCGAACTTCATGCGGTAGACCACGGCGTCCAGGCGACGCTCCAGCAGGCCGATCAGGTTCTCGCCGGTGTCGCCCTTGCGGCGGACGGCCTCGGCATAGATGCGGCGGAACTGCTTCTCGCCGATGTTGCCGTAGTAGCCCTTCAGCTTCTGCTTGGCCATCAGCTGCAGACCGTAGTCCGACGGCTTCTTGCGGCGCTGGCCATGCTGGCCCGGGCCATACTCGCGCTTGTTCAGCGGGCTCTTGGCACGGCCCCACAGGTTGACGCCAAGGCGGCGGTCGATCTTGTACTTGGACTCTTGACGCTTGCTCATAACTCTCACGCCTCGTTGTACACGAGTTGATGTTGTCCCGGTAGTTCCGACCGCCCTTTCAGGCGGCGGACGGGGCGCCAAAGATTGCGCGCGCCCGCTTTCCCAGGAGGTGAAGGCGCGCACAATACCCATTGGCGTGCCGGAGTCAAGCCTGACGGCGTATCTGGAACCCCTTGCCCGCCCTGCCGTTTTGCGCTCCCCTTCCCCACACCGCAAGCGGCAGGCAGGAATGACGCGATGGAACGGGTGGAGTGCGTGGTCGTCGGGGCGGGGGTGGTCGGTCTGGCGGTGGCGCGCCGGCTGGCGCGGGCCGGGCGCGAGGTGATCGTGCTGGAGGCGGCGGACGCCATCGGGACCGGCACCAGTTCCCGCAACTCCGAAGTCATCCATGCCGGCATCTATTATCCTACCGGCAGCCTGCGCGCCCGGCTGTGCGTGCCCGGCCGCGACGCTCTCTACGACTACTGCGCCGCCCATGGCGTGGAGCATCGCCGCATCGGCAAGCTGATCGTCGCGACGGAGGAAAGCCAACTGCCGAAGCTGGCGGCGATCCGCGCCCAGGCCGCCGCCAACGGCGTCGCCGACCTGACGGAGATCGACGCCGCCACTGCGATGCGATGGGAACCGAACCTGCGCACCGTCGGCGCCCTGCTGTCGCCCTCCACCGGCATCATCGACAGCCACGGGCTGATGTTGGCCCTGCTGGGCGATGCCGAGGAGGCCGGCGCGATGCTGGCGCTGCAAAGTCCCCTGCTGCGCTCCCACCGCATCGCCGACGGTTTCGAGCTGGAGGTCGGCGGGGCGGAGCCGATGCTCCTCGCCTGCTCCACGCTGGTCAACGCCGCCGGGCTGGGCGCCTGGACGGTGGCGCGCGGGCTGGAGGGGCTGGATGCCGCGCATGTGCCGCCGCGGGTGCTGGCAAAGGGCAACTACTATGCGCTGGCCGCCGGCCGCTCCCCCTTCTCCCGGCTGGTCTATCCGGTGCCGGTGGAGGGTGGGCTGGGCGTCCACCTGACGCTGGACCTCGCCGGACAGGCCCGCTTCGGCCCCGACGTGGAATGGCTGGGCGACGTCGCCGGCCATAGAGAGGGGCCCATCGACTACGCCGTCGATCCGGTCCGGGCCGACTCCTTCTATGGCGCGGTGCGCGCCTATTGGCCGGGGCTGCCCGACCACGCGCTGGTGCCGGCCTATTCGGGCGTGCGGCCCAAGCTGAGCGGACCGGGACAGCCGCAGGCTGATTTCCTGATCCAGGGGCCGGGCACCCATGGGGTGGAGGGGCTGGTCAACCTGTTCGGCATCGAATCGCCGGGCCTGACCTCCTGCCTCGCCATCGCCGACGCGGTGGCGGTGGAGCTGGACGAGGCTCCCGAGATCATCGGCGGCGCTTGGGGCTCACAGGGTTCTTGACCGCGACCCCGGCTCTCCCAATCTATAGGCGTGGCGGCGCCGGCATGTGCTGGGCCGCCGATCCGCCGGGCGCCGGAAACGGGCCCATCTTCCGCAACTCGCTCCCGTCGTGAGGAGGATGCGTCGTGACGACTCGCCTTTCGCTCTTCAACAGCCCGCTGCTTCTCGGCTTCGATCAGTTCGAGCGGACGCTCGACCGCATCGCCAAGAATTCGGCCGAAGGCTATCCTCCCTACAACATCGAGCAGATCGGCGACGACGGCCTGCGGATCACGCTTGCCGTGGCCGGCTTCACCTCCGAAGACCTGTCGGTCCAGATCGAGGACAACCAGCTCGTCATCCGTGGTCGCCAGACCGACGACAAGTCGCGCGTCTACCTGCATCGCGGCATCGCCGCCCGGCAGTTCCAGCGCAGTTTCGTCCTGGCCGAAGGGATAGAGGTCGTGGGCTGCTCGCTCGACAACGGGCTGCTCAACATCGACCTGACCCGTCCGATGCCGGAACCGAAGGTCCGCACGATCAAGATCGAGCAGCCGAAGAAATCCGCCGGCGGTGCCATGCCGCGCACCATCGACGTGTCCGCCGACGGCAAGGACGACTGACCCGGCCCCTGTTTTCCTCCCACCTGCCTTCCCGACACTCTGCACGCGCGGCCGCCCATGACGGGGAGCCGCCGGGAGACCACGATCATGATGAACGATACCCACAGCCAGCTGCGCCAGCTGTCGACCCAGGATTTCGCCAGCTTCGGCCTGGGCGACGTCGCCTATGTCCGGCCGGTGGAACTCGAGGGCACCGCCGCCTTCGCGATCCACGCCGCCGACGGCACGCCGCTGAGCGTCGTCGCCGACCGCGAGCTGGCCTTCGCCGCCATCGTGCAGAACGACATGGAGCCGGTCAGCGTCCACTGACCACCGGCCGGCATCTCGATCCTTGTCAGCCCTAACTCCTGTTGTAAGGTGCGCTCTGCCATAATCACGGGCGCTATACGCGAAAAAGGCATCGGGGGACGGTCGGTTGGACGGCGGGGCGAGCGATACGGTGGTGGACACGAAGACCGCCGCCGAAACGGAGAAACGGAAGGCGTGGGACGACGAGGCCCGCGATTCCCTGCATATTCTTCCGCTGTCGTCGATCCCGCTGGACACCCCCGGCCTGCAGCATGCCCGGCTGATCAAGAATGTCCGGCTGCAGACGGTGGTGGAGATGTTCCACGACGCCCAGGCGGGCAGCGGCCAAGTGACCGCCCGCCATCTGCCCGCCTATTTCGAATCCTACAAGGACGAGATCGAGCGCGATCTGGTGAAGCTGGAGAAGATCGGCGCCGCCTCCAGCTTCGACGTCTACTCCTCGCGCATCGAGTTGCGGCGGCTGAACATCGACGTCAACAACGTCGAATCGTTGACGCTGTCAGACCGCAAGAAGGCGGAACTGACCAACTACATGCGCGTCTTCACCCGGCCGCTGATGGAATATGTCTACGGCACGGAAGAGCTTCAGGTCGCGGACGTGACCGACATCATCCAGCTGTTCGCCAACCCCAACCGGGAGGAGGCGCTGCGCAACCTGCGCATGATGGCCGACCGGCTGGACATCGGCCTGAACGAGATCCCGCAGTTCCTGGAAGAGTACGGCGACATCTTCCTGTCGCTGGCCTATTTCCGCAAATGCCTGGACGAGATCGTGCCGGAGGTGCAGCGCTTCGTCACCTGGATGGGCGAGATCCGCAATTCCGCCGAGGTGAAGCGCGATTCGCGGCAGATGCGGATGCTGGATGAGATTGCCCGCGACCTGACCGACATCTCCACCTCCATCACCGGCCGGTTCGAGAGCTTCGACAACCGGTCCAAGGATTTCTGGAGCGACATCAACGCCGACACCTTCCGCGCCATCCGCGAGTTGATCTCGTCCCACCACGTCACCATCGGCGGGGTGCTGTGCGGTCTCGCGGTGAAGATGAACCTGTGGAAGCACCGCTTCGCCCGCGGCGGCGGCGGTCCGAACCGGCGCATGGAGTTCGTGAAATCGGAGATCCTGCCCGGCCTCTCCCACATCAAGGCGCTGGAGCAGTCGGCGCGGACGGGGCATTTGTAGGCTGCGGGCACCGCCCCGGCGGGCGCAATCAGTCCATCGAGAGAATCGTCGCCACCGCGCGGTTGTCCAGCAGGACCGTCGCGGCCAGCGTCAGGATCGGCGCCAGGAACAGCAGACCGATGACACAGCGCACGATCAGATCGGTGCGCCGGGCGGAGCGGCAGAGCGGACACTCGTCGGGACCATGCCCGTAGTCGGAGCCGCAATAGGGACAGGCGGTGGTGTTGACCATGGCGAACGGGCTTTCGGAACGGGCCGGCGGCCGTGGAGCTGCCGCCATTCTGGACCGGTGCAACACCCGAACGTCATGAATTCACTGTCATCTTGCCGTCTTCGTCCCGCCTGTGGCCGGAGGGACGCTCACGCCGCCCTGTCCATCGGCACCAGCCCGGCGACGATGCGGCGGAACTGACCGGCAAAGCGCTCGCGGTCGGCAGCGGCCAGGGTGAAGGTGACATGCAGACGGCCGCCAACAACGCCGCCAACACCGCCGCTAACACTGCCGTCAATCGCGCGCACCGTGGCTGGCACCGGTTCCAGCCCCGGCAACGCGACGCTCAGCGCCGTCCCCTGCCCCAGAGCGGCCCAGCACTCCTGCGGCAAGCCACTGATCTGCGCGCCGCCTTCCGAAGCGTTGTCGACGGTCACCGGCACCTCGCGCCCGCCGATGGTCAGCCGGCCCGGCCGGTTCAGCGGATAGCGCGGGGCGGCCCGGCGGTTCACCTCCGGCGTGGCGGTGCGGATCGCCTCGATCAGGACGCGGCGCAGCTGGTCGATGCTGGAGGCCACGCGGGTGGACAGGGCGTTGACCTCGCTGGCGCGTTCGCCGGTGGCCGTCGCCTCCTGCGAGACGGCGGCGATGCGGGTCGCCACCTCCTGCGCCGCGTTGGAGGTCTGGAGGACATTGCGGGCGATCTCGCCGGTTGCCGCCTCCTGCTCCTCGATGGCGGCGGCGACGGTGGCCGATACCGACTCCACCCCGCGCACCCGGTCGGCGATGGCGCGCACCGCGCTGACCGCCTCCGCGGTGGTGGCCTGGATGGCGGCGATCTGGCTTTCGATCTCGTCGGTCGCCCGTGCGGTCTGGCCGGCCAGCTGCTTCACCTCGCTGGCGACCACCGCGAAGCCCTTGCCGGCCTCCCCTGCCCGCGCCGCTTCGATGGTGGCGTTCAGAGCCAGCAGGTTGGTCTGGCCGGCGACGTCGTTGATCAGGTCGGTCACCTCGCCGATGCGGGTCACGGCCTCGGCAAGGCGCTGGATGGTTTCCTCCGCCCGGACCGAAGCGCCGACCGCCTCGCCGGTCATGGCGGTGGCGGCGCCGACCTGGGTGGCGATCTCGCGGATGGAGGCGCTGAGCTGCTCCGATGCGGCAGCCACGGTCTGGGCGTTCGACAGCGCCTGGGTCGCGGCGGCGGCCACATTCTGGCTGTTGTCGCTGACCGCGCGGGCCGATTCGGCCATGCGGGTCGCGTTGCCGGCCATCTGGCTGGTCTGGCTGGCGACCACATCGACGGCATTGGACGCTTCCGTCTCCACCGTCTCGGCCATGCGCAGCAAGGCGGCCTGCTTCTCCCGTTCGGACCGTTCCCGCTCTTCCTCGCGCAGGCGGCGCAGACGCTCCGCCTCCTCGGCATTCTCCTTGAAGACGCGCAGGGCACCGGCCATCGCACCGATCTCGTCGCCGCGGTCGGAACCGGGAATGGCGACGCCGAGGTCGCCCTGGGCCAGACGGCGCATCGCGGCGGTCAGTTCGCCCACCGGTCGCACCACCCGGCGCCGGATGCCCAGCACGCCCAGCACCACCACCGCCAGCACCAGGGCCGAGACGCCCCAAACCGCGCTCATGAACAGGCTTTCGCGTCCGGCGGCATAGACCTCCGTCTCGCTGTTGTAGCGGGTGGTGTCCGCGACGATCCGGTCGACGACGGCGCGATGGGCCGCATAGGCCTCGGCGATGACCGCGTAGGAGGCGCGGGCCGCCGCCTCGTCCTTGCGGGCGAGAGCCGGCAGGAACTTCGTCTCGACTTCGGTCCAGAAGCGCATCACCGGCGCATGCGATGCCTTGGTCAACTGGTCGACGAGCGACGTCTCGAACCCTTCCTTCAACCAGTATTCGTGCCGGTCGTCATAATCCTTGCGCAGCTGCACCAGACGCGCCCGCCGCTGCTCCACCGACGCCGGGTCGCTCATCGCCAGCGTGGTTTCCAGATAGGCCTCGATCACATATTCCGGCGGCGGCAGGATGTCGGCGATCAGATCCTTGCCCAGCACGATGCGCTGGTAGATCGGACCGCCCACCTTCAGTTCGCGGATCGCCAGCGCACCCGTCAGGACGACCGCCAGGAAGCCGAGCGTGACCACCACGCCGAACAGGTTGGTGAGCGCGGCAATCCTGAGGTTCTTCAGCATGATGCGACCCCTGCGCAAAAACGACGGCAGAGGGTTGCTTCTCAGATTGAACTATTCATGACAAGCAAAAAACTTGCTCGATTATCGGGTCAAATAGAAATGATGTTTCATTGTGCGCTTTGCATACGGAATGTGCAGTGTCTGCGCAATGACCGACCAAAGTACCGGCAATGGAATCAAGTGAGGACCAAAGTACCGATCCAACCGACCAGAGCGAGGATCACCAGCATCACCAGCAGGGTGACGATCACCGCGTTGCTGCGTCGAATCGAACGGCAGCGCGGACAGCCCCCCTCCGTCACGGCGGGATAGGGATGGTTGCAGCGGTCGCAGCGGACGGTCTGTTCGGTTCCGGTCTGGTCCGTCATCGGCGGGTTCCATGGTGTCGAAGCCTGTGAGGCCGCATGGATAGCACGCCCGACGCTGCACCGCAGCGGTGAACACGTGCCTGTGGGCACGGTTACGGACAGGACGGAATGTCGCAGCAACGGGCCGCGCCGCCGTCAGTCCGCGGCGGAGGATTCCACCGGCGGCACACGCAGTTCCGTCGCCTGCAGGCGGCGCGGGCTGTGGTCCAGAGGTTCCAGCAGCGGCATCTCCGATCCCTCCGGTGCTGCATGCAGGTCGCGGAAGCGGCGCGCGCTGACCAGCACCCGCGATTCCAGCGTACCGACCGCACTGTTGTAGCAGCCGACGGCCTTGTCCAGCTGCCCGCCCAGCTTTTCCATATGGCCGCCCAGATCGGACAGGCGCTTGTACAGCTCCGCCCCCAGCGCGCTGATCTCGCGGGCATTGTCGGCCAGCCGCTCCTGCCGCCAGCCATAGGCGACGGCACGCAACAGCGCGATCAGCGTGGTCGGGGTGGCCAGGATGACGCGATGGTCGATGCCGGCTTCGATCAGCGCCGGGTCCTGCTCCAGCGCCGCGGAGAAGAAATTCTCGCCGGGCAGGAACAGCACGACGAATTCCGGGCTGTCGTCGAACTGGTCCCAATAGCCCTTGGTGCCGAGCTGTTTCATATGCTCGCGCACATGGCGGGCATGGCGGACCATGCCGTCGCGCCGCGCCAGATCGTCCGCCGCCTGGACACCGTCCAGATAGCCTTCCAGCGGCGTCTTGGCATCGACCACGATGGTCTTGCCGCCGGGCAGGGTGACGATCAGGTCGGGGCGCAGCCGGCCGCTGTCGACCGACACCTGCTCCACGAAGTCGCAATGGTCGAGCATCCCCGCCATCTCGCAGACCCGGCGCAGCTGGATTTCGCCCCAGCGCCCGCGCGCCGCCGGGGTGCGCAGCGCACGGACGAGGTTCCCGGTCTCCGCCCGCAGCTGGCTCTGGGTTTCCACCAGCGACAGCACCTGCTGCTTCAGCCCCTCGTAGGCGCCTGCGCGCGTGCTTTCCAGGTCGCGGATCTGGCGGTCCATCGCCTCCAGCGACTGGCGCACCGGATCGACGATGGCGGCGATGGCGGTCTGGCGCTTGTCCAGGTCGCCCTTCGCCTGCTCCTGAAACCCGGCCAGCGTCTCCCGCGCCAGATCGAGGAAGCTGCGGTTGTTCTGGTGCAGCGCCTCCGCCGACAATGCCTTGAAGCTGTCGGCCAGCGCCGCCTGCGCCCGCTCCAGCAGGGCCATCTTCTCCGCCGCCGCGGTCCGTTCGGCGTCCAGCCGGGTCGACAGCTGGGCGTGGCGTTCGCGGGCATCGGCGACCTCGCCATGCAGCCGGGCGATCTGATGGTCCCGCGCCTCGATCTCCTCGCGCAGGTCGTCCTCAGTCCGCTCGGCGAGGTCGAGACGGGTGGCGAACTCCGCATGCAGGGCAGCAGCCGCGGCCTCCGCCCGGCCGGCGGCGGCGCGCAGCACCGCCCAGGCGATGGCGGTGCCCAGCAGCAGGCCGGCTGCCAGCCCGATCGCCAGGGACATCCCGTCCACCACCATCCCGTTCACCACGAACTGCGTCACACCCGTTCCCTCACCCCTGCCCCACACCCGAAACGGGCACAGCCTATCGGAACGAAACGCGAATTGGAACAGGGCGCGAACAGACAGGGTGACGCAGCATTGCCCAGCCGCCGCTTTCCCCGCTTGCCCAACCAAGTCCGCGGCGCCATATCGGAGGCCATGCCAGACGACAACACTCCCGACAGCAAATCCCCCAACGGCGCCCCCAATGGCGCCTCCGATTGCGGCCCCGGCTGCGGCGGCCCCCGCGTCCGCGCCATACCCCCCGGCGAGGATCGCGAGCGGCTGATGTGCCCGGATTGCGGCTACATCGCCTACCAGAACCCGCTGATCGTCGTCGGTGCGGTGGCGACCTGGGAGGATGGCCGCATCCTGCTGTGCCGCCGCGCCATCGAACCGCGCAAGGGCTTCTGGACCCTGCCCGCCGGCTTCATGGAAGAGCGCGAGAGCACCCGCGAGGGAGCGGCCCGCGAAGCCTGGGAAGAGGCGCGCGCCCGCATCGACATCGACCATCTGCTGGCGATCTACGACATCCCGCGCATCAGCCAGGTGCAGATGATCTTCCGCGCCCGTCTGCTGTCCCCGGACGTGGAGCCCGGCCCGGAGAGCCTGGAGGTCGGGCTGTTCGCCTGGGACGAGATCCCCTGGGGCGAGCTTGCCTTCCCCACGGTGGTCTGGGCCCTGCGCGAGCACCGCGACCGGCTCGGCCGCAACGATTGCGCCCCCGCGGTCAACCCCACCCCGGACGCGCTCGCCCGCTGGGACCGGATGCTGTGAGGAGCGCCGCCTAGCGCCGTTCCACCGGGAATTTCGCCACCAGCTCCTGCTCCGCGCCGTCGCGCCGGATGGTCAGCGGCAGCCATGTGCCGGGCGCCTGGCGGCGGATGACGGCGACCAGATCGGCCGGCGCCCGAACCGGGCTTCCGGCGGCGATCAGGATGCGGTCGCCGGTGCGCAGGCCGGCCGCCGCGGCAACGCTGCCGTCGCTGACCGATCCCACCGTGATGCCTTCCGGACCGGGGTCGAGCTGCACGCCCAGCCGCGGCCGCTGCGGTTCGGCATCCTCGCGCGCCGGCCCCAGCCCGAAGACCGCATCGGCGATGCGCCCGTCCAGCTCGTCGCAGTCGCGGTCGGCATCCCACGGCAGCAGCACGGCGGCATCGGCGATGCCGAGGTCGGCCAGCTGGTGCGGGACGCCGTCGCGGTAGAGGGTATGGCCCTGCCCCAGGATGCCGACGACGGCGCGCCCGGTGGTCCGGCGGGTTTCCGCAATCTTCTCCGCCATGGCGCGGTCCCAGACACCTTGCGCGTCGATGAAGCGCTTGGCCGCATCGGTGGGAGCGGTCGCCTGCGACTCCGAGCGGTCGTGTGCCGCCAGCGTTTCGGTCAGGCGGTTGCGGTAGGTTTCCGTCGGGGCGGCGGGGGTGCCGACGCCCTCGCGCTCCGCCACCGGAATGGCGGCCCAGCCGTTGCGGGCGGTGCGGCTGATCAGCGAACGTTCCACATTCAGCGCCACCACCGGCAGCCGGTGCAGACGGGCGAATTGCAGGATCGGCAGGTAGAAGGCCGGATCGAACCCCCAGACCGTGCGCCAGTCCGTCTCCTTCAGGAACTCGCTTTCCGTCAGTTCCCCCGCCACCCAGCGGTCGAGCACCGGCTGCAGCCGGCGCGGCAGCATCTCCATCCCGACGGCAAGGTCGGGGGTCAGCGCATGCAGGCCGGCCAGGGTGTGGAGCTGCCAGCGGTGGTGGTCGGCCTTGTCATGCTGCTCCCCCAGCAGGACGACCGGCGCTTCGGCGAGCCGGCGCAGCAGCGGTGCCGGCTCCACCGCCGTTCCGGTGCCGTCGGCCCACACACCCGGCGGCACGCAGCCGATGCGCGCGGCATCCTCCGCCCGGACGCCGGATGCGGCGACGAAGGACAGCGCCGCGAAGACCAGCGCGGCAAGGCGAAAGGGACGGGCCAAGGGAGGGGGGATGGGACGGAAGATCTGGCGCAAGGGTCGGCTCCGTCGGCTCAGGCATTGCGCCAAGGTTGGAACTGCCGGACACAAGGTCAATGGCGAACGCCACCGATTGCGTCGTTCGGCCGCGCTGAAGATCCGCGGCGGATGACAGCCGGTGCATCGGCGGGTAGGATCGGCACCGGCGGTGAACATACGGCGGATGGCGGCCTTCCGCGCCGGCATCCGTATACTCCCGAGGCCAGACCCAGGGCGTCCGCTCTCCCCGCCCGACCGCAATCATTCGTGAAGCGCACCGCCGCCATGCCGCACCGCAAGACCGTCATTCTCACCGGCGCCAGCCGGGGTATCGGACACGCCACCGTCACCCGGTTCAGCAACGAAGGCTGGCGCGTGATCTCCTGCTCGCGCGAGGATGTGCCGGAGCATTGCCGGCGCGATCCCAACTGGACCCACCACATCCCGGCCGACCTGTCCGACCCCGCCAGCCGCGCCGCGTTCGTGGAGGAGGCGAACAAGGCGCTGGACGGCGCCCCCCTGCATGCCCTGATCAACAACGCCGGCATCTCGCCCAAGACCCCGATCAAGGAGCGGCTGGGCTGCCTGAACGGCTCCATCGAGGGCTGGCACCGGGTGTTCGAGCTGAACTTCTTCGCAGCGCTTGTTCTGGCCCGCGGCTTCGCCGCGCCGCTGTCGAAGGGCAAGGGGGCGATCGTCAACGTCACCTCCATCGCCGGCCATTCGGTGCACCCCTTCGCCGGCTCCGCCTATTCCACCTCCAAGGCGGCGCTGTCGGGACTGACCCGGGAGATGGCGGTGGAGTTCGCGGAGATCGGCGTCCGCGTCAACGCCGTCGCCCCCGGCGAGATCGAAACGGCGATGACCGGCCCGGAATACGACGTGCTGATCCCACGCATCCCGCTGAAGCGCATGGGAACGCCGGAAGACGTCGCAGCGGTGATCTTCTACCTCTGCGGCCCGGATTCGGCCTATGTGACCGGGACGGAGACCTTCATCACCGGCGGGCAGCATCTGTTCTGAGGGGTGCTTCGGACGGTTGCCCCCTCCCCCATCCCTCCCCCTCTTCGAGGGAGAGGGGGCAGGACGCTTGTCAGCCTGACCTAACTGCCAAAGCGGCGGCAGTCCCCTCTCCCTCGAAGAGGGGGAGGGTTAGGGAGGGGGCATCGTCAGCCGACACCCTCCCAACCGAACGCTACTTCCCCGCCCGCCAGGCGATCAGCCGCCGCGCCGCCTCGGCGATGGTCTCCTCAGACCCGGCGAAGCTGAAGCGCAGGAAGCGCCGGCCGCGGGCAGTGTCGAAATCGATGCCCGGAGTGCAGGCGATGCCCGTCTCCTCCAGGAGCTGCTTCGCCAGCGCTTCGCTGTCGTCGGTCATGTCCGACACGTCGGCATAGATGTAGAAGGCGCCATCGGCCGGAGCCATCTTGGTGAAGCCCGCCTTCGGCAGTTCCTGCAGCAGAACCGCGCGGTTGCGGGCGTAGCGGGCGACGTGGCCGTCCAACTCCGCCGTGCAGTCGAAGGCCGCGACCGCCGACACTTGGCTCAGCGTGGGCGCCGAAATGAACAGGTTCTGCGCCAGACATTCGACCGACCGCAGCAGATCGTCCGGCACGATCATCCAGCCCAGACGCCAGCCGGTCATCGAGAAATATTTGGAGAAGCTGTTGACCACCAGCGCCTGATCGTTCACCTCGGCCGCGGTGACCGCATCGGTGCCATAGGTCAGTCCGTGGTAGATCTCGTCCGACACCATGCGCACGCCGTTGGCGCGGCACCAGTCGGACAGCGCGGTCAGTTCCTCCCGGCTCAGCATCGTGCCGGTCGGGTTGGCCGGGCTGGCGACGATCAGCCCCTGCACCGGCTCCTCCAGCGCCTCCAGCAGTTCGATGGTCGGCTGGAAGCGATGCTCCGGCCCGGTCGGCAGTTCCACCGGGATGACACCGGCGGCCGTCAGGGTGTGGCGGTAGGCCGGATAGCTGGGCGACGCCATCGCCACCCGGTCGCCCGGATCGAAGGCGGCGAGGAAGCCCAGCTGGAAGGCGCCCGACGACCCGGTGGTGACGACCACCCGCCGCTCCGGCACATCCACGCCGTACCGGTCCTTGTACCATTTGGCGATGGCCGCGCGCAGCGGCGGGATGCCCAGCGCCCCGGTGTAACCCAGCGGGTCGCTTCCCACGACGGCGGTGGCAGCCGCCTGCACCACGCCCTTCGGCGCGCCGGAGGAGGGCTGCCCCACCTCCATATGCAGGACCTCAAGCCCGGCGGCCTCGCGCTCCGCCGCGGCGCGCATCACTTCCATCACGAAGAAGGGCGGAATGGCGCCCCGCTTGGAAACCTTGGGCTGCTTGCTCATGATCGTCCGTCTCTAACTCTCTTTTGGGCGGGCCGCTTTTTCGCGGTTCAGTCCCGCTTGCGTTCGCTTTCGACCGTCAGCGCCAGGCTGCCGGCGCGCGGGTCGGTTGCCGTCTGGCAATAGCGGATCCCGTCCTCCGTTGAAACCCGGCAGCCGATGAAGCTGACCCGCCCAGGGATGGATTGCGGACGCGCGGCCTGGATCTGCGGCGCGGTCGACTTGTCCTCCAGGCCCGACGGCAATGCCACCGACAGCAGGGCGGCGGGGCCGGCGGCGGGGCCGTCGCTGCCCCCGGCGGTGCCGACCCCGGCGAACAGGGTGCGGCCGATGATCGAGTTGGCGATCAGGGCCGGCGCGCCGAAGCCGCCGCGGTCCACCCCCTGGGCCACCAGCATGCCGGTGCCGGGAATGCCGCGCCCGGTGCCGAAGGGAGCGCCTTGGGTAAAGGCGCAGGCAGCGCCGTTCTCGTCCGGATCGATCACCATCACCCCGGCGCCGGCCGCAGTGGCAGTAGCGCCGGCACCGGTGGCGCCCAGCAGCTGGGCGGCACGGGTCGCACGCTCGGCCGGCGGCAGGGCGGCCACCGCTTTCCAGGCCTGGATCAGGGCAGCCCCCGACTCCGGCTCGGTCGTGTCGGGAACATGCAGGTCGCTGATGTCGAAGGGCACGGTCAGTGTGGCGCCGACGCGCGGCTGATAGGCGCGCAGCTGCGCCGCATCCAGCCCAATGCCCTGGGCGACCGTCGCGGCGAGCGGCCCGGCATAGAAGGCGCCCACGCCCTGGCGGCGCAGCACCGACAGGGTCGCGGCCAGTTCCGGCTGGCCGGCGACCGTGCCGACCGCCGGCGTGCCGGCGCCCATCAGGCGGCGACGTGCATCGGAATCGGGAGCCAGACGCCCGCCGAACGCGCTCAGATCCTGCACCAGCGCGCGGCTGAGGCCGGGGGAGAACTGGGCCAGCTGTTCCGCCGGGGCGACCACCTGCTCCCACCGCATCACGCCGGCCGAGGCCTGGACGGCATACAGGCCGCGCGCCATCGCGGGCATGCCCACACTGCCTGCACCGCCGGCACCGACCGGGCGCGGCAGGAAGTCGATGGTGCGGGCCTTCTTGGACGCGGCGTCGAACAGCACGCAGACGCCGCCACCGGTCAGCCCGACGCGCGACGGCAGGCTGGCGGTCATCGCCAGCGCCATGGCAGCCACCGCGTCGCCGGCCTTGCCGCCCTGGGCGATGATGTCCCGGCCGATGCCGGCGGCATAGGGTTCGTCGGCGACGACGAAGCTCTGGACCGTCGCGTCGGTCTTGAACTTCGTGTTGACGCAGCCGGTCAGCAGTGATGCAGCTATGGCAACCGCGCCCAACCGTCGCCAGATTCGCAAGCGAGTGTGTCGCGGCCCGGAGTTCCGCCGGTTCCGCGCGGGGGTCCGCTGTTCAAAGCCGGAGGTCGTCACGGTGCGCAAGCCCAGCAGGCTGGTTTCGGTCGTCGCCATCATGTCCATGTGTCTGATGTCGCTGGTGTGGGAAGCGCCACCGGCGAGCGCGCAGCGCCGCTCGGACATGCAGATCCTGGGCGACGCCGAGACGGACCATATCATCCGCAAGATGGCCCGGCCAATCTTCCAGGCGGCCGGCATCGACCCCGACTCGGTGCAGATCCTCCTGGTCAACGATCCGTCGGTGAACGCCTTCGTCGCCGGCGGACAGAACATCTTCCTGCACACCGGGCTGCTGCTGACGGTGGACGATGCCGACCAGCTGCTGGGCGTCATCGCGCACGAGACCGGCCACATCTCCGGCGGACATCTGGTGCGCGGGACGGAGGCGATGGACAATGCCTTCCTGTCCTCGCTGCTCGGCATGGGCCTGGGCGTCATCGGCGGCCTCGCCTCGGGCAACGCCGGGGCCGGCGCCGCGGGCGTCATGCTGGGCCAGCATCTGGCGGAGCGGAATTTCCTGTCCTTTTCCCGCACGCAGGAGGCATCGGCCGATCAGGCCGGCCTGTCCTTCCTGGAACAGTCGGGCATCTCCGCCAAGGGGATGGAAACCTTCTTGGAAAAGCTGGGCGTCGGCGAGCCGCTGATGAACGACCGCGACGCCGGCTATCGCCTGACCCACCCGCTGACGCGCGAGCGCATCGAAGCGGTGAGAGCCTTCGTCGCCCGGTCCCGCTATGCCGACGCCCGGCTGCCGGCGGCGACGGAGGCCGACCTGCGGCGGATCCAGGCCAAGCTGTACGGTTATCTCGACCCGCGCGGCGCGCTGCAACGCTACAAGGCGAACGACCCGTCGCCCGCCGCCCGCTATGGCCGCGCCTATGCCTATTTCCGCCAGGGCGACGTCAAGCAGGCCACCCCGCTGGTCGACGGCCTGATCGCGGACGAGCCGAGGAATCCCTACCTGCACGAGATGAAGGGCGACCTGATGCTGCAGACCGGCCGCGCGCCGGATGCGGTCGCCCCCTACCGCAAGGCCATCGAGCTGGCCGGTTCCGAAGCCGGAACGATCCGCGTCTCGCTCGCCCACGCCCTGCTGGAACAGCGCGATCCCCGGCTCGCCGACGAGGCGTTGAAGAACCTGCAGATCGCGTCGAAGGGCAAGGCCCAGTCCGCCTTTCTGTGGCGGCTGACCGCCCAGGCCTGGAGCATGAAGAAGAACGACGGCATGGTCGCCTATGCCACCGCCGAGGAGGCGCTGGCGAGGGGCGACCTGCCGATGGCCAAGGCGCAGGCCGAACGGGCGGAAAAGCTGCTGCCCGCCGGGTCGCCGGGCTGGCTGCGGGCCCAGGACATCCGCGGCCAGACCGGCGGCGACAGGACGCGCTGATTGGACCAAGGCGAATCGGTCATATGACGAAAGCGTCCTTCCGGTAACGCAACGGTCACCGAACCGTCCCGGCCACGTCATCGCCGCTTGCTATTCCGCGGACATCGAGCGCGTCCCCCCGCCACTTGGCCCCGCCACTTGGCCCGGACGCGCTGTACCGTCCACGGGAGTGCATGCCCATGCTGTCCGTCCGCCTGCCGTCCTGGCGCGGCGCCCTGTTCGCCACCGCAGCCCTGCTGTCCACCGCCCTGGCCGCCGCGACCCCGGCTCAGGCCCAGGAACAGCAGGCCAAGCGTTATCCCGCCACGCTGGCCGGCCATGCCCTGCTGCCCGCCGACACGCTGGTGCAGGCGCCGGCCGATGCCGGGCCGCTGTTCGCCACCGCCGGCAAGTTCACCAACGCCGACCGCAAGCGCGTGGACACGGTTGGCAGCATCCGCGCCACCTCCTTCGCCTCCGACCCCAAGGTCCCGCGCCAGACCGAGATCATGCTGCCGGTGGCAGGACAAGCGGTGCAGGGCTTCTCCGCCATCGTTCCGCAGGGCAACGGCGAGTACATGGCGCTGACCGACAACGGTTTCGGCAGCAAGGTGAACTCGGTCGACGCGCTGCTGATGGTCCACCGCGTCAAGCCGGACTGGCAGAGCGGCGCCCTGCAGCGGCTGGAGACGATTTTCCTGCGCGATCCCGACCGCAAGGTTCCCTTCGCCATCGTCAACGAGAACAGCACCGCGCGCTACCTGACCGGCGCCGACTTCGATCCCGAATCGCTGGTGGTGCAGGCCGATCGCCTGTTCATCGGCGAGGAGTTCGGCCCCTACATCCTGGAACTGAGCCGCGACGGCGTGGTCGTCGCAATGCATGAGACGATGGTCGACGGCAAGCCGGCCCGCTCGCCCGACCATTACCGCAACGGCATCCTGCCGCCGGTGCCGGGCGCCGTCGCCTTCGAGGTCCGCCGGTCGCGCGGGCTCGAGCCGATGGGCGTGTCGCCGGACGGCAAGACCCTGTACCCGTCGCTGGAAGGTCCGCTGTGGAATGCCACGGCGAACGCCTTCGAGAACAAGGACGGCCGCGCGTACACCCGCATCCTGGAATTCGACGTCGCCAGCCGCACGTACACCGGCAAGTCCTGGAAGTACAAGCTGGAGGACAACGCCAACGTCGTCGCCGATCTGGCGATGATCGACGCCGGCACCGCCCTGGTGATCGAGCGCGACGACAGCAGCGAGGGCGCGAAGACCCAGGTCTGCCAGGGCGAGGCGAAGCCCGACTGCTTCAACGCTCCGGCCGCCTTCAAGCGGGTCTACAAGATCGACATCGCCGGGGCCGACGCCGACGGTTTCGTGCGCAAGGTCGGCTACATCGACCTGACCGACATCGCCGATCCTGACCGCAAGGCCCGTGCCGGACAGGCGCCGGAAGGCCGCTTCGTCATGCCCCATCTGGGGCCGGAGGGGGTGAACATCGTCGATGCCGACCATATCGTGGTCGTCAACGACAACAACCTGCCCTACTCCACCGGCCGGACCATAGGCAAGGCCGACGGCGACGAGATGGCGCTGCTGTCGGTGGGCGAACTTCTGCGCGCCCGTTGATCACGCGATAGTGAAACCGGGGGTGTGGTCCGGGCGAGCGCTTTGCACTTGTCCGGACCCGATTGTCGGTCCAGTGTGGGCGGCCTTCGGCCCAATGTCCCCAGCGTTTTCGGAGACCGCCCACCATGCGCCCCGTCCTGCCGTACCTGCGTTCCGCCCTTTTGGCCCTGCCTGTCGCGGCGCTGGCGCTGTCCGCCGCCGCTCCGGCCCATGCGCAATCGGCGAGCTTCGACGGCAACCAGAAGGCCGCCATCGAGAAGATCGTCCGCGATTACCTGATGGAGCATCCCGAGGTCATCCTGCAGGCGGTCGACGCCATGCAGGAGCGCCAGAAGGCGGCGGAGGCCGAACAGGCCCGCAAGGCCCTGGTCGAGAACAGGCAGGAGCTGACCCGCAACCCCGCCGATCCGGTCGCCGGCAACCCGCAGGGCGACGTGACGGTGGTGGAGTTCTTCGATTACCAGTGCGGCTACTGCAAGGCCGTGCAGGCCGACACCCAGGCGCTGATCAAGGGCGATCCGAAGCTTCGCTTCGTTTTGAAGGAATTTCCGATCCTGGGACCGGCGTCGCTGCTCGCCTCCAAAGCCGCACTCGCCTCCCGCGCCCAGGGCAAGTACATGGAATTCCACAATGCCCTGATGGCTCATCGCGGCCAGCTGGACGAGGCGGTGGTCATGCGGCTGGCCAAGTCGGTCGGTCTCGACACCGACCGGCTGAAGAAGGACATGGAGTCGCCGGACGTGCTGAAGGTGATCGCCGCCAATCAGGCGCTGGCCGAGAAGCTGAACATCCGCGGCACCCCGGCCTTCGTCTTCGGCGACGAGCTGGTGCCCGGCGCCATCAAGCTGGACGACATGAAGCGGCTGACCGACGCTGCCCGGGCCAAGGGTTGAGGCGAACCGTTTCATGACCGCAACGACTGAGCCGCTGAAGCCGACCGTCGTCGTCTTCGACGTCGGGCAGGTGCTGATCGAATGGGACCCGCGGCACCTCTACCGCGAGTTGTTCGACGGCTATGAAGACCTGATGGAGGATTTCCTCGACCGGGTCTGCAGCCCCGCCTGGAACCTGGAGCAGGACCGCGGCCGTCCCTGGAGCGAGGCGATCGCCCAGCTGACCGAGGAGCATCCGGACTGCGCCGAACTGATCCGCGCCTATGACGACATGTGGGAACGCATGGTTCCCGGCCCGATTCCCGGCACGCCGGAGATCCTGGCAGAGTTGAAGGCCCGCGGCGTCCCGGTCTACGCCATCACCAACTTCTCCACCGACAAGTTCGAACTGACGCGCAAGCGCTTCGACTTCCTGAACGGCTTCGACGGCATCATCGTTTCGGGTCAGGAACGGCTGGTGAAGCCGGACCCGGCGATCTATCGGCTGCTGATGGATCGTTACGGCCTCGAACCGAAGCACTGCTATTTCATCGACGACAACCCCGACAATGTCGAGGCGGCCAAATCGGTGGGCATGTCGGCGCACCTGTTCCTGGGTGCGGAGGCGCTGCGGCGGGATTTGGTGGCGCTGGGGGTTTTGTAGAGCTTGATTGGCCCCCTCCCCATCCCTCCCCCGCTTCGCGGGAGAGGGGGTAGAACGCTTGTCGACGTGAGGTGATTCGCACCGCGGCGGCAGTCCCCTCTCCCGCGCAGCGGGGGAGGGCTAGGGAGGGGGCCGCGACGATAGAACTCCCCCCTACTCCGCCGCCGCCTCGCGGTCGGTCGCGGAGTTGAAGGCGTAGGTCTTCCAGGTCGGCTCATAGCTGTCGTCGGCCTGATTGCCCCAGACCGACCAGTTGGGCCGGGCGCCGCGGGCGAACATTTCCAGGAAGGGGCCGGGGCTGCAGGCCTCGATCAGTTCATACTGTTCGTCGGGCTTGCGGCTGTGTTCGCGCTTGCGGCTTTCGATCAGGTTGACCTGGGTCCGGCCGGGGGGCAGCGTGCGGGCCTTCTTGCCGCGGACACCGAACAGGATCAGTTCGGTCACGTTGCGGAAATAGAACCCCACCCCGCGCCCGTCCGACCCGCCGTCCTTGCGCACCTTGTGCCAGATAAGGTTGGTCTTGTACTCGAACCCCCAGCTGCGCATGACCTGCAGGCCTTCCGGCAGCAGCGCGTTGGGAACCCAGAGATAGAGATGCGCCGTGGGGGCGGCGATGTCGGCGACCGGCAGGGCGCAGATGTCCTCCACCGTCATGGTGCCGTAGCGCGACAGGCGGCGATGTTCCGGCGCCATCTTGCCGGTGCGGTTGACGAAGCGCCAGGGCGGGTCCGCCATCACGGTGGCGAAGCGCCGGTCACCGGCGAAGGCCACCAGATCCCGCGCCGGATCCGATGCCGTCGCCACCGTGTTGCTGTCGCCCATCGCTGCCTCGAAATCCTGAACAAACCCGGTACTGGGAGGGGTGCAAACTCGCACGCGGCGGCAACCGCCGTCAATCCAGTCTAGCCGCTCCGCCGACGCTGTCACAAGCGGCGGCGGGCAGCCGTCGGTCACTCCTCCTCGCCCGCCTCGGCGACGGCGCGCAGGGTGGCGCGCTCGGCCACGCTGACGGTCAGTCCCTGGGTTTCCACGCCGGAGGCACGCAGCTTGGCGAGCGCCCGCGACAGGGTTTCCGGCTGCATGCCCAGGCGCCGGGCGATCAGCGCCTTGTCGAAGGGAAGCTGGAACTGCGCCGGTCCGTCGCCGGGCGGGCAGACGCGCATCAGGAAGGCGGCGACCCGCTGCGGCGCCGGCTGGACCTGCAATTGCTCGATCTGCGTCACCAGATGACGCAGGCGCACCGACAGCGAGCCCAGCATGCCGAAGGCGATGCGGTCATCCTCACGCAGGCAGCGGGCAAATCCGTCGGCGGTCAGGGTCATGACACGGGCGTCGGTCACCGCCTCCGCACAGACCGGGAACTTGCCGTCCGCGAACATGGCGGCCTCGGCGAAGCTCTCGGCCGGACCGATGACATGGACCACCGCCTCCGTCCCGTCGCGGGTCAGGCGGTACAGCTTCACCCAGCCGTCGAGCAGCACGAAGAAGCGGTCGGCGGGCTCGTCCTGCAGGAACAGGGTGGTGCCGCGCGGCACCGGGCGCACGATGGCGACGCCGCCCAGCAGGGACACGGCACGGTCGGTCAGCTTGGCGAAGAGCGGTATGGCGCGCAGTGCGGCGGCATCTTCCGCCGACAGGTTGCTGTGGTGGGTGGTCATGACAGCTTCGCCTCCCCGGCCGTTGGCGGCATTGATGTTGGTGGGCGCGGCGCCGTCCGGTCGCTCAGAAGCCTCCAGACATTGACGGCAATTCCGGTCAGATCGGAGATCATGCCCGGGATCGACCCCACCAGACAGTTGTGCACGAACCAACAGGGCAATGCCACCAGCATGGCGCCGCGGAACGCCGCAACCCGGGTCTGGTAGCGCGCCAGGCTGATCAGCGCCATGCCGGCCGCGGCAAAGACGGTGGGCAGGCCGGTCCAGGTCACGGCCATCACCGCGGCAATCACCGGCAGGATCAGCAGATAGACGACTCGGAAAGCCGGCCATGTGCCGAGCGCCAGCGCCGCCAACACCTGCAGCGCCGCAAGCCCGTTCAGCGCCGCCGCGGTCGGGGCGCCCACCAGGGAGAAATGCAGGGCGAAGCCCAGGCAGGGCACCAGCTGCACCAGAAGCATGGCCCGCCGGCTGCGGAAAAAGGGCCAGAGCATGCCGCCGAGCATGCCGCACAAGCCGACCAACTGCGCAACGGACCACCAGATGTCCGTCTCCCCTCCCCCGCCGAAGAGCGCGGGGAGCCGGATGGTCAGCATCTCGATCATGCAGGAAATCCCCCCAGCAACGAAACGGGAGGCGGGACAAGGGATGGGAAACGGCGCCGGCCGCCCCGAAGGGCGGCGCAAGGAAAGGCGCGGAGAGCAAAGTACCGAATGAGAAGAGCGGAAGACACACGCAACGCACCGCCGGGCCGAACCAAGCCACGGCCGGATCACTCACGAGCCAGGACCGCAAAAAACCGAGATGCAAAAGACAAGAACGCACGGCGCGCCCCCGAAGGGAGGCACCGTGCGAAAAGAGTCCGGAGTTTCACCGGGAAGGCTGGAACGATGACCGCTCGAGCCTTCGATACGCTTGTCAGATGAGCGGAGCCGACCGAGCCGGCGCGCGTCCGAAAACGTGCGCCGTCCGGTCGAGGTCCGGGATACCCCGAACCTTACAGGTACTCGACCTTGCCCGCTTCCGGACCCTTCTGGCCCTGGCGAACGGTGACGCGCACCTGATCGCCTTCCTGGAGGGTCTGCATGCCCGAACGGCGCAGCACGTTGACATGGACGAAGACGTCCTTGCCACCGGTGCTCGGCGTGATGAAGCCAAAGCCCTTGTCGGCATTGAACCACTTCACGGTGCCGTCGACTTCTTCGCCGCCGCTGCCGCCGCCGGCATCGTAGCCGCCGCGGTCATAGCCGCCACGGTCGAAGCCGCCGGTCCGCGGACGGGCCGAACGCTGAGCGGTCGACGTATCGACCGTGTGGATGGAGGCCACCTGCGGACCCTTCGGCCCACGGGCCAGGTCACAGGTGATGGTGGTGCCTTCGTCCAGCGCGTCATAGCCTGCGGCCTGAACCGCAGAGACGTGCAGGAAGGCATCGGGCGAACCGTCCTCAGGCGACACGAAGCCGAACCCCTTGGTGGGGTTGAACCACTTCACGGTGGCGGTGACGTTGGACTTGGTGATCTCGGGAGCGCGGAAGCCCTGGCGGGGCGGGCGGTCGAACATGTGTCTTCAAGCTCATAGAGTGTGCCGAATGTCTTTTGTCACAGGGATCCGGTCCCAGGTCAAGCCTTCCAAAGGAAAGATGACCGAATCGCCGTTAAATGCCCCACCCCAGGCTCACGCTTGCCGCCGCGCCGGCGCTCCGGAACGGGGCGGACGGCACCGAAGTGCCGCTCCGCACTCGTCCTTCGGCCCCTTCGCCTCGCCATATGCGCGGCGACTCGGGGACGATCTGCACGCCGCCCGTGCGGCGAACGCTCAGGCTGCCGACTGCTTCAAGGGAGGATAGTCGGTGTAGCCGTGTTGGTCGCCGCCGTAGAAGGTCTTCTGGTCCGGCTCGGCCAAGGGAGCGTCGATGCGCAGCCGCTCCACCAGGTCGGGATTGGCGATGAAGGGGCGGCCGAAGGCGATCATGTCGGCGTGGCCGCTGGCCGTCGCCTGGATCGCCATGGCGCGGTCATAGACGTTGTTGGCCATGTAGCGCCCCGTGTAGAGCCCGCACAGCTCGGCGAGGTCCCCGCCGAATCCCGGATGCGGCCCGCGGGTTACGCCTTCGATCATATGCAGATAGGCGAGGCCGTAGTCGTTCAGCCGGCGGATCACCGGGCTGAAGGTGCCGATCGGGTCGCTTTCCTGCGCATCGTTGGCCGGACTCAGCGGCGACAGGCGGATGCCGACGCGGTCGGCTCCGGCCTCCGCCACCACGGCGTCCAGCACCTCGAACAGGAAGCGGGCGCGATTCTCGACCGAGCCGCCATAGGCGTCGGTGCGCTTGTTGGTGCCGTCGCGCAGGAACTGGTCGATCAGGTACCCGTTGGCGGCATGCACCTCGACCATGTCGAATCCGGCCACCAGCGCGTTTCGGGTCGCCTTGCGGTAATCCTCGACGATGCCCGGCAGTTCGGAAATGTCCAGCGCACGCGGAGTCGGGATGTCCTTGAAGCCGTCCGTGGTGAAAGCCTTCATCTCCGGCTTCACCGCCGACGGCGCCACCGGCAGCGCGCCACCCGGCTGCAGGTCGGGGTGGGAGATGCGCCCGACATGCCACAGCTGCAGGCAGATGTGCCCGCCCCTGGCATGGACGGCGTCGGTGACCAGCTTCCAGCCCGCCACCTGTTCGGCGCTGTGGATGCCGGGGGTGTAGGCATAGCCCTTTCCCTGGGGCGAGATCTGCGTCGCCTCGGCGATAATCAGGCCGGCGCTGGCGCGCTGGGCGTAATATTCGGCGTTCATCGCGGTCGGCACGCCGGTGGCGTTGTCGGTGCGGCTGCGGGTCAGCGGCGCCATGGCGATGCGGTTGGGCAGGTTGTAGCGCCCGATCGTCACCGGCTGGAACAGGGGGGCCGCGTCCTGGCTGTCCGTCATGTCCGATCCATTCAGATGGTGAAACTGGACAGAAGAGTGTGGCCCGGTCTCCGCCACCGGCAAGGTGCCGATTGGCCGCAGCGGGCGACCGGACAGCATGGCTGCCATACCGCCTGCCGCCGGGCCGCGGGACCTTTCGCCCCGCCCGGCGGTTATTCCCGACAGCCCCAGTCCACCAGCCCCAGTCCACCAGCCCAAGTCCACCAGCCCAAGACCTCCAGCAAATGGGATCGCCGATGCAGCAGCGCTGGCCCGACCGACTCTGGATCGTCCGCCATGGCGAGAGCGCCGGAAACGTCGCGCGCGATGCGGCGCACGCGGCCGGCCTCGTCCGGATCGACATCGACGAACGCGACGTCGACGTTCCTCTCAGCCAGTTGGGAGAGCGACAGTCCGACGCGCTCGGCCGCTGGTTCGCCGCCATGCCGGCGGCAGAGCGGCCCGACGTGGTCCTGACCTCGCCCTACCGCCGGGCCCTGACCACGGCGGAGCGGCTGCACCAGGCCGGCGGCCTGCCGGTCGATCCGACCGACTTCGTCATCGACGAGCGGCTGCGGGAGAAGGAGTTCGGCGTCCTCGACCGGCTGACCACCGCCGGCATCCGGCAGGAGTTCCCGGAGCAAGCCGAATTCCGCCGCCTTCTGGGCAAGTTCTACCACCGACCGCCGGGGGGCGAGAGCTGGTGCGACGTGATCCTGCGGCTGCGCAGCGCGCTCGACACCATCAGCCTGCATCACGGCGGACGGCGGGTGCTGATCGTCGGGCATCAGGTGGTGGTGCTGTGCATGCGCTACCTGCTGGAGAACATGACGGAGGACGAGATCCTGGCCATCGACAGGGCCGGCGACGTCGCCAACTGCTCCGTCACCGAATACCGGTTCGACGCCAATGCCGGGCCGCGCGGCGGGCTGTGCCTGCACCGCTACAACTTCGTCGCTCCGCTGGAGGAGGCCGGCGCCCCGGTCACCGCCGAGCCGGATGCCCCCGTCGCAGCCCGATAGGGAACATGCCCGTGGATCGTATCGAGGAAATTCCCGTCACCGCGGAGTTGCTGCGCGGCATGCCCCTGCCCCAGCCGGACGGCGACGGCGACAAGGAAACCCGCGGCCGGGTGCTGGTGGTCGCCGGTAGCGTGACGGTGCCGGGCGGCGCCCTGCTGGCCGGGATCGGCGCCTTGCGGGCGGGGGCCGGCAAGCTGCAGATCGCCACCGCCGCCAGCATCGCCCCGCATCTGGGCCTCGCCCTGCCCGAGGCGCTCGTCGCCGGCCTGCCGGAAACGGCGGAGGGCGGCATCGCCTCCGACTCGGGCAAGGCGCTGGCCGAGCGGGCATCACGTTGCGACACCGTACTGATCGGCCCCGGCATGATGGACGAGGCGGCGGTGGCGGAACTGACCGCCGATCTGCTGACGCGCCTGGAACCGGCTGGAAACCCGGCCGGCGGCGGGCCGCGCTTCGTGCTGGATGCGGGGGCGCTGGTCGGGCTTGGCCGTGACCCGGCACCGGTGCAGCGGCATGCCGGCCATGTGGTGATCACCCCCCATGCCGGCGAGATGGCCGGATTGCTGGGCTGCTCCCGCGAACAGGTGGAGGCCGACCCGCTCGCCACCGCCCGGCAGGTGGCGGCCCACCTGAAGGCAGTGGTGGCGCTGAAGGGGAGTTGCACCCGCATCGTCACGCCCGAGGGCCGTGCCTGGGCCTATCGCGGCGGCACGGTGGGACTCGCCACCTCCGGTTCCGGCGATACGCTGGCCGGGATCGTCGCCGGCCTGCTGGCCCGCGGCGCCGGCCCGGAGCAGGCGGCCATCTGGGGCGTCTACCTGCATGGCGAGGCCGGCAACCGGCTGAGCCGCCGGATCGGCCCTCTCGGCTTCCTCGCCCGCGAACTGCTGGCGGAAATCCCGGCGGCGATGGCGGCCCTGGCCGAGGGGGCGGAAAGCGATTGACCGCCTCAGCGCGCCGGAGCGCTGGCCGGAGCGGGCGCCGCGGCCGGAGCCGGCGGCAGGGCCGGGGTGGCGGGAGCGGCGTTGAACGTCCGGGGCTGGGCCGGCGCAACCTCGGCAGACAGGGCGGCGTCGCGGTCGCGGCAGCGGTCGACCACCTTCTGGCCGCAGCTCATGAAGCCCAGATCCTTGTTCAGGCAGACCCTGACCTCGGACACGTCGCGGCGGGAGCAGACGACCGCCACCCCCTCCGCCGTCAGGCCGGGATTGGCCTCCAGGAACAGGCGCTCCACCTGGATCGCCGGCACGGTCGGGCCGGGCGCCTTCAGCGGATCGGGTATCGCGACCTTGGCGGCGGCGGCGCGCAGCTTGGCGAAATAGTCGGTGGCGTTCAGGCCGGAGCAGGTCCCGTGCTTGCGCCACTGGTGCATCATCAGCCCGACGCTGGGCATCACCGGCATGGTCTGGTCCACCACGGCCTTGGGAACGTTGCGATCGCGGGTGCAGGTTGCGGGATAGCTGCCGTCGGTGTATTGCGGCCACAGGCCATGGACGACGAAGCCGTGTTTCCGCTCACCGCATTGGTCGGGATCGGGACCGTTCCTGTCGCGGGCGCAGTAGGTCGGCGACCAGGACAGCGAGAGGATGTAGTAATCGAAGGCGCCCGGCTCCGCCTTTCTCTGCGCCCAGGCGGGGCTTGCGGCGAACAGTCCGGCAACCAGAACGGACGAGGCGGCGGCAACGGCGCTGCGCATGACGAATCTTCCCACGGCTGTGCTTCCCAGCGTTGCATACCATGGAAGGAGGTTGCTGTCGCGGGGTCTCGACACCAGTATCACTCGGCCGGATCGCTGGCCCTCGCCTTCGGCATCGGTGTTTTGCCGCCATCGCCTGCCCCCATTCATCGGGTATAGTCATCGGCATGTTCACGTTGTCCGCACCGATGCTCCTGCGCGCCTATGCCGCCGGTATCTTCCCGATGGCCGAAAGCGCGGAGTCGCAGGAACTGCACTGGTTCGATCCTGAGCGCCGCGGCATCCTGCCGCTGGACGCCTTCCACGTGCCGCGCAGCCTGCGCAAGACCCTGCGCCGCGGCCCGTTCGAGCTGCGGTTCGACAGCGCCTTCCGCGCGGTGATCGAAGGCTGTGCCGAATCGACGGAGGATCGGCCGAAGACCTGGATCAACGACGACATCGTCCGCCTCTACGGCGAACTGTTCGACGCCGGATTCGCCCACAGCGTGGAATGCTGGCGCGACGGCCGGCTGGTCGGCGGGCTCTACGGGGTGTCGATCGGCGGCGCCTATTTCGGCGAAAGCATGTTCAGCCGCGAGACCGGGGCCAGCAAGGTTGCGCTGGTCCATCTGGTCGCCCGCCTGCGCGCCGCCGGATTCGCCCTGCTCGACACCCAGTTCGTGACCGAGCATCTCTGCCGCTTCGGCGCCGTCGAGATTCCCCGCACCGAATACCGCCGCCGCCTTGCCGCCGCGATGGAGCGCAAGACGGACTTCCACGTGGTGGACCAGCAGGCGGCGCTGGCGGATCTGCTGGAATCGGCAGCCGGTTAAGCGGCCGGGTGGAACACGCCCCCGCATTGGGGGGCCGGCACGCCGGTGGTCGCCGGCAGGCTGAGCGGCAGCCCGAGCCGGCTGCGCACCGCGAGATAGCCAAAGGCTTGGGCTTCCAACGCGTCGCCGTCCCAGCCGACCAGATCGGCCGAGTCGACGGGCACCCCCAGCCGGTCGGCCAGCATCGCCATCAGCGTGGCATTGTGGCGACCGCCGCCGCAGACCAGCCAGCGCACCGGCGGGGCCGGCAGGTGATCCACGACGCGGGCCACCGAGTCGGCGGTGAAGGCGGTCAGGGTCGCGGCGCCGTCGGCTGCAGGCAGGGCGGCCACCGGCGCCGGGTCGAAGGCGTCGCGGTCCAGCGACTTGGGCGCCGGGCGGTCGAACCAGGGATGGGCCATCAGTGCGGCCAGCGCCGGATTGTCCACTTGGCCGGTCGCCGCCAACGCCCCGCCGGCATCGAAGCGGCCGAGGCCATGGCGCAGCACCCAATCGTCGATCAGGGCGTTGCCCGGCCCGGTGTCGCAGGCGACGACCTCCGCCTCTGCCTCCGCCGAACCGTCCGAAGTCTCGGGGCCGATCCAGCTGACATTGGCGACGCCGCCGATATTGAGGATGGCGAGCGGGCGTGGCAGGCCATGCGCCAGCGCGCGGTGGAACAGCGGGACCAGCGGCGCCCCCTGCCCGCCCGCGGCCACATCGGCGCTGCGGAAATCATTGACCACGGCGATGCCGGTCGCCGCAGCCAGCCGGGCGCCGTCGCCGATCTGGCGGGTCAGGCGCCGGTCGGGATCGTGATGGATGGTGTGTCCGTGAAAGCCGATCAGTTCGACCTCGGCCGCCGCGACGCCCGCCTGGTCCAGCAGGCGGCGCACCGCGTCGGCATGGGCGTCGGTCAGCTCGCGCTCCACCGCCGCCACCGGCCCACCGCTGTCGATCCTGCCCAGGCAACCGCGCAGCCGCGCGCGGAAGTTATCGTCATAGGGAATGGTCAGGAAGGAGAGCGCCTCCACCCGGTCGCGCCCGTCGGTGCGCAGCAGGGCGGCGTCGATGCCGTCCATCGATGTGCCGCTCATCAGGCCGACGACGGTCCGCAGCCCCTCCCCGACATTTCCCTCCCGGTTCTTCATCGTCCGCTCCGCGCCCGCCTTGGTGACGGGGCGCAGTCTAGAGTCTGTCGAATGCTAATCAAAGCATCCGACAGACTTCAGGCCTTTGGAGCTAGCTGAGCCAAAGCTGCAGCATCAGCCGATCGCGGTTTGCCGGCGGCACGGCACGGTGGTAGCAGGAGGTGTCCTCCAGGAAGCCGGTGCCGGCCGGCCCCTCCACCAGCAGGATGCGGTCGCGGGCGAATCGGGTGAACAGCTCCTCGTCGCGGGCATTGGCCGAGCCCAGCAGCATGCGCAGCGACTTGCCGTGATGGCTGCCGCGCACCAGCTCATGCTCCCCCGCACCGGGGCTGACGTCGGTCAGGTAGAACTGGGCCGAGCAGAAATGGAAGTCGTGAACGTCGTAATGCCAGTCGATGGTCTGGCCCAGCTGCCGGCGCTCCTCGTCGGTCGCGTCGGTGACGAAGCTCCAGAACAGGCGCGGGATGATCTTGGTCGCGGGGAATCCCAGGAAGGCCCCGGCGCATTCCATCAACAGCGGATCGCGGCAGACCCGTCGCACCGCCGGGCAGTCCAGCGGATCGGGGACGATGCCCATCACCGCGGGCGAGCCGTCGGCAAGCCGGCCCTTGCACACGTCGTGACGGTAGAACATCCGCTCGTCGCGCAGCCGCCGCTGCAGGGGAGAATGGGTGGCGAACTCCACCATCTCCTCCACCATCGCCCAGGGCAGGTCGAAGCCCGTGGCGATCGAGTCGCGACGCAGCTCGGCCAGCGCCCGGTCCACGGTCTGGCCGGCGAACAGGCTGACCGGAAGGGTGGGCAGGGCTACGGGCGGCCCGGCCGGGGCACGCTGCCGCGAGCGGGGGGACAGACGGCGCAAGGCGCTGTAACCGCGCCTGACCGATTCGAAGCGGCCAAGCGCATAATGAAGCTCTCCGGCGACGAGGCGCCGGGCGATGTTCGCAACGTTCATTGATGGTGCATCCCTGGGGCAGCCGAAGGACCAAAACCGCGGTGGGTTGCGCGGCCACTGGTGCGGGAATGCACGGATTGTATGCAGGTTTGGGGCGATTCTAAAAATACCCTTGTGGCGTAAGCCCACGCGCCGGACGAATAGCCGGGGCGGCGGGGCGGCCATCCCGTAGGGTTCATACCGGGAGAAAATGGCACCCCGCCTTCACGCGACAGGTTACAGCGCCTGCACGGCCTTCAGCACCGCCGCGACATGGCCGGTCACCTTCACCTTGCGCCAGACGTTGCGGACCACGCCGTCCTTGTCGATCAGGAAGGTGGCGCGGTCGATGCCCATGTATTTGCGGCCGTACATGCTCTTCTCGACCCAGGTGCCGTAGGCCTCGCAGACGGCGCCGTCGGTGTCGGAGGCGAGCGTGAAGGTCAGCTCATGCTTGGCCTTGAACTTGTCATGGCTGGCGACGCTGTCCTTCGACACGCCGATCACCACCGCATCGACGGCGGAGAAGTCGGGCAGTTGGTCGCGAAAGCCGCAGGCCTCCGACGTGCAGCCCGAGGTATCGTCCTTGGGGTAGAAATACAGAACCACCGGCTTGCCGCGCAGGGCCGACAGGGTGACGCTGCCCCCGCCGTCGGTCGGCATGGTGAAATCCGGGGCGGGCGATCCGACGTCTACGGTCATGGCTGCTCGAATATCCTTCTTCTTGCCGGCGGAGAACCAGCGGGTGAAACCGGCCCTCAGGCCGGAGGCGTGGTCGTGTTGGGTGGGGCCAGACGGCCCGCCGGTTCCTCGACCAGGGCCTTGAAATGACCATGGGCGCGGGCGGCGACGGCACGGATTCTGTGGTCCAGTTCGGGGAAGTCAACAGCGCCAGGCTCAAGCTCATCCGGAAAGGCTGCGCGGACCAGCCCGGCCAGCAGGCTGGGCGACACCTGGTTGGGATCCAGCACCCCGGCGGTGGTCAGTCGCAGGAATCCCTGCACCCGCCGCCAGACGCGCAGCGTCGCCTCCAGATCCGCCGCCACCTCCACATCCAGGGCACCGGTCCGGGCGGCGCATTGCAGCGCCTTGGCGGTGCCGATGTGCAGGATGTCCGGCCGCTCATGACCGAAACGCAGCTGAAGGTACTGGGCGATGAACTCGATGTCGATCAGGCCGCCGCGGGCGTATTTGACGTTCCAGACATTGGTCGTCCCGAACTCCTTCTCGATTCGCCGCCGCATGTCGGCGACGTCCCACAGCAGCCGGTCGGCATCGCGCGGCGCCGTCAGCACCGAGCGGATGGCGGAGCAAACCCGGTCGGCCAGAGCGGGATCGCCGCCGATCACCCGGGCGCGGGTCAGGGCCATATGCTCCCAGGTCCAGGCGTCGGTCGTCTGGTATTTCAGAAAGGCGTCCAGCGAGGTGGCAAGCGGCCCGGCATTGCCAGACGGGCGCAGCCGCATGTCCACCTCGTAGAGCCGCCCATCGCCCATCGGGGCGGTGATGGCGTTGGTCAGCCGCTGGGTCAGCTTGATGTAATACTCGTTGGGCGACAGCGGCTTGGCGCCATCCGACAGGAGAGGGCCGGACAGGCGAGACCCCCCGCCGCCTGCTTGGCCCTGCGCCACGTCGTAGATCACGATCAGGTCGATGTCAGACGTGACGGTCAGCTGCCGGCTGCCCAGCTTGCCCATCGCCACCACCACCCAGGCGCCGCCGGGAATGCGGCCATGGCGCTGGGCGAACTCCTCCTCCACCCGGCGGGCGAGGTCGGGAACGACGATGTCGGCCAGATCGGCCAGGAAGGCGCCGCAGCGGTCGCCGTCGGTGATGCCGCGCAGGATGTGGACCCCGGCGCGGAAGCGCTGATCGTTGGTCCAGCGCCGCGACAGCGTCAGCGCATCCTCGAAATCGCGGGCCGGTGCCATGACGCGGGCATGATCGTCGGCCAACCCGTCCTCCTTGCCCGGAAGCGGGTCGAAGAAGTCCGGCGACAGCACGGCGTCGAGCAGCGACGGGTTGCGCGACAGGGTCTGCGCCATCTGCGGCGCGATGCCCATGATCTCCGCCACCAGTTCCAGCAGCCACGGATTGGCGACGAAGAGGGAGAACAGCCCGACGCCCGCAGGCAGCTTGCCGAGGAAATCGTCGAAGTTCATCAGCGCCGCATCGGGGGCCGGCGTCTTAGCCAGCGCGCTCAGCAGGGCCGGCGTCAGTTCCGTCAGCAGCTCCCGCGCCCGGCCCGACCGGGTGGCGCGGTAGCGGCCGCGGTGCCAGGCCGACACCACGTTGATGACGCGCGCGGCGTCGGCAAAGCCCATGCCGCTCAGCGTCTCCACCGTGCCGGGATCGGGATCGGTGCCGGTGAAGACGAGGTTGCCGGGACCGGAGAGCGACGGCGCTTCCTCGAACAGTTCGGCATAGCGGTCCTCGACCTGCCCCAGCGTCGCCAGCAGCTCCGCCCGGAAGGCATCCGGGTCGTCATAGCCGAGAAATGTCGCCAGATGCGCCACCCCGGCATCGTCGGCGGGAATACGGTGGGTCTGCTGGTCGTCGATCATCTGGATGCGATGTTCGACACGGCGCAGGAAATGATAGGCCCCCGCAAGATCCTCCACCGTCTGGGGCGGCACGCGCCCGACGTCGCGCAGAGCCTCGTTCGCCATCAGCGTCGGGGCGATGCGCACGCGCGGGTCGCGGCCGCCGAAGATCAGCTGCTGGGTCTGGGCGAAGAATTCGATCTCGCGGATGCCGCCACGGCCGACCTTGATGTCGTGACCGTTGACCGTCACCTCGCGGTGGCCCTTGTGGGCGTTGATCTGGCGCTTGATCGAATGGATGTCCTGGATGGCGGCGAAATCCAGGTTGCGGCGCCAGACGAAGGGCTCCAGGAAGCGGATGAAGGAGGCCCCCGCCTCCGGGTCGCCAGCGATCGGGCGGGCCTTGATCATCGCCGCGCGTTCCCAGTTCTGGCCGACGCTGCCGTAATAAATTTCGGCCGCCGAAACGGAAACCGCCAGCGGCGTGGCACCGGGGTCCGGCCTAAGCCGAAGGTCGGTGCGGAAGACGTAGCCGTCCTTGGTGCGTTCATCCATAATGCGGACAAGATCGCGTGCGAGCCTGATGAAGGTTCGCGCGAGGTTGTCCGGCTGGGGCGTCTGCACAACAGCGTCGTCGTACAGGACGATCAGGTCGATGTCGCTGGAATAGTTGAGTTCGCGCCCGCCAAGTTTGCCCATGCCCAACACGATCAGACCTGAGCCGATCCACGGTCGCTGCGGATCCGGCAGCGTCAGCGTCCCCGCCTCCGCGGCACGGCGCAGCAGGAAATTCGCGGCCAATTGGACCCCCGTCTCCGCCAGCTCCGACAGGGCGCCGGTGACGCGGAACAGCGGCCACACGCCGGCGATGTCGGCCAGCGCGATCAGCAGGGCGGCGCGCCGCTTCGCCACCCGCAACCCGGCCATCAGCCGGTCCATAGACTTCTCATCGCCATGCTCGGCATGGAGCGCGGCGATCAGCCCGGCGAAGCTGGCGTCGAACCCGTCCTCCATCACCCGCCGGACGAAGGACAGTTCCCGCGTCAGGATATGGCCGAGATACGGGCTGTTGCCGCACACCGCATCGACCAGTGTACGGCCGGGTTCCGAATCGGCGAAGGCGTCCGCCCAGGCCCGCGTTTCCGGTTCCGCCGCGGCGGCCTGCTGGCGCCAGCGCTCCATCCCCAGCACCGCCTGCGCGGCGTCGAAGGGTTTCGGCAAGGGGGCTGCGAACGGAACGGGGCTGGACATGGGGACGGTCTTTCCTGCTCAAAACATGTGCAGAAAGCTGCACGCGTCGGGAGAGAACGTCAATCGGGCCGATTCGCGCGCCCTCTCCTCCCTTCATGGTGCCCCGTGATCCGGCGCACCGCCAAGATTCTCGGCCTGACGCTGACCGGCATCGGAGCCGTGGCGCTGGCGGCGGGCGGGCTGTTCGCCTGGCGGCTGTCGCAGGGGCCGATCGCGCTCGACCCGCTGATCCCCTATGTCGAAGAGGCGCTGGGCGACCGCGACGGCCGGTTCCGCATCGATGTCGGCGAGCTGGTGCTGTCGCTGGAGGATGAGGACACGCTGGAAAGCGGCGGCGGCGCGCGGCGTCTCGACCTGCGCGCCCGGCGGGTGCAGGCGCTGAACGCCGACGGGGCGGAACTGGCCGCGGTGCCGGAGATGGGCATCGGCTTCTCCGTTGCGGCGCTGCTGCGCGGCACGCTGTCGCCGACGCGCCTCGATCTGGTCAGGCCGCGCCTCAGCGTGCTGCGGCGGGCCGACGGCAGCCTCGCCTTCGATGTGCGGTCCGACACGGAGTCGGTGCAGAAGCGCGAAAGCGACGGCCCCGACCTGCTGGACGAGGCGCTGGACAGCCTGCGCCGGCCGCCCGACATCGACCGGCCGCTGGGGCTGCTGCGCCGGCTGTCGGTGGTGGGAGCCGATCTGCGGATCGAGAACCGCATGCTGGATCTCTCCTGGCATGCGACCCGCGCCGACATGATCCTGACCCGCGACGACCACGGTGCCCAGGGCCGTGCCCGCCTGACCCTCGACCTCGGCACGCAGAACCAGGGGGAAGCGAACCGCCGCCCGGTGACCGTCGCCGCTTCCGGCCATTTCAACCTTGCCGACTCCACCACCGACCTGACCCTGTCCGTCGAAGGCCTGGAGCCGGCGGCGCTGGCGGAGGTCGGGCCGGCGCTGGCGCCGCTGGCCGCGGTGAAGCTGCCGCTGTCGGGCACGGTCACGGCCAAGCTCGATCCGCGGTTCGAGCCGTCGACGCTCGACCTGAACCTGCGCGGCGGTGCCGGCACCGTCACGCTGCCCGCCCTGCGGCCGGAACCGCTCGCCGTGCAGAGCGTGGCCTTGCGCGGCAACCTGGACGTTCCGGGACGGCGGCTGCGCGTGGACGATCTGTCGCTGATGGCGGCGTCTGCGGACGGCGGCGAGCCGCTGGCGCTGAGCGGCCGGGGCGAGCTGACGGAGACCGGCCGGGGGCGCGATCTCCAGGCGTCGCTGTCGCTGACTGCCGGCGGCCGGACCGCCGGGCTGGAGCTGTCGGGGCAGCAGGGACCCGGCAAGGACGGGCGGGCGGCGGCGCGCCTGACCGGCGTCACCCCCGCGGCGCTCGCCGGCATCGCCCCGATGCTGGAGCCGCTGAAGGCCGCCGCCCTGCCGCTGTCCGGCACCGTGGAAATCGCTTTCGATCCGTCCCTGCAGCCGACCTCCGGCAAGGCCGACCTCACCGCCGGCCAAGGCCATCTGCACCGTCCGGACCTGTTCGAAGGGCCCGTGCCTGTCGAGTCGGCCCGGCTGCGCCTGCATGGCGACCGCGACCGCATCGCGCTGGACGGCCTGACGGCGGTTCTGGGCGAGGCCGGCGGGCCGCAGCCGCGTGTCGAAGCCAGCGGCACCGCCCTGCGCCAGGGCGACCGCATGGCGGTGGAGGCGCAGGCGAGCGCGCGCGGCATGGCGCTGGACGAGTTGCGCCGCTACTGGCCGAAGGTTGCCGGCCCCAACGCGCGGGAGTGGGTGACCACCAACCTGTCGCGCGGCACGGTGACGGAGGCGCGCGCCGAGGTGGCGCTGTCGCTGCCGCTCGACCGGCCGGCCGAGCCGGAGATGACGCGCTTCCTGGCGACCATGGCCGGGGAGGACATCAGCGTCCGCTATTTCCACGACCTGACGCCGGTGACCGGCGCCGGGATGGAGGCGACCACCGACGGCAAGACCTTCACCATCCAGACCAAGGGCGGGCGAATCGCCGATCCGAAATCGGGTGACATCGAGATCGGCGACGGCAAGGTGGTGATCGGCGGGCTGGACGTCGGCAAGGAGACGATGGACATCCGCATTCCGGTCCAGGGGCCGGTGCGCTCGATCCTGACCCTGATCGACATGCCGCCGCTGGGCTATCCAACCAAGCTGGAGATGGACCCGAAGCGCACCCAGGGCACGGCGGAAGCGCAGCTTCACTTCGCCTTCCCGCTGCTGGTCGACCTGAAGGTGGAGCAGTTGGACCTGGAAGTGGCCGGCAAGCTGCACAAGGTGGCGGTGGAGAAGGTGGCGGCCGGGATGAACGCCACCGAGGGCGAACTGTCGCTGGCGCTCGACCTCAAGGCCATGCAGATCAAGGGCGCCACCAAACTGGACGGCATCCCCGTCACCGTGGACTGGAACGAGTCGTTCGACAGCGCGGCCAAGGGCCCGCGCACCCGCATCGCGGTGAAGGGCGACGCCACCGCCGACGACCTGCGCGCCCACGGCATCGACCTGGAAGACCGGGTGCAGGGCCCCTTCGGCGCCGACATCCTGTTCACGGTGGACCGCCGCCACAAGCTGGCGCTGACGGCGAACCTGAACCTGGAGAAGACCCGGCTGTCCATCGAGGAACTGGCCTGGGCCAAGCCACCCGGAAAGCCCGGCACCGGCAAGCTGACGCTGGAGTTCGACAAGGACCGCCCGACCCGGATCAGCAACCTGACCGTCGATGCCGGCGGGCTGAAGGCCATCACCAACCTTGAACTGGCCGACGGCGGCAAGCGGGTGGCGCGGGTGCAGACCCCCAGCTTCAAGCTGGGCCAGACCGACCTGCGCGCCGACCTGACCGTTCTGCCGCCGGCGAAGCCCGGCGGTCCGGCCGGCGGCTATGCCGGCACCATCACCGGCAGCAGCCTGGATGCCCGCGGCCTGACCGGCAAGACGCCGTCCGGCGAGGGCGCGGTCACCCCCGACCCGCAGCGGGCGCGGAGCGGCGACGGCCGCAAGACGCCGCTGGACGTCGCCATCAAGTTCGATTCGGTGGTGTTCGGCGAGGGACGCCGGCTGCGGCAGGTCGCCGGAACCATGCGGCGCGACACCGCGGCCTGGACCCTGCTGGACCTCACCGGGCGCAGCGAGGGCGGCGGCGTGTCGATGAAATGGCGGCCGGGGGCGCAGGGGGCCTACGACCTCGCCATCAACGCCGACGATCTGGGCTCCGCCCTGCAGGCGACGGACCTGAACGACCGCATGCGCGGCGGCCGGCTGACCCTCTCCGGCCGGTCGGTGGAACCGCGGGCGGATGCCGCCATCGTCGGCAAGGCGGAAATCCTCGATTACACGCTGCTCGACGTGCCCGCCCTGGCGCGCATCCTCAACGCCATCTCGCCATCAGGATTCGCCGAGCTGCTGGGCGGCGGCAAGGGCGTCAATTTCGGCCGCATGTCGGCGGAGTTCCGCAAGGAGGGCCGCCTGCTGACCCTGAAGGACCTGCGCACCTCGGGTTCGGCGCTCGGCCTGACGCTCGAGGGACAGGTCGATCTGGAGACCGAGACCGCCAACCTCCGCGGCACCATCGTTCCGGTCTATGGCCTCAACCGCCTGATCGGCCAAATCCCGCTGCTGGGCGACGTGCTGAGCGGCGGCGAGGGCCAGGGCATCTTCTCCGCCACCTGGCATGTCCAGGGGCCGCTGTCCGACCCCGACGTGTCGGTCAACCCGCTGGCGGTGCTGGCGCCGGGCTTCCTGCGCAACCTGTTCTTCCTGGGCGGCGACGGGACGCCGACGCCGGACAACAGGCCGCCGCCGGAGGCGCATACGCGGTGAGAGGGAAGTGGTCGCGCGGCTTGCCCCCTCCCCATCCCTCCCCCGCCCTCGGCCGGCCAAAGGCCGGTCCGATCGCGGGAGAGGGGGTAGGAACTTTGCGGGAGTTCAGCGGCAGTCCCCTCTCCCACCGAAGGTGGGGGAGGGTTAGGGAGGGGGCAACGGCACGTTACCCCCAAGCACTCACCCCATTTTCACCAGCACATGCCGCTTCTTGCCGGCGCTGAGCTTCACCACGCCGTCCGCGTTCAGATCCGCCGTCGTCGCCTTCGCCGTCTCGTCCGCGATCGGCCCGTCGTTCAGCTTGGCGCCGCCGCCCTTGATCAGCCGGCGCGCCTCGCCCTTCGACGCCGCCAGACCGGCGGACACCAGCAGATCGACCACCGGCATCCCGGCTTCCAGCTCGGCGCGGGCGACCTCGATGCTGGGCAGGCCTTCGGCCGCGGCCCCTTCCTCGAAGGCGCGGCGGGCGGTCTCGGCGGCTTCGAGCGCGGCTTCCTCGCCATGGGCGAGCTTGGTCACCTCGTTGGCGAGGATCTTCTTGGCCTCGTTGATCTCGGCGCCCTGCAGGTTTTCCAGACGGGCGACCTCATCCAGCGGCAGTTCGGTGTAGAGGCGCAGGAAGCGGCCGACGTCGGCATCCTCGGTGTTGCGCCAATACTGCCAGAAATCGTAGCTGCTGAGCTTGTCGGCGGTCAGCCACACCGCACCGGCGGCGGTCTTGCCCATCTTGGCGCCCGACGACGTGGTCAGCAGCGGCGTGGTCAGGCCGAACAGCTCCGCCCCGTCGGTGCGGCGGCCGAGCTCGACGCCGTTGACGATGTTGCCCCACTGGTCCGACCCGCCCATCTGCAAGCTGCAGCCGTAGCGGCGCTTCAGCTCCACGAAATCGTAGGCCTGGAGAATCATGTAGTTGAATTCCAGGAAGGTCAGCGGCTGCTCGCGGTCCAGCCGCAGCTTGACCGATTCGAAGGACAGCATGCGGTTGATGGTGAAATGGCGGCCGATGTCGCGCAGCAGCGGGATGTATTTCAACTCGTCCAGCCAGTCGGCATTGTTCGCCATCACCGCATCGGTCGGCCCGTCCCCGAAGGTCAGATAGCGGCCGAAGATGCGCTTGATGCCCGCCATGTTGCCGGCGATCACCTCGTCGGTCAGCAATTGGCGCGCCTCGTCCTTGCCGGACGGATCGCCGATCTTGGTGGTGCCGCCGCCCATCAGGACGATCGGCTTGTGGCCGGTCTTCTGCAGCCAGCGCAGCATCATGATCGGCAGCAGGCTGCCGACATGCAGGCTGTCGGCGGTGCAGTCGAAGCCGATATAGGCGACGATCGGCCCCTTCTGCGCCCGCTCGTCCAGCGTGGCGAGATCGGTGCACTGATGGATGAATCCGCGCTCCTGCAGGGTGCGCAGAAACTCCGAGGCGGGGGCCGAGGAGGAGGTCGTCGTCATGGCCGCAATCCGGCTGTCGTTGGAAAGAAGGGCGGAGAAATCCCGCGGTCTGTTAGCACGGAACGGCCCCTGCCTCAATGCGGCGGCCCGATTGCGTGGGGGGGAACCGGCAAGCGGACGGGCCTGTTCTCCCGCTCAAGCATCGCTGCGCCGGCGCAAGTCAAAAACCGCAATCCGGGGCGGGGAATTCACTGCAATCCTCTCCAATCGCAATTGACATTGATTCGCAAAACAGGGAAGTGGCCTTGACTGTATTTTGGGCATCCGGAATCCGGTCCAATTGATAGTGACTATCAACTACATCTTTATCCGAAAGGGATATTTTTATTGTGCGAGTCCTTCGGTTGTGCCAAGGTGCGACAAATCGTCTATTTCGGAGAATCCTGCCATGCAAGGCGATCAAGGGGTCCTGGACCGTTTGAACAAGCTGCTCACCGGCGAGTTGAGCGCGGCCGACCAGTATCTGTCCCACGCGCGGTCGATGGAGGACATGGGCCTCAAGGCGCTGAGCGAGCGCATCTCGCACGAGCGGGTGGAAGAGCTGGAGCATGCCGATAAGCTGATCCGCCGCATCCTGTTCCTGGAAGGCACGCCCGACGTCGCCAGCCGCGACCCGATTCACATCGGCAAGACCGTTCCGGAGATGATGCGGAACGACCTGAACCTGGAATATGAGGTGGTGGCCGCCCTGAAGGAGGCAATCGCCTATTGCGAGCAGGTGAAGGATTACGACACCCGCCGCATCCTACTGGAACTGCTGGTCGACACGGAAGAGGACCATGCCCACTGGCTGGAACAGCAGCTCGGCCTGATCGACATGCTCGGTCTGCAGAACTATCTGCAGTCGGCCATGGGCGGCTTCCCGAGCTGAGCGGAGGACGGATCATGAAAGGCAACAGCGACGTCATCGCCCAGCTGCAGATCGTCCTGAAGGACCAGCTGACCCAGATCAACCAGTATTTCCTGCACGCCCGCATGCTGAAGAACTGGGGCGTCAAGGCGCTGGGCAAGTGGGAGTATCACGCCTCGATCGAGGTGATGAAGAGCGCGGACGAGATCATCGAACGCATCCTCTTCATCGAGGCGATCCCCAACCTGCAGGATCTGGGCAAGCTGCACATCGGCGAGAATGTGCAGGAAATCCTGTCCAGCGACCTCGCCGCCGAGCAGGAAGCCCGCGACCGCATCGCCCACGCCATCGCCGTGTGCGAGGAGAAGGCCGACTACGTGTCGCGCGACGAACTGTCCGAACTGCTGGAAGCGTCGGAGGAGCGCATCGACTATCTGGAAACCCAGTTGAGCCTGATCGACGACATCGGTCTGGCCAACTACATCCAGTCGGCGATGGGCGAGATCAAGGACTGAGTGGGATTGGGGGCTGTCGGCTGACGATACCCCCTCCCCATCCCTCCCCCGCTTCGCGGGAGAGGGGGCAGGACGCTTGTCAGCGTGACTTAACTGCCGAAGCGGCGGAGTTCCCTCTCCCGCGTTAGCGGGGGAGGGTTAGGGAGGGGGCAATCACTGCAACAGCCCCTTCCCCCTCAAACCCGCCCCAAAATTTCCTCGGCCAGCGCCTGCATCTCCGCCGCCGCCTGCGTCTTGCGCGCGGCCTCCGTCACCGACAGGCCGGTCATCAGCGTGCCGGCATAGGCGGTGCGGTTTCCGACCTGCGCAATCGCCAGTTCGACCGTCGGCGGGGCGACCAGTTCATGCACCTTGGCGATCAGCTCGTCGGCAATGCGGGCGCGCGGCGGAACCCGGTTCAGCACCAGCAGCAGACGACGCTTCTCCTGCCCGGCCAGATCGATGGTCGGGTGGACCGCCCACAGATCCATCGGGCTCGGCTGCACCGGGGCGATCACCAGCGTGGCGGCGCGGACGGCGATGCGCGCCTCCGTCTGTGCATGGGGCGGACTGTCGACCACCACGATGTCATGGCTTCTCGCCAGCTTCTCCACCTCCGCCTGGGTGCGCCAGCCGGTGATCTGTACATGGGTGAAGCCGGGCTGACCACCGGTGGCCTCGGCCCGGACGGCGTGCCAGCGGGTCAGGCTGCCCTGCGGGTCGATGTCGACGGTGGCGACCTTGTATCCAAGCTGCGCCCAGGCGATGGCGAGGTGTGCGGCCAGCGTGGTCTTGCCGGCGCCGCCTTTCTGCTGCGCCACGGTGAAGACCTTGCCCGTCATGCCCGCACCCATCATGTTGTGTTCGGTGATTGCGCACTCCCCTCATAACCTTGGGCATGGCACCGGTGCAACCGCGCGAATTGACCCCCATCATGATTGACAGGTTTGCCGCACGGGCTAGAAAGACGCCGTGACCGACCATTCCGCACCCGATACCGGTGAAAAGCGCCCGGCGCTGATCCCGGCCACCCCCGCCGGCATTGCCCGCGCGGCCGAGCTGCTGCGCGCCGGCCGTCTGGTCGCCTTCCCGACCGAGACGGTCTATGGCCTGGGCGCCGACGCCACCGACGACCGCGCCGTGGCCGCCATCTTCGCCGCCAAGGGCCGGCCGCAGTTCAATCCGCTGATCGTCCATGTCCCCGATCTGGCCGCCGCCCACTCCTGGGGCCTGTTCGACGACCGCGCCCACGATCTGGCGACGCAGTTCTGGCCAGGCCCGCTGACCATGGTCGTGCCGCGCCCGGCCAACTCCGCGCTGTCGCTGCTGGTCAGCGCCGGGCTGGACAGCATCGCCATCCGCGTGCCCAACCACCCGGTGGCCCAGGCCATCCTGCGCGCCGCCGGCAAGCCGATCGCAGCGCCCAGCGCCAACCGCTCCGGCGCCGTCAGCCCGACCACGCCGCACCATGTGCTGGAAAGCTTGGGCGACCGGGTCGACGCCATCGTCACCGGCGGCAAATGCATGGTCGGGCTGGAGTCCACCGTCATCGACCTGACCGGCCCGGAGGCCGTGCTGCTGCGCCCCGGCGCCGTGCTGCCCGACGAGATGGAGCGGCTGATCGGCCCGGTCCGCCTGTCGGCCGGCGATCCGATGGCGCCCAAGTCGCCCGGCCAGCTGGAAAGCCACTACGCGCCCAACGCCGCGGTGCGCCTCAACGCCTCCTCGGCGGAAGAGGACGAGGCCTTCCTGACCTTCGGCCCCGACCGTTTCGTCTTCGGCGGCACCACCCGCCTGAACCTGAGCCTGGAAGGCGACCTGAACGAGGCCGCGGCCAACCTGTTCTCCCACCTGCGCAGCCTGGACCAGAGCGGCGCCCGCCGCATCGCCGTGATGCCGATCCCGGAGGTCGGTCTGGGCATGGCGATCAACGACCGCCTGCGCCGCGCCGCCGCGCCGCGGAGCTGACGAGCCGCGTGGCGGCTGGTCTGCGCAACAGTTGCATGGAAATGGGGGCGGCTAGATTGTAGAAGTGTCGCGTTTGGCCCCCTCCCCAACCCTCCCCCGCCTGTCGGCAGTGGAGGGAGCAGGCCCCCTCTCCCGCGAAGCGGGGGAGGGTTGGGGAGGGGGCCATTGGCCTTTCCACCTGCCGGACCCCGCGCCATGACCAACATCGCCGCCGCCCTCGACCAGATCCGCGCCATCGTCGGCCCGTCCGGCATTCTCACCGACGCCGCCGACATGGCGCCCTACCTGTCGGAATGGCGCGGGCGCTTCAAGGGCAACAGCCCGGCGGTGGTCCGCCCGGCCAGCACCGAGGAAGTCGCGGCGGTCGTCAAGGTCTGCGCCGAGGCCGGCATCCCCATCGTGCCCCAGGGCGGCAACACCAGCCTCGTCGGTGGCTCGATCCCCTATGAGGAGGGGCGCGAGATCGTGCTCAGCCTGTCGCGCATGAACCGCATCCGCGACATCGACACGCTGAACTACACCATGACGGTGGAGGCCGGCGTGGTGCTGACCAGCATCCAGGAGGCCGCGGCCGACGCCGACCGCCTGTTCCCGCTCAGCCTGGGGGCGGAGGGCACGGCGCAGATCGGCGGCCTGATCTCCACCAATGCCGGCGGCATCAACGTCCTGCGCTACGGCAACACCCGCGACCTCGTTCTGGGGCTCGAGGTGGTGCTGGCCGACGGCCGCGTCTGGGACGGCATGCGCCGGCTGCGCAAGAACAACACCGGCTACGACCTGAAGAACCTGTTCGTCGGCGCCGAGGGCACGCTGGGCATCGTCACCGCCGCGGTGCTGAAGCTGTTCCCGCGCCCGCGCCAGTCGATCACCGCCTTCGTCGCCGTGCCCAGCCCCGCCGCCGCCATCGAGCTGCTGGCCCGCCTGCGCGCCGCCTCGGGCGACGCCGTGTCGGCCTTCGAGCTGATGTCGCGCCGCTGCCTGGACTTCGCCCTTCGCCATGTCGCCGGCACCATCGACCCGCTGTCGGAGCCGTCGCCCTGGTATGTCCTGACCGAGCTGACCGCCGGCACCCAGTCCGACGCCTTCCAGGAGACGGTGGAGACCGCGCTGGGCGAGGCGTTCGAGGCGGAACTGGCGACCGACGCCACGCTGGCCCAGTCGGACGCCCAGGCCAAGCAGCTGTGGTTCATCCGCGAAGCCATCGTCGAAGCGCAGAAGTTCGAAGGCGGCTCGATCAAGAACGACGTGTCGATCCCGGTTTCCCGCGTCGCCGAGTTCCTCGAACTGGCCGAAGCGGCGGTGGCGCAGGCCTGCCCCGGCATTCGCCCGACCCCCTTCGGCCATGTCGGCGATGGAAACATCCACTTCAACCTCAGCCAGCCCGAGGGTGCCGACACCAAGGCCTATCTCGACCGCTGGGACGAGATTTGCCACGTCGTGAACGAGGTGATCTTCAAGCTCGACGGCTCCATCTCCGCCGAACATGGCGTCGGCCGCTTCAAGAAGGACGAGATGCCGGTGATCAAGGGGCCGGTGGAGTTCGACATGTTGCGCGCCATCAAGGCGACGCTCGATCCCAAGGGCCTGCTGAACCCCGGCAAGATGCTGCCGTAAGGGCTTAGCGCGATAGAATGTTGCGGGGGACAGGCTTGCGGCGAAAGACGTATGGCCGCGCTTGTCCCCGGCGCGACACAAGGCTATGGTGCGGCCTCCGATTGTTCTGCGCCTGTCGTACCGCGAGAGAGAGTTTTTCCGATGTCCAAGCCGCGCACTCTGTTCGACAAGATTTGGGACAGCCACGTCGTGCATCGCCAGGACGACGGCACCTGCATCCTCTACATCGACCGCCATCTGGTCCATGAAGTGACCAGTCCGCAGGCGTTCGAAGGACTGCGCGTCGCCGGCCGCAAGGTGCGGCGTCCGGAAGCCACTCTCGCCGTCCCCGACCACAACGTCCCCACCACCGACCGCTCCAAGGGCATCGTGGAGGAGGAAAGCCGGATCCAGGTGGAGACGCTGGACAAGAACGCCCGCGACTTCGGCGTTCGTTACTTCCCGATGGACGACGTCCGCCAGGGCATCGTGCACATCGTCGGCCCGGAACAGGGCTTCACCCTGCCCGGCGCCACCATCGTCTGCGGCGACAGCCACACCGCCACGCATGGTGCCTTCGGCGCCCTGGCCTTCGGCATCGGCACGTCGGAGGTGGAGCATGTGCTGGCCACCCAGACCCTGCTGCAGAAGCCGGCAAAGAACATGCTGATCCGCGTGGACGGCAAGGTGAACCCGGGCGTCACCGCCAAGGACATCGTGCTGGCCATCATCGGCCGGATCGGCACCGCCGGCGGCACCGGCTACGTCATCGAATTCGCGGGCGAAGCCATCCGCGACCTGTCGATGGAAGGCCGCATGACCGTCTGCAACATGGCGATCGAAGGCGGCGCCCGCGCCGGCCTGATCGCCCCGGACGAGAAGACCTTCGCCTATGTCCAGGGCCGCGCCCTGGCCCCGAAAGCCGGCGCCTGGGAGCAGGCCGTCCAGTACTGGAAGACGCTGCCGTCGGACGAGGGCGCGGTTTATGACGCCACCGTCGTGCTGAACGCCGCCGACATCGTTCCGCAGGTCACCTGGGGCACCAGCCCGGAAGACGTGCTGCCGATCACCGCGACCGTGCCGAACCCGGCCGAGATCGCCGACGCCGGCAAGCGTGCCGCCGTCGAGCGCTCGCTCGCCTACATGGGCCTGACCCCCGGCCAGCCGCTGACCGAGGTGAAGGTGGACACCGTCTTCATCGGCTCCTGCACCAACGGCCGCATCGAAGACCTGCGCGCCGCCGCCGAGGTCGCCAAGGGCCGCAAGGTCGCCGAGGGCGTCCGCGCCCTGGTGGTCCCCGGTTCGGGTCTGGTCAAGGAGCAGGCCGAGGAAGAGGGCCTGGACAAGATCTTCACCGAGGCCGGCTTCGAGTGGCGGGAGCCGGGCTGCTCCATGTGCCTGGCGATGAACGCCGATCGTCTGTCTCCCGGCGAGCGCAGCGCCTCGACCTCCAACCGCAACTTCGAAGGCCGTCAGGGCCGCGGCGGCCGCACCCATCTCGTCAGCCCGGCGATGGCCGTGGCGGCGGCGGTGACGGGGCATCTGGCGGACGTGCGCGCGCTGTAAGGGGCTGTTTGCCCCCTCCCTAACCCTCCCCCGCTCTCGCGGGAGAGGGGACTGCCGCCGCGCTGCAAACTCCCCCTCTCCCGCCGAAGGCGGGGGAGGGAGGGACCCGCGAAGCGGGAGGGAGGGGGCACCCACAGCGAACCCCCCTAATCCCCCCTCCCCCGCGCCTGCCCCAACAGCCCCTGCGGCCGATAGATCAGGAACAGCGTCAGCAGCCCGAACGCCACGATGTCCTTGTAGGCGATGGCGAAGTACGCTGACCAGAAGGTCTCCACCAGCCCCAGCAGGGCACCGCCGAGCATCGCCCCCGGCACCGAGCCGATGCCGCCGACCACCGCCGCGGCCAGCGCCTTGAAGCCGATCAGGTAGCCGGTGAAGAAGTTCACCCCACCGTAATACAGCGCGATCACCGCCCCCGCTGCCGCGGCCAATCCGCCACCGATGGCGAAGGTCGCCGCCACCGTGCGGTTGACGTCCACCCCCACCAATTCCGCCGCCGCGATGTCATCGGTGCAGGCGCGATGCGCCCGGCCGAAGGCGGTGCGCTGCATGATCCCCCACAACAGGGCATAGAGCCCGCCGGTCAGCGCCAGGATCGCCAACTGCGCCGTCAGCGCGGTGACGGTGAAGGCGCCGTCGCTCAGCAGGTCGTGGCGGCCGGTCAGTACCGGCGCCGGCCACCAGTCGCGGGCGCCATGCAGCAGCCGCACCCCCTCCTGATAGGCGATGGACAACCCGACCGCGACGATCAGCGGCGTGTGGCTGCGCACCCCGCGCAGGCGGCGGAACACCAGCCGGTCCATCGTCCAGCCCTGCACCGCGGTGAAGCCCATCGCCAGCACCAGCACGCCCAGCAAAGCCGGCGGCCATGTCGCCCAGCCGGCCATGCCCAGCCCGGCCGCCGCCATCGCCGTCAGCATGGCGCCGAGCATCGTCAGTTCCCCCATCGCCAGATTGATCTGGCCGAGAATGGCGTAGACCAGCGTGTAGCCCAGCGCCAGCAGCCCGTAGACGCAGGCGACGGTGGCGGCGTTGACGATCTGCTGGATCAGGAACAGGACGGGCGTCCAACGGGTCGGCGGCGCACGCTCCACCGCCGCGCCTGCCCCTCCGGCATCGCGCGGCGGCTTGATGCGCAGCCACTGCTGCAGCATGGCGAAGCGCATGTCGGTCAGCCAGCCGGTGCGGTCGGTCGCCACAGAAACGAGCGTCCGCCGCCCCTCCTCCATGCCGGTTCCGGCGAAGCGGCAGGCGATCCAGTGGCGCTGGTCGCCGCTGCGGTAATCGATGCGCAGAACCCGCCGGTCCTCGGCGTAAGAGCGGGTGGACAGTTCGGTGACGGGACCGGGTTCGAAGGCCGGGATCAGTTTCCGGCACAGGATATCCTGGTCGGCATCGATGCCGCACCCGGTGAGCACCAGCAGGACGAGGCACAACAGCGGCAGGATGCGGAGCACGGAACCGCCCGGTCAGGTGGGACGGTTCAGCCTACCGACAATTTGGGAGGGTGGGAAGGTGCTCGCGCGGGTGGCCCCATCCAACACACGTGCCCCCTCCCCATCCCTCCCCCGCTTCGCGGGAGAGGGGGTAGGAGCTTTGCGGGAGCATTTTTGCAATGGAGCGGCGGCAGTCCCCCAGGGTCATCGCATTTGGCCGAGGATTGATCTGGCGAAATCGTCGGACCATCCTGAGCGTTTGCGCTTGCGTCGGATGGAGACGTCTGGGCGTGCTCGGTTTAAGACGTTGAGGGCGATCTTGCGCAGTGTGGCGAGG